>JAQYDN010000001.1 GCA_028724185.1 Bacillota bacterium
CTTATACCATTTAATTAACTTGGTTCCATGTGCCGCTCCAACGAAGCAGCTTATTTAGTATATCTCGCATCGAACTGAATGTCAAGGACTTTTTAAAACTTTTTCAACGTCTTGTAAAGTCTCGGACGTCTTCGCGAGACAACTTTTATAGTCTACCTCGAATTCGTTTCCCTGTCAAGAGGCTTTTTACATCTTTTTAAAAAACCGCTCGGCCAAAGGTCCGTTTTTCGAGACAGCTTAGATAGTTTAACAAGTAATCTATCTTTTGTCAACCCTCTTTTGGAAACTTTTTCAATCAAGAAGTCGTTCCCTCATCAGGTACTTTTTTATTATACTCACCCGTGCATATCTTGTCAAGAATTGTTTTACGACAATTTTAATTCGACTTTACATGTCTTCGGAGCGTTTACGAGTTTGTTCGATGAGTTCCCATAATTCATCACTCGCGACGAGCCTATAAGCCCGCTCGAAGTCCACGAGTGCCGCTGGATAGTTTTTCTCCCGATAGTACAAGATGCCCCTGTTCATAAGGGCCGTTCTGTTTTCCGGCTCCATCTCGATCACTTCCGCGAGCGTTTCAATCGCCTCTTTTTCGTTTTCATTGGCGGCAAGTGCTATGGCGTAGTCGTTCAATACGTCGGCCTCTCTCGAATGGCGCACGGCTTCTCTTAGGTACTCGACGGCGCGGTCGTAGGCACCCATTCCGTAATAGGCCATACCCTTAATATGATTGGACGCTCCCGGATCGGCGTATTGCGATTCGACTTCCCCGATGCTCTTGAGAGCGTCTTCGTATCTTCCGTAGTGCAGATAGGTGCGCGCAGCGTCGATGGCGGCGGGCTCGTGTACGTCGTCGATGCATTCTCTCAACGCGTCCTTCAGATCGGGATCCGATGTCAGTTGAAGAGCCTTCTCATAATAGAATTTTGCCTTGATGTAGAAGGCGCGCGCCTGGTAGATTCGTCCGAGAGACATATGGGCATCGGCATTTTCCGGATCGTCCTCGATGATTTTTTCGTATCGATCCATGATCTCTTTCAGCAAATCGTCGCTGCTCTCTCCCCGATCCTCTTTCCAACGCCGATTATAGATGCCCTCCATCGCATACGTCGTCTCCAATCGATCGTCGATGTTGCCGCGGACGGCTTCTTTTGCCTTGGCCAACAGGTAGAGACGCTCGACTTCTCCCCGCTCCGCAGCCTCCACCATACGGTATTGTATGGCGCCGACGGTATCGTCTTCGGTCCTCTTCAGAAAAGTCAGGTAGTTTTGGGCGTAGGGAAATTTCTCGTCGAGACCCACGACGATGCACATCGCCGTAAAGATGCTGCCGACGTCGAGACGATCGTCCTTATCCGGATGCTTGATCTCCTCGATGATGTCGCTTTGAAGCATGGGAATCGGAACGCCGTTTAGAATCTGCGAACCGTCTTCGCGCTGCTCCAAAAATCCGATCTCGTCATACCAATCCGCTAAATATTTTTTACTATCCATCATTCCTCCTATCGTCATAATAGTTTACACATTTTCCGCGTTCATAGTAGAGATAGCGAATCGTATCGTTTAAGACGATTCCCCGCACATTTTTCGACGCCTTTAGCGGATCGGCGGTCTCTATAAACTCGGGATGGCTCTTTATAAAGGCCACTACGGCCTCTCTGTCGACCTCGGGATCGTCGACATCTATCGCGCGGCCGATGTAACGATCTTCGCACATATAGAAATCTTTTTTAAACGCCGCATAGAGCTCGGAATCGAGCCACCCTCTCTTTTTTAATGCGTCGTAGAAAAACCGGTATTTTCCATTTTGTCCCCGAAGGGGCGCTTCATCCACGTTATCTCGCAACTCTCGGGCCATCGCATAAAACAGCCGCGACAACTTCACGTCCCGCTCACTCAGTAGACGGCGCGTCTCCCGAAACGCATCTTCGTCGTAAAAAGTCTCGACGACCGTCGCGAAGTATTTAAGCGTCAAAACTTCCCTCGCGGAAAGGTCCGGGGTTCGGATGACCTCATAGGGCGGCTCCGAATCGTACACGATGCCGAATTCCTCCGCTCGCGCTCTCAATTCGGTCCCGGGGAGTAATTTCAAAAATCCGATCTGTATGCGCTTTGCTCCGATGGGCACGACCTCGTCGAACCCGTTCAAAAAGCTCGCACGCCCCTCTCCCGGTAAGCCGACGATTAGATCGACGTGCGTGTGGATTTTCTCCCGATCGATGCGCTTTGCCACCTCGGATATTTTCCTCAAATCCGTTCGCCTGTGAATGCGCGCATTGACCGCGTCGTTGGTCGACTGGATGCCCGCCTCAATTTGAAAGCGTCCCCTCGGCGCGCGGTTCATTAATCGAATGATGTCGTCGCTCATATGCTCGAGGTTCATCTCAAAGTGGATACACATGTCTCGAGGCGCCTCGTCGATGAAAAAGCTCAGGATCTCTTTGGTGCGCTCAGGGCGTATATGAAAGGAACGATCCACAAATTTGATCAGCTTCGTTCCCGTCTCGAAAATATGGCGCATATCTCTTTTAATGTCTTCAACCGAGCGATATCGCACGTCGTCGTCAGTCGAAGACAGACAGTAGCTGCACGCGTAGGGGCAGCCTCGCATGGACTCGTAATAAATAATTTTGTGCCCCATATCTGAAGGATACGTCACGGACGGAAGATAGTCGAGCGTCGAGCCGGACTCAGGTGGCGCATTCAGATACACCGCTTTGCCCTTTCGGTAGCATAGCCCGGGCACGCGAGAAGGCGGCTTATCCCCTTCGATATAGGTCAGGAGGTCGTTAAAACTTAACTCGCCCTCCCCGCATAAAATGCCGTCGATCCACGAATGGTCGCGCATCCGCTCACAGGCGTCGTAACTGACCTCGGGCCCGCCCAAAAATTGGCGAACAGACGGATTCGCCTTGCGGATATAGGCGCCGATTCTGCGCACCCTCTCCCAATTCCAAATATAGGTCGAGTACATGATGAAATCGGGGCGCTCGAGCGCTATCTTTGCGAGACACTGCTCCTCGGGCTCGTTCACCGTCATCTCGAGGACGGCGAGAGGGCGGTCGGCGACCTCTTTTAATAATCGTACGGCCAAATTGGTATGAACATAGCTTGCGTTAAAGGCGACGAGTAACCCCTTCATCCTTCCTCCTTTCGTGCGCCTTCTGCATGGACACACTTCGTTTTTTCGCGTATCGAAGCAAAACGAAAAATCGATACAAAAAGCAAAGACTTCTCATATCGATTTTATCCGCTTGACGCTTTTATTACATTTTATCGGGCGCTTGAATACCCAAGAGGTTCAGGCCGATTCGAATCATGTTTTTGACGCCGTAAACCAAAAGCAGACGCGCTTCTTTGACGGCTTCGTCTTCGACGAGTATCGGTGTATTCGCATAATATTTATTGAAAATCTTCGCAGATTCCGTGATATAGCGCGTAATGAAGTAAGGCTCGCACTTTTCGTGGCTGTCTACGATAATTTGATTAAAGCCGTACAGCATTTGCAGGAGCTCTTTTTCCTCTTCTTTTTCGAGTTTGGACACATCGACCGGGCGCGCGGGATCGAATCCTCCCTTTTGAAGCAGAGAGTTCATGCGCGCATGCGTGTATTGCACGTAGGGACCCGTCTCTCCTTCAAAACTCAAGGTACGGTCCCAATCGAATACGTAGTCTTTGATGCGCTGGTTAAACAACTCTTGGAATTTTACGGCACCGATACCCACCTGACGGGCGAGCGTCTCGCGATTGTCCATCTTGCTTCCGTTTTTTTCTTCACGCTCTTTTAAGATGACGTCGACTTTGTCGATGGCGCGGTTCAAGACGTCTTCCAAGTAGACGACTTTGCCCTTGCGTGTCGACATCGTCCCCTCGGGAAGAGAAACCATGCCGAAGGGAATGTGGACGCAGTCGTCGGCCCAATCATAGCCCATCAACTTTAAGATCGCCTTCATCTGTTGGAAGTGAAGAATCTGTTGGCTTCCGACGACGTAGATGTTCTTGTAAAAGTCGTACTCGTTTTTTCTAAAGATCGCCGTCGCGATATCCCTCGTCAGGTAAATCGTGGAACCGTCGCTCTTGATGATGATCGCCGGCGGGAGATCGTATTCGTCCAAATTGATGATTTGTGCGCCCTTATCCTCGACGAGGAGACCCTTCGACTTAATCTCTTCGACCGCCTCGACCATGAGTTCTCCGTAGTAGCTTTCGCCGCGGTAGGAATCGAACTCGATGTCCAACAGGTCGTAGACGCGTTTAAATTCCTTCAAGCTCACGTCGCGGAACCACTGCCAGAGAGAGACCGCTTCCTCGTCGCCCTTTTCGAGTTTACTGAACCACTCGCGCGACTTATCGATGAGCTCTTTGTTTTCTTCGGCTTCCTTGTTGATTTTTACGTAGAGTTTGACGAGTTCGGGGATCGGATTTTGATTGATCAGCTCGTCGTCGCCCCACAGCTTATACGCCTCGATCATCATGCCGAATTGCGTGCCGTAGTCGCCCAAGTGATTGACCGCCTCGACATTATATCCCAAGTGACGATAAATACGCTTTAGTGCATCGCCGATAATGGTCGTGCGAATGTGGCCGATGTGGAAAGGCTTCGCGATATTCGGCGACGAGTACTCGATGACGACGTTCTTCCCCTCGCCGATGTCGGAAGACCCGAAGTTTTCGCCCTGCTCGACGACGGCATCCAATACACTTTTCGCCAGAGCCGTCGAATCGACGAAGAAGTTCAGGTACGGACCTTGTGCGACGACCTTCGACATGCCCTCGACATCCGCCAAGGCGTCTTTTAGCTCTTCGGCGATCGCCTTCGGATTTTTGCGCATCGTCTTTGCGAGCATAAAGGTCGGAAACGCGTAGTCTCCCATCTTGTGATCCGGCGGCGTCTCGATTTTACGCATCAACTCGTCGGCGTCGAGGCCCGTTTCCCGAGCGAGCCCCCTGGCTATATTTTCTTTAAAATTAATCATTCTAACTCCTATCTCAAATATGCAATCGTAACGCCGCTACCTCCCTCACTCGGATCGGCGTCTTCTTGTTTCTTTACGGACGGATGCGTTCTCAAATATTCCTTGACTTTCTTTCGAAGCATCCCCGTCCCCTTACCGTGAATGATGCGGATGTGATCGAGCGAGGCGAGGTAGGCGTCGTCGAGCGCTTTCTCGAGGATCGGCTCCGACTCCTCGAAGGTCTTGCCGCGGATGTCGTATTCAACCTTGGCGTGCTTCGATTTCTTTTGAGAGACTTTATTCGTATGAACGCGACCGCGCGCCGTATCGATACGCTCTTTTCGAACGAGCGAAGCGGCCGGAAGCGTCATCTTCATAAGACCCGCTTGGACGTAGACATTCCCCTTCTCATCCGGCTTTTCGAGAACCGTCGCCTCGACACCCAGGGATTCCGCGTAAACCGTATCCCCGGGTTTTAATTTTTTCGCCGGATTCTTCGCCTTTTTAAGGACGATGCCTCTATCTTTTTCCTTAAATTTCTTTTGTCCCTCGCGCAAGACGTCCTGCGCCTCTTGAAGGGTCTTGGCGTCTTCCCTTTCGAGCTGATCT
Source organism: Bacillota bacterium (assembly GCA_028724185.1). Classification (GTDB taxonomy): domain Bacteria; phylum Bacillota; class Clostridia; order Tissierellales; family Peptoniphilaceae; genus Aedoeadaptatus. The sequence goes on from JAQYDN010000001.1 coordinate 5,565, forward strand.
TTTAATTCCTTAATTTCCGAGACGGCGAGGTCGGCATCTTCTTTCGCCGATTTCAAGATTCGGCGCGCCTCGTCTCTCGCCCGCTCCAAGATACGATCGCGCTCGTTTTCGAGCGTATCCGTCTTCTTTTTCGCGCGTCGCATCTCTTCTGTATACTCGCCCCGCAGCTGAACGAGCTCGGCCTCTCTCTTTTCGAGGCGCCCCCGTTCGGCTTCCAAGGTCTTCAATACGTCCTCAAAGGCGATGTCTTTTCGATCCAAAAAGTGTTGCGCGCCGTCCAATATGGCCTCGGGAAGTCCCAGTCGCTTCGAAATTTCAAAGGCATTACTCTTCCCGGGAATCCCGACGTGCAATCTATACGTGGGCGAGAGCGTGTCGATATCGAATTCCATCGACGCGTTCTGCACGCCTTCTCGCGTCAGCGCGTAAAGTTTCAGCTGTGTATAGTGCGTCGTCGCCATAAACGTCATGCCTTCGGCGATGCAGTGCTCGATGATACTTAAGGCGAGCGCCGCACCTTCGGTCGGATCCGTACCGGCGCCCAACTCGTCGAAGAGCAACAGGCTGTTTTGATCGGCGTTCTCCAAAATATGAATAATATTAACCATGTGCCCGCTGAATGTCGACAGAGACTGCTCGATGCTCTGCTCATCGCCGATGTCGGCGTAGACACCGCCGTAGATGCCGATCGCCGTCCCCCTGTCCGCGGGAATATGGAGCCCGTATTGGGTCATCAGGACCATCAGTCCGAGCGTCTTTAAACTGACGGTTTTTCCGCCCGTGTTCGGTCCCGTGATGATGAGCCCGCGATTCTCGCCGCCCACGTCGAGGCTGAGCGGCACGACGACCTTCGGATCGATGAGCGGATGCCTTGCGTTCACGAGTTTCGTTACGCGCTCCGTCGAGAGCGCCGGCTGAATGGCGTTTTGATCTGAAGCAAGCTTCGCCTTTGCAAAGATAAAATCCAGTTTGGCGAAAATCTCTTCGTTCGAACTGAATGCGTCGGCGTACTCACCGATCTCCTCGGAAAGTTCTTCGAGGATGCGCTGAATCTCATCCCGCTCTTTTAATTCCAACTCGCGGATCTCGTTATTGATCTCGACGACCGCCATCGGTTCGATGTAGACCGTCTGACCCGAGGCGCTCATGTCGTGCACAAGCCCCTTGACCTTATTTCTCGCGTCGTGGCGGACGGGAACGACGTAGCGCCCCTCGCGCATCGTGACGAGCAAATCCTGAAGCGACTCCTGCAAGTCTTGAGAATTCAGAATCCGCTGAAGCCTCTCCCGAACTTGATCTTTTTTCCGGCCGAGCGACCGCCTGATCTGCTTAAGCTCGGGCGTAGCATCGTCGTAAATCGAATCTTCGGATTCGATCGTCGCTTCAATTTTTTCCCTTAAATCTCCCTTCGTCCAAAGCGAAGAGACCAGACCGCGGACGATCGGATACGGATCTTCGACCTCGTCGTCGGTCTGCGCCATATACTTCTGCATACGTAACACGCCGCGCAGGGAATCTCCGATCTCGAGGATTTCCGCGATATGGAGGACGCCTCCGCGCGAGGCATAGTGTGCGCTCTTTGCGACGGGTCGCGCTCCCGTGAGCGGCGGCGCCGAACGGGTCACGAGGAGTTTAAACGCCTCCTCGGTCTCCCGCTGCATATATAAAATTTCCTCGGCATCCGTCGAAAAGCGCATCGCATCGACGCGCGCTTCTCCGATCCGCGACTCCGTCAAGGCCTTCAGTTTATCGACAATATCATCAAATCCAAGGACAGCTTCAATCTTTGGAGCCATATCTCCTCCTAATTCCTTACAAAATACCGCGCATCCAGTGGCCGCGCGTAAATTCTTCGACGACGGGTCGACGCACCGTCTCGCCGTCGATCACGCGGCGTGCCTCCTCGACGATATCGGACACATCTTCCCCAAGACGGCTGCGTATTTTAAGTGCCGTCGGATGCAGATTCATAACCTGTTTCGAGCGATCTCCGAGATAAATGGGCAGACTGTTATAAATCTCGGTCATATCACCCACGCGTCTAAAGGGAAACGCCACGTCTTTTTCGTCTCGAAGCGCGTAGCCCTGCTTAAAGCCACAAGTCGCACAGCGGCGGTCGCTGCCGCAACCTTTGACTAGACTCATGGGACAGTGGCGCATCGTCATCGACCGCGGATAGCCGTAGTACAAAATTTCCCCGCAGGTACCGATGTTTCGGTATATCGCCTCCAACTGTTCCCGCCTGCACTCGAAGGAGGGCATGACAGAGCCCAGTTTTAGAAAATGTCTGAAACTGTAGCTGTTAAAGATATTGAGCCCCTCTCCCGCGACGATATCGCCGTGAACCTGCGCCAACTGACCCAAGTTTTGCACGACTCCGCCCGCAAAAAGATGTTTGACCGCCTCGTAACCCTCGGGCGTTTCATAGGGAAAGCTGAAGTAGACGGGGACGTCCTGTCCCTTTAAATAATCCCACGCCTTCTCGGACGGCAAAAAGTACAGTTCCAGGCGGTCGATTTTATCGAGCGGCAACGTCTGAAGGGACGCTTCGTCGCTCACTTCGACCGTGAGCAATGTCTTGTCGACATCGACTGTCGCAAATGATTCGTCGACTCGAATTTTCCCGAGCGTACGCCTGCCGACGCGTTCGTAGCCTTCGACAGCCTCTCTGCGCAAAGCGTTGATAAGTGAAATCGGCAAGAATGCGTCGTCGTCGACGTCGAGTTCGACCTCTTCCAAATAATACGCCGAGGCATCGAACTTCGACAAATTCTTGCGAATGCGATTCTCGTCCGGTTTTGCCGAGCGCGCCTTTTCGACCGCGTCCTTGCCCGTCGCGCGGTAGCGGCGATTGCCTTTAAGTTCGAAAGAAGGCACCTCGCCCACGTGTGCGTAAAAATAGCCGCGCACGCCTTCGCTTCCCCGTATATCCGACGCGTCGACCCGAAGGCTCTCTTCAAGTTCGACCGAAGCGAGCCGGACGACATCCGTCTTCGGATCGGGGGTAAACGGGAAGGTTCCTCGCGCGTCTTTTTCATCGTAGGTATGCCGAATCTTCTCGCCGTCCACGCTCAACTCCAACAAGTCGCCGACAGCCGGTCTCTTTCGCCAAGAGATCGCCCCGTCCCGCTCCGGCGACGTCTGCCCGATGACGACGCCGCGGTGATTCGGGCGCGACGTCGTTACGAAGCGGTCGCCGAAGTCGCCGAATCCCACGCCTCGCGTATAAGAACGGTTAAAGAGCTGCGCCATCTCCTCGATGTCGTAGCGCTCGCCCTTGAGCGCGCGATCGTAATTCCGCGTGACGACGGCGACGTACTCCGACGACTTCATCCGTCCCTCGAGTTTAAAGGAATACACGCCCGCCTCCCTCAACTCGTCGACAAATTCAACGGTCCTCAGGTCGCGCGGGCTGATGAGATATGCACGATCCGAGACGATGTCTCCTTTTTCATCTTCGATACGATAGCGCTTGCGACAGGGCTGCGCACAATTCCCGCGATTGCCGCTTCGCCCGCCGATGTAGGAACTCATCTCACACTGCCCGCTTATCGAGACGCAAAGCGCGCCGTGGCAAAAAGCCTCAATCTCAATATTTGCGTGGTCGTGGATGTCGCGAATGGCATCCGGCGTAATCTCGCGCCCGACGACGACGCGGCTAAACCCGAGCGATTCCAGATACTTTGCACCGTCTCGATCCATTACACTCATTTGGGTCGATCCGTGCCGTTCGAAATCCGGGATATAGGTCGCCACCAAATCCGAAAAACCCACGTCCTGTAAGATCAAGCCGTCGACGCCGATACGGTATAAGTCCGCCGCATAATCGAGGGCGCTTAGACACTCCGCATCCGAGAGGAGTATATTCAACGTGACGTAAACTTTTTTGCCCCTTACATGGGCATAGGAGACGGCTTGTGCCATCTCCTTGCCCGTAAAGTTTTGTGCGCTCGCTCTCGCGGAAAATTGTTTGCCGCCGCAGTAGACGGCGTCCGCTCCGTTTTGAATCGCCGCGTAAAACGCGTCCATATTCCCGGCCGGCGCTAAAAGTTCGACGTTATTTCTCTTCATCGTCACCACGTAGTACGTATATCTCCTTATTTAAATCGACTAAACGCATCTGCGTCTCGTAGTTCTTCTCTTCGAGTTCTCGAATCGTCTCGTCCTTTTTCGCGAGTTCGGCCTCCGACGATTCCCCCGCCTTTTTAAGGTCCGCCAGCTCTTTTTCCAACTTCCTTCCGGCGTCCTCTCTTTCCTTCAGCGAAGACTGTAACTCCTCGAGACGCGCACTCGATTTTTCGAGCGCCTTTTCCTTATCCTTGAGCGTCTTGGAGAGCTCGTCGATCTCCCGCAATTTTTCCTTCATCGCCTCGGTATCCCCTACGAGTTCCGACGCTTCCTTCTCGGACGTCTCCAGTTTATGCATGTCATCTAAAGCATTTAACAAACTTAAAATATACAGCTGCACATCGTTCAAGCGATAATTGTTGCGTTCTACTTCGTCGATACGTCGATTCGCTTCATCGGCTAAGTTCTTTACATACTCGGCATCATCTTCACCGATGACATGAAACGTCATGCCGGCAATTTCAACTTGTACACGCTCAGATACCATACCGCACTCCTTATTTAGATCTCAATCGAGCATGGAAATGCTCTTCTATACCGCTAATGAGTTCGTCTACCGTCGTCGTGATTTCTTCTTCCTTAAGCGTTCTGTCCGGATGGCGGAATTCCAGCTTCAGCGCAATGCTCTTCTTTCCCTCTTCGATGCCCTTGCCGAAGTAGACGTCGAATACGTCGACACTTTCGAGCAATTCGCCGCCTCTTTCTTCGACGAAGTCGAGGAGGTCTTGTGCCGGTAATTTTTTATCGAGAATAAACGCCAAATCGCGTTCCATCGACGGGAACCGGGCGATGGGCTTATAGGTGACATCATCTTTTACGTGCTCGACGATCTTCGAAAAATCGAGTTCCGCCAAGTAAACCGGTTGTTTTAATCCGAGATCGTCCTGTGCCTTCGGATGGATGCAGCCAAAGATGCCGACGGATTCGTCGTGAATAAAGACTTCCGCCTGTCTGCCCTTGTGGAACAAGGGGAACGACTGCGTTTGGACGAAGCGCAGGCCGTCGATGCCGAGTCTCGACAGAAGCGTCGCAATCGTCTCTTTTAAGAAGTAGAAATCGTCGTCGCCATAAAAACCGATGGCGAGTTTCATAAACTCTTTCGGCAGTCCCTCGGCGTCCTTATCGACGGTAAAGACGTTTCCGAATTCAAATCCGTAGGCCGACGGATTTTTATAGCTCATATTTTTTACAAAGATATCCAGCATATTGGGAAGAAGCGTCGTCCGCATGATCGAGAATTCTTCGCCCAACGGGTTCGAAATCTTCACGGCGTCTCTCAGCGGATCATCCTCTTTCAGTCGAATGCGATCGAACGCCGACGGACCCATAAAGGAATAGGTCATAAATTCGTTGAATCCCGCAGCGAGGAGCAGCTCCTGCGCCTTCTTTTCGATGCGACGATAGGGACTCTTTCCGCCGCGCGTCAACGTTCCCTTTAGGGGGATCGGTTCGATGTTGCCGAAGCCGTAAATGCGGCCGACTTCCTCCGCCAAGTCTTCCCAAATATGGAGGTCTCCGCGGAACGTCGGGATGGTCGCGTGAAGCGTCCCCTCGTCCAGTTCCGTCTCGATGAGCAGCGACTCGAGGATGCGCGCCATTTCCTCGCCGGATATATCCGTCCCGAGAAGCGCATTGATGCGATCGACCTCGGCATCGACGATCCACGGCTTCAACTCTTCGGGATAGTGGTCGAAACTCCCCTTTGCAACTTTTGCGGCACCGATTTCAACCGCGAGCTCGCACACGCGGTCGACGGCCTCTTTCGCTCTGTTCGGATCGAGTCCCTTTTCAAAGCGCGTCGACGCCTCGGATCGAATGGCCTGACGCTTCGAGGTCTTTCGGATATGGCCAGCATCAAAGTTCGCTCCTTCCAAGACGACGGTATGCGTCCCTTCCTGAACGCCCGATATCGCACCGCCCATGACGCCGGCGAGGCCGATGATTCCTCCGTTATCCGCGATGACGATGTCGTCTTTTGAAAGTGTGTGTTCGTTTCCGTCCAGCGTCTCCATCGTTTCGCCTTCTTTTGCGAGGCGCACGTGAATCTCCGGCCCCTCGAGCGCGTCGAGATCGTAAGCGTGGAGCGGTTGACCGTATTCGAGCATAACGTAGTTGGTCAGGTCGACGATGTTGTTGATCGGACGCACGCCCGCCGCCATTAAATCGTTTTGCAGCCACTGCGGCGACGGCTCGACGACGACATCGGTGAGCATGCGCAGGTAAAAGCGCGGCGCAAACTCCGTCTCGACGTGCAATCCGTTAAACTTGTCTTTCATCTCGACGTCGCTGTTCTCATCGACGACGGCGTCGTCCATCGAAAGCACGCTATCGGTCGATGCCGCCGTTTCGACCGCCATGCCCCGAATACTCAAACAGTCGGGCCGATTCGGCGTAATCTCCAGCTCGATTACTTCTTTATCCAATTCCAGCAGTTGAATGTAATCGGTACCGGGTTCGACGTCGCCTTCCAGTATATGAATGCCGTCTCTCGACGCCTTCGGAACGACCGACTGATCCATTCCCACTTCTTCCAAAGAGCACATCATGCCCTCGCTCGGAAGGCCGCGCATCGTCGTGTCGTGAATTTCCACGCCGCCCGCAAGCTTCGCTCCGTCCAATGCGACGGGAACGGTCGCGCCCTCAAAGACGTTCGGCGCCGCCGTGAGAATTTGCTTGACGACGCCTCCGCCTATGTCGACTTGACAGACGACGAGTTTGTCGGCGTTCGGATGCGGTTCGATCTTCAAGATCTTTCCGACGACGATGCCGCTCAATCCCTTGCTTCTCAACATAATGGATTCGACGTGATTGCCGCTCTCCGTAATTTCATCGGCGATTTCTCGCGTATCGCCTTCCAGCGTCACGTATTTTTCAAGCCATGATTTTGGTAATAACATAGTACCTCCTAGAATTGAGACAAGAAACGATCGTCGTTTTCGAACATGAGGCGAATGTTGTCGATGCCGTATTTGACCATCGCGATACGGTCGATGCCCATACCGAAGGCGAATCCGCTATAAACGTTAGGATCGATGCCGCAGTTTCTCAACACATTCGGGTGAACGACACCCGCGCCTAAAAGCTCCATACTCCAACCGGTTTCGTTACACGCCGGACATCCCTCGCCGTGGCAGACGAGACAGGTCACGTCGACTTCCGTGGAAGGTTCCGTAAACGGGAAGTTGTGCGGACGATAGCGGATGTGCATATCGTCGCCGAACATCTCCTTGACGAAGACGTTGAGCGTGTCGATCAAATTCGCGAGGCTGACGCCCTTGTCGACGACGAGTCCCTCGAATTGATGGAACATCGGCGAGTGCGTATCGTCGACGTCGTCGAATCGGAAGACGCGTCCGGAGCTGACGATGCGAAGCGGCGCGCCGTATTTTTTCATCGCGCGAATTTGCATCGGCGAGGTATGTGTCCGAAGCAACGTCTCGTCGTCGATATAAAAGGTGTCGCTCTTATCCCTCGACGGGTGGTTCTTCGGCGAGTTCAGCGCGTCAAAGTTGTTCGCGACGCTTTCGATTTCCGGGCCGTCGACGACCGTAAAGCCCATCTCGACGAAGAGGTCTTCAAGCTCCTCCTTCGTCTTTAGAAGCGGGTGACGGTGGCCGATGCGAAGATCCGCAGGATTTAACGTGACGTCTAAGTACTCTTCTTCCATGCGAACCTCGTAAGCCTTTTCCTGAATCTCTTCGTCTTTTTTGTTCAGTAAGGCTTGAACCTTTTCGCGAACCTCGTTGGCATAAGCGCCGACGACGGGACGTTCTTCTTTCGGCAATTTACCCAAACCTTTCAGAATTTGCGTCAATTCACCTTTTTTACCGAGGTATTGCAGACGAATGTCTTCCAATTCTTTATTAGTTTGCGCCTCTTCTATCGCCGATAGCGCATTTGATTTCAATTGTTCCAACTGCTCTTTCATACGTACCTCCTTCGGATAGTCACATAATCTAATGGTTTATTATATCATATATTGTTTATGTACCGCTTTTCACGAAAGAAAATTCGATGTAATTTTCTGTAAAATCACGCTTGCTTATACACAGGCCGTATGCTATACTGTAACAGTATTGAGGCAAGGCGACATAGCCAAGTGGTAAGGCGCGGGTCTGCAACACCCTTATCCCCGGTTCAAGTCCGGGTGTCGCCTCCAAGCAAGAACCGTCGAGAAATCGGCGGTTTTTTTGTGTTCTCTTTTAATATACCCCGCTCGGAAATTTAGGGTACAAAAAAAGCTCGATCCGATCGAGCTTTTGCATTGGAGCGGAAGACGAGATTCGAACTCGCGACCCTCGCCTTGGCAAGGCGATGCTCTACCACTGAGCCACTTCCGCAACTGGTGCCCAGAGCCGGAATCGAACCAGCGACACGTAGATTTTCAGTCTACTGCTCTACCGACTGAGCTATCTGGGCAAGGTTGTTTTAACAACCTTTTTACATATTACAAAAAATCATTTCTCCTGTCAAGTCCTAATACGTCTTTTTTCAGACAAATGATTCTTCCCGGCCGCTATCTTAGGATAACATCGCCTTCAGTTCATCTTCGTCGATCCGATAGGTGCGGTTGCAGAAGTGACAGGTCGCCTCGGCGCCGTGGTCTTCTTCTATCATGGCGCGAATGTCGCTTTCGGGGAGCGACGCAATCGAATCAGCGACCTTTTCCTTCGAACATTCGCAGACAAATGCTACCGGCTTTTCGCTTAAAACCTTGAGGTTTGTATCGGGCAAAAGCGCGTGCATCAGCCCCTCGGCGTCCAGTCCCTCGCTTAAGAGCGCGGTAATCGATTTGACGCCGCGGAGCGTGTTTTCGAGTTCCGTAATCTCTTCCTCGCTCGCACCCGGCATTACTTCGACGATAAATCCCCCGGCCTCCTTGACACTCAAGTCCTTATCGACCAAGACGCCGAGGCCGACCGCCGAGGGAACCTGTTCCGATTGGTAGAGGTATTGCGCCACGTCGTCGCCGATCTCGCCGGTGGCGAGGGCGACCTGTCCGGTATAGGGCTGTCTCAGTCCCAAGTCCATCGTCACCGTCAAGGTTCCCGGAAGGCCGACGATGCCCGCCACGTCGAGCTTCTCGTCGCTTTCGCGCGTCGGCAAGTCCGCCATCGGGTGGTCGACATAGCCTTTGATGTGGCCGTCATTTTTTCCCGTGACGACGATTTTTCCGAGCGGTCCGCTCCCGTCGATCATCAGCGTAAGCGCCTCGTCTTCTTCCTTTAACCGGTTGCGAAGTAAAATGCCCGCGATCAAACTGCGTCCCAAAGCAGCCGTCGCCGTCGCAGACGTTTGGTGCGTGATGCGCGCCGTCTCGACCAGCGATGTCGCCGTCACGACGCTTACTTTAATCGTTCCCGTTTCATTAATTGCTCGAATACAAGTATCCTTCACATAATCTCCTTTTCTTCTCTATTCCGGACGACGTAGCAAATGCGCGAGGACGTCGCCGTCGCCGCTCGCCTCGAGTATCCGTCATAAGATGCGACGAGCTCAAGACCCGCCTCTTTCAATAATCGCTTTACCCGATCGTGACGAAAGACGCGCTCCTCGTGAACTTCGCTGTAGCGACGATACGTCCCGTCGTCGTCCTCTAAAAAAATATTTAATACATATTGATTGACGGGATCGGTGAAGGCATTCTCCCACGTAAGGAAATATCCCTCCCCTTCCCGGATTTCGTTAAACGTTCCGTACTCCGACTCGAAGCGATGCGCCGTGTTTAAGTCGAAGAGAAAAAATCCCCCGCGCTTTATATGCTCCTTAACGCGCTTAAAGGACGCGAGCAACTCATCTTCCGACGACAGATAATTCAATCCGTCGCAGAGACAGAGAATTATATCAAACTTCCCCGGAACGGTAAAGTCTCGGAGATCCATCCTAAACAACTGCACGTCGCGTTTTTCGAATAAGCGTTCGTAGGCGATCACGAGCATGTCCTCCGAAAGGTCAAATCCCACGACCGTCCCCACATCCGCCAGTTTTTCGGCGAGTTTTCCCGTTCCCGTCGCCATGTCGAGGATTCTGGGCGATGCCTCGAGGGAAACGACGTCGAGAATCCAATGATAAACTCGGTCATAGTCGTAATTGTCCATAACCGAGTCGTAAATCAAGCTAAACGCTTCATATTCATTCACTTAAACGCTTCTCCAACTCTACCAATACATCGGAAGCCGTCCCCTTAAAGATGACGTCCGCCGTGTGGTCGTAGGGCGTCGCCCCCTGATTGACGATAATTAAGTGTTCCGCCATGCGCGGTAAATACGCCACCGGCATGACCTGCAGGGAACTTCCCACGACGAGCATCACATCCGCCTTTTCGGCTACGCGAACCGCCCGGTCGAATGCGGGCGGCATCGCATCGCCGAACAAGACGACATTGGTACGCATCTCGTGTCCGCACTTCGGACAGGTCGGCGGAATGTCTCCTTCCTCGACGTGGCGATCGAACTCGTCGAAGTCGCACCGGTAATCGCATCGCTCACAGCGCGCCGTCGACGCGTCGCCGTGCACTTGCAAGACATCTTTCGCACCCGCCTGTTGGTGCAAGTCATCGATGTTTTGGGTGATGATTTCGTGTAAATATCCGCCCTTTTGCATCTCGGCGAGCGCCCGGTGCCCGGGATTCGGTTTCTTTCCCTCGAGATCCTTTAAGATCGTATACCCTTCCTTGTAAAAACGTTGGGGATCCGATTCGAGTACGCCCACCGACAGCGCGTCTTCCGGAATAAAGGTGTTGTAATAACCGCGATCACTTCGGAAGTCGGGGATTCCCGACTCGGTCGAAATGCCGGCACCCGTCAGGCATACGGCATATTTCGCATGTTTTAATAAATCAGCAGCTTTTTCAAATTGATCCATATGATCGACCTCCTATACTACCATCTTTACTACATATACCAACACCAGAGCGATCGTCGGAATCCACTCTTTTTTCCGTATGACCGCCCCGCCTCCCGGAAGCGGACGCTTCATGGACTTTCGTAAAATCATCGTAATCCCGAGGGCACTCCCGATCAAAAGAATCGCGGTCATGACGTTTTTAACGCCGCCCGCGCGCACCACCCAGGGCCACTTGCTGAACGAAACCACCCACGAATCGCTGATAAAGCGGACGAATAAAATAGAACAAAAATTATAGAGGAAATGCGAAAATATCGACGCCTTCAACCCGCCGTACAGGTAAATATACCCGAGAACCAGCCCGAATAGGAACGGCGCCAAGCTATTTTGCCACTGAAAATGGAAAACGGCAAAAATGAACGCCGAAAAAAAGACGGCACCCAGCGGATTTCGCTTTGAAAATTGTTCACATAAGACGCCTCTGAAAAAAGACTCCTCCATAAACGCCGGAAGAATCGCCAACGTCAGAAGCTGTTTCCAAAGAGGTGTCTGCGCACGGAGTATATCCAGATTCTGATTTTCCAGCAGGAAAAATCGACTCAACCCCTCTAAAAAGAGGCCGTTTACGACGAGAATAACGGGAAACAGCGCGAGCGTCAAAAGCACGACTTCCCGACCGTTCATGGCCGATCTCGCAACGGCGGTATAGCGATTTCTCAGATATATCGCGGGAGTCGCTATGGCGATGATCTCCGTCAAGACGATCCCCCACAACGGGTCGAAACGGGAGATAAAAGGGCCTATGGCGAGAAATATTATCGCCGAGAGCAAGACGCCATAAAGCAGTCCCAGGTAATTAGTCTTCTTCGTAGGTATAGATGTAGGGTTTGTTTCTAAAGTAGGGTCCATAATTTAGTCCATATCCTACGATAAATACATCGTCAATGGTAAAGCCGACAAAGTCGGCCGAAAAGTCGACTTCCCGTCTCGACGGCTTATCCAGCATGACCGCACATTTCACCGATGCCGGCTCCATCGCATGAATCGCCTTATGCACCGTCTCCAGCGTATGCCCCGTATCGATGATGTCGTCGACGATGAGAACATCTCTCCCCTTCACATCCGTCCTTAAATCATTGAGCACCTTCACCTCTCCCGAAGAGGAAAATTTATTTTCGTAACTCGACGTCGTCATAAAGTCGATCTCCATCTTACTGTCCATCGCGCGAACCAAATCCGAACAAAATATAAAACAACCGCGCAACAATCCGATGACTAATACTTCCCTGCCCTCGTAATAAGCATCGATCTCCTTCGCCATTTCTTTGACGCGCATACGTATATCTTCTTCAGAATATAAAATTCGTTCTTTTTTCATGTCGTCCTCCTTAACTTTCTAACCATTATATCAGAATCATACACACGATTCTGATATAATTCTTATAGGTGATAGAATGAATACAACAGCACTGCACGCATTGGCGTCGGATAAACTCTATCTGCTCGCCTATATTAAACAACACGGCACGCGCCTGCCGCGCCAAAAGCTCCTCGACAGCATCCTCGCCGAGGGACGCATGAATTACTTCTTTTTATGCCAATACCTCTCGGAGCTTCTCGACGCGGGATTTCTCCTCGAAGAAGAAGGCGACCTCGTCATCACGAAAGACGGGATCGATGCCCTGCATATGTTCTCCGATCAAATCAACTCCGACGACGTCAAATCGCTCCGCTCGGAGGAGGTTCGCTATGCGGTTTCCGAAAAGGACGAGAACATTCTCTATGAAAAGACGATTCGGGGACACGTCGTTTTTTCTCTCACCGTTCGACGCGACACCGTAGATATCGATACGAGCCGCCCGCCGAAAGAAGTCATCGAGCGTATCCTCAAACATCTCGAAGAAGGTATATAAGAAGACTTCCGGTTCATCCGGAGGTTTTTCTCGTACAAAAAAATGGGCAGGTAACCTGCCCATTTTTCTTACTTTTACATTACCATTGACGGTAATTCGGATTCGCTGCGCCTACATTGGGGTTATTTTGGCTGGCTCTGTTTTTTTGTTTCTTTTCTTCGAAATCTTTACGAGTCATGACGTCGACGACTTCGACATTCAATTCGACGATGTTCAAGCCGGTCATGAGCTTCAATTGTTGTTCTGCATATTGTTTTAATTCTTCGAAGATGCGGGGCGCGGATTGGCCGAATTCAAGAATCATCTTGACATCCAGGATGACGTCCTTGTCGTTAATTGTCGCATCGACACCTTTCGTAGCATCCGAAGCGCCGAAGCTTTCGGTGATGCCCGAAATAAAGCCGCCCTTTAAGTCGAGAACGCCCTTGATTTCTCTGGCTGCTAACGAAATGATTTTTTCGACGACGGAGTCATCAAAGATAAGGGAGTCTTTGTGTTCTTCTTCTTTTGCGTCTTCGCCCGGTACTTCCGGAACATTCTTCAATTCTTCCTTAACAGCGTCTTTTTTGTTTTCGTTATTTGTTGCCATTATTTACACCCTTTCTCTTAACCAAAGTTACTTAAAAACTTCATCACAATCGGATTACGGTCGAAGAAACCGCCGATAACAAAGCCTATCGCCATGAGTATGGCTAAAAGCAATGTTTGAAAGAATCCGATACTTAAGAATAAAATACCGACGATCAAACCGATGATAAGACCCCATGTGGTCTTACTGTAACGGTTGAAGAAGCGACGATATCGACCGCCATTGGGATTAAAGTTTCCGGCGTTATCCCTGTTGCCGATGACCGGCTGATTTCCGGGAGGTGAAGGTATGGAATCATACTCACCGATATATTGAAATTGACCGTTTAAATCTTGCGTAAATAGTTTCATCTCATCACCCCGCAACCTGTTCCGTCTGCGGTTCGTCCGGTTCTGTAAATGTCACTTCCACATCACCCACGGGAAATCCTACATACGTTTCCAAATCTTCACGTACGCGCGCCTGAATATCTTGGGCCAGTCTCTGAAGGTCATATTGACCTCTTACGACACAAGAGATCTTCGAGCGAATCGTCGGATTTTTTCCGCCATGAATCTTCACTGCGACATCCGGTCGAGCGACTTGGTGAAAACTACGCACCGAGTACTCCACGACCGATTCGACGGAGGATTCCGTCAAATGCACATCGCCGTCAGGATTTTTCATGTGAATGTTGCGTTCTCTGGTCTTGGTAAAGATGGAGCGTAAAAACAAGAACAAACCGTAAGCAGCTGTAATAACCGCCAAGATCGCCAAGCAATAGAAGCCCCATTCTTGATTTAAGACGTTTAAAATGTTTTGTTGGACATTTTCCATGCCGATCAAGTTACCATAGATCGAGAAGAAGCAAACATAGGCAAAGATGAGGAGTATGATGGCGATGATAATATCAAGCGCCTTTTTTCCTTTTCTCATTTTCCGCCTCCCCTTCGCACCGAGAATACGTCTGTTTCTCGCACGTCTTATTTCGTCTACACTCTTCTTCTACCCAGGTAAAGTCGGTATTATTCATCAATATGTGTTAATTAAGGCTTTTTTATGACATGGCGATCACTACGCGTCGAGCTGCGCACGGACAAATGCCATTCTCTCTTCCATATTTTCGAGGTTTTCGCGGTGCATAGCCAGCTTGTCGCGTTCCTTTTGAACGACTTCGGGCTTCGCCTTGTTGACGAAGTTTTCGTTCGCAAGCTTCTTCTCGGCGCGCTCGATTTCCGATCTCGTCTTTCCGATCTCTCTGTCCAGTCGTTCGGCTTCCTTGTGGTAATCGACCAAGTCCTTCATCGGCAAGAAGAGTTCGGCCTTTTCGACGACGACGGAAAGGACGTCGTCGGAGATGTCGTCGCGATCATCTGCAAACTCGATCGAGGTAATGTTGGCGAGGTTCACGAAGTGACCTTCCATGTCGCGGTAGAGCTCTCTTCGCTCGGCATCGTCGGTTAAGACATAGAGTTTGCTCTTGCGGTGCGGCTCGATGTCCATCTCGGCCTTGGCGTTTCGGATCCCGCGGATCGCTTCCTGAACGGCGGCGATACCCTTGACGTCCTCGCCATAGTTGTATCGTCCCGACTCGGGCCATGCGCTCGCGATCAGTTCGCCTTCCGTCGACGGCATAAACGAGTAAATTTCTTCGGTGATAAACGGCATAAACGGGTGAAGCATTACGAGAATCTTCTCGAGGACGTCCAAGAGGACGCCGTAGACGACTTCGCGATCGTCGATATCGTCCCCGTATAGACGCGGCTTGACCATTTCAATGTACCAATCGCAGTACTCGTCCCAGATAAAGTCGTGAACGGCTTCGGCGGCGAGGCCGATGTCGTACTTTTCGATCTTTGCTTCCACGTCGCGAACGGTCTCGTCGAGGCGCGTTAAAATCCAGCGGTCTTCGCCGTGCAACTTGTCTTCCTGAACGTCGGCGTTCTTAAAGTCTTCCGGCAAGTTCATCAAGACGAAGCGGGAGGCATTCCAGAGCTTATTACAGAAGTTCCGATTGCTTTCAACGCGCTTGTAGCTGAAGCGTACATCGTTTCCGGGGGTCGTACCCGTTACGAGCGTAAAACGAAGCGCATCGGCGCCGTATTGGTCGATGACCTCTAAAGGATCGATGCCGTTTCCGAGACTCTTCGACATTTTCCGCCCTTGTTCGTCGCGAATTAACCCCGTCAAGTAGACGTCGGTAAAGGGAACTTCACCCGTCAGTTCGATCGCCGAAAAGACCATGCGGATAACCCAGAAGAAAATGATGTCATAGCCGGTGACTAAGACGTCGGTCGGATAATAGAAGTCCAAATCCTCGGTCTTTTCGGGCCAGCCCATCGTGGAAAACGGCCAGAGCGCGGAACTGAACCACGTATCCAGAGTGTCCTCGTCCTGATGGAGACGATGGGAGTGGCAGGCCGGGCATTCCGTGACTTCTTCTTTCGACACGATGACCTCGCCGCAGTCGTCACAGTAGTAGACGGGAATGCGGTGGCCCCACCAAAGTTGCCTAGAAATACACCAGTCGCGAATATTTTCGAGCCAGTGGGTGTAAATTTTTCCGAAGCGCTCGGGGATAAAGTGAAGTTTTCCGTCCTCGTACGCCTTGAGCGCGGGCTTGGCAAGTTCTTCCATCGCGACGAACCATTGCAAGCTCAACATCGGCTCGATCGCCGTCTTGCAGCGCTCGCAGTGGCCGATTGCGTGGTGATGATCTTCGACTTTTACGAGGTAGCCCGCCTCGTCCATGTCGGCGACGATGGCCTTTCTCGCCTCGTCGCGTTCCATCCCGGCGTATTTTCCCGCATTTTCATTCAGATGTGCGGTCTCGTCCATAATAAGCAATTGACCGAGGCCGTGGCGCTCTCCGACGCCGAAGTCGTTGGGGTCGTGAGAGGGCGTAATCTTGACGGCACCCGTACCGAATTCCGATTCGACGTAACTGTCGCTTATAATCGGGATCTTCCGGTCAAAGAGCGGCAGAATGACGTCTTTTCCCACGTAGTCCCGATAGCGGTCGTCGTCGGGGTTGACGGCGACGGCCAAGTCGCCGGGGATAGTCTCGGGACGCGTCGTGGAGATAAAGATCGCGTCGTCTTCCCCGTCGATCGGATAGCGGAAAGTCCACATTTTTCCGTCCTCTTCCTCGTGTTCGACCTCGGCATCGGAAATAGCCGTCTTATCGTGCGGGCACCAGTTGATAATGCGGTTTCCGCGATAGATGAGGCCCTTGTCGTAGAGACGCATAAAGAACTCTTCAACGGCCTCCGTCAATCCTTCATCCAGGGTAAACCGTTCCCTCGACCAGTCGCAGGAGACGCCCAATTTTTTCAATTGATTTTTAATGTTTCCGCCATACTCTTCCGTCCACTTCCACGCCTCGCCGATAAAAGCCTCTCTGCCCAAACTTTCCTTCGTCTTGCCCTCTTTGCGCAATTTTTCGACGACCTTGACTTCCGTCGAAATCGACGCGTGGTCGCTCCCCGGGATCCAAAGGGCGCTGAATCCCTTGAGTCTCTTGTAGCGGGTCAAGATATCTTGAAGCGTATTGTTCATGGCATGGCCCATGTGCAAATTCCCCGTGACATTTGGCGGCGGCATGACGATCGTAAACGGCTTTTTCCCCTCCTTCTTGTCCTGTTCTCTATCGGGCGTAAAGGCGCCATGGTCCATCCACGACCGATAGATCCTCTCCTCAAAATCCTTCGGATCGTACGTTTTTTGCATCTTAATCATGATTCCTCCTCATAAAAAAATCCCGTCCTCAAAAAGGACGGGATTCCGCGGTACCACCTTTATTCCGTATCGCTACGGCGCTTGATCTCGATAACGGCGAGTTCCGTTTGCCTGGGCAACATGTCGTGAAGACGACCTTCACCCGCTTCCCCGACTGCTCACACCGCCCGCAGCCTCTCTTTAGGGGAATGACGACCTACTCCTTCTTCACCGTTATAATGAATTATAAATATTATAGAAAGTTTCGTCGAAATCGTCAAGTCCTGTTTAAAATTGCACAAATCCGACTTTTCGATACACTTTTTTCAGCGTCTTGCTCGCCATATAGTGGGCGCGTTCCGCGCCGTGGCGACAAATTCTTTCCAGCTCTTTTTTATCGCCCCGAATCTCCTTATATTTTTCCTGAACCGGAGAAAGTCCCTCGACGACCGCCTCGGCGACGCACTCCTTGAGTTCGCCGTATCCGGCCGATGCGAATTCTCTCTCCGCTTCGTCGGGATCGATCTTCTTAAACGACGAATAGATATCGAGCAGGTTCTTGACCCCCGGCTGTTCGTCGGAGTAATGTACCTCGCCGACGGAGTCGGTGACGGCGCGTTTAATCTTTCTTCGAATGACATCGGGCTCGTCCAAGATGAGGATAAAGGCGTTTTCGTCGGCGTCGGACTTGCTCATCTTCACCGCGGGATTTTGCAGGCTCATGATGCGCGCCCCGACCTTCGGCGCCATAATCTCCGGAACCGTAAAGGTCGGAGAGTATCTCGTGTTAAAGCGCTCGGCAATGTCGCGCGTAAGCTCAATATGTTGGCGTTGGTCCTCGCCGACGGGAACATAGGACGTCTGGTAGAGCAAAATATCCGAAACCATGAGGACGGGGTAGTTCAACAGCCCCGCGTACACTTCCTTTTGCTTCTTCGACTTGTCCTTAAATTGCGTCATCCGGTTCAACTGTCCGATCGAGGTGATCGTATTTAATACCCACGTCAGTTCCGCATGCTCGGGCACTTGCGATTGAATATAGAGCAAGGACTCTTCGGGATCGATGCCGCAGGCGACGTAGAGTGCGATCAAATCCAAGGTGCGCCGCCTCAAATCCGCCGGCTTTTGTTGCACCGTGATGGCGTGCATATCCGCGACGCAGTAAATGCATTGGTAATCCTTTTGTAAGTCGGCAAAATTACTCAGCGCACCCAAGTAATTGCCGATCGTCAAACTTCCGGACGGTTGAATCGCTGAAAATACTACTTTCTTATCCATACATACTTCCTTCCCGCCTAGTTCTCGAGATTCATCTCGTCATTGAGCGCCTTGCGTTCGAGCAGTTCTCCAAATTTACGTTCTACATTTTCTCTCACATCGTCCAAATTGAGACGCGTGAATTTTCTGTTCCTCAACACAAACTCCCCGTCGATCAAGACGTGTTCGACGTCCTCGGCCTGTGCCGAGTAACAGAGGGCACTGATCAAGTTGTTGAGCGGCGTAAAGCTCGAGGTGTTCAAGTTGAAGCAGGCGATGTCGGCGCGCTTTCCGACCTCGATCGATCCGATCTCGTCGGCCCTTCCCAACGCCTCGGCGCCGTTGATCGTCGCCATGCGAAGAACCTCTTTGGCGGAGACCGCCTCGGGGTCCATCGTAACCGCTTTGTTGACGATGCTCGCAATGTGCATTTCTTCGAGCATATTTTGATTGTTGTTGGAGCTGTCGCCGTCCGTGCCGAGCGCGACCTTAAAGCCCTTGTCTAGAAATTCTTTAATCGGCGCGAATCCGCTCGCGAGTTTCAAATTGCTCGACGGATTGTACACGGGGAAAAACTTGTCGCTATCGACCATGTCCATCTCTTCTTCGCGCATGTGGACACAGTGCGCGGCGATGGTGTGAACGTCGTTTAATCCCAAGTCACACATGTACTCCACGGGCGTCTTCTTATATTCGTTCAAACTGTCCTCGACTTCTTTTTCCGTCTCCGAGGCGTGTACGTGGATGATGCCGTCCATCTCCTTTGCGAGACCGATGATCTCTTTGATGTATTTTCCGCTACAGGTGTAGATGGCGTGCGGAGCCGGCGCCACTTGGAGACGACCGTTGCCCTTTCCGTGACAATTCGCATAGAGCATGCGCACTTCTTCGAGCTTCTCCTCGCCCTGTCCGTCGATGTCGGTGAGTCCGCGGGTCAAAAGACCCCGCATGCCGATATCCAAAGCGGCATCCGCGACGCGATCCATCTCGTAATACATATCGCAGAAGGTCGTCGTCCCCGACATGATGCCTTCAGCCATCGAGAGCAAACTCGCCCAGTAGATGTCGTCTCCCGTCAGGTGCGCCTCCAGGGGCCAAATCGCCGTCGTAAGCCAGGTGTTTAAGTCCATATCGTCGGCATAATTTCTGAAATAGCTCATGCCGAGATGCGTATGGGCGTTGACAAATCCCGGAACCAAGAGTAAATTCGAGCCGTCGATTACTTCGCCGCCCGACAATGTATTGGAGCCTTCGATTGCCTTGATTTTTCCGTCTTCGATTTCTATATCCCTGTGTTCGATCACTTCGCCACGAATAACGTCTATGTAGCGCGTGTTTCTAAAAATATAATGCATGATCCACCTCTATTCTTTAACAAGTAGTATACCACATGCCTATCCCGCGATGTTAGGGGGAAGCCCTTTACAGATCCATTTTTATCCTATATAATGTTTGAGGTTCTAAATTATCGCGGCAAATAATAATTTAGGAGTGAAGAAATTTGGCAAAAATGATGGGACCTAGATTCAAAGAATCTAGACGATTAGGTTTAAACGTATGTGGACACCCGAAAGCTATGAACCGCGCCGGAAGAGGTACGGCTCGTTCCGATAAGAAATTAACCGAGTACGGGAAACAATTATTGGAAAAACAAAGACTTAGAGCTTACTACGGCGTGATGGAAAAACAATTTTTCCGCTATGTTCTCGAAGCTCAAAAAGCTGAAGAAGAAACCGGTCCCGCACTGGTTAAGCGCTTAGAAGTTCGCCTGGATAATTTAACGTATCGTATGGGATTTGCATCCTCCATTCGTCAAGCGAGACAAATGGTTACCCACGGCCACATTAACGTAAACGGCAAGAAAACCAACATCCCCTCTTATCGCGTAGAAGTCGGCGATGTTATTTCGTTAAGCGAACGCGGTCGTAAGGTTGACTTGTTCAAAGAAAACTTTGAAAACAACTTCGTAAACAGCTATCCCTACATCACCAAGGAAAAGAACAACAAAGCGACCTTAAGTTCTCTTCCGGCACGTGAGGATATCCCGATTGAAATCGAAGATCAACTCATCGTTGAATTCTATTCCGGAAAATAAAGAAATTGCGGAGTTTTCCGCAATTTTTTTTATTTATTTCTATACAACAAATTCTTAGGAAGCGAGGAAGACATGTTTCATTTTGAATTTGGAACGACCCGTTATCATCACATCCATTTTATCGGCATCGGCGGCATCAGCATGTCCGGTTTGGCGGCGCTCATGCTCTCGAAAGGTTACACCATCTCGGGAAGCGATATGAAGACCTCCCCCATTACCGACCACCTTCAAGACTTGGGCATTACCGTCTTCGAAGGTCACGATCCGTCGCAGATAGAAGGCGCGGACCTCATCGTCTATACCGATGCCATCCACATGGACAATCCGGAATATCGGGCGGCCGTCCAGCAAAAGATCGACGTCGTCGACAGGGCGACTTTCCTGGGCGCCGTCATGAAAAACTTCCATGTTTCGATCGCCGTCTCGGGCACCCACGGAAAGACCACGACGACGTCGATGATCGCCACGGCGATTAAAGACGAGCCCTTTTCCCCGACGATCATGGTCGGCGGCAACCTCGGCGAAATCAGCGGGAACGTGCGCATCGGCACCGGCGACTTTTTCCTCACCGAAGCCTGCGAGTACCGCGCCAATGTGCTCAAGTACTTCCCCTCGACGGCGATCATCTTAAATATCGACGAAGATCACCTGGACTTCTTCGACAACATCGACCACATTCTGGATACCTTCAGGCAATATGCGGGAAATCTCACCGAGGACGACCTGCTCATCTTAAATAAAGACGATGCCAACGCGTACTCGATGAAAGATGCGACCGACGCGCGCCTCATCACGGTGGGAATCGAAAGCGACGCCGATTACGAAGCGCGACACGTCCATGTCGATCCGGTCACCGGACATCCCGACTATGATCTCTACATTCACGGCGAAAAGATCGCGACGATTCGCATGCGCGTCATGGGACTTCACAACGTCACCAATTCCCTCGCCGCGATCGCGGCCTGCGCCGAAAACGGCATCGACATCGACAAGGCCATCGCGGGCGTTCAAAGCTACCACGGCGTCGGCAGGCGTCTCGAGTACAAGGGCGAGGTGGACGGCATCCGCGTCATCGACGACTACGCCCACCACCCCACGGAAATCGCCTCGACGCTGCACGCGTTGAAGCCGACGGTCGAAAACAGATTGATCTGTATCTTCCAGCCGCACACCTATACGCGTACAAAATTGTTGTTGGACAGTTTCAGCCACAGCTTTAAGGAAGCCGACGTGACGATCATCGCCGACATCTACGCGGCGCGCGAAAAAGACTACGGCGACATCCACTCCAAGACCCTGGTCGAGGCCGTACGCGCCAACCACGATCAGGCCATCTATATCGGAGAACAGGACGACATCCTCGATTACATCCGCGAAAAGTCGAGACCGGGCGACGTCATCCTTACCATGGGCGCCGGAGATATCTTCCGCGTCGGCGAACGCTTCTTGGAAAGCTCTTCCGAGGCGACGAAATAAGCAAACGAAAAGACACCTTAAGAGGTGTCTTTTTTGTCTTCGCCATACATAACTCGAGCGATATCGCCGCTCAACACTCCGTTTAAACGACCTTCTCTCCTATAAAGCTGAGGAGAAGGTTAATCCCGAGTCCCAAGATAAAGTACGGATAACTCATGATCTCCTGCATAGGCGGCAAAAGCAAACTCGCGACGAGCGCCGCCGACCAAACGAGTCCCAAGACCGCCATGACGCTCGCTCGTTTCCGCTTATACATATCGTAAATGAAATAGCAGGCGAGGAGAATCGCTGCGAGGGCGAGGGCGATTCGGCACCCCGGTGTCAAAAGATGATGCAGGTAGTAGGTCCGTTTAAACTGTAAGTGATGTTGAACGCCCGCCTTCTTTGAACCCAGATGATTCAGTACCCCGACGGCGACGACGATCAGCGCTTGAAAGGCGATTAAACTATAGGAGATCGCTTTTTTCATGTCGTTCCTCTTTCTATCTCCATAAAAAAAGCAGTGTTTAAACTGCTTTTTTATTTTATCCTTATTTCGTCGGATCGCCCGTTTCCGAGGGATTGCCTTCGTTACTCCAGGCGATCCAGCCGTCGCTGTAAAGCGAGATATCCTTTAGTCCCATGACTCTCGCATCCCAATAAACTTCAGCCGCTCTCCAGCCGCTCCCGCACATAAATACGGTCTTTTTCGAGGTGTCGATGCCCTGCTTATCCCACATCGCACGGATTTCGTCGATATTTCGAATCGTCTTGTCGAGATTTCTATAATAAGACATCGACGAGGAGTCATTCTTCCCCGCATAGCCAAAGATAGCGCCGGGGATACGTCCCTTCTTGTCGTGATAGGAATACCCGGAGCTCTCGCCGATATATTCTTCCCACGTGCGATTATCGACCAGGTTAAAGTTATCGTCTTTCAACAATTCTTTGAGTTCGGGAATCGTCGTAATGACATCGGGGTTGGCGGGATACTCCGCGCCGAAGTCGGCTACCTTTTCGGGCTTGACGCTATCTTTCGACAACTCAAACCCCTTGTTTTGCCAGTTGACGAAGCCGCCGTTCAATACGTAGACATCTTCGACACCCAAGTATCGACAAATCGTCGCGAAACGCGTCGCCGCGAGCGGTTCGGGACTCGTCACGACGACGGACGAATCGTGCGTAATCCCGTTATCGAGGAGTAACTTCACGAGGCTGTCGTCGTCCGTCAGGCGCCATTCCTCGATGCCGTCTACATACGCTTTGGGCGGTTCGAAGGAGTCCGTGTTGACGTGAACGGCGCCCGGAATATGGCCGTCCAAATAGCCGGATTCCTTTTCATCTCCCCAGCGAACGTCGATAATCTTGACGTTCTTCGAATCTTTGATCGGTTCGACCTCTTTACCTTCGGTTAATTCCATGACCTTTTCGGGAGGTAGGAATAACTCGTAGTTGGGGTTCGAGACGAGTTCTTTCGAATCGTCGTCGATCCACTCCTTCGCATTATAAACCGAGACGTCTTTTACGCCCTTCTCCTCTAAATACTTGGCGACGACTTTCGCGTCCTTATCGTTTGTGTCGTAGACGATGACGGTCTTATCGGGCGTGATATCCTTATTTTTCATCGTATATGCCAGGACGTCTTCGCGGGAATCTCCCTCGAGATTATCTTTTTCATCGTATTCGCCCATAATCCAGTACGCCGAAAAATCCGTCGCGCCCTCGATGTGGCCGCCGCGTTTATCGCCGTCGAGCGCCCAACCGTTGAACTGATCGTTGCTGCGCGCGTCCAACACGAGGCTATTGTCATCCTCTAACGCCGCTTCGACGTCTTTCGTCTCGGCGACCTTGACGTCTTTCGCCTCCGTCTTGTTTCCACTGTTGTTCGCCTTGTCGCCTCCCGTGTTTGCGCACGAAGCGAGCAGCGTCGCCAGCATCAACACGGCCAGCAGCAGCGAGATGCGCTTTGTGTTCATCTTCATCATACCTCCTATACATTGACTCGATCGACCGCACTATCCGCGATCGTCTAAATTTCGGAACGAGACCGCCGTCGCCTTCGGCGGTTCGGCGATCTTCTCCCGCACTGACAGTATCATAGTATATTGTTAAAGAATAACCTATATGGAGCGTACGCGTATAGAAAACACCTATGACCCCATCATTTTCTCCGATATTTTCTATGCACCTCACGCACCGAACAATAAGCATCTCGTGCGTCCGCATTTTCGCACTAAAAAAGTCGCCCGCGAAGGCGACTTTTCGTCTACAGAACTTTATTTAAAAATGATTTCGTTCTCTCTTCCTTCGGATGACTGAAGACCTCCTCGGGCGTCCCCTCTTCGATGAGATTGCCCTCGTCCAAGAAGAGGATCCGATCTCCCACTTCCCTCGCAAAGCCCATCTCGTGGGTCACGACGACCATGGTCATACCTTCTTTCGCGAGAGACTGCATGACGTCCAACACTTCGCCGACCATCTCGGGATCGAGCGCCGAGGTGGGTTCGTCGAAGAGCATGACCCTCGGGTTCATCGCGAGCGCGCGAACGATGGCGATTCGCTGTTTTTGCCCGCCGGAGAGTTGGTTCGGGTAGCTGTCGCGTTTATCGACGAGGCCGACGCGTTCCAGGAGTTTTATCGCCTTCTTTTCGGCCTCCTCCTGCTCCATGTTTTTTACGAGCATCGGCGCGAGCGTGATGTTTTCGAGCACCGTCTTGTGGGGAAAGAGATTAAACGATTGAAAGACCATGCCCATATCTTCTCGAATTTTTTCGATCTCGGTGTTTTCGTCGTTGATATTGACGCCTTCGAAAATAATTTCCCCGCTGTTGGCTTCTTCCAGACGATTCAAACAGCGCAAAAACGTCGACTTCCCGGAGCCCGAGGGCCCGATGACGACGACGACCTCGCCGTCTGCGATCTCGGTCGTAATGCCTTTCAGCACGTGATTGTCGCCGAAACTTTTCTTTAAATTATTGATGCGAATCACTGGCCGCCAACCTCCTTTCGAATACGTTCACCACTTGGGAAAGACCGAGTACCAACACGAGGTAGATAAAGGCCGCCGTGAAGTACGGCTTAAAGGGCAGATAGGTCGCCCCCTGTACCACCTTCGCCTGATACATGATATCGCCGATGCCGACAAATGCGACGATGGCCGACTCCTTGATCAGGGTGACAAATTCGTTCCCGAGCGCCGGGAGCACCGTCTTGACCGCCTGCGGCAAGATGATGTGGCGCATAATTTGCTTTTGATTCATCCCGAGCGATGCCGCCGCCTCGCTTTGACCCCGATCGACGGCGTTGATACCGCCTCGAATAATTTCAGATACGTACGCCGAGGAGTTCATGCAAATCGCGAGCAACGACAGGACAAACGGGTTTTTCAACTTGCCCAGAGAATCCGGCAATACGGCCGCCAGGCCATAATACGCGATCAACACCTGTACCAAAAGAGGCGTGCCGCGAAAAATCTGGATGTAAATTTTTGCGATAACTTCGAGCACTTTGATCTTCGAACGCCGCATCAATGCGATGAGAACGCCCAAGAGAAATCCGACGAGCACGCCGATAAACGACAGTTTGAGCGTCATCAGCGTCCCGTCCACATAACTGGGGCCCCATTTTTTCAGGAACGCGCCCCATTCTTGTAATCCTTCCATAATTCCTCCTCGATTGAAAAAACTGTTTCCGACGGAAACAGTTTTTCGTATCAATGACTACGATATCTATCGTTTAGTTCTTCGCATTGTTAGCGTCATTTTGGTTCGCGGCGTTATCGTTATTGCTGCTGTTATTGCCGGCGTCCGCACTTTCCGCATCTTCTGCGCCCACCGATTCGGAGCTTATTTTTTCGTATTCGTTAAACCATTCGTCGATCTTGCCTTCGTCGATCATTTTCTTAAGCTCTTGATTGACGTAAGCCGTCAAACCGTCGTTATCTTTTTGCGTTGCGATGCAAACGCCCGGTTCGTCGGGGATACCGACCTTGATGGCGACGAGTTCGGGGAACTGTTTCGCATATTGTTCGCCGGCGCTGATGGAAATGACGAGCGCATCGGCCGTGCCGTTTTTAACTTCGAGCGCCAAGTTGTTGATTCTCGGCAAGCTCTTTAACTCGACGTCCTTCGGGAAGTTTTCGCGAACCGTATTTTCTTGGAGCGACCCCGTTTGTGCGGCGACGACTTTGCCGGCAAAGTCGTCCATCGACTTATATTGATCCGCCTTGTCCTTCGGTACGAGGGCAACTTGTTTGTTTTCGAAATAAGGAATCGACATGTTGACGGCATTCAGACGTTCCGGCGTCGTGGAAAGACCGGCGATGGCGATGTCGGCTTGACCCGATGCGAGGCTCGGAATAATCCCCTCGAAGTCCAAGTCCTTAATTTCGAGTTCGACGTCCAGCGAATCGGCGAGTTCTTTGGCGATTTCGATATCGAAGCCGACGATTTCGTCCTTACCGTCTTTCAGTAAGTGCCATTCGTAGGGCGGATAGTCGGCACTCGTCGCGAGGACGAGTTTTCCTTTTTTCTTGATATCTTGTACGGCTGCGTCGATCTCTTTTTGATCCGCGGTCGTCTCTTCCGCCGCATTCTGTTCGGTCGCATTATTCTTTGCGCCGTCGTTTGCATCGTTTGCGCCGTTTGCATTGCCGTTTCCGGAACTACAGCCGACGAGCACAAATGCGAACATCGCGGCGATCAGTGTCAACAGTCTAAATTTTTTCATCTCTATCTCCCTTCAATCTCAAATACATTGCTTTCTTTTAATCTTCCGTTCTCATGGTGTCGGCGCCGAGACGACTCTTCCTACGCGTCTCGATTATCCGACGACTCCTTACTGCTATCAATGTATTCAAGATTAAGGCCCCCTTTCGCTTTCAATTCTTTTCTGAAATTATACTATAGCGCGCTAAAATCTACAAGAAAACTTGTCTTATTTCGAGAAACGGTGTTTCTCACGCGTCTTTGAGCAGCAGTTTTAAATACTGACCGGTATAACTCGATTCGATCTTCGCTACCTCTTCGGGACGCCCCGTCGCGACGACCGTCCCCCCGCCGTCGCCTCCGTCCGGCCCGAGGTCGATGATGTGGTCCGCGACTTTGATGACGTCGAGGTTGTGTTCGATCACGACGACGGTATTGTCCCGATCCACGAGTTCCTGGAGCACGTGAATTAACTTTCGGATGTCTTCGGTGTGAAGGCCCGTCGTCGGCTCGTCGAGAATATAGAGCGTCTTTCCCGTCCCCCTCTTTGAAAGCTCCGTCGCGAGCTTGATGCGCTGCGCCTCGCCGCCCGACAGTTGCGTCGACGGCTGACCCAGTTTAATATAGCCAAGCCCGACGTCCTGAAGCGTCGTCAGCTTTCTTAAAATACGGGGATGGTTCTCGAAAAATTCCGCCGCCTCGTTGACGGTCATGTCCAAGACATCGGCGATGGTCTTTCCCTTAAATTTGACCTGAAGCGTCTCGCGATTGTATCTCTTCCCCTCGCAGACCTCGCAGGGCACGTAGACGTCCGGCAAAAAGTGCATCTCTACTTTTAAGATGCCGTCGCCCTTACATGCCTCGCAGCGTCCGCCCTTGACGTTAAAGGAAAACCTCCCCTTGTCGTAGCCCCGTATCTTCGCCTCGTTCGTCTGCGCGAAGACCTCGCGAATGTGGTCGAAGACGCCGGTGTAGGTCGCGGGGTTCGACCGCGGCGTCCTGCCGATAGGGCTTTGATCGATGGAGACGATCTTATCGACGTACTCGAGCCCTTCGATCGACTGATACTTCCCGGGACGCACCTTGCTACGGTTGACCTTCTGCTCGACCGCTTTTTTTAAGATTTCATTTACAAGAGAGCTCTTGCCCGATCCCGACACGCCCGTTACGCAGATAAACTGATGCAAGGGAAACTCCACGTCGATGTCCTTTAAGTTATTCTCTCCGGCGCCGCGCACGATGACGGACTCACCCGCGTACGCCCTGCGCTCTTCGGGGACGGCGATCTTTCTCTTTCCCGAGAGATACTGTCCCGTAATGGAGTCCTCGACTTGAATGATCTCCTCGTAGGATCCCTGGACGACGATGTGGCCGCCGTGTGCACCCGCGCCGGGACCGATGTCCAGGATTTCATCGGCTGCGCGCATCGTCTCCTCGTCGTGTTCGACGACGATCAAGGTATTTCCGATATCGGTCAGATTGCGCAGAGATCTCAAGAGCATGGCGTTGTCTTTTTGATGGAGGCCGATCGACGGCTCGTCGAGAACGTAGGTTACCCCGACGAGGGCACTCCCGATTTGGGTCGCGAGTCGGATGCGCTGCGCCTCGCCGCCCGAAAGAGAGCCCGCCATACGCGCCAAGGTCAAGTATCCGAGTCCGACTTCTTTTAAAAAGGACAGGCGCTCGTGGATTTCCTTTAAGACCTGCTCGGCGATGTTCATATCCATCTCGCTGAATTCGAGACCGTCGAAGAATCGAATGGCGTCCTCGACGGAAAGGAGCGTCGACTCGTAGATGTTCTTCCCGCCCAGTTTAAAGACGAGCGACTCCATCTTCAAGCGCGCGCCGTGACATTCCGGGCAGGGAATGTCCGAGAGAAACGGTTCGATGCGCTCCATCATCCGGTCGCTCGTACTCTCAGCATAGCGCCGGTTCAGATTTCTCAAGATTCCCTCAAACTGCCCATTGTACGTTTTCTTTCCGCTGAAATGAGACGTAAAGGTAAAGTGGAGCGGCTTTTTCGTGCCGTTCATCAGCTCGTCGATCATCGCCTTCGGCGCATCTTTGATCGGGGCCTTCGTCGAAAAGCCGTGGCGCGCGGCGATCTGATTGAAGATTTCCTTATAATACGTCCCGTCGGTGTTTCCGTAGGCAGAGATCGCGCCCTCGTCGATCGAAAGCTCCTTATTGGGGATGATGAGGTCCGGATCCGCGCGCCGACTGCTCCCGAGTCCCTTGCACGTCGGACAGGCCCCCATCGGCGTATTGAACGAAAACGACCTCGGCGTCACGGGCTCGATCGAAATATCGTGTTCGGGGCAAGTATAGCTCGTGGAATAGAGTTTTTGATTGCCGTCCAAGGTGTCGACGATGACGGTGGAACCCGAAATCTCGAGCGCCGTCTCGATGCTGTCGGCGAGCCTCGACTCGATGCCGTCTCGAATGATGATGCGATCGACGACGATAAAGATATCGTGGATCTTATTTTTATCCAGTTCGATCTCCTCGTCGGCGCGGTGCATCTCGCCGTCGATAATTGTGCGCAGATACCCTTCCTTGCGGATGCGCTCGAGCAGCTTCTTGTGCTGCCCTTTTCGCTGGCGCACCACCGGCGCGAGCAGTTGAAACCGCGTGCCCTCTTCCATCTCGAGGATCTTATCGACGATTTGATCTTCGGCAAAGGCCTCGATTTGTCGTCCGCATATCGGACAATAGGGCTTTGCGACGCGCGCATACAGCAGGCGAATATAATCGTAAATTTCTGTGACCGTGCCGACGGTCGACCGCGGGTTTTTAGACGTCGTCTTCTGATCGATCGCGATCGCAGGCGACATCCCCTCGATGTAGTCGACCTCGGGCTTGTCCATCTGTCCTAAAAATTGTCGCGCATAGGACGACAAACTCTCGACATAGCGCCTTTGCCCCTCGGCGTAAATCGTATCGAAGGCGAGGGAACTCTTGCCCGATCCGGACAGGCCGGTGATGACGGTCATCTTATTTCTCGGGATATACACGTCCAGATTTTTTAAATTATGCTGACGCGCCCCGTGAATATGAATTGCATTCTCCAGTGTTCGATTCATCCGGTTCCTTTCGTTGTCCTTAAAAATCTAGTTCTTGATATATCGTTTCTTCAATTCGTTCATTTGGTCTCTAATGCCGGCCGCCCGTTCGAATTCCAAGTCTTCGGCGGCTTTAAACATTTCCGTCTCGAGATTTTTAAGCATGGCGAGGACTTCTTCGGTCGAAAATTCCTCTTCAAACGGCGTCTCCTCGTCGGCGGCGACGGTGTTTTCGATGACGTCGCGAATTCCCTTGACGACGGATTTCGGCGTAATGCCGTGCTCTTTATTATAAGCCATTTGAATCTTGCGTCGACGCTCCGTCTCGTCGATGGTTCGCCTCATCGAACCCGTGATCGTATCGGCATACATGATGACGTGGCCCTCGGCATTTCTCGCCGCGCGCCCCGCCGTCTGGATGAGCGAGGTATCCGAGCGCAAAAACCCTTCCTTGTCCGCGTCTAAAATAGCGACGAGGCCGACCTCGGGGATATCCAATCCCTCTCTCAACAAGTTGATGCCGACGAGGACGTCGTAGACCCCGAGTCGCAAATCCCTGATAATTTCCATGCGGTCGATCGTCTTGACGTCGGAGTGAAGATAAGCGACCTTCAACCCGATCTCCTCGAAATACTTCGTGAGGTCTTCCGCCATCCGCTTCGTGAGCGTCGTAACAAGGGTTCGCATGCTCTTGTCCATCATGCCGTGAATCTGTTCGGTCAAGTGGTCGATCTGATTCTTCGTCGGAACGACGTCGATCTTCGGATCCACGAGGCCCGTCGGGCGAATGATCTGCTCGACGCGCTGCTCTTCGTGTTCCTCCTCGTAAGGACCCGGCGTCGCCGAGACGTAAACCACTTGATTTTGAAGCGCTTCGAATTCTTCAAAGCGCAGCGGCCTGTTGTCGAGCGCCGACGGCAGCCTGAACCCGTAGTCGACGAGCGTCTGCTTGCGCGCGCGGTCGCCGTTAAACATGCCGCGAATCTGCGGCACCGTCGCGTGCGACTCGTCGATGATCGTCATAAAGTCGTCCGGAAAGTAGTCGATGAGCGTATAAGGGCGGCTTCCCCGCGGACGTCCGCTCAACGGCTGCGTATAGTTCTCGATCCCCGAACAAAATCCCATCTCTTCGAGCATCTCCACGTCGTAATTCGTCCGCTGCTCCAGACGCTGCGCCTCCAGCAGTTTTTCCTGATCGCGCAAGGTGAAGAGGCGCTCTTCCAACTCCTCGCGAATGGCCTTGACGCCCCGCTCGATCTTCTCCGGCTGCGTCGCAAAGTGCGAGGCCGGAAAGATCGAGACGTGATTGCGGTACGACTCGACATGTCCCGTCACGGCGTCGACCTCCGCGATCCGATCGATTTCGTCGCCGAAGAATTCGACGCGAATCGTTTTGTCCGAGTTGCCCGACGGAAAGATCTCCAGCACGTCGCCGCGCGCGCGGAACGTCCCGCGCGAAAAATCGATGTCGTTTCGCACGTATTGAATGTCGACGAGTTTACTCATCAGTTCGTTTCGATCCCATACCATGCCGGGTCTTAAGCTGACGACGAGGTTTTGATAGTCGATCGGGTCGCCCAGGCCGTAGATACAGCTTACCGAGGCGACGATGATGACGTCGCGCCTCTCGAAGAGCGCCATGGTCGCGGAGTGACGCAGCCTGTCGATCTCGTCGTTGATGCTCGCGTCCTTCGCGATAAAGGTATCCGTCCCCGGTACATAGGCCTCCGGCTGATAGTAGTCGTAGTAACTGACAAAGTACTCGACGGCATTGTCGGGGAAAAATTCCCGAAACTCCGAGGCCAGTTGGTACGCGAGCGTCTTGTTATGCGCGATGACCAAGGTCGGTTTTTGCACTTTTTCGATTAAATTTGCCATGGTAAAGGTCTTGCCGCTTCCCGTGACGCCCAAAAGCGTCTGGTGTTTCATGCCGGACTTAATCCCCTTCGCCAACGCTTCGATGGCCTCCGGTTGATCGCCGGTAGGTTTATAATCTGAATGTATCTTAAACTCCATAATACCTCCTGCGCGAAAAGAGCGATCTTAATGATCGCTCTCTCTAATGACTTCAATCGCCTTTTGCAATTGTGTATCCTGATCTTTGTATTCCAAGCCGATG
Source organism: Bacillota bacterium (assembly GCA_028724185.1). Classification (GTDB taxonomy): domain Bacteria; phylum Bacillota; class Clostridia; order Tissierellales; family Peptoniphilaceae; genus Aedoeadaptatus. The sequence continues at coordinate 37,431 of JAQYDN010000001.1, forward strand.
CCCTCGATGTCCTCGGGCAAGTCCACGGCTATCGTCGGTTCAATTCCCTTGTCTTGTATATTTACCCCCGATGGCGTGAAATATTCACTGGTGGTGAGTTTTATGCCGTCGCCGCCGGAAAGCGGAATCAAGGTCTGTACGACGCCCTTGCCGTAAGATCGCTCGCCGATAAGCGTTCCCGCCTCGTTATCTTTGACGGCGCCCGCGACGATCTCAGATGCCGAGGCGCTGCCGCGATTAATCAAGACGACGAGCGGCTTCGACCACCCCTTCGCATCGGAGGTATAGTGAAAGACCTCTTTTCCGTGATTATCCTTGGCGCTCACGATGTCGGCCTTCGGAAGCAAAAGGTCCGACACGCCGACGGCCGCCTCCAGGAGACCGCCCGGGTTTCCCCTTAAATCCAAGATCAGCCCACGCTTGTCTTCCGCGGCATGTAGAGCCTTCTCAAAGTCCGAGAGCGTGTCGTCTTCAAACTGCGTGAGTCCGATGTAGGCGATGTCGCCCAAGTCTCCGGTGATTACCGATTCCATGTGGATCTCGTCGCGCACGACCTCGATCTGTTTTACTTCCGTGCTGTCTTTCGCGACGATACCCAAAGTGACGGTCGTTCCCTTGTCGCCCTTGATGTGCTTAACCGCCTCTTCCATCTCCTCGACCGTGTAGTCGACGCCATCCACCGAGACAATCTTATCGCCCGATTTGATCCCCGCCTTTTCGGCCGGCGACCCCTTGATCGGCGCAATCACCGTGATCAGCTTTGAATCGGGAACCGCGCCGATCTGCACGCCGATGCCGTAAAATTCACCCGTCGTCGACTCGACGAATTCTTTGTACTCGTCCTCGGTGAAGTATTCGCTGTAGGGGTCGTTGAGCGCTTCGACGGTTCCCTTGCGCCTCCCCATCTTAAAGTCCTCCTCGCTCACCTCGTCGGATCGAAGGTAGTATTTCTTTAAAAAATGTTCGAGGGATTTTATCCTCGCGACTTCCCCCACATCTCCGGTCACATACTGCACGGAACCGAACGCCGTGAGGATATTGGTCACGATTAAGAGGGCGAGGACGATCGCAATTTGTTTTTTCTTCATTTCTTCTCCTATGGAAATAAGGAATCCCCCGGGCGGAAGATTCCTTATCAAGTCTATCTATTCTATACGATTACAAATAATTTAGCGGGTTTTGGACTGCGCCGTTGACCCGTACCTCAAAGTGCAAGTGCGGACCCGTACTCATGCCGGTACTGCCGACGTAGCCGATGGTCTGCCCGGCGCTTACCGTCTGCCCGGGGCTCACCGCGCGCGCGGACATATGCCCGTAGACGGTAACCTTCGATCCATGGTCGATCATGACGCAGTTGCCGTAGCCGCCCATGACGCGCGAGGCGATAACCGTTCCCGATCCCGCGGCGATAATCGGCGTTCCGCTCGGAGCGCTGATGTCGAGACCGGCGTGGAACTTACTGTAACCCAAAATCGGGTGTCTGCGGTAGCCGAAGGGCGAGGTAATGTGGTGGGAACCCGGGAGGGGCCAGTAGAACTCGCCCGTCTTTGCCTCCGGCGTCGCCGACGCGCCGTTTTCCACGATGTCCTCGCTGCTGTAGTCGTTCGAACTGCTCGAGGAGGATATCGAAGACTGTACGGAGGAAGCGCTCGATGAGGACGAACTGCCCGAAGAAGTAACATTCGATCCCGAAGTAGTACTCGATGTCGAGGTGCTCGCCGAGATCGACGTCGATTTTTTCTTTGCCGAAGCGGCTTCTTTTTCAGCCTGTTGCGCTTGTGCCTGTGCCCGCTCTTTTTCGAGCTGTGCCCGACGCGCCTGTTCTTTTTCTCTCGCGATGCGAGCCGCCTCTTCTTCCTTCGCCTTTTGAATCGAGATATCGAGATTCTTAATCTTCGATTCGATGGCATTGGATTCGCGGAGCATTTCGTCGTATTGTGCTTCGTATGCGCTGATATTGCCCATCAAACTGTTCATGTACGACGTCTTTTGAGCATTCGCCGCCTCGAGGTTGCTGCGCTCGACGCGAACTTGTTCCTGTTTCGCTTGAAGTTCTTTTTCTTCTCGAGCGAGTTGTTCCTGCTTTTCTTGGATTTGATTGACTTTTTCCGTAATTTCTTCGACGAGCTGGCGATCGTTTACGGCGATGGCCCGAATCATGCGGACGTTACCGATGAGGGACTCCGCATCGGCGGAGTCGAGGAGAATGTCGATATATCCGCGGTCGTTTGCAATATACATCGCGCGCAGACGCTTGGCATAGACGTCTTTCTTTTCGGCGAGTTCCTGTTTGGCGGCTTCGAGTTCCGCTTTGGTCTGCTGAATCTCCGCCTGCAACTTTTGCATCTCGCCGTTTAAGCGGTCGATCTTGATATTGACCGCGGTGATTTGATTGTCGATGGCGCGAATTTCGGCTTCGACATTTGCCACCTGACCTCTCGCCGCGGAAATCTTCGACTGCGTGCCGGACATTTGCGATTGCACGGCATTCCGTTTTTGAACCGCTTCCGACTTTTCCGCCTCTAAATTAGCGGCAAGCGCCGGTTGCGAACTCAACATAAGAATCGCCAAGGCCGCGGATAACTGCTTTCTATGGTTCATCTTCACACTGTACCTCCTCGTATTCCCTCTAAACGTCCAAATATCGACTGAGCGACAGCGAGCTGCCGATTAATCCGACGCCGACGCCGATGCAGACGAAAATAATGCTCATGTCTTTGAGTATCAGCCTCGGCTGAATTAACTTCATGCCCATCATGACGTTCAGCCGTTCGTTAAACATGCCGAAGACCGACCGATAGCCGAAGTAAACCAGCGCCAAGGCGATGGCCCCGGCCACGATGCCGAATATCAATCCTTCGATCAACAGCGGACGCCGTATATAGCCGTTGCTCGCGCCGATGTATTTCATAATCTGAATTTCGTGGCTGCGATTTGAAATCGTCGACTTCACCGTGTTGTGAATGAGGACGACGGCGATCACCAGAAGGATCGCGACGACGACGACGCCCATCGTACGCACCCAGTCGTTGAGCTGCACGATTTTTCCGATCAACTCATTTAAGTAATCTACCTGATAGACGCCGGGGCTGTCTTGCACCGATTGTGCCACCGACTTTGCCTGTTTGATATCCGAAAGCGTCAAGGTAATCGATGCGGGCAGCGGATTTTCGTCCATGCCCTCCAAAAAATAAGAGTCGTTCGACAAGTCCAAATTTTCGGAAAATTTTTCCCACGCCTGTTCCTTCGACGTGAACGACGAATCCTTAACGTAACCCGTCGCCTCCGCCGTGGAGATAATCTGTTGAATCTCTTCCTCGCCGGCGTTATCGGTTAGGTAAACGACGACCTTGTCGACTTTGTTTTCCGTCTCGTTGACGAGTCCGGTCATGTTCAAGATCAACAACATCACGACGCCAAATAGGACGAGAACCGCCATAATCGAGATAATCGACAGAGCGCTCATGCCCTTGTTCCGGAAAATTCCCTGAAAGGCCTCCTTGATGTTGTTGCCCAATTGTCTAAGAAATCGCATCGTAACCTCCTACATTGACGTCACTGATAACGCGACCGTGATCGAACGTTATGACGCGACGTTTCATGTGATTGACGATGTTTCTCGCGTGTGTCGCCATGATGACTGTGGCTCCGTCTTCGTTGATGCGTTTTAAGGTGTTCATGACCGTCATCGCCGTCTCGAAGTCCAAATTCCCCGTCGGCTCGTCGCAGACGAGAACCGGCGGCCGATTGACGATGGCCCGGGCGATCGCGAGGCGTTGACCCTCGCCGCCCGAGAGTTCTCCGGGATAGCTGTTTCTCTTCTCGCTCAGCCCGACGAGCTCCAGGACTTCGGGGACGCGCTTTTTAATCGTACGTCCGCTCTCCCCTTCGATTTCGAGTGCGTAAGCGACGTTTTCATAAGCCGTCTTTTTCTGAAGCAGACGGAAGTCTTGAAAAACGACGCCTATATGTCGCCTCAACTTGGGTATATACCAGGGTGAGAGCTTGGTAATGTCTTTTTTATTGACATAAATATGACCGCGAGTTACGTCTTCCTCGCAGATCAATAGTTTTATCAGAGAACTCTTACCCGCGCCCGATGCGCCGACGATAAAGACGAATTCTCCATAGGGGATTTCTAAATTAATGTCCATCAAGGCCTGTACGCCGTTGCCGTACTCCTTGAAGACATTTCGAAACGTAATCAACGAAACACCTCATTCCACACACACAATTATCTCGTATATTATAATATAAGTTACAAAAATATGAAACCTTGGAGGTCCATTACAGTGAAAAAGACATCGTTTCGTAATATATCGATCGAACGCCGCGACGCCATCGACCCCGCCAAACGCCGCGACGCCTCGGATCGCATCTTTGAGCGTCTCCTCGATCTCGACTGCTACAAGCGCGCGACATCCGTCTTCGTCTTCGTTTCGATGGGAAGCGAAGTGGAAACCGCGCGTTGGATTCCCCACATGCTCGAGGAAAAATCGGTCTACGTCCCCTTCGTCAAGAAAGGATCGCCGATGTTGATGACCGAGATCTATCGCCTCGACGAACTCGAGCAAAACCGCTGGGGCATCCTCGAACTCCCCGAGGACATAGCCCGTGATCGGACGCGCGACGAGGTCGACCTCGTCCTCACCCCCGGACTCGCCTTCGACCGCGAGGGCTACCGCATGGGATACGGCGGCGGCTACTACGATCGCTTCTTTAGCGACTGCCGCGCCTTTAAACTCGCCGTAGGCTTTCACGAGCAGCTCGTCGACGCCGTCCCGAAGGACGAATACGACCGTTCGGTCGATGCCTTTTTGTCCGAAGAGGACTACTTGCTCTTCCCGTAAAGTGTCGCGACGATCTGCGCCGCCGCGTAGGCCGCGCCGTAGCCGTTGTCGATGTTTACGACCGTGACCCCTTCGGCACAGGAATTGAGCATGCCCAAAAGAGGTGCGACGCCCTGAAAGGCCGCGCCGTAACCGATCGATGTCGGTACCCCGATGACGGGGTTTTCCACGAGTCCCGCGACGACCGAGGCGAGCGCCCCGTCCATGCCCGCACAGACGACGATGACGTCCGCTTCCCTTAGATCGTCGAGCTTTGAAAACAGGCGGTGAATGCCCGCGACGCCGATATCGTAGATGCGCTTAAAGTTTACGTGGAAGTACTCGAGCGTGCGCGCGCACTCCTCCGCGACGGGAATGTCCGACGTCCCCGCCGTCACCACAGCGACCGTCCCCAAGGACGGCGCTTTTTTTTTGACCACCGCGGTCCTCGAGGTCGCGTCGTAGTCGAGCCGCTCCCTCAGCTTGCCCAGGTCGTTAAATTTTTCTTCGTCGAGCCGCGTCACCAAGACCTCTCCCTCTCGCTCGAGCATGGTCTCGATACACGTCTTTAAAGCGCCGGCGCCCTTTCCTTCGCCATAAACGGTCTCTCCGAAGAGCCGCCTGCGCCGTCGGTCGAAGTCCGGCGTCTGTATCGTTTCAAAGTTTCTATCGTCCATCGTAGCTCTCCTCTATTTCAAATCTTTGTCTAAGTCCGATGCGTATTTTATCGACGCACTTTACATATATATCTTCTCTTTATATGATAATGGGGTGGAAAGGATGTGATTGATTCGTGTCGTTCATCAGTATACGCAATTTGTATCGAGTCTACCATATGGGCCGCGAAAAAGTCTACGCGCTCAGAGGGATCGATCTCGACATCGAGCGCGAAGAAATTATTTGTCTGCTCGGCACCTCGGGCAGCGGCAAATCGACGCTGCTCAATATGATGGCGGGACTCGACCGACCCAGCAAGGGCGAGATCGTCATCAACGACACCATTCATATGGAAAAGTTGTCCGAGGAAAAATTGACGAAATTCCGCCGACTCAACGTCGGATTCGTCTTTCAATCCTACAACTTAATCCCGACTCTTACGGCGACTGAAAACGTCAGCTTGGGGTTGGTCTTTAAAGGCGTCGACAAAAGAGTGCGCGAAGAAAAAGCGCGCGCCATGCTGCGACGCGTCGGACTCGGCGAGCGTCTCGATCACAAGCCGAAGGAAATGAGCGGCGGCCAACAACAGCGCACGTCGATTGCGCGCGCCTTTGTCGACACTCCGCCCATTTTATTTGCCGACGAACCGACCGGAAACTTGGATTCCGCGACATCCGTCGAAATCATGAAAATGATGTGCGACCTCGCGAGGGAGCATAAACAGACGCTCATCATCGTCACCCACGATCTCGAGACGGCCGTCTATGCCAACCGCATCGTCGAACTGAGAGATGGCAAAATCATTCGCGACGAAACACAGTCCGTGAAAGAGAGAGCCAAGGAATTAAATATAATTCCGCCGAAGGAAGTTTAAAGGAGTGATTATGAGAAACAAGACATCAAAACTCGTGCTGATCGCCGCCGGTCTGGTCTGTCTACATACGGCGCCCGAAGTGGCAAGCGCCGCCGACAATCAAGGGGCTATTCCCCCACCGAAAGTCGAAGATAACAGCCACGCGCCCATCTCCATCTTGGACTTTAAAAACGTGACTTGGCCCGAGGCGAGCGCGCCCGGGTCGACGATCCCCATTCGCTTTTCCATCGTCAACAACGGCGCGGGCGCCGCGAAGAATATTCGAATTCGCGCGGAATCGCAGGATCTCGAGGCGCTCGTCCCGAAATCCGTAAGCAGTGTCAACGCGAAGTACTTTGCGCCGAAACAGCAGGAGACGTACGCCTTTACCTTTCGCCTGACCGAGACCGCGAAGCAAAAAAACTACCCGCTTAAACTCTCTCTCTCCTACGTCGACACGGCGACCGGCGAAGTCCACGAAAACTCGCAAATGGTGACCGTTTCCTCGACCGGAGGTAGCGCGCCCTCGTCGAACAACCCCGCCGGAGGAGATTTCGATCCCTCATCCATCGCGAGTGATTTGGGCGGCGGCCTCGACATGGGCGGCGGTCTCCCCGCAGGCGGCCCCTCGGGCGGCGCGTCGATGGGCGATATGCCGGGCGACTTGGGCCCTGCGCTCCCCGTCACGGGAACGGGCGCTTCTCCCGAGGGACAGGCTCCGACGGGCGCCAACTCCCCGAAGATTATCATCGACAGCTATACCTTGACACCGGAGGAAGCCACGGCGGGCGTTCCGTTCACGCTCTCCTTTCGGGTCTTTAACACCAATCGCAACAAGAGCGTGAGAAACATCCGCGTCTCCCTCTCCGCCGACGCCGCGGAATCGGTCTCTCTGCCCACCTCTTCCGAGGGCGACGCTCAGCAGGCGGCGGCCGCTCTGACGGGAGGAGATGCGGCCGCATCCTCGGGGAGCAGCGCCTTTATCCCCGTCGGAAGCAGTAACGCGCTCCACATCGAAAAAATCAAACCCCGCCACGGCGCCGAAAAAGAGATTACGCTCACGACGGCGCCCGACACCTCGCCCAAGACCTACTCGATCACCGCGACGTTCGAATACGAAGACGGCGCCGGGACGCCCTACACCTCGAGCGAAGTCATCGGCGTCCCGGTCATCCAAGATTCGGTCTTGGAGCCGGGAGACTTGAAGGTCGAAAAGTCGGGAAGCGTCGGCGAAGAGATGCCCCTCTCCTTCGAATTTTTCAACACGGGGAAATCCGTCCTCTCCAATGTGATGGTCAAGCTGCGCGGCAACTTCGACGCGGATACCTCGACGTATTTTGCAGGTAACGTCGCCCCGTCGAGCGCCGAAACCTACGACGTCAACATCACCCCGACGCAAAAGGGGCGGCAAAAAGGTGAAATCATCATCAGCTACGACGACGCCACCGGTAAAAAGCGTGAATTCGTCAAGCCCTTTACGATCGACGTCGAGGACGCGGGCGCGGTCGAAGACGCCGACGAAGAGAACGACAACGCTCGTCCCGCCTGGGCGATTCCCGCGGGGCTTATCCTCATCGCGGCCGTCGCAGCGGCTATCGCCGTCTACGTCACCAAAAAGCGCAAAAAACAGGCCGGCGACGATGACGCGGATTTAAAAGTATAATGAGTGTTCGCGATCTCCTGGACATGGCGAAGCGCAACCTCCTCGCGAGGAAATTGCGGACCGGCCTCACCCTGCTCGGCGTCGTCATCGGCTGCGTCTCCATCATCCTCATGCTCAGCTTCGGCTACGGCATCTCGGCGAATAACCGCCGCATGATGGAAAGTTTCGGCGACGTCAAAAATATCTCCGTCACCGTCGACGATTCGGGCAGAGAGGGCGCGGGAAAGGCGCAAAAAAATCTGACCGCCCGTTCCGTCCAAGACTTGGAGAATATCCCCCACGTCGTCGACGCGACGCCGGTCTATAACGCCAACGTTCAAGTCACTTATCGAAAATACCAATCGGACTTTCTCTCCATCACCGCGATGGATAAGGAGACCTACTCGAAGATGGGCTGGCACATGAAAAACGGATCGCTCTTCCACGGAAACGGCGAGGGCGAAATCTTATTCGGATCGAAAGTCGTGGACGACTTTTACGACCCGAAAGCGCCCGCTCCTTCCGATTCGGACGATATGGATCCGGACGAGAAGAAAGAGACGCCTCCTCCCTTCGAGGCATCGGGGAAGACGCTCACCTTCTCCGGTGCGAACTTCAATATGGACTTCGGCATGGGCGGACCCGCGCCGTCCTCATCCTCGTCGGACGATGCAAAAACCGCAGACCTCAAGGTCGCGGGCGTCATCGACAGGACGAAGAAGATGGAGTACGACAACACGGCCTTTATGACGATCGACGGGTTCGAAACTTTCTCGGAAAAACTCGGGCTGCCCGCCCCCGAAAAGAACCGCTTCGACACCGTCCAGGTCCGCGTCGACGACGCGGAAAACGCCGAGGACGTCTCCCACGCCATCGAGGATTTGGGCTATAAGCCCAACGGCATGCTCGATATCATCAAAGAGATGGACAAGTCGATGTCCATCATCAACGCGATCTTCGCGGGAATCGGGTCGATCTCCTTTATCGTCGCCGCCATCGGCATCGCCAACACGATGATTATGTCGATTTACGAGCGCACAAAAGAAATCGGCGTCATGAAAGTTATCGGCGCCTCCATCCAGGATATTCAAAAACTCTTCCTTACCGAGGCCGCCATGATCGGCTTCATCGGCGGCATTTTAGGGGTGACGATGAGTCTTTTGCTCAGTTGGGGGTTCAACGTCTTGGGCAATCAGTTCGCCGCCTCACAAGGGGCTGAGGAAACCATCGTGCTCTCCTACATCCCCTTTTGGCTCGTTCTCGTCGCACTCGTCTTCTCGACCCTCGTCGGCGTCGCCGCGGGATACTTCCCCGCAAAACGCGCGATGAATCTGTCCGCACTCGACGCTATCCGGAGTGATTAGGTGTATAGGTTTTATCTATACACCTTTTTTATTATGACAAATTAAAATAGGGTTTATCGTTTTCCGAGTCGGTTTCCGAATATTCTCTGCTATGATATAGGTAGATATTCAGATTCAAGGAGGAACAATTAATGAAGAAAAAACTGAATGTAACTGCTCTCGCACTCGTCTTGGCTGCGAGTTTGACCGCCTGCGGCGCTCCCGCCGAAAACAATACGGCGACAGAAAACGCGCAAAACAACACCGCGGCAGCCGATACCGCCAATAACGCAAACGCCAATGCGAATGCCGAAGCGAACGATGCGGACGCGGGCGAAGTTGTCGAAATGAAGGGTGCCGACCTCGACAAGATGATGGAAGACAAAGACGCCAAAGAAAAAATCCTCGTCATCGACGTCCGCCCCGAAGAGGAATACGACGAAGGCCACGTCAAGTTCGCGATCAACATGCCGATCGATACATTCGAAGACAACCTCGACAAGATCGAAGACTTAAAAGATTTCGACATCGCCACGATCTGCAACACCGGCAAAAAGAGCGCCGAAGCCGCCGACATCCTCGTCAAAAACGGCTTCAAGAAAGTCGCCAACGCCGAAGGCGTAAAATCCTACGACTATACGACGATGACAAAAGTCACCAACGTCCGCGGTCCCGAATTCTTGGAACTCGCTAAATCCGGAGACTACACCGTTATCGACGCACGCGACGCCGAAGACTTTGATAAGGGCCATCTCGACGGAGCCATCAACGTCTTGCTCGAAGAATTCGATGAAAAGTACGGCGAATTGCCGACCGACAAGCCATTCCTGGTTCACTGCTACTCCGGTAACCGTTCTTGGGAAATTGCTTCCAAGCTCGTCGAAAAGGGTCACGACGCGACCAATTCTCTCGACGGCACCAAGGAATATGACGGCTTCAATTTAGACTAAAGTCAAAAGGGCCTTGTCGCAGGACAAGGTCTTTTTCTATCGAGATTTCTATGAAGACGATCATCTTCTTTGCCCGAACGCCCGAGGCGGGCCGCGGCAAGATCAGACTCCGCAAATATGTGCGAAGTTCCGACGTCGACCGCATCGCCCGCCACCTCTACGACGACATGTTTGAAACCTTGAGCCTCGCAGACGGCGAGCTCGTCATCTACTACGAGGGAAAAGTACCTCAAAAGGACGCGCCCGCCAAACCCCAATGCGGAGAAGATCTCGGCGAGCGCATGGCGCGCGCCCTCCGCGAAGAACTTCAAGACGGACCCGCCGTCTTACTGGGATCCGATCTTATCGGCGTCGATCCACATTACATCGCCGAGGCCTTCCGCGCCCTCACGCGCGGCGACATCGTCCTGGGCCCCGCGCTGGACGGCGGTTACGGTCTCATCGGCATGAACCGCTTTATCGACGTCTTTTCGGGCATCGCCTATAGCCAAAGCGACGTCTTGGATAAGACGAGAGCGAAGGCCGAAAACCTGGGACAGACCGTATCCCTCTTGCCCGCCATCCGGGACATCGACGTGATCGACGACCTGGCCGCGGAAGTACTTCAAAGTCCCGTCGTCGACTCGAAGGTAGAGAACTCGGACATGCTATTTACCGCAGAAAACGGCGTGACACTTCGGGTGCTGAACGAAAAACCGTCCCAAGACGTCGCGGGAGGACTTCGAGAACCCACGATCATGATGCCGTTTTTCCACTACCTCTTAGAACCGTAAAGGAGCCCTTATGAACGCAACCAAGAAAAAAATAAACAAGACGACCGTGACTATCGCCGTCATCGTCGTCTGTCTACTCATTTATTTTTTCGTACCGCCCGTCCACCAAGGCATTAATCGCGCGGTGCGCATCCTGACATCCGAGGGACTCGACGGCATCGCCGCCTACATTCGAAGCTTCGGCGTCTACGCCGTCGTCGTCTCCTTCTTGTTGATGATTTTACAATCGCTCATCTCCCCGATCCCCGCCTTTTTCATTACGCTCGCCAACTCCGCCATCTTCGGTTGGGTCAAAGGCGCCATCCTCTCCTGGACTTCCGCGATGGCGGGCGCGGCCCTCTGTTTTTATATCGCGAGAAATCTGGGACGCGACGCCGCCGAAAAATTCACCGGCAAGGGCATGCTCGAGACCGTCGACAAATTTTTCGAGGATTACGGCAAATACGCCATTCTCATCGCGAGACTCCTCCCCTTTATCTCCTTCGACCTCGTCAGCTACGCGGCGGGACTCACGGGGATGAGCTTCGCCTCGTTCTTTATCGCGACGGGGATCGGCCAACTTCCCGCGACCATCGTCTACTCCTACGTCGGCGGCACGCTCACAGGCGGCGCGCAGGCCCTTATGATGGGACTGCTCGTCCTCTTCGCCCTTTCGATCGCTATATTCGTCGGTAAGAAAGTTTACAATGACAGACATGAAAACAAAGTCAAGTAACGTCGTAAAAATAGTCCTCGCGATCGCTGCCGCCGCCGTCTTTATCTTTCTATTTAAGTACTTTCGGGATTATTTCACCGAAGAAAGAATTCGGGAAATGCTAAATCGCGCGGGAATTTGGGCCCCCGCCATCTACATCCTCCTCTGGTCGATTCTCCCCATCTTCTTCTTTCCCGTGCTCCTCCTGGTCGTTCCGAGCGGCTACATCTTCGGCTCGGCGATGGGCGTCGTCTACACGCTTATCGGGAGTGCGATCAATATCACCGTCATGTATTTTCTCGCCGCGAAATTCGCGCGAAAACCCATCGTCGACCTCGTCGAAAGGAAGAGCGACGACAAGATCAAAAAACTGTTTTTCAGTCCGTCGGGCACGAGTCAGGGCGTCTTCTTTATCTTTCGATTAATCCCGCTCATCTCCTATAACTTAATCAATTATGTCGCGGGCATCCTGAAAATAGCGTTCTTGCCCTACTTTCTTCTGAGCATGGTCGGCATTACGCCGGGACTCTTGGCCTTTATCTATTTGGGCGAACAGATTCACGACCCGTCGTCGCCGCAATTTAAACTCGCCGTCTTTTTCCTCGTCCTTCTGACCGTCGTCTCGCTCGTGCTCCTCAGCGTGTATAACAAGAGGCATCCCGATGATTAGCATCATTATCCCGAGTTATAATGAAATCAAAAATATCGATGCGCTCCAGACGCATCTCGATCAATTGAGAGGCGATCACGACATCCTCTTTACCGACGGTGGCTCCACCGACGGAACGTACGAAGCCATTCGCTACCCGAAAGTGCGCCTCGCCAAGGGACGCGGCGCACAGATGGACGCCGCGGTCGAAAGAATGTCGGGCGACATCTTGTGGTTTTTACACGCGGACACTTTCCCGGGTCCCCGCGCCCCGGAGTACATCGCCCAAAGCGGCGCCCCCTGGGGATGTTTTAAGCTCCGTTTTCGCTCTGAAAAAACGATGATGCGCATCGTCGCCTTCAACTCGGACAACCGCGTCAAGTACCGCCACATCGCCTTCGGCGATCAGGGAATCTTCATCGCCCGCGCATTGTACGAAGAGATCGGCGGCTTTCGCCACATTCCCCTGATGGAGGACTACGACCTTTCGATTCGGTTAAAGGCGCGAGGTTACGTCCCCGCGCTCTTAAACGACACCCTGTGGACCGATGCGAGGCGATTCGAAGAACACGGCATCTGGCACACCATCCTCCACATGCAGCGCCTCCAACGCGCCTTTAGAAGGGGCGCCGATCCGGAATCGCTCGCGAAACGATATTGACGTAAAAAGGAGATCTTATGATAGACTACGCTGTTCAACATTGCATCCACTGCGGAAAGTGCACGAATATCTGCCCCTTCTTAGCGCACTACGCCATCGATTTGTCCGGCTTCGCCGAAAGGAGCGATTTAAGGAGCGAGTGTTACCTCTGCGACAACTGCAAGCGCACCTGTCCGAAGTCCATCTCGGGCGCTGACATCGCGATGGAACACCGCCAAAAAAAACCGCTGTCGAGTTTTGGCGTGCGCCTTAAAAAAAATCCCTATCTCTTTAGAAATCTTCAAAAAAAGGATACCGAGACCCTGCTCTTTCTCGGATGCAACTATCCCGGTCAGTTCCCCGAAACCTGTAAAAAGCTCATCGACCTCTGTGCCGAAGACGGCATCGATTTCTCGGTGGACTGCTGCAAAAAGCCGATCCGCCAAACCGGCTATCCCCTCTCCGAGGCGACCGTCTTCGACAGCATTCGAGATCGCGGGATCAAGCGCGTCATCTGCTGCTGTCCCAACTGTTACACGACGTTTAAAGCGTACTCGACGGACATCGAGATCCTCTCCGTCTTCGACTACCTCGATGAACGGAGTCTGCTCCGCGAGTTGCCCGAGGAGAATATTCCCCTCTACATCCCTTGCGGCGACCGGGAAAGCGGCGATTTCTTCAGGGCCGCACGGCGCTACATCAAAAGCTATACCGAACCTTACCGTGACATTCACTGCTGCGGACTCGGCGGCGGAGGCGAACACACCCCCGAAGTCGCCGACGGCATCGGGAAAAATTTCCGGGCGATCAACGATGACGTCGGCGCCATCTGGACCTACTGTGCGAGCTGCTCCATCGCCTTTCAAAATTACGGACTCAACCATATCGTCAACGTCCTCTCCGCATTTTTAGGCGTCGCCGAGCCTCCCTCCGATTCGTACGGAAAAAATGTCCTCGCATTTAAGAGGTATCCCCACCATGTCTAGGGCGGATCGACACTGCGCGCAACGCGTCCTCGGCGCCTTTGCCAAGGACTTCGGCTTAGACGAGGGGACCGCAGATCGCATCGCCGCGGCCTTCGGCGGCGGTCGTTTTCGCGGCGAAACGTGCGGATGCGTCGTCGCCTCAGACATCGTCTTGGGACTCGCCTACGGCGACGATCCCGATAAACTGTTCGCCCGATCGATGCGCTTTGAATCGGAGTTTGCGCAAAGACACGGTTCCACCGACTGCCGCGACATCTTGGGCCACGACCTCTCAAAGCCCGGCGAAATGGAAAGAGCGCGCGCCGACGGCTCCATCAAAAGGCATTGTCCCCGCTGTATCGAAGACAGCATATCGATTCTAAGAGATCTCTTAGACGACGCGTAACGAAACCCTCGGATAGACCGAGGGTTTTTTCATACAAAAACCGGCGGACCTCTCCATCTCCTCCCGTGGAGTTTTCGTCTCCGCCTTCAGGGACGCATCGGTCGCCGGCATATTCTCTCGATCTGTCCGATATATTAAAATGACCTCGCCTCGAGAACCTTCGGATCTCTTCCTCTTGTCCCGTTAAGGCAGGTAATCCAAGATTTGAACCCACTCCTCCATGAGATCGTCCAGGCGGTAGCGGGCGTTGGCAGGACTCGTGGACGGCAGTTTCACGCCCGCAAGCCCCAGGGCCTTTTCATGATACTTTTTATAGTACTTATACGACGTCGCGCCGTTACAAAAGACCCGACGGATGTCCGCCTTTTCGACGATTTCGCTCAGATTGGACGGAACGACATTCTTAATGCTCGCGTCGCTCGATCCGACGATGTCGCACTGAAAAATAGAGTCGAACACGGCGAGTCGATGTCTTAACAAAAATTCTCTTCTCTCCCCGATGTCGCGACTGAGCGTCTCGTCGAAGAGTTTTTCCATCATCGGCCAAAACCGATTTTGAGGATGTCCGTAGAAAAATCCGTACTCCCTCGTCTTGACGGAGGGAAAGGAACCTAAGATAAGCACCTTCGACTTCTCGTCGTAGAGCGGTTTGAGCGGGTGGACGATCGTCTCGTATTCTTTTTCTCTTGCCATGGTATCACCTCTTCTTGCACCGTGCATGACTTGCTTTTATCGCTTATTCAAAAAATTTCGGCGCCGCGGGATGCATCCGACGCCCGGGCTCTGTTATGATGATAACATAAAATAAGATTGAATAACTGTCACCCGCCGCACGAAAGGAGTTGTCCGTGATCTTATCCGCATCGAGGCGAACCGATATTCCCACCTTCTTTTCCGATTGGTTTCTCGCGCGATTAAAAGAGGGTTTTCTCTACGTTCGAAACCCCTACAATCGCCGCATCGGCAAGCTCGTCCTCACGCCCGAAGAAGTCGAACTCATCGTCTTTTGGACGAAAAATGCGATGCCGCTCACCCCTCATCTGGACGAGATCGAACGCCTGGGTTATACGACGTACTGCTTTTTCTATACCGTGACTCCCTACGGTCTCGACGTGGAAGCCGGCCTTCCCGAGAAAAATAAAATCGTCGAAAATTTCATCGCCCTCTCGAAAAAAATCGGAAGAGATCGCATGACTTTGCGATACGATCCGATCCTGATCGATCGGCACTACACCCCCGACTTTCACGTGCGCGCGTTTCGCGCTCTGCTCGGGCGCCTCGAGGGATACACCGAGCGCGTCGTCGTGAGTTTCATCGACCTCTACCCCTCCATTAAGGGAGCGTTTCGTCCCGTCTCGATGCGGGAGCGGTACTTTTTACTCACACAATTTGAAGCCATCGCGGCAGAAAACGGCATGTCTCTTCAAACGTGCTGTGAACAAACCCCCGAAGGATGCGGCGTCATCTCCCGCGCGTGCATCGATAGAGACTACGTCGAAAAAATCACCGGTTTGCGCGTCCTCGCCCCCGAAGACGGAGGGCAACGGACAATGTGCCGCTGCATCGAAAGCGTCGACATCGGAAACTACGACACCTGTAAAAACGGGTGCCGCTACTGTTACGCGACCCATCCACAGAAACCGACCGCGCACTACGATCCGTCATCTCCGATTTTGTGCGATTCGATCGATCGCGGGGAGATCATCACTCTGCGGCACCCCCGCGCGGCCACTACCGGACAACTCTCTTTCTTCGAGGAGGCCAAGGCGACCGGACGGCGCGACGGCCTTCTCTAGATGTCTCGATGCTATTTTATACCGTACCCATGCTGACGCAAAAAGCCCCACCGCGATAATCGGTGGGGCTTTTGTATGACTTTACTATTTTTTCGCCTCGTCGAGCGCCGCGTTTACGGCTTTTTTAATGCCGTCCGACGTCTGCGTCGCACCGGCGATGCCGTCGATATTCGTCGAGTTTTTCTTGACGATGGCGCCCGGCAAACTGTCCAAGGCGACTTTGGTTTGAGGTACCTGTTCGAGCGATTCGCCGTGCTCGAGAACTTCTATATCCGTCATGACGCCGCTTGCGATCGTCACCTCGACGCGAATGGGTTTTTCGCCGTCATGCCCCTTCGCCTCTCCGATATAGGAGCCGTCGCGATAACTTTCGCTCATGCCGCCGCAGGCGGCGAGCGTCATCACCATAAACAACGCCGCTAAGCAAGCACGCCACTTCATATCTATTCTCTCGTCTCCAGATAATTTCGAATCGTCGCGGTCACGTGCTCTTCGGTCAAACCGAATTTTTCAAAGACGTCGTCCGCCTTTCCGCTCGTGCCGAAGGAGTCGATGCCGATGGCGAGGCCGTCGAGGCCGACGTACTTATACCAGCTCATCGTCGCGCCGGCTTCGACCGAGACGCGCGCGCGTACGTTCGAAGGGAGGACCTCTTCGCGGTAGTCGGCGGGTTGCTTATCGAAGAGTTCTTGCGAGGGCATACTCACGACGCGCACGCCGAATCCGTCTTTTTCGATCTCTCTCGCCGCCGCGAGTGCCAATTGCACTTCGCTTCCCGAAGCGATCAAGATGAGTTTGAGTTCGCCTTCTTCTCTCTTTAGGATATAACCGCCCTTGAGCGCATCCTTCGAACTGCCGTCGAGTTCCGGCACGGATTGGCGCGTAAGGACGAGAGAGACCGGCGCATCGTCCGAATGCATGGCGACATACCACGCGGCCGCGACTTCGGTGGAGTCCGCCGGGCGATAAGTGATCATGTTCGGGATGCTTCTCAGCATCGTCTGTTGTTCGATCGGTTGGTGCGTCGGGCCGTCTTCGCCGACGCCGATGCTGTCGTGCGTGAAGATATAGGTGACGGGAAGTCCCATCAAGGCCGATAGGCGCAGCTGCGGTTTTAAATAGTCGCTGAATACGAGGAAGGTCGCGCCGTAGGAGCGGAATCCGCCGTGAAGGTAGATGCCGTTGACGATGGCCGCCATCGCGTGTTCGCGCACGCCGAAGTTGATGTTTGCACCCGTGCGATCTTCGACGCTGTATTGACCCTCTTCATCCATATGCGTCTTGTTCGACGGACCGAGGTCGGCACTTCCGCCGAATAAATTACCCATGCCCGCCGCGACGCGTTGAAGAATCGCGTGAGAACTTGCGCGCGTCGCCATATCCTTGTCGACGGGTTTCCAAAATTCGTCCGTATCCATAAACGACAGATCCTGATGCTTCGTATCGTAGGCTTGAACGAAGGCTTCGTACTTTTCGGGATACGCCTTTTTATAGCGCGCCTCGACGTCTTTCCACGCCTCGTATACCTTGCGTTTTTCGGCGAGGGCGTCCTCGACGAGCGCTTTGACCTCGTCGGACACCTTAAAGGGCTCGACCTCATAGCCGAGGGTTTTCTTCGTCTCCCGCGTCTTTTCTTCGCCCAATGGAGAACCGTGAATACCGGCTTCCCCCGCGAGCGGCGAACCGAAGCCGATGACCGTCGATATCTCGATGAGCGTCGGCTTCGTCGATTCGGCTTTTGCCTCTTTGATCGCTTTTTTGATCGCTTCGACATCGGTCCCGTCCTCGACCGAGAGGACTTGCCAACCGAGCGCGCGGTAGCGATCGGGAATACTTTCTTTAAAGGAGAGATCCGTGTCCCCTTCGATGGTGATGTTGTTCGAGTCGTAGAGCACGATCAGCTTTCCGAGCTCGAGCGTGCCGGCGATGGACGACGCTTCGTTGCTGATTCCCTCCATCAAGTCGCCGTCGCCGCAGAGGACGAAGGTGTTGTGATCGATCAACTTTAAGTCGTCTTCGTTATACTCGGCCGCGAGGCGGCTTTCCGCCATCGCAAAACCGACCGCCGTCGAAATACCCGCTCCCAAGGGTCCCGTCGTCGTCTCGACTCCGGCGGTATGGCCGTATTCGGGATGGCCCGGCGTCTTCGAATTCAACTGTCTAAAAGACTTTAAATCCTCTTCCTCGATTCCCAAGCCGAACACGTGGAACAACGCGTATAAAAGCGCGCTGCCGTGCCCGGCACTCAAGATAAACCGATCCCGATTCACCCAATCGTGATCGCTCGGATCGAAGTTTAATACATCGGACCACAGCGCCCACGCCATCGGCGCCGCCCCCAAGGGGAGACCGGGGTGGCCGGAATTTGCCGCGTCGATTTGATCGATCGACAATGCTCGTAAGGTATTGACCGCCAATTGCTCTTTACTTTGCATCAGATCCTCCTTGTGTGGACGAGATCGCGGATACGGAATCCTTATCTCGCCTGATTTTCCATAAAAACTTCGGAATAACCATCTGTCTCGACAAGCGAGACGGATTTTTTATTAAACGGTATAACCACTCCAGATTACATCGAATAAATATCTCAGGTGCGCGTTTCGCCTTGCCGGCGAGGACGTCGAGGACGCCGCCGTTTCCGATGGCGATGCGCACGTGCTCGAGCGCGTCCTGGTTGTTTAAAATGAATTTTTCCTGCTTCGGAAAGCCCAAGCCGACGAAAAGTATCTCCGCACCCGAGCGATTGATCGCATCGACCACGGCGGCCTCTTCGTCGGAATCTTCGCATCCCCCATGGCGCGCCTTAAAGTATCCGTGGTGGACGCCGGCCACGATGTCGCCGTATTTCTCCTCGACGCGTGCTTTTGCGGTCTCCGCGACACCCGGCTCGGCGCCTAAAAAGAAGACCTTCGCGCCTTTTTTCGCCGCGAGTTCCAATAAAAACACGGACAGGTCGAAACCCGTGACCCGCTCCAATAGCGGACAATCCCGCATCTTCGATCCCATGACGAGGCCGATGCCGTCGGCGACGACGAGATCCGCCGAATTCACCTCGCAGGCGAGCTTTTCATCGTCGCGACAGGTCATGACGATTTCGGTATTCGGCGTAAAGATCTTGTGAAAGCGCGGCTCGTCGAGCATCTCTTCGAGAATCTCCTTGGCTTCCTCGAAGAGGACGTTGTCGACCACCGTATTGAATACGCGGATCTTGTCTCTATCTCTCCAAGAGGTCGAAGACATATTGAACATTCCTCCTGCTCTTCTCCAGTAACCGGTCGTGCATCGCCTTTAACTTGAATGTCTCGGCTTCCCGATTCTTATACACATCGATGACGGCATTCAACAATCTCTTCTCGTCCATGCCCTCCGCTTGAATATCCGAGGGCATCCCGAGCGCCTCCAGTTGAGACTTGACCTTCGGGTCGTAGACGATGCCCACGGCGGGCGTCTTGGACGTCACGGCGTAGATGAGCGCGTGCAAACGCATCGCGATCGCCACGTCGCAGAGTCCGATAAAGCCCTCCATCTCTCCGACGTCGTAATTTCCCGCGAGGACGTGCGCGTGGCTTCGGTGAACCATCGCCGCCTTGATCGAGTCGGCAAAGTGCTTGTCCTCCGGATAGTGAAGCGGGGTAAAGAGAATGTCCAGGTTTAATTCCTCGTAGATGCGATCGGCCACGTAGGCGATCTTCTTTGCGAGTGCCGGAGCTTTTTTCCACTGTCTGACCGCGACGCCCAAAAAACGCCGGTCGGTCGGAATGCGCTCCTCGCGAAGCAGCGCGAGCGCCGCCTCCCGCGTAATCCCTTCGATTCCGTACACCGGATCCGCCGTCACTTCGATCGGCGGCTTCGTGACGCCGATCTCCTTTAAGACCCTGAGCGAATCCTCGTCGCGAAGGGTGATGCAGTCGACCTCATTGAGTACCTTCGCCGTAAGCTTTCGATTAAGCGACTTGTGGATCGGACCGACGCCGTTGGCGTAGACGTAAATTTTTTTATTCAAGCGCTTCGCCAGCGCCATCACGCCGAGGTAATAATACAGGGAGCGGGACGACGTCTCGTCCTGCAAGAGCGATCCGCCGCCGCTGACCAATAGATCGCTCGCCCGAATCGCCTTTTTAACCGACGCGTAGTGAAAGCGCTGTGTCGCATTGACGCCGTAGAGCCGCCGCGTCCTCGCCGGATCGTAGGAAAGCACATTTAATTGTAAGGCGGGATCGATGGCGCGAATATCGTTGACGATCGCGTGAAGAATGGCGTCGTCGCCGCTGTTATCGAAGCCGTAATACCCGCTAAATAAAACTTTGTTCCCCATACGTATCTATCCTTTTCTCTGCATCGTTTCGTGCATTGCGCTTTTTACAAATTCTGACCAAGGAGAAGGTAATCGCCAGCAGTATCCAAAAGGTCGTCGTGATCTTCGTCATATAGAAGATGTTTTCAAACATTCCGTGAAAGAGCATCCCCGCAAAAGACGCCGTCATTGCCGCCCCCATCACGCGCATATAGGGGTCCTCGCTCTTCAGCGGATAGCGCCACAGATTGATAAAGATGGCGACGATGAATATCAGAAACAGAATAAAACCGACGAGGCCGATTTCCGCAAAAATTTGGATAAAGGTGTTGTGCGCGTGGTAAATCGGCATGGTGCGTATATAGCGCTCAAACGTATACTTAAAGGGCAAGTGTCCGAGGCCCAGGCCGATTAAGAAGTGGTCGTGAATGACCTTTCCCGTCACTTCCCAAATTTTAAATCGGTACGAGGTCGACGTATCGCGCAGATTGAAAATCGTCATAAATCGGGAGATGATCGTCTGAGGCAGCGCCGCGATGACGACACCTGAAATCGGTATCGCGAGGAGGAGCAATTCCTTTCGCACGATGAAAAGAAATACGAACGCCGCGACCGCAAGGCCCAGCCAACCTCCTCGAGACATCGTCATAAACAGCGCGAGGAGATTGATCAAAAACATCGCGATAAACGTCAAGCGCACGCTGTCCCGCTTCGTCGTCCAGAAGACGCCCACCAAGATAGGCATCGTCATGACCAGATATTCCGCAAATATATTCGGATTGCCGAACAAAGAATAGACCCTCGCCCGGATATCGCCGTTGGAGGCCTTATCGACCCATTCCTCCTCGACGTCGATGCCGATCACGTATTGTGCAATGCCGATCAGCGCGAGGACAGTCGAGGCGATCGCAATTGCGGAAAATATCTCATGAAGCCGCTTCTCGTCGTCCGCTTCGTTGACGATCATGATGAGAAGCATCAGCCCCGCCGTGTGAATCGCCATGTCCCGAAGCGACCCGCTTATCATAATCGAGGTGACGGTTTGAATCGCCATCAAGAGAAAATAGACATAGGGCACGGTCTCGTGACTCGCCACGACGAGCGGATCATTCTTCCTAAAGAAGCGCCTGAACATGTAGAGGCCGAATACGCCGTAGGCCAACAGAAGACAGAGGATATCCGGTAGAAAAATGTACCCGAAGACGGTCAAAAGGACACTCACAAAGGGATTTTCAAAAAAGACCGCGAGACCGATCAGGCCGATAAACAGGACGACGACATACGGTATGTGCACAAACAGGGCGACGCCGCCCAGCAAAAAGCCGAGGGCGAACAAGAGGAGCGGGCTCGGCTTTACTTTTCGTTCCATAACTCCGCCTCCTCGTCGTGTACAAACACCTTGGCCGCGCGCTTGACGGCGCGCACGACGCCCGACGTGTGTAATTTATCGTCCAAATGCACCGACAGGTACATCGCCAAAAATCCGAACAACACAAAGACGAGTCCTAAAAAGCCCGTCTTGTCTCGCTTTAACATCGCAAAGATCAAAATACTCAGGCCGAATCCCACCGAGGCCATCCCCGTCGTTCGAAGTGCCGTCGGCGCCCGCCTGAATTGTCCGGTCAAGGCGAAAAAAGTCGAATCGGCGACGGCCTCCTTCACCCTTACGCGTACCCATTCAAAAAGTGTATTCAACAGGCGGAACAGCCACCGCAAACAGCTGAAGGCCCACGACGTCCTAAGCGCTCCTTCGAAGTGTCGAAAGATGTAGGCGATGGCACTTCCGCTGAAGGCTATCTTGATTCCCCGTCCGATGCTCGCTAACACGCGGTGCAATCCGCTCCCGTTATACCAACGCTCCAATGTCTTCAAGATGGACAAAATGACCCGAATCAGTACACTGGATTCTATCATATGCTACTCCCCGTCGACGGATATACCGACGCAGACGCCCGTAAATCCGATGGACTTCGATTTCAGTTGATATTCCGTTCCGACGCGCACTTCCTGTCCTCCGACCATATACGCCTTGTCCGTCTCCGTGACGTCGACGTCCACGTCGACATAGACCGAATACTTATCGGGAACCGGCGCCTTGATCCATTCTCCCTGATACTCCGTCGCATCCTCGTAGGGTTTGACGTTTTTATCGACGATTTTTCCGAAGTAGACGTCCTTTTCTTTGCCGTAGAGATCTTCCCCTACGATAATATTTTCGACTGACGGTTCGCGAATATTGTCGACGAGCAACGTCATCTTTCCCTTGGTTTGGTTTTCCACCGATACCGACGAGTTGCGATAGCGCGAAACGCCCGCGACGAGCGCGACAATGAGGATCAGTAAAAATATCAAATCGATGATATTAATTTTACCGAACAATCTTCCCTTACGATCGATCATGTTTGCTCCTTTCGAGAATGCTTTTATAGATGGCTTCGTGGCTCTTGGCCATAGCTACTTGGCTGAAATGTTCATCGACAAATTGATACAGCGCCTCTCCGCGCTTTTTCATTTCGTCGGGGTGATTTAAACTGTAGACGAGTAACTCCGACAGCCGCTCGACGTCGCGAGGTTTAAAGACAAACCCCGCATCGGCGGCCATCTCTCGGATGCCGCCGACGTCGGTGGCGATAAACGGAATCTTCGCCTTGGCCCCCTCCAGGAGGGCATATGGAAAACTCTCGGATACCGACGTCAAGACATTGACATCCGAGGCGTAGTAGACGCTGAACGGGTCGTCGACCTGACCTAAAAACGACACCAAGTCCTCGAGGCCTTCCTCTTCGACATACGACTTTAAGTACGCCTCGTCGGCGCCCTCTCCGGCGATGAGAAAATGTGCACCCTTCAGCTCATCCTTTGAGAGGGCGATCGCCTTTAAAAGACTGCGGTGGTCCTTGACGATATCGAGGCGCGCCGCCGTCACAAAAAGCATGCGATCCCCGTATGCCCCAAGTCCGTACCGCTCCAGCAGAGCGTCTTTGGCGATATGAGGTTCTTCTTTTCTCATATTGATGCCGTTGTAGACGACAAATATCCGATCTTCGGGAAAGCCCCTCTCGATCAACATCTGTTTAAACCGTTCCGTAATGGCGATGTAGTAGGGAAATCGCTTTAACGCGTAGCGATTGAGAGGCGTAAAGATTTTATCTTTAATGAAATTATCCTTAAAGTCCAATAAATAATCGCTGTGCAAGGTGGTGACCATGGGAATGTCGACGCGCCGCCTCAAGTAGAGCGCATTAAAATTGGCCCTCGCCCCGTGGCAATGGACCAAATCGAAGCCCTCCTCCTCGATCATGTCGGCGATATGTCGAAGTGCCTTCATATCGAAGCGATTCTTTTGTTCGACGAGCCTTGCGTCTATCCCCAAGGCCTTTGCGCCGTCTAAAAAAGCACCCGGGCGGAAACATGCCATGCTTACCGATACGCCGTCCCTCTCTCCGAGACCTTTCAAGAGCGTATAGATATGCGTCTTGGCACCGCCCGTGTCGCCACCACTGATCAGATGAAGAATTTTCATCGTGTTCTCCTATCTACTTATTTCTCCACGTGATAACTGCCGCGCACCATGACGATGGCATTGGTGTCGGCGCGAAGACCTCTTCCGTCACTTCTCGGCGCGATCAGCAGATGATTCAAGGATACCTTTTTGTATGCCTTCAGATCGTCTCCGGAGGTGATGTCGCTTAGACCGCCCAATTCGCCGGCGATCACCGATACTTTTCCGCTTCTCGGAATCAACTCCGTGCCCTGTGCCGCGATCAGGCGATCCCCGCTCTTTAAGTCCACGACCTCGAGCGCGGAAGATCCTGAAGACCCCGGGGTTCCGTCTATTTTTGCTTCAAGAGCCTGTAATCGTTGATTCAGATAACTTAAAGAAACGAGCGGATCGTCGCCGCTTGCAAATGTAGGCACTGCCGCTGCGACGAGAATAAGCGCCATGACTGCAGCTACTCCGCCCTTCTTAAAATTTCCTCTCACAGTCTCATCCTTTCTTTGAGTATCTTTTGTTTTCTCTATCATTATACAACATTCTGACACCTTCACCAACGATAACGACGATAAGCGCGAGAAAAACTCGCGCTTATCGTCGTTATGTATTATAAACCTAAACTTATTTTCACGGCCTCATCGACATTGTCCATGATTTTTGAATTAAATTTTCCGATTTTTTCTCTCAGTCTCTTTTTGTCGATCGTTCGTACTTGCTCTAATAAAATAACGGAGTTTTTCGGCAAATCATTATTCGCCGCCTTAACCTTCACGTGTGTCGGCAATTTTGTCTTGTTCGTTTGACTCGTTATCGCGGCGACAATCGTCGTCGGAGAATATTTATTACCGACGTCATTTTGTAACACGACGACCGGACGAACGCCGCCCTGTTCGGAACCGACGACCGGAGAAAGATCCGCATAAAAAATATCTCCTCGTTTGATAACCATGGATCACACCCTTTCTATTTAATTGTTCACGCTCTTCGGCAACCTCCGCGCCCCTCTGAAGCCGTCATCTCCAACAAGCGAAACGCCTCCGGTAAATATGTAACTATATCGGAGGCCGTTAGACTGTAACGACTTTTATGTAAGGCACCGATGTCTCCCGAAAGTCCGTGTATATATACCCCTAAACGGGCCGCGTTAAAGCAACTTAATCCTTGGCCCAAGAGTGACGTAATTATTCCCGTCAAGACGTCGCCGCTTCCCGCCGTCGCCATGCCCGGGTTGCCCGTGTCATTATACACCAAATGCGCCTTATCGGCTATGATCGTCCGATGTCCCTTCAAGACGACCGTCCCGCCGTAACGCTTTAAGCAAAGAGAGACGGCCTCTTCGCGGTGTTGCTCGACCCACTCCGCGGACTTTTCGATGAGCCTCGCCATTTCAGCCGTATGAGGCGTATATATCTTCTTATCTCCTCTCGCAAGCTCCATCCCTTGAGACAGGTGATACAGTGCGTCGGCATCGACGACGGTCGGCACTTGGATGCCGCGGTAGACCTCTTCAAATAGACGGCGCGCATCCGCGTCCCGTCCCATCCCGGGACCGATCCCGACGGCGTCCATCTCCGTCAAAAAAGAGAGATCGCCGTTTCCCTTCACAATCACCTCGACGGTGCGGAGAGAAAAAGAAGGGACCATCGCATCCGGTACGACGGCGTAGGCGAGACCCGTTCCCGTCCTCAAGAGCGCGCGCGTCGAAAGATCCACCGAGCCATACATGCCGGGGCTCGCGCCGATCACGGCGGTCTTTCCCCGGCTGCCCTTGTGATCGGCATCGCGCATCGCGGGCAAGAGATCCGCCATGTCTCGGGATACCTTTACGCCGCTTTTGCGCCCGCGTCTTCGCGCGAGGCATATCGCGTAGTCTTTTTCATGTCCGATGGACAGGTCGAAGTAGACGTCCTCGCAGACGCCGTAGGGCCTTCCGCCCTTTTCGTATCTCACCGACAGATTCTTTAAGCCGATCGAAAACAAATTTCGACCCAAGGCCTTGCTCATCGCCTCTTTGGCCGCAAACAGCGCGGCGATATGCTGCGGTCTCTTATTTTTTAATCGCTTGTAATCGGGCTCGGAAAACAATGTATGTAAAAAATCGTCGCCCCGTCGCTCGAGGATTCTCTCGACCCTCGGGATATAAACTAAGTCGATGCCTATCATACGCCACCTCTCATGTTTATCATAGCACATCAAAGGATAGAAGTTTGTAAATTTTAGATAGACTCTTGACATTTTTTCGATGCGCATATACAATAAGCACCAAACTCAATATATACGAAGAAGGCGCCATCAAAATTACAGCGCCGGAGTATAATAACCCTTAAGGCTTTTTGCGAAGAAAGGTGGTACCGCGTTTAACGACGCCCTTTCGCAGAGTCTTTTTTTGTGCTTAAAAAGGAGGCATTATGACCGAAAATGTATTTGATTTACTGGAACGAAGAGGTTACATCGATCAGGTAACATTCCCCGACGAATTAAGAAAACGGCTCGATGAAGGACCCATTACGTTTTATATCGGTTTCGACGCGACCGCCGATTCCCTGACATTGGGTCATTATCTGCAAGTAAAAGTCTTACAACACTTCCAACGGGCCGGACATATTCCGATTACCCTCTTCGGCGGCGGGACGACGTTGATCGGCGACCCCTCCGGCCGGAGCGATATGCGCAAGATGTTGACCAAGGAAGATATCGAGCACAACATCGCCTGCTTTAAACGCCAACTCTCCCACTTCATCGACTACAGCGACGGCAAGGCTATCGCCGCAAACAACGCCGATTGGCTGTTGGATTTGGGTTACCTCGAGTTTATGCGCAACATCGGCGTCCACTTCTCCGTCAACCATATGTTGAAACTCGACGCCTACGCCAACCGTTTGGAAAAGGGACTGACCTTCTTCGAAATGGGATACATGCTCATGCAGTCGTACGACTTCCTGGTCCTCTACAGAAAATACAACTGCCAGCTTCAACTGGGCGGCAGCGACCAATGGAGCAACATGCTCGGCGGATACGACCTCGTTCGCAAGCTCGACGACGGCAAGGTTTACTCGATGACATTTAAACTGCTCTCCACGGCGGATGGACAGAAGATGGGTAAATCGATGAAGGGTGCGATCTTCCTCGATCCCGACAAGACGCCGCCGCACGAAATGTTCCAATACTTACGCAACACCGACGACAGAGACGTCATCAAATTCTTAAAGCTGTTGACCGACGTCTCCGACGAAGAAATCGAAGAATACGCCAAACTTGAAGGCCAAGAACTCAACACGGCGAAGGAACGCCTGGCCTGGGAAATTACAAACGAAGTTCACGGCAAGGAAGAAGCCGATAAGGCGCTCGAGGCTTCCCGCACGCTCTTCGGCGGAAGCGGCAATACGGAAGATATGCCGACGACGGAGCTCGACGAAGACGACGTCGAAGACGGCATCACGCTCGTCGACTTACTGCAACGCGGCGAGTTGATTACATCCACGAGCGAAGGCCGACGCTTGATTAAACAGGGCGGCGTGTCGGTCGACGACGAAAAGGCGACCTCCCACGATCAGCTGATCACCAAAGACGATTTAAAACGAGGCGTCCACATTCGAAAGGGCAAAAAAGTTCACCACTTGTTCAAATTAAAATAAGATTAAAAAAAGCGATGGTCTACACCATCGCTTTTTTTAATCGACAGGTCTCGCAAAAATCATCTTTCCCGCCGAGGTTTGAAGCATCGACGTGACGATGCACTCGATCTCCTCGCCCAGGTAATCGATCCCGTTTTCGACCACGATCATCGTCCCGTCGTCGAGGTATCCGAGCCCTTGTTTCTCTTGACTGCCCGGTTTTACGACGAAGACGCGAATCTTCTCGCCGGTGATAAACACGGGCTTCATGGCATTGGCAAGCGCGTTGATGTTCAAGACGTTGATCCCCTGCACAGCCGCGACCTTATTTAAGTTAAAGTCGTTGGTGACGATCGTCCCGTTTATTTCCTTGGCGAGGCGCAAGAGCATGTCGTCCACCTCGCTCAAATCGTCATAGGATTTTTCGAGAATCGTAATACACTGCTTGCCGTCATCCTGCAATTTTTTTAAGGCATCCAGGCCTTTCCTTCCCTTCGTACGCTGAAAACCGTTCGCGGAATCGGCGATGCCCTGGAGTTCCGCGAGCACAAACGTCGGCACGATAATCGGCTCGACGATAAATCCCAGGTCGATGATGTCGACGACGCGACCGTCGATGATCACCGACGTATCTAAAATTTTCGGCGATACCGAACTCTCCCCGACATCTTCCTTCTTCGCCGCGTCCTTATTTTGCGTAAACAGCCTGCGCACGCCGGCTGCCACTTCTGCACGCTTGTCGCGCATGAGTCGGACGCCCAAGACCCCTAAAAATCCGTAAATCAACAGTGAGATAACATTGCTGACGTATGGAATATTCAGACGGTAGATGGGGATCGACACTAAATACGCCAAGACGAGGCCGATGATAAAACCGAGGAGTCCCCACGCGATGTCGCCCGCCGGCAACTCCTTTGTCTCCGATTCGACAAACGCGATCAACTGATTCAATCGACGATACGCATACTTACTCAAAATAAAAAAAATAATGGCAATAATAATAAGGATGAGTATCGGCAGGGCCTTGGGCGGAACCCACGGTAGAACAGCCGGTAGCGCATCGAGACGGGGAAAAACCCTAAGCACCAGGCGACCGACCGCCACGCCGAAGATCGTAAAAAGCAGACGGAAGACCAGGTAGACGATGCGATTCGATCTAATACGCATGCTCCTTTCCTAGGCTTTCTCTTCAAGCCCCTTCAAACAGCCCTCTTCCATCGTCTCGTCGACGAGTTTGACGACTTCGTCGTACGATTTGTCGTACACTAAGACCATCTCGGACAAAATAATTTGGCGCGCATTGTTTAAGATTTTGCGCTCGCCCGTCGACAGGGATTTTTCTCGATCCAGACATTCCAAGTTTTTAATGACCTTGGCGATCTCTTCCAAATCTCCGGTCTTAATCTTGTCTTGATGGAAGCGGTAGCGACGGTTCCAGTTTGTCGGCATTTTTTCGATGGTCGTATCGCGCAATACGTCCAGGACCTTATCCATCTCTTCGGGGGTCTTGATTTCACGAATGCCGACGCTGTCCATACTCCCGAGGGGAACTAACACTTTCATTTCGTTGACGGGAATTTTGAGGACGTAATATTCTTTCTTTTTACCTAAAATAACTTTGGTCTCGATGTCTACGATGACACCGGCACCGTGTATAGGGTAAACAATTTTATCTCCTATTTCAAACATAACTTCCCCTTTCCTTTATGATGATACCTTCCCCTCTATTATAACATAATTTTTAAAATTATAGATGGTATCATAAATAGAACGATTATTCAAGTAAAAAGGACAAATTCCATGTTTTTATAGAAAATAAAAAATCAGATGTTTAAATCTTAGAGCATCCGCAGATACACACACGTCATATCGTCGACGATCTCCTCGTGAACATATTTCCTAAGCGTCTCGACAATTTCTGCGAGGGGCTCTTTGTCCGTCTCGGCGAATGTCTTTTGCAAGTTCTTGACCCCGAATTGCACGCGATTCTTATTGCGACATTCCGTGATGCCGTCGGTGTAGAGAAGCAACTCGTCTCCCTTAAAGAGGTAGGCCGTTCGACACTCGTAAAAAGACGCTTCCACGAGAGAAGATATCGGAAACCCCGTATTTAGAAGTAACCGCACGTTCTCGCCGCGCTTTAACAGGGGCGGACAGTCGTGTCCCGCATTGACGTAGGTCAATTTATGTTCGTTCTCGGAATACACGGCGAGGAAGATCGTAAAATACATCGTATCGGGAAAGTTTAACTCCGCGAAGCGATGTTCGATTTCAAGCATTGCCACGGTCGGATCTTTTAAGATCTCGGGTGCCATGTTTCTGAGCGTCTGAGAGATAAACATCGTCATCATCGAGGAAGCGAATCCGTGTCCTACGACGTCGGCGATGTAAAAGGCCGCGTGATCGTCGTCGATCTCTATAAAGTCGAAGATGTCGCCGCTTAAAATCTCCGCCGGACGGTAGTAATATTCCATGCACGTCAAGCGATTATAGCCCCGCTTCGGCAACAGGGCGTGTTGAATATTCGACGCGCTGATCTGTTCTTCGATCATCGCGCGATTTTTTTCAATCTGCTCCAACTGCAGGTGCTTTTCGATGCTCTTGTCCCGAAATACCTCGATCGCCCCGACGATGCTGCCGTCGTTTCCGCGAATAGGATTGGTCTTTACGGAATAATAGACGTCCCCGACGTAAGTTTCCCGTTGAATGATTTCCCCGCTCGCGATCGAACGCGCCGTCATGCGAAAGTCCGAAAACCCCCCGTCTTCTCCCTCGGAATGATCGCGAAACATTTGATCTTCCAGGGCGATGCGCATGGCGCGATTGTAATAGACGATCGCGTTGTCCTCGTCCACGATCCGTATAAGATCCGACATCGTATCCAATAACCGCGTGTCTATTTGGTTATATAGTAAATCCCTATCTTTCATGCTTCACACTTTCTCGTTAAGGCTTCGGCCCGTAGTACTGATAATAATCCGTGCGAATATTTCCGTTAAAGAGTTTTCGTTTGCGATCCGCCTTCTTGCCGTATCCTTTTTCAAATCCACGGTCCGCGGTAATAATGTAGTGACTCCACGTCGGAAGCGCGCGACACAGGTCGCCGAGACTTCGATTGAGATCCCTTACCGATTCCCTATCTTCAATGCGCTTGCCGTAGGGCGGATTTGTGATAATGACGCCGTAGTCTCCCGCGAGATCCAACTCCGCGATATCTTTTTCGATCAACGTCACATCGTCCGACAGACCCAATCCGTCCAGGTTGATGCGCGATGCCTCGATCGCCTTCGGATCGACGTCGAAACCGTAGAGTTCGAGCTTTGAGTCGTAATCGATCATCTCGAATGCCTCTTTGCGCATCTCCTTGGCGTTGGTCCCCTTAGCATTCCAATATTCGAAGTCGAAACGGCGATTGAGCCCGGGGGCGATATGTCGCGCGAGGAGAATGGCCTCGATCAGTATCGTTCCGCTGCCGCAAAAGGGATCGACCAGCATGCGATTTTTGTTCCAATAGCTGAGTTGGACGAGCCCCGATGCCAACGTCTCGGTCAAAGGCGCCTTTACCGAGCGTTGCCTATATCCTCGATTATGTAAGCCGTCGCCCGACGTGTCGATGTAGATGGTCGCGATGTCGTCGACGATTCGAATCCCGATACGGTATCTGGCTCCGTTTTTTTCGAACCATTCGGTCTTGTAGCGCGTCTGCATCTTGTTGACGATGGCCTTTTCACTGATGCGCTGAATGTCGGAGAGAGAAAACAGGCCGGACTTTTTGCTCTTCGCCTCGGTCACGAAGTTTGCCGTCCTCGGCATGATGTCGGGCCAGGGCAAGTCGTAGACCCCGTCGAAAAGTTCCGTAAACGTCGTCGCGCGAAAACGCTTTAGCACCCAGTGCACGCGCTCGGCCGTGCGCAAGTGTAAATTCAGTCGCGCGATGTCTTCCATCTCTCCCGACATCGAGACGAGACCGTCGGAAACGCGAATGTTTTCGAGACCCAACGCTTGGATTTCTCGTTTCAAGACCGCTTCCATGCCAATATTTGCCGTAGCTTCTAAATTAATCATAGACCACCTCATACACAGTATACTAGACCCGCTGCGAAAATACACCGTTTTTTCTCCTCGTCCGCCCACTCCCGAGATAAATCCCTCAAAAAAGTGTGAAAAACCAAATTCAGTGGGTATAGTTACAATGGAACAGTTAAACTTGATTTTATTGGGAGGTTAACATTATGTCTTTATTAACTGAAACTGTCAAACACGGCGACTGGAAAAACGAAAAACACGTCCCCGAAATCAAAGCCAACTTTGAAGGCGGCATCGTCGATGTCGACGTCGCAGTCGGTTCTGAAATCGAACACCCGAATACCTTGGAACACCATATCGCTTGGATTAAAGTCTTCTTCCTTCCCGAAGGCGGCGCAGCACCGATCGAAGTCGGCAGCTACGAATTCAACGCGCACGGTGAAAGCGATGTCTTCGCAAAACCCGAAGTTCACGTTTCGTTCAAGAGCGAAAAGAAAGGTTCCGTTTTTGCACTCAGTATGTGCAACATCCACGGTCTTTGGGAAAACGCCGTCGAACTCTAATTCGATAACAAGCCCTAAGAAAAAAGCACCTCGTGAAGAGGTGCTTTTTTTTATATCGCATTACTGACCGTAGCTCTTAAATTTTTCAGCCACTTCCAACATCTCTTCCTCGGGGATATACGAAATCTCCTTACCCGTCGAAAGAGCCGTGACATACATAAACGCACAAAATTCGATGTCCTGCGCCAAACCGAACGCCTCCGACATCGTGCTTCCCCCGGCGATCAAACCGTGGTTGGCCAAAATGACGGCCTTCGATGTATCGCCCATCGCCCTTACCGCCGCTTCGGCGAGTTCTTTGGTGCCGAAGCGTTCGTAAGGTGCCAAGGGAATCGTGCCCACGCCGGCCGAAGCGCTGATATAGCTGATCGGAGGAAGTCCTTCTCCCAAGGTCGATACGACGCTTACATAAGGGCTGTGCGTATGCACCAGGGCATGGATGTCCTCACGTTCGGCATAGATCGCGTTGTGCATTTGCCATTCCGACGAAGGTTTCTTTTCGCCTGCTACGACATCTCCTTGCGTATTTAAGATAACGAGGTCGCGCTCCTTTAACGCATTACAAGCGATTCCCGACGGCGTAATCAGAAGTTTCTTCTCGCCGGGCAGGCGCATCGACAGGTTTCCGCCGCTGCCGAAGGTCAGGCCTCGATCTACGAGCAAATTCCCGTAATGAATTATAGACTTTCTCTCGTTAATATCCATCATTACCTCCTGATTATTTATTATACACGCCCGTTTTAGACTATCAAGGGGCGGTTGTACTCAGTCGCCGCACCTCCCTTATCGACGCCTGCGAATCGCCCTTTACGGGGCGATTCCGTTTAGGTGTATAATATGGTTTGCATACCGGTATGCCCTTATTCGCGCTCACACGAGGCAAGCCTTGAGAAGAGGCGGCATACCTCGGCACCATCATATGATTTGGAGGTTATTTATGACATTGCATATCTGTTTAGTCGAACCCGAAATTCCGCACAACACCGGCGCCATCGCCAGAAGCTGCGGACTGACGAAGAGCGTGCTGCACCTGGTTCGCCCGCTCGGCTTTTCCGTCGACGACAAACACTTAAAGCGTTGCGGCCTGGACTACTGGCCCCTCGTCGACATCCGATACCACGACAGCATCGAAGAGGTTATGGAAGAATACAGCGATCATCGCTTTTTCTTCGCGAGCACGAAGGCGCATAAGCGCTACTGCGACTTCGAGTTTCAAGACGGAGACTTCCTCGTCTTCGGCAAGGAAACCAAGGGGCTGCCCGAGCCGCTGCTCGAGGCGCACGACGACACCGCCATCCGCATCCCGATGCTCAAAGATTTCGGACGCAGTTTAAATTTATCCGTTTCGGTCAACATTATTTTATTCGAAGCGTTGAGACAGATGGACTTCCCGGGGATGGCTTAATGAAAAACAAGGATTATATCTTACAAAAACTTCAATCGTCCGAGGACTATCTCTCGGGAGAAAATCTCGCCGAGGAGCTCCACATTACGCGCGCCTCGGTTTGGCAGTCGATCCGCGACCTTCGCAAGGAGGGTTACCGCATCGAGGCGGTTACCAACCGCGGCTACCGCCTCGTCGACGATTACGAGGCTCTCGACGAGAAAACCATCCGTCCTCTTTTGGATGAACCGCTCCGCGACATCACCATTCTCGTCGAGGATACGGTCGACTCGACCAACGACGCGCTCTTTCGGTACGACGAAGCGTCTACCCTCTCCTCGTTTTCCTTTATGGTCGCCGAAGAACAGACCGCGGGAAAGGGGCGCGTCGGAAAATCCTTCCTCTCCCCCTACGGCAGCGGCCTCTACCTCTCGACACTCATCAGACCCTCTGACAGCGACGTCGATCCGAACATGCTCACGATCGCAGCCGCCGTCGCCGCCCGCGAGGCACTCGCTCGACAAACCGAAAAGGACATCCGCATCAAGTGGGTGAACGATCTCTATATCGACCATAAAAAAATCTCGGGGATTCTAACCGAGGCCGACTTTTCAAAGGACGAGCCCCGCTTCGTCATAGGAATCGGCATCAACACGAGCACCCCTCGCGACACCTTCGACAAAAAAGAACTTCGCACCGCGGGATCCGTAGGCGAAGAGACACTGTCGCGAAACCGCTTGGCGGCCGATCTGATGAATGCGCTCTATCGACGCGTCTTGGAGGATCAAAAGACCTTAATCGAGGCCTACCGCCGCTATAATTTGACGATCGGGCGCGTGATCTCCTTCTCCAAAGGCGACATCGAATACAAGGGAATCGTCACGGGCATCGACGACGACGGAAAGTTGCTCGTCGACGTGGGCGATCAAACTATGACGCTCGCCGCCGGCTCGATCTCTATTCAGGGAAACTGGTGATTCCATCTCTTTTGGAAAACAGTGCTTGACAAAACCGAACTCCGGCCATATAATTATATACTGTAATCCAATGGAGAGATGGTTGAGTTGGTTTAAGGCGCTCGCCTGGAAAGCGGGTATACGTTTATAGCGTATCGGGGGTTCGAATCCCCCTCTCTCCGCCAGGAAAAGTTTGCCATGCTAGATGGGGAATTAGCGGTGCCCTGTAACTTGCAATCCGCTACAGCAAGATTGAATTCCCGGTCCAGCGTATATTTTTTGTGGTCTGCCCGAAACAAGTGATGTTGATGAGCAGGTCCTACGCAATAAACACTTGCGAACCGTGTCAGATCTTGACGGAAGCAGCACTAAGTAAGGCCGTTTATGTGACGTAGATCAGCCTACTCTGAGTTAACTATTTCGGTTACGCATGGAAAATCCTATGCAAAGCCGGGTGCATGGCTACATATAAAAAGAGCGGTTAAACCGCTCTTTTTTTTGTGCGCTTATTTTTTTTGACACTCGCCTCGAAGCCACGGATGGCGGTAGTACGTCCTAAAGCAAACCGGCCGTTGAAAGATCTCTTCCATACGGTTCTCCAACGGAAAATTTCGCGACGTCCAGTAAAATCTCATCTCGCCCTCTCCGTCCGCTCGGGGAATCGTCCTTAACCAATCGTCCAGCGGATCCACCACGGCGATCCCCCTCTCCTCGAGCATATACTCAAAATCCTCCGAGCGATAGCTGTATCCCGGCAGTGCGAGTTTCACCGACCGCACGTCCTCGGGGATGTAGTCGATATAATCGCGCAAGATGTCGAGTACGAAACTCCGTTGAAAGAGACCGTCCAAGACCGTGAAAAACAGCAGACGCGTATCCAAACCCTTCTCTCCTAAATCGAGAGCCAGGTCGGCCTCGCCGTAACGGCTAGCGAGTCGATAGTAATCGCATTCGCCAGCCGTTTCGACGGGAGCGACCGTCACATACTGCGACACACCCATATTCTCCATGCGCGCCGATGCGCCCTTTAAAAACGCGCCTGCATCCTCTCGCGGATCATAGAGCGCGATCAGGTCGATATCGGGTCGCTTGTTGCGAATGGCACAGGCGACATAGGCACCCGTGATATCTCCAAAAGCCACGCCTACTTTACTCATTTTCCTCACCCGACGTTCTCGTTCTCGTTTTAATCACTACCTCGTACTTATCTTTCAGTATAGCATAGGCGCGATTTAAATCCCCGTCGTTTTCAAAAATTCCGTACACCGTCGGACCCGATCCCGTCATATCGGCAAAGGCCGCGCCCCGCTCGTAGAGCGCGCGGACCATCGCCTCGATCTCGCCGTGTCTTTTGGCGACTCCGGGCATTAAATCATTGACGACGACGTTTTTCAGCTCCCCGAGGGCCGAACGTTTAAGCGCAAAAAGCGCCTCCGCGGACGACCCGCCGTTTGAGGAGCTCCAGAGTCCGTAGGCCTCTTTTGTCGAAACGGAAAATCCGGGATTTAAGAGGAGAAGGGGAAAGGACGGAACCTCGATCGGCATAAGCCGGTCGCCGATTCCCGTTCCGAGCGCGGGTTTTCCGTAGATGCAATAGGGAAAGTCCGCGCCGAGCACCGAGGTCTCCTCGATGAGCGACACATCGGAGAGGGGAAGTTCGTAGAGATCCCGCACGCCCTTTAAGACCGCCGCACCGTCGGATGTGCCGCCGGCGAGGCCCGCCCCTACGGGAATGTGCTTGTCGATTGTAACCCTTACGGGAAGATCGCCGTAACGCGCCTCCAGATAGCGATGAGCCTTATACATTAAATCGTCCTCGCCGAAGTTCGGGCCGTCGATCCGAAAGCGGTCGGATGTTTCGACGCTTATCTCGTCGTAGAGTTCAATCGGCAGAAAGATCGTCTCCAGCTCGTGGTAGCCGTCTTCTCTCCTCTCCTTAATCCAAAGACCCACATTGATTTTTGCATAGGCGCGCATGTCGTTCCTCCCATGAAAAAAGCTCCACCGAGGGAGCTTTCGTTACGATATTTTTAAATCTGCGATATCGACATCTTCTTCTAAAATGGCAATCTTCACTGTCGAAGTCAACACATCGGAGTAGGTAAAGGAAATATTTCTCTTCGCCATCCCGTCCGAGGATATCGTCACGACAAAGAGTGACGGATACACCGCTTTCAATATCCCCTTTCGCGTGACAATGCGTTTTCTGCCTCGATTGGCCTTTATAATCACGCGCTTGCCGATATGTTCCGACAATTCATTTTTAATCAATTCCATTTGTGTCATTTGAACCGCCCTTCTACCTAAATATCGACTTATCATAGTAAGTATACAATAAATCACACATATTGTCAATAGAAGTAACGCTATATGATATCGCAAAAATCGAAATGGGTCAAGGGAAATATAAGTCTTTTATTTTTAATCGTCAAAACCTACGACGCGTCCAAGAGATGCCGGTCCCGGCGCCTGCAAGCGAACCTAACCGTCCGATCGCCGCGCCGCTTTCCACCTAAACGCGGACTCGTCCGAATCCGCGTTCTTCGAGCTATCTGACGCGAGAACCGCCTCCCGCCGGCGGCATCTCGCGATCGGTCGCCCTTTCCCGCTTCATCGACACCTGCGTCCCTTTTCTCCAAATAAAAAAGAGGGACGGTTCGCCCTCTTTTTCTCTGTTACGCGGCTTTCTTTTGAGCTGCGCTCTTTTCCGTCGAAGGTTTTGTATCGACGGACTTCTTGTCGTTTTGTTTCTCCATTTTATCTTTCTTCGGTTGAACCTTGCCCTGATCTTCTTTGTTTGCCGACACGATGCGGTCCAAGTTATAGATAACCTGTGCGAGTTCGGCGCGCGTCGCGGAATATCTCGGGTAGAATCTGTTTCCTTCTCTACCTTTCATCACTTGGGTGTTGCGAACGACATCCAAGGGTTCGAGAGCCCACTTACTGATATCGCGTTGATCGACAAAGGGCGCATTTTCCTTGGGTGTGACGGGGACATTTTTATGTTGAAGGTAGCGACCCAAGATGGAGGCCATCTCTTCGCGCGTAACCGACTTGTTCGGCTTAAACGTTCCGTCCTCGTACCCTAAGACGACCTTGTTCTTTTGAGCCCAGAGGACGCCGTTTTCATACCATGTCCCGGCCTTGACGTCGGAGAATTCGTTCTTGACGTCTTGCTTTTTGTCTTCGCCCTCGAGACGCGCGAGTACCGATACGAGCATGCCTCTCGATATCTTCGTGTTCGGCGCAAACGTCGTCTCGGTCATTCCCTTAAAGAGTCCTTTTTCGGTTACCGTTTTGATGACATCTTCGGCCCAGTGGCCCTTGATATCCGTAAAGTCGGTACTCGGTACATTCGGTTTTTCGGGCTCTTGAGGCTTCTCGCCCGTCTTCGATTGAACGACAATTCGATCTTCGACCTTGGGACTTACCGTTCCGTGATCGGTCAAGTATTTTTCGAGAATTTCAGTGTAGAGGCCGTAATCGCCGAGTTTCTTTGCGTTTTTAAAGCTGTCGTATCCGTCTCCTCCGACGGCCATAAAGTCGTTGGTCGCGAGCGTGTAGGTCGCCTTCGGATCGAGGGCTTTTCCGTTCACCTTGACGTCAAAGACGCGTTCGCCCGCTTTTTGCTCGGTATCATATTTAAAGGTGATACCCGATACTTGCGGGAACTTGCCTTCGGGCGCCGGTGCGTCGGCCACGCCGTGTTCGAGCGCCTTGACGATGTCGGCGCCGGTGAGTTCGATCTTCATGATGGTGTTTCCGAAGGGGAACGACGTCCACAGATGCGAAACCGTAATGTCTCCCTCGGGAATACTTGCGCGAATCCCGCCGCCGTTCGTTATCGCGACGTCGGCACCGGAGACATCGCGCATGGCGTCGGTGACGAGGTTGCCGAAGTTCGTTTCTTCCGTGCGTACGTGTTCTCTCGCCCCTTCGAGTGCGACGTCGGTCTTGCCGACGACTCTTTCGAGGGCATCTTTGTTGTCGGTGAGAATTTTATCGATCGTATTCGAGACGTCCAAATCTTCTCGGACATTTTCGAAGAACTTCGCATCTCTCAAGACCGCCGTCTTCGAAATGACCTCGTGACCGCGAAGGCTGATGTTCACTTCGCCGAGTTGTTGCAAGTGACCGCCGGTTTGTGCGATCAAAACGCCGTTTACGAGCTTTCCGTTTTCGAGCGCGGTGTGGGAGTGGCCGTCGATAATAACGTCGATGCCGTCGACCGCCTTTGCTACGTCGGAGGATTTGATGTCCGTTTCATCGTCGACGCCCAAGTGCGAGAGCATGACGATGACGTCCGCGCCTTGTTCCTCTAGAGATTTAACTTGCGCCTTTGCCACTTGGATGGGGTCTAAGAAAATCACATTTTCCGTATTCTTCGGGTTGGACTTTACTTTCGTCTCTTCCGTCGCAAGTCCGAAGATACCGACCTTCACGCCGTCGACATCCAAGATCGTCTGACCTTTAAAATCGTTTCCACCGGTAGCGCGCACGACATTTGCCGCCAAGATGTCGAATCCCGAATCATCCATGTCGGAGGGTTCGGCCCGGTCTTTAAATCCGACGAGGGCGTCGTAGCCGTAGTTAAAGTCGTGGTTTCCGGGAACCATCGCCTTGTAGCCCATCGTCTTCATAAGGTCGATGATATCCTTTCCCTCGTTGACGCCTGCCAACACGGTCCCGTGCGTGACGTCGCCGGCATCCAGGAGCACCGAATTTTTGATGCTGTCCGCATAGGTCTTTACCTTGGCGTAGCCGATATTGGTGAGATTCCCGTCCTTATCGGTCTCGGCCATCGCGTGGCCGTGTACGTCGTTGGTATGAAGCAATGTAATCGTCTTGGTGTCCTGTCCTTCGCCTTCGGCAAAGACGCCGACGGGTCCTGCGATAACGCCCAGGATCATTGTCAATGCCAAAAATAAGGACATAAACTTTTTCTTCATAATTCCTCCTTGTATCACTCAATAATTTCTATGGTTTATTATACCCTCAAGGGAATAGTTTACTCCTAATCTAGAGCTTTTCAAGCCACTCGCCGTAGCCTCTTTCCTCCATCTCCTCCTTCGGGATAAATTCGATGCTGCTGCCGTTGATGCAATATCTTAAACCGCCGAGTTCTTCGGGGCCGTCGTTAAAGACGTGACCCAAGTGGGTCGTGTCGGTCTTGACCTCCGTGCGGATCATACCGAAGCGTCCGTCGGTCTCCTCCTCTACGTCGGCACCCGGCGCGGTCTTTGCAAAGCTCGGCCAGCCGCATCCGGCGTTAAACTTATCCTTGGATAAAAACAGCACCTCTTTTGTGATGACATCGACATAAATCCCCTCTTCGAACAGGCCGTCGTAGGGGTGGCTAAACGGCGCGTCGGTCCCCTTTTCGCGGACGACGTGATAGGCCTCGGGGCCTAACTTCTCTTTCAGCGCCGCCTCATCGAGCGTCTTTTTGTCTTTTCGTTCCATGTCGTACCTCCTTATACGAGTGGCGTGCCGCAGCGCGGACAGTAAGTCGATCCCCGCTCGGCTTGAAAGTGGCAGTTTTCACATTCGATAAAGTCCGGATCTTCGTCTACGAAGTGCACGAACTCGATCTTTTTCCCGCAATTGGGACAAAAATTAGCGTCCTCATCGATCTTGGCGTGACACTCGGGACATTCGGCGTCGAACTCCTCGCCTTCGATGCCCTTGGTGCGCACGCGGTTTTGCAGTGCGTCTTTTTCCTTTTGTAACTCGTCGATCGCGAGCAACAGTTCCGAGCTGGACGTATCAGTCAAGTGCGTTTGCTCGCGCATTTCCATATAATACACTTCTCCTAGATGCGCAAACTCCGCCTGGATTTTCATCTCCAGGTCGTGAATTTGTATCTTTAGCTTGGTTGCCTTCGAAGCTTCCTTTGCTTCGTATATGCTGCGTTTACCCAAATCCTTTACTTGGTTGGACAGATCTTCAAAGCCTTTCCCAATGCTGTTAAATATATCCATCTCTTCACCTCGAGAAAATCATATCATAATTTTTACATGAAAATAACAGCTTAGATAAGGATTAGATTTTTTCGAGCAATTACGCGCGATGTGTTAAAAACCACTCGACTGGGTATGATAAAAATACAGACTATAAGGAGGAACAA
This sequence comes from Bacillota bacterium, assembly GCA_028724185.1. Taxonomy (GTDB): domain Bacteria; phylum Bacillota; class Clostridia; order Tissierellales; family Peptoniphilaceae; genus Aedoeadaptatus. Next base: position 78,088 of record JAQYDN010000001.1, read on the forward strand.
TATGGATTATCAACTATATGCGGCAACCTACTGTCCTTTCTGCCGAAAGGTCATTAACTTCATGGAGAAGAACGAACTCGACGATAAGATAGACATTCTGTTCATCGACAAGGATGATCGTTATGAAAAAGAACTGCTCGAGGGAGGCGGCACGAAACAAGTGCCCTGTCTCCACTTCGGCGACACGTGGATGTATGAATCGGACGACATCATCGAGTATCTAAAGGAAAACCTGCTTTAGCTTGAAACTCCTTTAGAATTACGATAGAATAAGTCTCGTCAAAATTAATCTGTATTTGATGACTACGTTTTAGGAGGCATAGATGATTACTAAAGATATGTTAATCGGCGATTTAGTTCGTCAATACCCGGAATCTATTCGCATTTTAATGCAATTCGGCATGGGTTGCGTCGGATGCCCGTCCAGCCAAATGGAATCGCTCGAAGAAGCGGCTTTCGTTCACGGCTTTGACGTCGACGAACTCATGGCAACGCTGAACAAGACGATCGAAGCGAAATAAGCGAGATCCTCGTAATAAAAAAAGCTCTCACCGCGGTGAGAGCTTTTTTTATTATCTAAATAGCGATGCGAACCAGTCGATAAACCGGCCGAAGCCCGCCTTGATACTCATGAGAAAACCTTGGCCTTCTTCACTTCCGAGATAATCTTTCGCCTGATTGGCGGCGCCCTTCGCCTTATCGGCCAAGCCGTTCCAATCGATCTTCGTCGTCCTCAAGCGGTCGAAGAAATCGGTCAAATCTTCCTTTTGCGCCTCGGAGAGGTTCAAATTGTATTCGTTGGATACGTTAATGATGATGTTTTGAACCTCTTCTCTCGACTTCGGCGCTTCGGTCGCGATCTTTTCCTTGATGTCCTTGACGACATCGGTCGCCTTGTCCGCGCCGACCTCGTCGGCTAAATCCGAAGTGACGACCATCTCTTCGTTGGCGGCCTTTTTGACGTCTTCGCTGATTTTTTTACCGCTCGTCTCTTCGTAGGCTTTCATAATGCCCGTAAGCGCCGCCGTACCCGACACATTCATCGGCGCGTCGACGGTGATGTCGGCATCTTCGACGCCCGCCGTTTCGAGCGCTTGACGGTACATGTCGTCGGTGATGTAGCGGATGCGGTCGGACGTCTCGACGCGGATGCCGCTTCCCGCCTTCGTGTACTCGATCTTGGCGCTGGAAATCGCCTTCGATCCGATCTTCGCGGCCGGCAAAAAGTCGCCTAAGTACTTGTGCTCTTCGGCATTGGTGACCTCGATCACCTGATCGGTCTCCCCCGCGTTAAAGCGTTTCCGCAAATCTTCTCTTTGTGCTTTCGTCAGGTCTTGCCCAAAGGACAAAATAACATCGCCCTCCGCCGCATCGGCAAAGACCGGCGCCGCGACGGCTGCCACCATGACCAGGGCCAAGGCAGCGGTTAAATATCGTTTAAATAGTTTCATAGTCTCCTCCATTGATGCGTCTATGCGAATCATTTTTTCTCATTATACCACAGGCGGTCCGTTCGAATACCCGCCGGATCGAGGCTTTTAAAAGCCTTAGATATCTTTTGATTTTTACACTATTTCTTCACATCGCAGCCGCTCGACAAAAGATTCCGCTTCCTTAGCGCCCCACTCGCCCTCGAGCGGAAAGGCCGCTTATATCGATGAGGGCATAAAAAAAGAGGCGTACGCCTCTTTTTTTATGCTAACTTAGCGATCGCCGCGTCGATTCTCGGACGATCGAATCCGACGATTTCTTCGCCGCCGATGACGAGAACCGGTACGCCGGTGTAACCCTTGGAGATCAATTCATCTCTCGCTTGGGCATTTGTTTGAACGTTCTTTTCTTCAAAGTCGATGCCCTTGTCTTTCAGATAGTCCTTTGCCATCGTGCAGTAAGGACAGGTACTGCTCGTATATACTTCAACTTTAGACATTGATGTGCCTCCTAACTATCTATTCAGTTTTCTCTTCTTAATTATACCCAACGGCCTCCACATTAATCACGCTCGTGAATTTTATGCTCCGCGTGCGTATACCCCATGGCAAAGAGAGTCTTGACGTGTTCGTCATCGAGCGAATAGTACACCTTACGCCCTTCTTTGCGCGAGCGGATGAGTCCCTCGTTCTTTAAAAGAATCAACTGATGCGAAATGGAAGATTGGCTCATCCCGAGCAGCTCGACCAGCTTCGAGACATTGCACGTAGATAGCATGAGTGCGTAGAGGATCTTCAGGCGCGTCGGATCGGCCATAACCTTAAATATGCCGCTGAGGTTGTCGATTAACTCCTGATTCTCAACGAATTCATCAAATTTATCCTTCATCCCCGGAATACTCCTTTGTCACTTTCGGAAAATTTTTCGCCAAGATGCGATATTCCTCGACGCTGATCGTCTCCGCGCGACGCGACGGATCGATCCCCGCGTCTTCAAGCGCTCCGGCGATATCCTCTTTCTCGACGGCAAACCCGTAGGTCGAGAGGGCGTTTAACACCGTCTTGCGACGCTTCGAAAAGGCCGCGCGCACGATCGCCTCCGCCTGTCTCAGCGTCTCGGGATACTCGTCTTTGACGTCTCTGATCGCGAGCACGGCGCTGTCGACATTCGGCTGCGGCATAAAACAGGTCCGCGGGACGTGGAGGCTGATAGATACTTCGCCGCGCATTTGGAGATATACCGAGATCGAGCCGTAGAGCTTCGAGCCCGGACTCGCGGCCATGCGCGTCGCCATTTCCTTTTGAACCATGATGTATATCGAATCCAGGTCGATATCCGCGTCGAGTATATGCGTAATAATCGGCGTCGTTACATAATAAGGGAGGTTGGCGACCACCTTTATTTTCTTGTCGGGAAAGCGCGATTCCAGTTCACTCTTTAAGTCGGTCTTTAACACGTCTTTGTAGAAGATTTCGACCGAAGGGTACTGTCCGAGCGTCTCGTCGAGAATCGGCTTCAAGTGTTCGTCGATCTCGACGCAAAACACCTCCGCCCCGCGCAGCGCCAACTCTTCGGTGAGCGTCCCGATCCCCGCGCCGATTTCCAGGACCGCATCGCCCTCCCCAATATCGGCGGCATCGACGATGGCGCGGACGATATTTCCGTCGATTAAGAAATTTTGTCCCAGTGATTTTTGAAATTGAAATCCCCACTTTTTTTGAATCTCGCGTATGACGGCGGGGCTATACAACCTTTTATTCACCAAAGACCTCCCGATACTTCTCCTCAAATTCTTCTATCGTGATATCGAAACTGTTGAGACGGCGCAGAAATTGCTTGCCGTTTCCGTGGCCGATCCCGAGTGCCTCGGACATCTTTTCGCGCCGCTCGGCGGCATCGGAGGCGCCGATCAAGCCGAATCGGATCATATCCGCCTTCGTAAAGGTCTCTTTATACTCGTGGCTCATCGGTTTCGCCCTCCGAAGAGCCTCCAGGATATCCTCGGGCTTGGCGTTTTCGATGCCGATGTCGTCTTTTAGCGTCGTCTTCGATTGGGGAAGATAGGCCTGTTTCGGGTGATCGAGCGCTTCGGTGAGCCGTCGCCTGATCTGCTTGCCCATATAGTCGGGATCCGTCAGGATGATGACGCCGCGGCGTTTTTCGATCTTCTTCAATTCATTTAAGAATGTTTTACCGAAGGCGTATCCACCGGTCGCGATTACATCGCAATCCAGCGCCGATCTTACCCTCGAGATATCGTCTTTCCCCTCGACGACGATCACCTCGCGGATCACTGCTCCCATCGATAAAACCGTTTCGTGTTCTCGTCGGTATGCGCGATAAGCGTCTCGACGTCCATGCCGCGGAGGTTCGCGATATTTTCCGCGACAAAGCGCACATATTTCGGCTCGTTGCGCTTTCCGCGGTGCGGCTCGGGCGTCATGTAGGGACAGTCCGTCTCGAGCAAGAGACGGTCGATGTCGACGGTCTCCGCCACCCTCTTCGGGACCTTCGCGTTTTTAAAGGTCGTCACGCCGCCGAGAGAGATGTAGCAGCCGAGTTCTATAAACCGCGCGAGCATTTCAACCGAATAGGAATAGCAGTGGATCAACACGTGATGGGACGGATGCCTGTCCAAAAATTCCGACACGATGTTAAACGTCTCTTCCGCCGCATCCCGCGAGTGGATGACGACGGGAAGATCCGTCTCGACCGCGAGGTCGAGCATCGCAGAAAAGACCTCGCGCTGCACGGCGCGCGGCGAGTTTTCGTAGTAGTAATCGAGGCCCACTTCGCCGATGGCGACGACCTTTTCATCCCTCGAAAGTCCTACGAGCTCTTCCCTTACCGCTTCGCTGTAGCCGTCCGCTTCCTGCGGGTGCACGCCGACGACGGCGTAGAGTTTCTCGTACTCCCTCGCCAACTGCACCACCGCGCGACTCGTCTCTATATCCGATCCCACATTGACGACGGCATCCAATCCGTCGTCGGCCATGCGGGCTATAATTTCCTCACGATCCTCATCGAATGCTTCATTTTCCAAATGAGAGTGAGCGTCTATCATACATCCTCCTAGCTAATGATGGCTCCGGACTTCAATTCTTCCATCGTCGTCGCAAGCGACAACTTGTGATCGGCATCTTCCGCCGCGAGGAGCATCCCTTCCGAGAGGACGCCGCGCAGCTTCGTCGGTTTTAAGTTCGCAATGACGAGCACTTGACGGCCCTCGAGTTCCTCTTTTGTGTAGTATTCCTTAATCCCCGAGCAGATGACCCGTTTTTCCTTGCCCATGCTGATATTCAAGACGTAGAGTCTATCGGCATTCGGGTGGTCTTCGACCGAGTCGACGGTCGCGACGCGAATGTCCAGTTTATCGAAGTCGTCGATCGTGATCTCCGGCTTTAACTCGACGTCTTTTTCCCCTTCACCTTCCGATTCGGATGCCTTCTGACGGCTCTCGATCAGCGCGCTGTTGGCCGCCCAAAGTCGCTCCGTCTCTTTTTCGATGTCCAGGCGCGGGAAGATAATTGTCTTTTCGCCGATGTGGTTTCCGGACTCGAGCAATCCCCACTTCTTCGCATCGTCCGCCACAAAGGTCGTCGAAGCGGAAATTTGTTCGGCGATCGAAATGGCCGTATTGTTCATAAAGAACGAGAGGAGAATCGAGACGATTCTAAGCGCTTCCGCCAAGTTGTAGAGCACGGTATCCAGGCGCTTCAGTTCCTCTTCTCCGCCCTTGGCCAAGACCCACGGCTCGTTTTCATCGACGTATTTATTGCATCGACGGATAAGGTTCCAAATCACTTGAAGCGCGGTAGAGAATTGATACGTTTCCATCTCTTTTTCGACGCCGTCCCACGTCTTTGTCGCAAGCGCCTTGAGTTCTTGGTCGAGTTCGGTCTCGCCGTGCGGCTCGGGAATCATGCCGTCGTCGTATTTTTCGATCATCGAGACCGTCCGCGAGACGAGGTTTCCGAGGTCGTTGGCGAGGTCGGAGTTTAAGCGCTTCATAAAACTCGTCACGTTAAAGCTTCCGTCGTGTCCGAAGGAAAATTCCCGCAGCAGGAAATACTTCAGAGCGTCGACGCCGTAGAGGTCGATCATCGGCTCGGGATAGATGACATTGCCCTTGGACTTGCTCATCTTGTCGTTGTCAAATAAAATCCAGCCGTGTCCGAAGACCTGTTTCGGCAAGGGCATGTCGAGCGCCATCAACATGGCGGGCCAAATAATGGTGTGGAAACGCATAATCTCCTTGCCGACGAAGTGCACGTCCGCGGGCCAGTAGCTGTTGAATTTTTCCTCATCGGTGCCGTAACCGCATCCCGTCAGATAGCAGGACAAGGCGTCGATCCAAACGTAGATGACGTGTTTTTTATCGAACGGAACGGGGACGCCCCAATCGAACGAGGAACGCGTCACCGACAAGTCGTCGAGGCCGTCTTTTAAAAACGAGTTGATCATCTCGCTCTTGCGGTAAGCCGGTTGAATAAATTCCGGATGGTCTTCATAATATTGCAGAAGCTTATCTCGATACTTCGAGAGGCGGAAGAAATACGTCTCCTCGTGCTGCAGATGCGTCTCTCTGCCGCAGTCCGGACACAAGTGCCCCTCGTCTAATTGGGACTCGGCCCAAAACGATTCGCAAGGCGTACAGTAATAACCTTCGTATTCGCCCTTATAGATCTCACCCTTGTCGTAGAGTTTTTGGAATAACTCCTGTACATTTTTTTCGTGTTGCGGATTCGTCGAACGTACAAACGAATCGTAGTGAATGTCCATCGTCTCCCATAACTTTTTCGTATCGGCGACGATGGCGTCGGTGTACTCCAAGGGCTTTTTGCCGACTTCTTCGGCCTTTTCCTGAATCTTTTGGCCGTGTTCGTCGGTTCCCGTCGTAAACAGGACATTGTAACCCTGCAAGGTCTTAAAGCGCTTTACCGCATCGACCGCGACGGTGCAGTAAGTATGTCCGATGTGCAGATTGCCGCTGGGATAATAGATGGGCGTTGTAATATAAAAGTTTTTTGACATGTATGCCTCCTCGCATATAGATGATATGCACGGTCATATAGGATGACCGATATATTGACGTGTATTCATTATACTATTTTGCACAACCCCGCGCAATGAAACCCTTCCCGTGTTATACTTTAGTTTAAGGAGGGATGATAATGAATGCAGCTACACCTATTTCCTACAGCGGGCAAAACTTATCGAAGAAAGATTTCTCGGGACAGGATCTTTCGCATGCCGACTTCTCGGAATGCGACCTCTCCCACGCGTGGTTCGACCACGCCGTCTTACGACACGCGAGCTTTAAAGGGGCGAACCTGCGAGAAGTCAACTTCCGAAACGCCGACTTGACCGGCGCCGACCTTCGGGGAGCCAACCTCTTCGGCGCCGTCATGGAGGAATCCGTCCTGGACGACGTCGCGACCGACGAGGACACGAAGTTCTTTCGCCTCCGCTGTCCCGAAGAAGGCGCCTTTATCGGCTACAAGCGCTGCTACGACCATAGACTCGTCACGCTTTATATTCCCGCGGACGCCCGGCGCACCTCGGCGACGATGAACTCGTGCCGTTGCGACAAAGCTTACGTCCTCTCCGTCACCGACTTCGACTATAAGGAACACTACCGCGATGCCATCTCGCTGATCGACGAAAATTTCGTCTACACGACCCACACCATGGTCTATGCGGGAAACTTTAACCCCGACCGCTGGCGCGATTCGACCGGTGGCATCCACTTTTGGATGACAAAAGAAGAAGCCTTTGCTTATTAAATGAAACGAAAGCGCGAGTCCTCGCAGGGCTCGCGTTTTTTTAGTTGAAACATCGGCGCGTCGCGACGCCGACGACGCTCGGTACATAAATATATCGACATAAAAAAAGATTCTTTCATGTCGATATACTTATATCTTATGCATTTTTCTCGATTCCGCCCTGGCTCACTTGCCATGCCGGTTTCTTCATCTTAACCTCGAATTGTCCGATCAGATAGGACGAGACGACGGTCGTCATAAACGAAAAGATCAGTCGGCTCGGCGGGATATAGGTCAAAGACAGACCCAAGACGACGAAGTCGGTAAAGAGGTAAGCCCTCGAGATCGGCCACTTCAATTTCTTCGAAATGACCATGGCGAGCGCGTCGTCGCCGCCCGCACAGCCGCCCGCCGTCACGGCGATGCCGCAGCCCGCTCCGATAAAGATGCCGCCCGCGATAGCCGCGATAAACGGCACGTCGTAGAAGCTCGGAAGGACGGGGCCCATGCGGTTAAAGGCGAAGTAGAAGGCGGCAAACATCACCGTCGCCACCGTCGATTTCTTTAAAAACCGCTTCCCCAACATCGAAAATCCCAGGGCGTAACAGGCGATGTCGAGGATCGGCGATACGTAGGCGAGGTTTAAGCCGAAGACTTTTTTCAGCAAAAGCCCCAGTCCCAGGACGCCTCCCTCGGTAATGCGGGAGGGCTCGTGGATGTTCACGACGCCGAAGGCCATGATCGCACAGCCCAAAACAATTTTGAAAAATTCTGTTTTCGTCAGCTCTAAACGTCTCAGTATACCACTGAGCATGATGTCACTCCTCATCTCGCGACGAGGTGAACCAAAAAAAGACTGCCGTCTTAGGTTCACCTAATTGCGCAATCTTTGGATGGTGTCGATGCTTTTTTGTTTAGAATATTTTTTCTTATAAAAACTCTGAGCAGACAGAAATACTTTAAGGCCGCATAGAGTCCCACATCAGGCACTCCCCGGGCACGATCACACTTCCCGCATCAGATAAAAACTACCGTAAAACGGTAACCACCGTAAACAATAAATTACGGTGGTTATTATATCACATATCAACTATTTATTCAATACTCGCCAGCACGCGAAGCGTCTTGCCGATCTCCTCATCGGTCGTAAAGTAGGACGTCGAGAGGCGACAAAGTCCCGTCTCCTTCGTGTGGAGGTACTCGTGCAGGCGCGGCGCACAGTGGTATCCCGGGCGCGTCGCGATGTCGTGATCTTGAAGGATCAAGGCGAGTTCCTGTGAACTCATGCCCTCTTTTAAGATGCTGACGCAGCAAGTTCCGTGTGTCTTCGGATAGTAGACCTCGTAGCCGTCGAGTTCGCGCAATCCCTTCAAGAGCTTTTCAAACGCGCGGTCCTTCGTCTCGAAGTAATCCTCTCCCAAGACAAATTCCACGCCGGCGGCGAGTCCCGCAAAACCGTGGACGTTTGCGGTACCCGCTTCCCACTTAATCGGCTGCTCGTCGGGCATGGCGTGATTAAAGCTCTCGATTCCGCTTCCGCCGGACTTCAAAGGCGGCATATCGACGTCTTTTCCGTAGTAAAAACCGCCGGTTCCCGTGGGACCGTAGAGAGATTTATGTCCCGCAAAACAGTATACGAGCTTGTCTTTCGGCATCTTAGACAGATCGACCGGAAATTGTCCGAGCGCCTGGGCGCCGTCCACGATGAGGTAGAGATCGTGCTCGTCTGCAAATTCGAAGACGCGCTCGAGGTCGGTGATACTCCCCACGACATTTGAAGCGTGGGTGATGACGACGGCCTTGGTCTCATCTCTCAACAAATCTTCGAGCTTCGTCACATCGGGCGCGAGGTTCTCATCCAAGGGCAAAAAGTCCAGCGCACAACCCGTCGCATAGAGCGGGCGCAGGACGGAATTGTGCTCCGCCTCCGAGGTGATGACGTGGTCATCTTCGGAAATAAGCCCGCGAATCGCCACGTTCAAGCTTTCCGTCACGCCGCTCGTCAAGGCGATGCGCGCATCGACGTTTAAAAGTTTCGCCACGTTTTTTCGCGCCTTTCGAAGGGCGCGGTAGGCATTTTGCGCCCAGGGATGGCTCCCCCTCCCGGGGTTGCCGTAACCTTCGGTCATCGCCCGACAGACGGCATCGACGACCGACTTCGGCTTAATCGCCGTCGTCGCTCCGTTATCCAAATAGATCATAGCGCCTCCACCTTTCTCTTTCCGTTTTCTCTCTCGTAAGAATACACGCCGTTGTAGGGAAGACCTTCTCGATCGAGACGACCGACCGCCTCCTCAACTGCTCCGATCTCGCCCATCAGCGCGAGACCGCAGGACTCTCTGATCTCCGGAAGGAGGGGGATCACCCTCGTCCCCAAGTCCTCCGTCGCATCGAGGGCGTCGTACACCTGATCCTGATTGTCGAATGCGATGACAAATTGCTTCACGTTCGCTCCCTCCTCTTATCTAGTCCGCGCGGTCCAGGGAAATGCGGCTCCGCGCCTCGTCAACCTTTTCGATTTGAACTTTCACGCGATCGCCGACTTTCAACTTGCTGTAGATGTCGCCGCCCCGCCCGACGATCTTCGAAATATGGAGCAGTCCTTCTTTTTTAACCCCGATGTCGATAAAGGCACCGAAGTCGACGACGTTGGTGACGACTCCGTCCAGTTCGAGTCCCGGCTTTAAATCTTCCATCGTAAGCGCCGTACGCTTGAGACCGACACTTCCCGCGTCGTCGCGCGGATCGCGCCCCGGCTTTTTCAACTCTCGCCGAATATCTTCGACCGTGTAGGCCCCGGCGCTCTCCAGGATGTCGCGCTCCGCATCGGTGAGGGCATCTTCCCGCATAATAAGATCCGCGACGGCATACGATTCGGGATGCACGCCGGTTCGGTCGAGGATGTTTTCGCCGTCCGGGATCCTCAAAAATCCCGCCGACTGCTTAAATACCTTCTCGCCGAGTCCCTTGACCTTTTTAAATTCGCTGCGATCGGTAAATGCGCCTTCCTCTTCTCTATAGTTTACTATATTTTTCGCCACATTGGCGGTAATTCCCGAAACAAACGACAAGAGCGTGGAAGATGCGAGATTGATGTCGACGCCGACCTCATTGACCGTTCCCTCGACGACACCCTCCAGCCGCTCGTCCAACGCCTTTTTATTTAAATCGTGTTGATACTGCCCGACGCCGATGTGGCGCGGCTCGATCTTTACGAGCTCCGCGAGGGGATCTTGCAGACGACGGGCGATCGAAATAGCGCCGCGCACGGTTACGTCGAGATCGGGAAATTCTTCGATGCCGCGTTCCGATGCGGAGTAGACGCTCGCCCCGTCCTCGTTGACGATGGCGTAGGAGACGTCGAGGCCTTGCTCCTCGATCATCTTCGAGACGAACTGTTCCGTCTCATAACTCGCCGTGCCGCTTCCGATCGCGATGACGTCGACATCGTAACGATCGATCAAGCGCGAGAGGATCGCCGTCGCTTCTTCCACTCTCGGCTTCGGCGGAACCGGATATATGACGTCGTGGTCGAGAAACTTCCCGTTTTCGTCGACGACTGCGACCTTACATCCCGTCCTGAAGCCGGGGTCGATCCCCAAGACCGTCTCGTGGCCGAGCGGCGGCGTAAGCAGGAGGGGCTTTAAATTTTGCGCGAAGACCTCGATGGCCGATTCTTCCGCCCGGTCCTTTAACTCGCGTCTGAGCTCCCGTTCGAGCGAGGGATACAGAAGGCGGTTCAAAGCGTCTTTGATGATCACCTCGAGGTATTCTCTCTTATCCTCCGCGGGCTTCAACAGTTGACGAGTCAGAGAAACCAGCGTCTCCTCGTCCGATTGAATTTTTACGCGCAGCGCGCCCTCGCCCTCTCCCCGATTGACGGCGAGGACGTTGTGATTTTTGACCTGTCTGAACGGCGCCGAAAACGTCTCGTACATGGCATAGCTCGGGTTCGGCTCCTTTCCCTTTTCGGAGACCAAGACGCCGTGGCGACGAATGTAACTCTTTAAGACCCTTCGGACGCCCGCGTGATTGGAGATGTCCTCGGCCAGGATGTCGTTTACGCCCTGTAAAATAGCTTCCCGCTCCAGGCCTTCGAAATCGTCAACCGCCCGGTTAAAGGCAGCAAACGGCTCATCGCTCTTAAGCAACTCAGCGAGCGGGCGCAACCCCTTTTCCTCGGCCGCAGTCGCCCGCGTCCTACGCTTCGGCTTATAGGGACGGTACAAGTCTTCGAGCGTCTGCATGTCGAGGGCGGCGTCGATTTCTTTTTTCAACGCGTCGGTGAGCTTGCCCTGACTTTCGACGGTGCTCAAGACCGTCTGCTTCCGTTCGTCGAGCTTTTGGAGATCCTCTTTTCTGCTCTCGAGCTTGCGAAGGACCTCATCCTGCATATTACCCGTCGCCTCCTTGCGGTAGCGCGCGATAAAAGGCACCGTGTTTCCCTCTTCGAGCAGCGACAGCGTCGCCTCGATTTGATCGATCGGCGTCTGAAACTCTCTCGACAAGATAGCTGCTATGTTCATTTTTCCTCCATTCGAAAAAGGAGAGGTCTCCCTCTCCTTTTAGTATTGTGATGTGTCGGCTCGGCTATGCCTCGGCCTTTTCTTCCAGATACGCGTTGATAAACGGATCCAAGTCGCCGTCCATCACGCGGCTCACATCGCCTACCTCCGCGCCGGTCCTGTGGTCTTTGACCATGGTGTAGGGGTGGAAGACGTAGGAGCGGATTTGCGAACCCCACGCGATTTGCGAATAATTGCCCGCGAGGTCCTCGATCTTTTCTTTTTGTTCTTCTTCCTTGAGTGCGACGAGTTTCGCCTGTAGCATCTTCATCGCCTGTTCGCGGTTTTGAATTTGACTCCGCTCGTTTTGGCACTGAACGACGATGCCCGTCGGTATATGGGTAATCCTCACCGCGGAGTCGGTCGTGTTGACGTGTTGACCGCCCGCTCCGGAGGCGCGGTAGGTATCTACCTTGATGTCTTCTGCGTTGATTTCGACCTCGATATCGTCGTCGAGCTCGGGATAGACGTCGACCGAGGTAAAGGACGTGTGGCGCTTCTTCGCCGCGTCGAACGGCGAAATGCGGACCAAGCGGTGGACGCCTTTTTCCGCCTTTAAATAACCGTACGCATGCGGACCCGAAATGCGGAGCGTCGCCGATTTAATCCCCGCCTCGTCTTCGTTGAGCATGTCCACGACTTCCACGGAATATCCCTTGGACTCGGCGTATCGCGTATACATCCTGAAGAGCATACTCGCCCAGTCCTGCGCCTCGGTTCCGCCGGCGCCGGCGTGGATGGAGAGGATCGCGTTGTTTAAGTCGTACTCTCCGTTTAACAGCGTGTGGATTTTAAATTCCTGAGCTTTTTTTTCGATCGAGGCGAGATTTTTTTGCAACTGATCGTAAAGCGAGGCATCGTCCTCTTCTTCGATCAACTCCAACATGATCTCGGTCTCGTCGATGGCATCTTTCAGCTCGTCGTAGACGTCGATTCTCGACTTGAGATTATTCTGCATGCGAATGACCTTTTGTGCCTCGTCGGAATCGTCCCAAAATCCGGGTTCTATCGTCTTTTTCGTCAAATCGTCGTATTGCTTTTTTAAACCGTCGATATCCAAACTTGCTGCCAGGCGATCGACGAGTTCGTCGACATCTTCGAGTCTCCCACGATCCAAATATAAATTTTGTTCCATAGGGATCCTTTCTTCGTACTAAGCGTTTCTGCCGTGACAGTGTTTGTATTTTTTACCGCTGCCGCAGGGACAGGGGTCGTTTCGGCCGATTTTTTTGCTCGTGCGTCGAACGGGTTCTTGCACGCCGCTGTCGGGGTTGGCGGTCTTAACTTCCTTTGCCACTTGTTTACGTTCCATCTTTTCAGGATTTTGAACGTGGAAGAGCAAGCGCACCGTTTCTTCGCGAATACTTTCGTTCATCGCTTCAAACATATCGAAGCCTTCGTTGGCGTAGGCGCGCACGGGGTCGATCTGTCCGACGGCGCGAAGGCCGATACCCTGACGCAATTGGTCCATCGCGTCGATGTGGTCCATCCACTTTTGGTCGACGACGCGTAACAAGACCACGCGTTCGACTTCGCGGAAGGCGTCTGCGCCGAATTCCTCTTCTTTTTCGGCATATTTTTGTTTCGCTTCAGCTTTAATAAAGCGCTTCAACTCGTCCGCGTCGGACTCGGTGTGTCCGTCCAGGAAGTGCTCGTCGAAGTCGAATGTATCGCGACCGAAGCGGTAAATTCCCTCGTAGTCGATGTATTTTTCGTGCTTTTCATTGATCTTGACGTTGAAGTCGATGGTGTCTTCGACCAAGTCGTCGAGCATCGCCATGATGTCTTCGCGGAGGTTTCCGCCCTTAAGAACTTTTTCGCGTTCGGAGTAGATGACCTCACGTTGTTTGTTCATGACGTCGTCGTATTGCAAGACGTTTTTACGGATACTGAAGTTGTTGCCCTCTACCTTGCGTTGGGCCGATTCGATCAGTCTCGTCAAGACCTTCGCTTCGATCGGCTCGTCCTCCGGCGCGTCGATGCTGTCCATGACGTTTTTAAAGCGGTCTCCCGCAAAGAGTCGAATCAAGTCGTCTTCCGCGGAGATATAGAACTTCGTACTACCTTCGTCCCCTTGACGACCGGAACGGCCGCGCAATTGGTTGTCGATTCGACGCGATTCGTGGCGTTCGGTGCCGATGATGTGCAGGCCGCCCGCGGCAATGACCTTCTCTTTCTCGTCGTCGGTTTCTTTTTTAATCTCGTCGCGAAGTTCGGTAAATCGCCGTCTGGCCTTTAAGATTTCTTCATCGTCGGTATCGAAGTAACTGTCCGCCGCCTCGATCATATCCGATTCGAACCCTTCCTTGGCCATTTTTTCCTTCGCCATATACTCGGGGTTCCCGCCCAAGACGATGTCCGTACCACGGCCCGCCATATTCGTCGCGATGGTGACCGCGCCGTAACGACCGGCTTGTGCGACGATTTCGGACTCTTGTCTGTGGCGCTTCGCATTCAAGACCTTGTGGGGGATGCCCCTCTTTTTGAGGTAACGCGACAGTTTTTCGGATTTTTCGATGGAGACCGTACCCACGAGGATCGGCTGTCCCTTTTCGTGGCGCTCGGCGATTTCGTCGGTAACCGCCCTAAATTTAGCATCTTCCGAGCGATAGATCGCATCGTCGTAGTCTTCGCGGATGACTTTCTTGTTCGTCGGAATTTCGACGACGTCGATGTTGTAAATTTCGCGGAACTCCGATTCTTCGGTCATCGCCGTACCGGTCATACCGGCGAGTTTTTTATACATGCGGAAGAAGTTTTGGAAGGTAACCGTCGCGAGCGTCTTGGATTCCGCCCGGACCTCGATCCCTTCTTTCGCCTCGATGGCCTGGTGGAGACCTTCGGAGTAGCGACGCCCGTACATGAGACGACCCGTAAATTCGTCGACGATGATAATTTCTCCGTCTTCGACGACGTAGTCGATGTCCTTGTGCATCGTCCCCTTCGCCTTTAAGGCTTGGTGGATGTGGTGCAATAGTTCCGTATTGTCGGGGTCGGTGAGATTGTCGATTCCGAAGTATTTTTCGGCTTTAGCCTGACCGTTTTCGGTCAAGGTCGCGGTCTTTTGTTTTTCGTCGATGACGTAATCGACGGTTTCTTCTCTAAATTCCCGATTAAAGCGGTCCTCCGCCTCTTCCGCCTGATCCTTGATGCGGTAGGAGAGGGTATCGACGAAATTTTTCGCTTGGGTGTAGAGTTCCGTCGATTCGTCGCCCTGTCCGGAAATAATAAGCGGCGTTCTCGCCTCGTCGATCAAAATCGAGTCGACCTCGTCGACGATACAATAAAAGAGCCCGCGCTGTACTTGGTTCGCTTGATAGACGACCATGTTGTCACGCAGGTAGTCGAAACCGAATTCATTGTTGGTACCGTAGGTGATATCCGCATTGTATGCGGCCTTTCTCTCTTCGGGACTCATGTCGTGCAGGATACAGCCGACGGATAAGCCCAGGAAAGTATATACCTTTCCCATCCATTGCTTGTCGCGTTCCGCCAAGTAGTCGTTGACGGTGACGACGTGGGTCCCCTTGCCGGCGAGCGCGTTTAAGTAAGCGGGCAACGTCGCCACCAAGGTCTTCCCTTCACCGGTCTTCATCTCGGCGATACGGCCTTGGTGGAGGATAATTCCCCCCAAGATCTGTACCGGGAAGTGTTTCATTCCGAGCACGCGATCCGCCGCTTCCCTTACGACGGCGAAGGCTTCGGGAAGAAGATCGTCCAGCGACTCCCCGTTCGCTATGCGATTTTGAAATTCCGGCGTCTTATTTCTAAGTTCTTCGTCTGTCAATTTTTGCATCTCGGCATCCAAGGACAATACTTTTTCCATGGTCGGTCGGATCTTTTTTATTTCGCGATCCGAATATGTGCCGAATATTTTATCTAATAGAGACATCTATACACGTTCCTTTCACTGACTGTCTATTTTATCAAACTATAATATCTACCGCAATGAATCGCGAGAATTTCACAAGAACTACATCCTTTTTTCGGCCTCGACCGACATTTCACGCCTCGTCGTGCCCGTGATGGACGATGGAAACCATTTTATCGCCCTCTTTAATCTTTCGAACGCGCTTTTCAAACTCCATGCGCGTCATCCAGATCGATCGACCGCAACCGCAACACTCGAGCTTCACGTCGACGCCGGTTCGCCGTATCTTCCACAGATTTTCCCCGCAAGGGTGACCTTTTTTTAAACTTACCACGTCGCCTACTTCGTAGATTAATCTGTTCATAGGTGGCCTCCTTTTCAGACAAGATATCGCGCTAATCCACTCGCTTCAACCGCGGATAGGGCATATTGATATTTTCTCTATTCATCGCTTCGATTAA
Source organism: Bacillota bacterium (assembly GCA_028724185.1). Classification (GTDB taxonomy): domain Bacteria; phylum Bacillota; class Clostridia; order Tissierellales; family Peptoniphilaceae; genus Aedoeadaptatus. The sequence continues at coordinate 94,181 of JAQYDN010000001.1, forward strand.
ACACTTTCTCAGATCGTACTCCAAGTCAAATTGCAAACTCGCCCGCTCCCAGGCGACGACCGTGATCTCGTAGCCGTGATCGACGAAGTCCGTAATCCCCCAGATATCGGTCCGGACATCGGGATAGATTTCGTCGAGTTTTTCGATCGCGTCCTTAAACAAGGCGAGCACGCGATCCGGATCTTCTCGCCGATCGACCGGGACGACGACTTTCGCGCGCTTGATATCGCGCCCGCGGTTGGTGACGATCCCTATTTCGGAATTGGGCACCGTGTGAACGGCCCCGTCGAAATCCCGTATCACCGTCGTGCGGATGCCGAGGCTTTGAACGTGTCCTTTCTTTCCCGCACACTCCACGTAGTCTCCGACGCTGTACTGATCGTCGAAAATAATAAAAAATCCGTTGATGACGTCCTTGATCAGGGCCTGCGCGCCCATGGCGATGGCCAAAGAACCGAGCCCCGCCGTCGCGAGAACCGTCGACGTCTTGATATTGCACATATCCAAGAAGATCAAGACCGCCATGATGTAGATCGCGTACTTAATCAACTTCCCGAGAATACGGGTCAGGGTGTCGATCCGCCTCGTATTCTCCTTCTTTTCCCGCTTCTCGATCGAAGCCGTCACCACGCGTCCGACCCATTTCGACAGCGCGCGGGCGATGAGAAATAAAATGATCCCCGCGACGATCGCACCGACGATACTCAATCCGCCGGAGGGCTTATATAAGACGGCTTTTACTTGTGCCAGAACTTCTCGTACTTCATTCATATAGTCTCAATCTTCCTTAATCTTCATTCTTTATTTCCTGTATACGACTCGACTTTCCGAATAAATCGAGTTTCAGTTTATACACTCCTATTCTCTTATGTTGATAGGCGACGATGTAGCCGTCCTTTATGAACAACTTCTCCTGACCCGCGCTAAACCGGATGTGGTACGGCCGGTCGGTATGAGGTCGTCCCAATATTTCGCGATTTCCATAGGCGAACAGCCCCTGCTTCATCGACGCCAGGCGATCGACATTCGCCTCCATGACATAGCGCTTGTTCTCGTTTAAGGCGCCGTCGTATACACTCAGGATGCCGCTGTGGAGCGTATAGATCTTGCCGTTGTGCGCGACGATGTCTGAAATAATCGACGTCGTCTGCGTCTTAAGTTCGTCGTCGATGCCGTAGATATGTTTCTCCGTGACGACGACGGGATAGCCCGTCTTGACGATGCGCATCGCCACTTCCATCGGAAACTCCGTGTTTTCCATGCGCGCCTGGTCGGTCTGACCGTCGTCGACATACACCGTCGTCTCGTACCCGTTGGCGGTGTTGGAAAGTTCCGTCACGACAAATTGCTTCGCGGAATCGAAGCGGTAGTCCAAGATATAATTTTTCGTCTCAAATACCGACGTCATCTTTCCCCCGTCCGATGCGATAAAGAGCTTTTCACCGTCCTTATACCGGCAGTGCAGAATGCGCACGCCCCGCTGAACTTCGGCACTGAAGAGTTCGCCGTCCACATAATACGACTGCCTCTCCCGCCCGTCGGGCGTAAAGACCGTGAGCTTTTTTATGTTCGGATCGTAGAGCATGGCGTCTTTTTCGCCGAAGAAAACTTTTTGTCCCTCGCCCATGCGGTCGACGACCTTTTTGTCCTTGGCGCCGCCGCGGTAAAAGACCAGGCGGTCGCCGTCGAAGGTCGCGAGCTCTCCGCCCTTTAATAAGTCCATGTCCGTGATCTCGTGCTTTGCCTTGACCGAGTACATGAGCTTCGCCTTATAGGAAAAGACGGAAATTTTTTTGATTCCGAGGGCGACAGCTACTATAATACATAAAAAGAGAAGAAATCTCCTCGTTTGTTTGTTCATTTAATTCCTCCAAGTAGTATTATAGCTAATGCAAATGGAGATGGAAAGGCGGAGAACATCATGAAAATTAGAGATTTTAACGCGTTGCGCTTCGACGTATCCCAAAAGCCCTACGACTTCAGTACCTCGCAAGGGATGCGGCTGTTGCGCGCCAATGTCGATTCCTTTTTAAGACACCTGGGCGTCAAGACGCGCAGGGTTTACTTTATGAAGCAAGTTCACTCGGATCACATCGCCTGTCTCGATGACGGTCCCGAGATGTACGACTACTACGGATACAAAATCCTTCCCGCGACCGACGCCTTGATCACCGCGAGAAAAAACCTCGCGCTCGTCTCGCGCATCTCCGACTGCACGCCCGTCCTTCTGTACGACCCCGTTCGCAATGTCCAGGCCTGCATCCACTCCGGCTGGCGCCCGACGGTTAAAAAATTGCCCGCCAAGGCGCTCGCGATGATGCAACATCGCTACGGCACGCGCCCTCGAGACGTCTTTGCCTACATCGGCCCGTGCATCGGCAGACGGAGCTTTCAGGTGGGAAAAGAAGTGAGCGCGGCGTGGCGCGAGGCCTTTTCATTTGCCGACCGCGTCATTTACCGCGACGATGCCGAACACGACCACATCGATTTAAAGATGACCCATATCCGAATGTTACTTCAAGCCGGCATCCCCGAAGAACACATCACCGTCAATGCTCGCGATACCTTTACCGATCCGAGGTACCACTCCTACCGCCGCGATCGTCCCCACTACGGGAGCAACGCCCTGATTTCGGTTTTGCGATAAAAGTCTTGACATTTAGCTTACATTTCCCTATACTAAATGACAACTGGTATGGGGGTGTAGCTCACATGGGAGAGCGCTTGAATGGCATTCAAGAGGTAAGGAGTTCGATCCTCCTCATCTCCACCAAAACCCGCCGAATGGCGGTTTTTTTTATGGAATAAATAAGATCAACCGATTCCATTCGGACTCGATTTAACGATTGTGCAACTTTGGTATAATGACACTGAAAGGATGTGTGTCATGGAAAGTATCGTTGTATTCGACTCGGGGCTCGGCGGCGTGACGGCTTTAATGGAGGCGATCCGCGCCATGCCCTCGGAAAATTTCATCTATTACGGGGACACTCTGCACGTTCCCTACGGACCGAAGGACGCCGAACGGATACGCGCCTACCTCGACGAGATGATGGCGTATGTCGACGCGTTCAATCCGAAGGCGGTGTTGCTCGCCTGCAACACCGCGACGGTCACCTCGGCAAAATACCTGCGCGCAAAGTACGCCATCCCGATTATCGGCATGGAGCCTGCCGTCAAACCCGCGATCGAACACGACCGCTCGCATAAACGCGTCCTCGTCCTCTCCACCGAGGGAACGAGCCGATCCGAACGCCTGCTGACCTTGGTCGATCGCTTCGACGACGAACACATCGTCGATATCTTGCCCTTGCCGAACCTCGTCGACTTCGCCGAACGGCTCGAATTCGACACCGACGAGGTCCGCGCCGACCTCGAGGCGATTTTTTCGTCGTTCGACATGGACGAGTATAGCGCCGTCGTGCTCGGCTGCACGCACTTTATTTGGTACCGCGATTTATTTAAAAAAATCCTGCCCGAGCACGTCGAACTTCTGGACGGAAACGCCGCGACCGTTCGCCAGCTTCAGCGGAAACTCGGCGAGCGGATCGTTACCGAAGGCGCGGGCAGCCTGAAGATACACTTGACGGGGCCTCGCGATCCGCGCGTACTGAATTTTCTCCGCGAAACCGTTCCGATGGAATTTGACGAGTTGATGTCGACCGAGTATGGAAAATAAGTTCAATCATTCGGAGGGGAAAGACAATCTCGTCATCATCCCCGCTTACGAACCCGACGAAAGTCTGCTCACCTTCGTCCGCGAACTGCTCGACGCATCGGTCCGCGTCCTCGTCGTAAACGACGGCTCGACGCCGCCTCACGCTCGGTTCTTCGACGCCTTACCGAGCGAGGTCATCTACCTGAGGTATGGCGAAAACCGCGGCAAAGGATACGCCGTAAAGCACGCCATGGCACACGTCCTCGCGTCTCTGCCGGATGTTTGCCGCGTGGCCGTCGCCGACGCCGACGGGCAACACTCGACGCGCGACACGCTGCGCGTCCTGGACGCCTCCCGCACACACCCGGAGGCGCTGGTTTTGGGCGTCCGGTCGTTTCCCGAAAACACGCCGCTTCGATCGCGCCTGGGCAATTGGATCACGGCGAAACTCTTTCAAGGCGTCGCAAAGATCAAGGGACTTTCCGACACGCAGACGGGGCTCAGGGCCTTCTCGAGGACGGCGCTCCCCTTTATGCTCTCCGTCGACGGCGAGCGCTACGAATACGAAATGAAACAGCTCCTCTTGTGGCTGAGGGACGATCGCCCGCTCATCCAGGTACCGATCGAGACGATTTACCGCGACAAGGAAAACTCGACCTCGCACTACCGCGCACTCATGGATTCGGCGCGCATTTTCCGCACGCTCTTCGACAACGGACAGGCCATCCTGTTTGCCGTAAGCGGATTTGTCAGCTTCACCTTGGACTTCGCGCTGTTCAACGCCTTTTACTTTTTAATGAGACCCCTCCGCCTCGCCCATCCCCTGATCGTCCCGAACGTCGCCGCGCGACTGTGCAGTTGCATCTTCAATTTTTACATCAACCGGACGTACGTCTTCGAGTCGAAGGATAACTTAAGACGAGACGCCCTGCAGTACGGCCTTCTCGTCCTCGCGATATTGACGGCAAACAACATCCTGCTCACCTTCTTCGGAAAGGTGTTGAACATCCACCCGACGCTCGCGAAACTTTTGGTCGAAATCACACTGTTCATCATCAGCTACCTCGTGCAGCGCCTCTACATCTTTTCAAACAAGCACTTGTCTTCTAAAAAGTAGGACGTCTCTCGACGCGTTAGGAGCGTATTTGTATGATTTCCCTTCCATCGATCCACACACCTCCCGTCCTCGCCAAAGACGAACTCAGGCGCAGAGAAATTTACCGCTACCTTCGTCTAAACGGAACGCCGCCCGACGATACGACAAAAGATGCCGTCGAAACCGATCTGGCGCGCCTATTTACGCGCGCCCGCGTCGCGCATACGGCGGATCTGTTTCGCCTGAAAAGGTGCGGAGACCTCCTCGCCTTCGGCGACTTCACGACGTCGAGCGAGGCGCTCAAAAAAAACCTCGCGACGAGCGAATACGTCGTCGCCTTCGCCATGACGCTGGGCGATGCGGTGGACCGGTTGATCAGCCGCCTTATGATTACCTCGAAAGCCGACGCCTTTATCACCGACGCCTGTGCGACGGAACTTTTAGAGAGCTATGCCAACCGTTACTGCGCGAATATTCGAGACGACGCACGCCGATACGGCTTGACGACTCGGCCACGCTTTTCGCCGGGCTTTGCCGACTTCGGACTCGAGCACCAGGCGCCGCTCATCCGCCTTTTGGATGCGGATAAAAATATTCACATCGCCCTCTCCGAGGGCGGCATGCTGATACCTGCAAAAACCGTGACGGCGGTCATGGGAATCGATCGAGAGGAGACGAGATGATGTTGCGCGAAGACTTAAAACACAGACGACTCTACTACGACGGCGCCACGGGCACCTATCTCGCCTCCCGCGGACTCGAGGCGGGAGAACTCCCCGAGCTGTTAAACATACGCCGTCCCGATATCCTGATCGACATGCACCGTGCCTACCTCGCGGCCGGCGCCGACATCATTTTGTCGAACACCTTCGGCGCCAATGCGCTCAAATTTAAAGATATGGACGCCTCCGCCACGGAAATCATCCGCGCGGGCGTCGCCAACGCAAAAAAAGCCGTGACTTTAGAAGGTCGCGGCTATGTTTCTTTAGACATCGGCCCGCTCGGAAGGATACTCGAGCCCGTCGGCGACCTACCGTTTGAGGAGGCCTATACATACTTTGCGGAAATGGTCGAGGCGGGCGCGGAGGCGGGCGCCGACCTCATCACAATCGAAACCATGTCCGATACCTACGAGATCAAGGCCGCCGTACTCGCGGCGAAGGAACACTCCGATCTTCCCGTCTTCGCGACGGCCGTCTTTCAGGAGGACGGCCGGATGCTCACAGGCTGCGACATCGAAACTTTTTTAGAACTCGTCACCTCGCTCGGCGTCGACGCCGCCGGTATGAACTGCAGCTTCGGTCCCGAGCAAATGCTTCCCCTCATGGCGCAAATGGCGGAGATCGCGACAATCCCCCTCATCGCCAATCCGAACGCGGGCCTTCCCGTCATACGGGACGGCGAGACCGCCTACGACGTCGACGACGATGCGTTCGCGGACTACATGGTCGAGTTCGCAAAGCTCGGCGTTCCCGTCCTGGGCGGCTGTTGCGGCACACTCCCCTCCTATATCGAAAAGACGGTGCGCCGCACGAAAACTATCCCGCATATCGCGCCGAAGGGCGGGCGCCGCGCGACCGTCTCCTCCTACACCCGCACGATCGACTTCGATCGCAGTCCCGTCATCATCGGAGAGCGATTGAATCCCACGGGGAAAAAGCACCTGCAGCGCGCCCTCATCGATGGCCGCACGGAGCCTCTGCTCGCCGTCGCCTTGAGCGAAGAAGAAGACGACGCCCACGTCCTCGATGTCAATGCCGGCGTACCGGGACTCGACGAAGCGCGCGTGCTCCCCTTCCTCGTTCAATCCCTGCAGGGCGTCACCGACCTCCCGCTTCAAATCGACACGACCGACCCCGACGCGATGGACAAGGCGGCGCGTATCTACAACGGAAAGCCGCTCCTAAACTCGGTAAGCGGCAAGCGCGCGGTCATGGAGGCGGTGTTTCCCGTCGCCCGAAAATACGGCGCTCTCTGCGTCGCGCTCCTCCTGGACGACGACGGCATCCCCGAAACCGCGAATGGACGCATGGCAGTCGCCGAGGCGATTCTAAGGGAGGGAGCGCGCTACGGATTAAGTGAAGAGGACTTTCTCTTCGACCCGCTCGCCATGGCGATCTCGAGCGATCCGGACGGGGCCGTCACCGTCTTGGAAACGCTCTCTCTCCTAAAAAAACGGGGCCTCCGCACGGTCCTCGGCGTCTCAAATATCTCCTTCGGACTCCCCGAGCGCGACGCACTGAACGCCCACTTCTACGCGATGTGCCTCGCCTCGGGCTTAAACGCCGGCATCGTCAACCCCTCTTCCCCCGCGATCCGGGCGGCCTACCGAAGTTCCCTCGCCCTGCTCGGATACGACGCGCAGTTTTCAAATTTTCTCGACACCGCATCAAACGAACTCCCGAAAGAGGCGAAGGATATCGAGCACAGTCTTTCTTACGCCGTCGCAAAAGGACTCGACGCCGAGGCCGCCGCGCTGACGAAAAAATTGCTTCAAACGACCGAGCCCGTCGACATTATCCGCGCGCAGCTCGTCCCCGCCCTCGATTCGGTCGGCCAGCAGTTCGAGGCGAAGACGCTCTACCTCCCCCAACTCTTGCGCGCCGCCGACGCGGCCGCCGCGTCGTTTAACATCATTCGCGCGCACATGGAGGAAATGGGCACCCGCGCAAAAGACAAGGGACGCATCGTCGTCGCGACAGTCAAGGGCGATATCCACGATATCGGAAAAAATATCGCCAAGGCGCTTCTCGAAAACTACGGATTTGATATCATAGACTTAGGCAAGGACGTCGACCCCCGACACATCGTCGACGTCGTCAAAAAAGAACATATTTTATTGGTCGGCCTCTCCGCACTTATGACGACGACCGTCCCCTTTATGGAAGAGACCATTCACCTCTTGCATAAGGAGGCTCCCGAGGCAAAAATCATGGTCGGCGGAGCGGTCTTAACCGAAGACTACGCGAAAAAAATTCACGCGGACGCCTATTGCCGCGACGCCATGGCGTCGGTGCGCTATGCGCAAGAGGTCTTTCAACATTAGGAGGTTTCCATGGTCATCAGCTTTTACTTCTCGCCCACCGGTCACACGAAGACCGTCTGCCAAAACATCGCGCAGGCGATCGATAAAGACTACAAAGACTACCCCTTTACGACGCCGAAGGAGCGTACCGCTCCCGCGTTGACGCCCGAAGATATCGTCGTCGTCGGCATTCCGACCTACGCCGGCCGCGTCCCGAATCTGCTCCTTCCCTACTTACAATCCGTCGCCTTCCACGGCGCGCGCTGTATTCTCGTCGCGACCTTCGGCAACCGCGACTACGACGACAGCCTGCTCGAGCTGTTCGACATCGTCCGGAAAAACGGCGGCAAAGTCTACGGATGCGGCGCCTTCTCCTGCGAACACTCCTTTTCAAATACCCTCGCCGAAGGACGCCCCGACGCGAGCGACATGAAAGACGTCGAGGCCTTCGCGCGGGGCGCGCTGAAAAATATCAGAGAAGGCCGCACCTTATCGCGACCCGACCGCGCCGTTCGCCCGTACTATACGCCGAGAGATCGCCACGGCAAGGGCATCAACTTCGTCAAGATCAAGCCTAAAACCGACCCCGACCGCTGCACGGACTGCAAAATCTGCGTCGACCTCTGTCCGCTCGGGACCATCCACTACGACGACGTCTCACGCGTCGAAAAATGCATGAAGTGTTGCGCCTGCGTAAAGGGATGCCCGGAGAGCGCTAAATATTTCGACGATCCCGCCTACCTCTACCACAAGGAAGAACTCGAGGCGATGTATTCCGCGCGACACGACAACCACGTCTTTCTCTAAAAAAAGCGTCGATTGAAGTTTTACTTCAATCGACGCTTTTTGCATCCACTTTATTTAAAAAAACCGATCGGCCGCATCGCTTATGACCGCATCCTCGATCTCGACGATTCTGTACTCGATCACATCTTCCAGCGTCAGGGGATCACGCTCGAACTCCGAGAGCATCTCGTCCAAATTTTCGGCCTTTCCGAGCCCGATCAATCCGTGGGCCTTCTCGCCGAATATAAGGATATTTCCCGCATCCATGCGCTCTTTTATAAACTCCTCGAACGACGCGCGCAGCTCGGCCTGTGCCTCGTCGTGGAGAGAATATTCAAAGGTCTTAAATTTTCCCTCGATGACATAATATTTCATAATTCCTCCTTTACGACGGCGATCTCTCCGTCTTCGATGCCGATAGCATCCCTATTTTCCTCGATGCGCTTCAAAATCCCTTCCGTCACGCGTTCTCCGTAGATGACAATGGGAATTCCCGGCGGATACGGCGTAATATTTTCCGCCGCGATGCGCCCCGCGGCATTGGAAAGCGCGACCGACTCCGTCTCTTTGAAAAAGGCCTCGCGCGGCCGAAGCACCTTCTCCTCCGCGGGATACGCGCCGCCGTGGAATACGATATCCTCATCCCGGGGCGTCAAGCGATTCAATGCCTCGGCGAGCTTCGACACGTCCTCGTCGGTGTGGTACGGCGATAGAATCGCGAGCGCGTAATGTGCATCGCCCATTTCCAGATAGATGCCCTTTTCGGCGAGCGCGGAAACGACGTCTTCCCCGCGCCACCCCGGAATGCGAAATAAAAATTTAACGGGATCTTCCGCGGCGAAACCTTCTCCACGGTTTTCAACGACTTTTATCGCGAAAACGCGCTCGATCAACTGCTTCCGCATCCGAACGACGCGCGCCTCGTCCCAATCTCGCGCCATGTTGGCGACGGCGTATTCGGACGAAGCCATCACGAGATACGACGGCGAGGTGCTCATAAAGAGCCGCATCCCCTTCAGAAGACGCGCCCTTTCCTCTCTCCTTCTCATGTGCAACAGCGCGGCACCGGTCAAGGCCGGCGCGGTTTTGTGGAGCGACTGAACCGTGTAGTCGGCGAAATTTACCGCCGACACACTCGCGAGCGAACTGAAGGCGAGGTGTGCCCCGTGCGCCTCGTCGACGATCAACACCTTACCCCGCGCGTGAACGATCTCGGCGATCTCCTTTAAGCGCAAGATGCCTCCGAAGTAGTCGGGGCTCGTCAAAAAGACGCCCCTCACCTCGGGGTGCGCGTCGAGCGCGCGGACGAGTTCGGCGGGATCCAGACCCCGATAGAGCCCGTTCGACGGATCGGCCGCGCACTCGATGTATTCAAAGTCGAGATCCAGCTCCACCGCGGCGTGGAACAGCGAAATATGCGCGTTTCGCTGGATGAGCAGCGTATCGCCCGGCGAGGTCGCGAGATAGAGGGCGATCTTTATCCCCGTCGTCGAGCCCGCCGGCACGATGACCGACTGCGCCACACCGTAGGCTGCGGCAATTTCTCTCTGCGCCTCGAGAAGACAGTCCTTCGGATCCAGCAGATTATCCGCGCCCGTAAATTCCGTGATATCGTCGGCCGCGGAAAAATCGAATTCCACCCGATTCTTGTGCCCCGGCATCGCGAAATTTACTCCGCCGCGAAGCGACGTCAACCGTTCGTAGAGCGGGCGTCTCACCTTAGTAGCCGTATCGCTTGAGTCGGGCATTCTTTTGTTCCTCGGTCATACTCGCGTAGACGGCGCGCAATTTCTCGAGCATCTCCTCTTTTTCCGAAAACCGACCGATGATCGGCGCGGTATTGTACGAGTGTGCACCGAAAAACAGCGCCCGCGGCTTTAAGTCCAGGTGCTCGAGCAGGTGAATCTCCTCGAGCAGAATGTCCCCTTCGGTAAGAGGGATATACTCGCCGCGCAATACTTCCTCTTCGAGCTCCGTCCCCTCGTGCACCGACGTCGTGAGCGGCGACACGCTCAGAGGTTGGTGCTTGTTCAAAAGCGCCGCCGTCTCCTCGGCGTGGGCGAAACTGTCCTCTTTTCCGGCTATCCCCGTCATAACCATACAGATCCAGTCGATATTCGCCTCTTCGAGTTTCGACAGTTCTCGGTATTCATCTTCCTGCGTACATCCTTTTTTAATGCGCGCGAGCGTCGGATCGTGCGCGGTCTCGATGCCCACATAGAGCTGGTTGTATCCGGCTGCCCTCAAGCGCTTTAAGTCTTCGACACTCTTTCCCTTTATATCGAGAATCGAGGCGTAACATGTAATGGTCTCGACGTTGGGAAGATACTCGTAGATCCAATCGGCGATTTCCAAGAGGTCTTCCGTATCCAAAATAAAGGGGTCCCCGTTCAGTAAGAAAATGCGATCGATGCGATCTTTAAATCGCGAGAGCTCCCGCAAGTCCGCGAGAATCTGTTCTTTCGGCGCCCTTCTGTACGAGACGTCCTTGTACATCGCGCAATATGTGCATTGGTTATACGAACACCCGACCGTCACCTCTAAAAGCGGGCTGTAAGCTTCCCTCGGCGGTCGAAACGTCTGTCCTGTGTAGTGCATAGTCCATCCTTTCTATCGTCAGCTTTATAATTCTACTTCTTTTATTTCCAACTATACTATACCATGAAACAAATCTTTTCTCTCCTGCGCGATAGTCCCGCATCATCCGACGTGAAATCGGGCAAGCGCGTGCGCCTGCCCGATTCAAGAAGGTTATATGAAGAATGTTTTAGGTTGATTCTTTCGATACTTCGGTATTTTCCAGCCGATCCTGATGACGCGCCGCTTCCGCCTGTTTCATGCGGTTGTACGCGTGCATGATCAAAGCCAAGGTGACGACGCCGTAGGAGATGAACGTTCTGAAATATTCGCCCATCATCGCATCGCCGGTCAAAATGCGTCCGGCCTGCGGCAGGATGATAAACATCAAGTGGAATAACATCGTACCGATGATCGCGTTGGGGATGCTCGCGCGCATGACGCTCGCACCGCCGACCAGGATCGAAGCCGCCGCATAGAGCGCCGCCTGGTCTTGTCCGGCGTAGGTCGCCAACGTCCCGATGTTTTGTAGATAGATGATCTGTCCGTAACATGCGAGGACCGTCGAAACCACGATGGATTGAACGCGTACTTTGTCGGAGTGGATCCCGGCGTTTGCGGAAATCACTTGATCCATACCGACCGCCTTCATATCGTGGCCGATCTTCGTCTTCTTAAACCAGACGATAAATACGCACAAGAGGGCGATCAACAGGATGGTGACTACCGGCACGTCGAAGTTGATCATATGCTTCTCCGTAATCGGCAGTTGAATGCGATATAGCAAAATATTGTCGATGGCGTGTGCCGTATCGAGGGTGATCGAGTTTTTGATGCCGTAGCCCTTCGAGAGAATGATCGAGGCGTTGTGCATGGGCACGACGCTGCCGCACAGGTAGAGTAAAAACAGCATATAGACCCCGAGCATAAAGAAGGCGAGCATCATCGAGGTGATCATCTCGCGACCTCTCGCGCGATTGAGGATGTGACCCGAAAACTTGCCGAGCAAGATCGCGATGGGCGTGCCGATTAAGACGGCGACGAGAATTCCCGCGGGACCCGTGATGCCCCAGTCCTGCGCGAAGATAAGTCCGATTTGACCACTCATGGCGCCCAGGGGAATCCCGAAGTTGATCCCCATCCCCGCGACGATCGGAATGATCAGCGAGAGGACGAGGAAGGTGTTTCGCACCATCCGCTTACCGATTTCAGACGTCACGTAACCGAGCGGCGGCTTGGCTATCCAAAGTCCGACCGCGATAATGATGATAAATAAAATGGGAACGGCATATCGCGAAAGCTTTGATTTTAAGGATTTATTCATTGTGGTTCCTCCTCGTCAATGCGTAGACGATCATACCGTTGGTAACGATCAATCTGAGAACTTCCGAGACGTCGATACTCAATGCGCCGTTGATGACCGTCGGCGTCAAGGTAATAATGCCTTGGAACAAAAACGTCCCGATGATGACATTAGGTATCGACGCCTTGTTAATGCTGGCGCCACCGATTAACAACGCAGCGACCGTCTGGAATGTAAAGGACAGAGGCGATTGATACAACTGAATGAATCCGTAAGATTGTTGATAGACGACGATGCCCGCTGCCGCGATGACCGTCGATAAAATAACCGAAAACAGACGCATGCGGTTGATGTGAATGCCGCCGGCCTGTGCGTAGGCCGGATTCGAGCCGACCGCCGTCATCGCCGTACCGGTCTTTGTGCGGAAAAATACCCACACGGCCAGGGCGAATACGGCAAAGACTAAATACATTCCGACCGGAATGCGAACGCCGAAGACGTTAAAGCTTAAAAAATCGGTCAAGACGCCCACCGAACTCTTCGTCCCGTTGGCATCGATCAAATTCTTCATCCAATAGTCCGCGACGGGAATTTGTTGGGCAAGTCCGCGACCCGCATAACTCAATACCGACACCGGGTTTTTATAGGGCAGAACCAAGTAGATCATGCACATAAACGCCGTAAACGAATATCCGACGTAAGTCGCGATCAACATTTCATCGCCCTTGATCTTATTCAAGAGCACGCCGTAGCCCCAACCGAAGATGACGGCGATGGCCGCCCCGATGAGCATGCCGACGAAAATACCGCCGAATCCGGTCAAGCCGAATTCGATGCTGGTAACCCCGCCCAAAATCCCCGCGACGATGCCGATCGGCAAGCCGAAGTTTAAGCCGCAGCCGGATTGGACCATGGGGACCAAGCTTAACACCAAAATTGAAAACATACCGAAACGCGCCAAGACGTTTTCGATCGAGTCCGCCAACGACACGCCCGCCAAGGGCGCCGCTATAAATAGGCCCAGTAAGAATAAGCCGATAATTAAGCGAGGCAAACCGATTTTTTGTAATACTGATTTATTATGCACCTTGGGCCACCTCTACTTCCTCACCGCTCATCAAGAGACCGAACTGCGCAGCAGGTGCCGTTGCCGACAAAATACCTGCAATTTTTCCTTCACAAATGACCGCGATGCGATCACAGATACTTCTCAACTCTTCGAGTTCCGAGGAAATCATGACGATCGTCGTCTTCTCCTCGTCGTTAATTTTTTCGAGCGATTCGAGCACGAGTTCTTTCGCGCCGATGTCGATTCCGCGCGTCGGCTCCGATACAAACAGCAGATCGGGATCCATGCACAGCGCCTTTGCAAGGCATACTTTCTGTTGGTTTCCCCCGCTCAGATTCCCGGCGCGCTGATCGCTCCCGGTGGTCTTAATCGCCAAGGATTCGATGTATTCCTGAGATACGCGTTTCATCTCGGCTTCGTCTCTAAACTTAAAGCCGAGGACTTTTTTCGTGAACTTGTTTTGAATTTGCATCGCGTTAAAGGATATGTTCCAATAAATCGGCTCTTCCAGTAACAACCCCACACCTCGCCTATCCTCCGAAACGAAGGCGATTTTACTCTGCAAGATCTTATGCGTATTCCCGAGTTCCAGCGGCTTACCTTGAAATTCCACCTCGCCCGCTACGGGATAGGTTCCCAGGATTCCGTTGGCGATCCCGAGCTTTCCCTGACCGGCGAGGCCCGCGATACCTAAAATCTCCCCGTCGTAAATATCGAGGTTGACGTCGTAGACCTGCTCCCCGGGCATGTCGACGGCCAGATTTCTGATCTTCATCACCACGTCTTTGGAGCACTCCCGCCCCTTCTTCTTTTCCGAAGCGACCATGCCGCCCGAACGTCCGACCATCCACGCGGCGATCTGGTCGACCGAAAGGTCTCTGTTTTCTCTATTTTCGACGATTTCTCCGTCTCGCAAGACGACGACGGTATTACAAATCGTCAAGATCTCCCGCAAGCGGTGCGAGATAAAGATGATCGAGATACCCTGTTCGGATAAGCGCTTGAGCGCGCGCATCAATTGATCCGCCTCCGTCTCGGTCAAAACCGCCGTCGGCTCGTCCATGATGAGCAACTTGACATCCTCGCGAGTAATTTCCCGCGCGATCTCTATAAATTGCTTGTGGCCTACGGGCATCTCCGACACCAACCCCCTCGGATTGATGTCGACGCCCAAACGATCCAACGACTCTCCGGAGAGGACGATATTTTCCTCCGTGTCGATCGTCGCGTATTTCTTGCCGAACACCTGAGAGATGACCGACGACTTCGTCCGTTCCATATTAAATGTTATGTTTTCGGCCGCGGTGAACCCCGGAATCAAGTTAAATTCCTGGTGCACCATGCCGATCCCCGATTCCAAAGCGTCGATCGGCGATTTGAAGTGAATCGGTTCGCCGTCCAAGAGGATTTCCCCTTCGTATCCCCCGGTCTCCTGAATCACTTCCATTCCAAATATGATGTTCATAAGCGTCGACTTTCCCGCGCCGTTTTCTCCCACGAGCCCTATAATTTCCCCGGGCTTCAGGTTGAAATTGACATTTTTTAGGACGAGGTTTTCGCCAAAGCGCTTGCCGACGTTACGAACCTCCATTCTATACTGCTGCGCCACCATTTACCTCCTAACGGGAAATAAACCAACGACAACCGCTGGTTTATTCCACATGTGTCTATGATTGTCTCACGGTGATTTATTCACCCGTTTCTCCTTCAGCTTGTTGTTGTGCTTCTTCGATTGCATCCACGTCGACGTTCATCTTCATGTATTTTTCGGGAACTTCGACTTTGTCCATGCCGAGGTAGCCCTTGCCGTATACATAGGTGTCTTGGGCGAGGAGGATGTGGTTATCCTTCTTTTCTCCCGTCGCACGGTCGACGTAGTTTTGTCCCATCCAATGAGCGCCTTCGGTGTACTTGCTGATACAGGCGATGATGTCGTCGATATTGGTCAGTTCCATCTCGTCTTTAAGCACGCCTTGTACGAGGTCGACAGCCCCGAGCGTCAAGGAGTAACCCAAGGAGTAAGCCCAGGTACCCATGCGTCCGCCGCCGCCGGCTTTGACGACGGCCTCTTCGACCGTCTTATTAATTGCCTGCCAATCGCCCGCCTTATCTTGGATATCGACGGAGAAAGCCTTCGGATAGCCCATGATCGGAGACGGCAAGTCTTGTTCGACGAAGATCGCACCGCCTGCTGCGACACCGCGAAGGAGCGGTTCGGTGTGCGCGTCGTTCGTACAGAAGAATGCGGTATCCTTTCCGTACTTGTCGATCCAGGGTTGGATGTTTTCTGCGATGTATTGTTGTGCCCCGGGAACGCCGATATCGGTCGTCGGGTCGGGCGCGTTTAAGGATATAAATTCGAGTCCCAGGTCTTTACAAGCTTCTTCCATAATCGCGCGGCGCAGTGCCAAGAGCTCAATGGACATGTGGCGCGGGAAGGTAATGTGTGCAAATTTCGTAGCGCCCATTTCCTTTGCCGCATAGACGATTCGGTATCCGCGGCTGACGTTGTCCGCATCGACTGCGAGGTCGGCGTTGTTTTCAGCCATAACCGTATCTTCTTGTGCAACTAGGTTGACCAGAATGATGTCGGGGCGTTTTGCGCGAATTTGTTGGAATGCCGCCGAGGTTCCGGGAACCGATTGATTGACGATGACTGCGCGCATGAGCGGGTCGTCCGCCATGGCGACGATCTTCGAAATCGTCGTCTCTTGTTCAGCTTCGAAGCGGTCGGGATACGTGTCGTGGCGAATCATGCCGCCTTCGTCCGCGTTACCGTACAATTCGATCGCTTTTTGAGCTGCACGGAATTCGTCTTCCGCTTGCGATACCGTACCGGTGACGATACCGATGTGGTAGTCCTCGCCTTCTTTTAACGGTTCAAACTCCGCTCTGGTCGCTTGTGCCGATGCCGCATTCCCGCCTTCCGCGTTACCGTTTTTTTGGTTATCGCCGGAGGTGTCCACTTTCGTACAACCTACCGCGAATGTTAAAAGCATCATGACAGCAAGGGCGATCGACATGAAACGTTTCTTTCCAATGTTCATAGTCATCTCTCCTATAATTATGTAGTAGATTTTACTTAAGCGTTTTCTTAAGTGATTAAAATTTTAAATTACTAAAGTGTAAAAGTCAAGCAATATTTAAGATTTAACTAATATCCTGTGAACGTCCCGACGTATCACATTCGTATTCCCGATAAAGATTTCACCGAGCGCGGCACCGAAGGTCTCTGTATATCTTTCTCGATGCGTGTCGGATCCCGTCGTTATACATATATCGTCTGTAACAAAGAAAGGAACCCCCTCTTTTGTAATCGTTTTCTCCTCCTCTTTTCCCCGTTCGGCGTGTCCTTTATACAAAAAAAGAGTCCTAAACCGCTCGCCGAGGAACCGTCCCTCGACGAATGATTTAGAACTCCGGGAAGAAAACTTCCTCTCCCGGCAAGTGGTCGACGAAATCTTCTATTATTAAAGCCCACTACCGCGATACATCTCTTCCGTTAAATGTCCAAAAGTGCCAGAAAGTCTTCTTCTTTAAGACCGTAGAAGTATTCTTCCACATTCAGTCCTCGAATTTTCTCGCAGACGGCTTCTCGCGTAAAGGGCGAGCCGGACAATCGCCGCTCCAATTCTCTCCAATCCTTTATCGCGAAGAAGTCCCCGTGGAAATTCATCTCTTTTATTTTCCCGTCCGATACGTCGATGCCGACCGTGATTTCTCCGCAACCCGGAAAAATCTTCCTATTGGTATATTCAAACTCGGGAGAATAGCCGTAATTCCAATCCCAATTTGCGTATCGATCCCGGCGAATTTGTTCAATGATCTCAAAGTCCTCGGCCTTAAGGACATCTTCTTTCGTCCCGTCGACCTTAAAGTGCTTCACCAGGCTGTCTTTAAATTGCTCCATGGTCTTTTTCTCTTTTAGACAATCGCGAATATTCGTTACCCGGGAAAAGATCGACGCGCTGGCCGCATTCGATTTATACTTATCTTTCGTTATCAACGCCTCGCCTATCATCGTTAAGTCTGAGTTAAAGAGCAACGTCCCGTGATGCATCACTTTTCCGTCTTTTATATATTGAGAATTTCCGGAAATCTTTTTGCCGTCGATTAAAATATCGTTTCGGCCCTCTACGCGGGCGTCGGCCCCCAAGTCGCGAATGGCTTCGGCGATGGGTTCACAAAATCGCTTAAAGTCCAGACTTTCGAGATCGTCTACCGGGGATATAAATGTGAAATTTAAATTTCCCAAGTCGTGATAGACCGCGCCGCCGCCCGAGAGTCGGCGAACGACTGTAATGTCGTGTTCTTTCACGAAGTCGAAGTCAATCTCCGACCACGTATTTTGATTCTTTCCGATGACAATGGTGTTGTCGTTTTGCCAAAGGATGAAGTACTCTCCCGCGGGCTTATAGTCAAAGACATATTCCTCCAAGGCCAGATTAAAGGCGGGATCCGTACTCTTCGATTCGATGTAGATCATACCCGTCTCCTAGTCGTTGGTCATATGAATGCTTCGTCCCACGGCATTTAACGCGGCTTCCCGAACGGCCTCGCTCACGGTCGGGTGGCCGTGAATGGTGCCGACGATCTCATCCACCGTCGCCTCCAGTTTGATCGCGAGGGCTCCCTCGGCAATCAGATCCGTCGCATGGGGACCGATGATATGCATACCTAAAATCTCTCCATAATCCGAACCGACGATCAGTTTCACTAAACCTTCCCCGCCATTTAAGATCAACGCTCTCCCGTTGGCCGCCATGGGGAAGCTTCCGACCTTATAGGCGATACCCTTCGCCTCGGCCTCTTCTTCTGTGATCCCTACGGATACCGCCTCCGGTTCCATGTAGACGGCGGTGGGATTGGAAGATTCGTCGTAGACGCTCGCCTCGCCCATGATATTTTCAGCAGCCACTTCTCCCATGGCAGAGGCCGTGTGGGCGAGTTTGGCATATCCCTGGACGCAGTCTCCGATGGCATAAATACCCTCGATCCCCGTCTCCATCTTTTCATTGACCCGAATCTCGCCTTTTTTGTTATAGCTTAATCCGCTCCGAGACAAGTTCAACGAACCCGTGTTGGCCTTTCTTCCCACGGCCACGAGGACTTTCTCTCCCTTAAATGTCAGTTCCTCGCCGTCTCTTTTACAGACCACGACCGCTCCCTCGCCGTCTTTTTCCACGGATTGGACGGGGCAATTCAATTCGACGTCTATGCCCTCATCTTTCATATGAGCCACGCCTACCTCTGCGATCGACCCGTCCAACATGGGCAATACGTGGTCCAAGGCCTCGACGACAGTAACTTTCGTTCCGAGAGCGCCGTAGACACAAGCCATCTCCATCCCGATGACCCCCGCTCCGATGATCACCATGGACTTCGGCAGCTCGTCCAATGAAAGCGCCCCGGTGGAATCGATGCAGGCCGAATTGTCTTTCAGCCCCGAAATAGGCGGCATGCTGTTGACCGATCCGGTCGCGAGGATGACGGCATCGGCATCTACCGGATTGCTTCTCCCTTTGTCGTCTTTGTATGCCATCTTACCTTCGCCCGTAAATTTGGCCTCTCCCCGGACAAGTTCGACCTTATTGTGGCGAAGGAGACCCTCTACTCCCCGGACCAATTGATCGACCACGGCGTCTTTATGAGCCATCATGCGGGCGTAGTCGACACGGAGACCCTCGGCCGCTACCCCGATCTCCGACCCGCGGGTCTTCAAATCGGAAAACAACCCGGCCGTATGCAACAGACTCTTGGTAGGAATGCAGCCGATGTTCAGGCACGTTCCTCCTAATTTGTTTTTTTCTATTAACGTAACCTGCGCTCCCAATTGTGCGGCGCGGATGGCGGCCACGTAACCGCCGGGTCCGCCTCCCACGACGACGACTTTCTTTCCTTTTTTCTCCCGATTCTTTTTCTCTTCGCGCGGTTCCGCCTCCTCGATCATTCCGCTAATATCTTCGCCCTCTTTCGCCAAGATCCCGACCGGGGAAAGAACCTCTCCGCTCTCGCCCTCTCCGAGCATAATTTTAGCCAATATGCCGTTCTCCGGAGCCTGGACGGTGTTGGTCAGTTTTTCGTTTTCCACGTCAAAGAGATCTTGTCCCTTTTTGACATAGTCTCCTTCCTTCACGTGCCACTTCACGATCTTGCCCGTCTTCATGGTGAGACCCAGTTTCGGCATCAGCACTTTCTTGGCCATAACCATCCCTCCTTACAAAAGCATCGACGGCATCTCTATGCGTTCCTTGATCCACCGGAGGAAGCGGGCCGCCGTCGCACCGTCTATCAGTCGGTGGTCTGCAGTAAGCGACAGTTTCATGATCGGTCTTGCCACGACGGCTCCTTCTATGACTACGGGCATATCCTCTATGGCACCGACGCCCAAGATGGCCGCTTCCGGCAAGTTGATGATGGGGGAGAACTCCTCTATCCCGAACATACCCAAATTGCTGATGGTAAACGTCCCTCCTTGCAGCGCGTCGGGACTGATATTGCCGCTTCGAGCGTCGGCCGCCGCCTTCCTCGCTTCTTCAGAGATCTCTTCGAGACTTTTTTCGTGGCTGTTTCCGATGACGGGCACCAGGAGGCCTTGGTCTACATCTACGGCAAGTCCCATGTTGACATAATCATGGTAGACAACTTCATCCCCCTCGAGGCTCGCGTTCACCACGCGGTAGACCATCAGGGCTTTAGAGACCAATTTAATTAAAAGATCCGTATAGGAAACGTGAATTCCCTCGCGCTTTAAAAAATCGCGATATTGCACCCACTGCGTCACATCCACGGATATGTGGTAGCTGACGGGAGCCGTTCGGTCCCAACTTTCCTTCATCCTCCTGGCAATAACCTGTCGCATACCGCTCATTTCTTCTCGCATCGTTCGGTCTTCTGTCGAAGGCCTTCCGCCTTCTGCGCCGGATTTAATAAACTCCGCGACGTCCTCGGCCCGTATCCGCCCATCTTTGGCGATGCGAGCGAGGTCTACGCCCTCTTCCTCGGCCATCTTTTTAGCCAAGGGGGTCGCGAGAATCCTCGTCGGTTTGCTGTCCGTCCCTTCGGTCGCTTCTTTGGCGGACGGATCCGGGGCTACTTCTTTATCCAATCGGTCCAAAAAGGCCTCCACATCCTTTAAGACGATGCGTCCCTTGGGGCCGCTGCCCCGAATCCGGGAGAGATCGACTCCTTTTTCCCTGGCCAGCTTTTTGGCGACGGGAGCGGCGATAATGCGCTTAGATGTTTTTTCTCTCTCGACGGGTTCGACTTTCGGTTGTTTATCTTCTTTTTGGGAGACTTTTTCCGCCGACTCGGTACGTTCTAAAAGCTCGCCGATGTCCTCGCCCTCTTCTCCAAGAATTCCGACCGGTTCGAGTACCGGCGCACGCCCCCCTTCTTCAAGCAGGATCTTAAGTAACTTGCCGTCGGCGGGCGATTCGATGGTATTGGTCAGCTTTTCATTTTCCACGTCAAAGAGGTCTTGTCCCTTTTTGACGTAGTCCCCTTCTTTGACGTGCCACTTCACGATCTTACCCTCTTTCATGGTAAGCCCGAGTTTCGGCATTACAATCTTTTTTGCCATGGCGACCCTCCTTTAGTCTTCTTTAATTCTAAAGAGATTCTCTCTCTGTCCCTTTTCGATGACTTGGCGAACGTTTAACCGGTAAGGTCCCCTTTGGGTGATCTTAAAGACGACCCTCTCCCCGGCCCTTACCTTAATCTCCCTCTCTCCGTCCAAGGCGATCATGCCGTTGGTGTCAAAGGTCAATTCGTAGGCTCGGTCCAGACCCAGCTTCACCGGAGGGCTCATTCGCATTTTTTGAATGACTCCCGGAGCGACGGAGGCTTTAATCCCGATTCCCCGAGGATCGGGACGAACCAATACCCCGTATTCATCCTCGTCGGAGACGGTGATCAAAGCACCGGGGACGGCCGAAAATCCTATGGACGCCGGGTGACAGCGGGTGCAGACGATGGCCAGGATTTTTTCCGTTTCCCATATGGCGCGGCTTCCTACGTGCTCGTGGCTGGAAACGGTGGCATCGATCAAGGCAAGGTCTTTCAACGTATCTCCGATATAGATCTCTATGATCTTATCTTTTATACAGCAATCACTGATATCTTCGAGCTGGTCCGCTATGCCGGCGGCCACGCCCACGACGGTACCTTCCATAAATTGCGGATACACGTTGTTGGTTCCCGTAGAGATGGGAATGAGGGGCGTCGTGGTAACTCCCTTCGCCACGGCTCGGCTCGTTCCGTCTCCTCCCAGGACGACGATACAGGCCACCCCCTTCCCCTCCATCCATCGGCCGGCACGGATACTGTCCTCGGTCGATGCGGAAATAGGCATGTCGATTATTTCTACGGGAGAAGGATCGTAGCCTTCTCTCTCCAACAAGTCCAGGGCTGTATCGCCCAATCCGAAGGAATCCGGCATAATATATATTTTATCTTCCCCCATGCCCAAAGCCGCCATGAGGATCCGCATGACAATATTGACTTTTTCCTGATTGTCAATGGTCGTCGCACAAGAGACCAGCCTGCGAATATCCTTCCCGGATGCGGGATTTGCAATGATACCGATGGACATTTGGACCCCTTCCTTTCTATCGGGTCTATCGGGCTCTTAAAATAACTGCGGAGTCCGGCTATAAAAGCAAGCTCCGCAGAAAAAGAGTGACAATCAATCACATTTGAGATTTCACCGCGCGGACGATGTCTTGAGCGTTGGGCAGGTAGACGGGTTCCAGAGCCGACGAGAAGGGAACCGGTGTATTTAAGGCGCCGATTCTCACGACGGGAGCGTCCAATTCGTCGAAGAGTTCTTCTCCGATCCACGCGGAAATTTCACCCATGTAACCTCCGCGCTTCACTTCTTCACTGATGAGTATCGCCTTATGCGTCTTGGATACGGACTGCCTCAACAAGTCAAAGTCGAAGGGGTACAGGGTCCTCGGGTCGAAGACTTCCAGCTCCACGCCTTCTTCGGCCAGTTGGTCCGCCGCCGATAGGGCCTCGTGGACCATCTTTCCGACAGCGATCACCGTAAAGTCTCCGCCCTCTCTTTTAATCTCGCCCTCGCCCAGGGGAATGGGTCCTGCGTCCAAGTCGACTTCCCCTTCGAGCGCTAACAACGCCTTGTGCTCCTCGTAGACGACGGGATTGTCGTCGTCGATCGCCGCGAGCATAAGCCCGTAAGCGTCCTGCGGCGTCGACGGAAATACCATCTTTAAGCCCGGTACGTGAGTCACCCATGCCTCCAGCGATTGAGAGTGTTGGGCGGCCGCATTGACCCCGGCTCCCCCGGCCGTTCTGATGACCATGGGGAAACTCAGCTTGCCCCCCGTCATGTAACGAAGCTTGGCCGCGTTGTTGCACATCTGGTCCATCGCCACGGTGAGAAAGTCCATCATCATGATCTCGGCGATGGGCCTGAGGCCCGTGGAGGAGGAACCGACGGCACAGCCGATGATGGCCGATTCGGAAATAGGGGTATCCCGAACCCTCTCTTCGCCGAATTCGTCAAACATGCCGGCCGAGACGCCGAAACATCCGCCGAAACGGCCTACGTCTTCGCCAAACAGTACCACATTCGGGTCTTCCCGCATTCTTACGCTCATTCCTTCGCGAATCGCTTCACTGTATGTCATCAATTTTTTCATCTGACTCTAACCTCCTCTACGATATCGGAATAAACGTCTTCCACACAGGTTTCGGGTGCCGGGAAGGGGCTTTCGCGGGCAAACTCGATGGCCGCTTGGATCTCCTCTTCCACTTGCTTGTCCAGGGCGTCTACCTCTTCACGACTGAAGCCGCCTTCTTCGATCATGTACTCGACCATATTGGGCAGGGGATCCTTCTTCAACCACTCTTCTTGTTCCTCTTTAGGCTTATAAATGGCGGGATCGCCCTCAAAGTGTCCCCTTTGTCGATACGTCTTACATTCTACCAAGGTAGGGCCCTTGCCTTCTCTGGCCCGCTGAATCGCTTCGTGAGCTACCTCCGATACGGCGAAAACATTATTGCCGTCTACGGCGATTCCCGGTATGCCGTAAGCGCCGGCCCTGTCCGCGATGTCCTTGACCTTCTGGTGACACGTCTGGGCCATGGAGATGCCGTAGTTATTATTCTCGCAAACGAACACGATCGGTAAATTCCAAATAGAGGCCAGGTTTAAGGACTCGTGGAACGTCGCCTGGTTGGTCGAACCGTCGCCGAAAAAGCAAACGCAAACTTGGTCCGTTTTGCGGAGGAGGATGGTTAAGCCTACGCCGGTGGAAATACACTGGCCTGCACCTACGATGCCGTTTGCGCCGATAATTCCCTTGCTGCCGTCGGCGATGTGCATGGATCCGCCCTTGCCTCTGCAATAGCCGGTTTCCTTGCCGAAGAGTTCCGCCATCATGTACTTCGGATCGCCTCCCTTGGCGAGGATGTGCCCGTGACCGCGGTGGGTACTCGTTATATAGTCATCTTCCCTCAAATTGGAACATACGCCGGTAGCGATGGCCTCTTCTCCCAAATATAAGTGGACAAAACCCGGAATTTCACCTTCTGCAAAGAGGTTCATTGCATTTGTTTCAAATTCACGGATCTTTTTCATCATGAGGTATAAGTCTTTTACCCTATCTTTATTATCCATTCTTCTTCCTCCCTCTTTTACAAAAGCTTCGACAAAAGCCGCCTCAAGCTCTATCCTCACACTGTCTTCAACACAGGTCATGGTATGCCGTCTGTCGCCCTGCTTCTCTCGCCTCTTCACGTCGATATGATCTGCTTCCGTTTCCGCCGATTCGCTCCTTCCGATCCGGAAACAGCGATCGCCACATAAGTACCGCCTCTTTCAAATAATTCGGCCGAAATCCGCGCCCGGCGCGCGATTTTAACGCGTCTATTTAAAATCTTGATCGCGACTTCGGCAAGACCTCAACGAAGGATCGATCTTCATTTTAAACCTCCACATATAACGGTCCTTCATCACCTCCCTTCGGACAAGACAGACGGCCCGTCGTCATCGGCAAGAGAATAAACAAGATGAAAATCGTAACCGGCAGGCTGCTTCATCGCCCGACTTGGCGATTGCCGCGAGTTGCCTTTTCATCTGGCAACGTTTTCCTTTCCGGTAAAAATTTTTATCTCTTTGCCTTTAATATACTGTATATTGAGTATCGTGTCAAGATCGTACTTCCACATTTAACAAATAATTTTTTGATTTTTAAACGACAATTCCATCGTAGAGTTCCCGCCGCTCTCATGACTTCAAGCAGCGATGCGCGAAAAATAAGGTTATCTCTTTATCCCCATCACGTCAAAATAAACGTCGGCTTTGTCGCCCGGGACGGGCGTCGAAAAACCATAAAAAAAGTTCGCCCCGAAGACGAACTTTATATCTCTTTTTTTATGACCTCTCGCGCGGCAAGTTACGCCTGCTCTTCCGGATTTCGCACCAAGCGCCCCAGCAAAAAGAATACCAGGCCGAACAGTGCCATAATCACGATTCCCTTGAGCAAAGTTACGCCTAAAAAAAGCATCGAGATCCCGACGAGGGTACCCCCGTTAAAGACCGTACCGCCGAAACCTCCCGGCCCTTGGCGCTTTCCGGGAGCATATCCCTTGCTCAGCTCATGACGATGCATAAAAAGTCCGATGCCGGCGAGGATACACCCCACGGTAACCTGAAAGTTCGTTACGGAACCGACCAAGCCCGCCAAACCCGCAAACTGTCTAAGTACGATAGAGATGAGCCCTACTACCACAAATGATTCTAATTTCGATCCTTTTAATCCTTTCACAATACCTCCAAGATCCTCCTTTATGTATAGCGATCAATGCTAATATATTATCATATTCGGGCAACAAAAAAACGCAGCGTCTGCTGCGTTTTCTACTTATCCAACAAATAACATAAACATAAAGTGGGCCGCGATACCTGCAACCAATCCACCGATCGTATGCGACATGATCGCTTTTCCGGTAAATTCGCGCGCATTCAGGGCATCCATCATGCCGATGTGGGTGCTGAGATAACCCGACCAGCACATACCCATCGCCGTAAAGACGGCGATGTCGTTTGGAAATGCGACGCCGGTTTCGATGAAGTTCGGTACCAGGGAAATAGCCGCGCCGACCGCGCCGAGTGTCGTAATCGGGAAGGCAATCGCCTCGGGCGATTGGAAACCGAACAGCGGTTCAAAAATAAACTGTAATTTTTGACCGATTAACGGTAAAAATTCGACGCCTTCGTAGGCGGCTCCCGTGTACTGTCCGCCTTCTCCCGGTCCGAAGGTAATCATCATGACGAACGTACAGACGATTAAGACGCCCGGGATAATCGACATCCCCATGTCGACGCCATTTTTTCCGCCTTCGAGCAAGGCATCGAGCGTACGTTGAAAGACATTGCCTTCGCGCACGTAGCGGAATTCGCCTTGCGAGTTGAGATCTTCGAGATCCATGTCTTCGTCATACGGTTTTTCCGCCTCATCGCCCAACATCTTCTTCGTCTGACTGAGCATGATGCGAACACTGACCAAAGAGCCGATGATCGCACCCAGATTTCCGATAATCGCGGGAGCGATAAATTCGCTGCCCTGCGCGATCATAAAAGTCGTTACGATTAAGCCCATCCCGAACGACGTACCTAAATTACATAGGGCCGGTACTTGATATTTCTTAAAGTATTGTGTAAATGTCTTGTCTTTTGCAAAAGATATAATCGCCGGATTGTCCGATAAGTAGGTTGCAACTGCACCTGTAATGCTGGCTCCTGGGAGACCCCAGACCGGTTTCATAAGAGGAGCAAAGATCTTATTGATCAAGGCAATCGCCCCGAATTCCGATAAGACGCCACTGATAGCTCCCGCTAATACCGCCATGGCCATGATTAGAAATACAGTAGAAAGAAGTAAGTCGTGTGCCGTCGCCATCATCGTTTTAAACATCATGCCGGCACCCATTTTGCGACCGACTAAATAAAATCCACCGATGAATATAACGAGGAAAACAAAGGTCTCAACGCTTATCGCTTTTACTTTTTTCCTGCCGTTTGTCTCATCCATAAAAAAACCTCCGTGCACTGTGTCGTAGTGCTTCTAAACTATGTCTTACATTGTTTTGCCTATCTTTTGTCAAAAAGACGGCGATTAATCTTTAAATATATTATAATCGATTTTTTTACGCTTATCAAGAAAAGATCGTTTATCTCAAAACAATTATAAATTTTGAGTTATTAAAATAGATACATGGCTATTTCTAAACATCTAAAACGAAATGCCCTCTATACCCGTAAATTTCAAACAAAATTTAATAAATTATTGTCACATCTTCTTTTCTATATATTGAAATAACCGGTATCTAAATTTTAATTTTTACACTCTCATATTTTTTTATTTTTTAAAAAAGGACGGTTAAAAACCGCCCTTTTACTCTATTTATCCTCTTTGACGACGTCATCGACGCGCTCCATCAGCTGCTCGATCCGCTCGTCGGTCGTCAGGCTTCCGACGACGGCATCGCCGACGATGTTTCCGTCTCGATCGACGACGACCGTCGTGGGAAAGGCAAAAATTGTCTGGACGAGGCCTTCCATCTCCCCGCCCATCTCGGGCACGATGTTTCGATACGTCGCACCTTTCGCTTCGAGGATATCCTGCGCCAATTTTTTTCGATCCGGCTCGACCAACAGGCCGACAAAAGCGACGTCCTCCTTCTCTAAATCATGTGACAAGTTTTCGAGATCCGGCATCTCCTGCACACAGGCCGTACAGCCCGTAAACCAAAAATTCACCACCGTCGCGGCGTGGTCTTGAAATATCGACTCGTCGACCCGCGCATCTTCCATGTCGGTCCCCGTAAATTTCGGAAACGGCTGAACGGCCGTCTCGGTCGACTCGCTCGGCGCCGACTCCTTCGCCGCCGTCTCATCCGCGCCTTTTGTACACCCCGCGACCGATGCCGTCATCGTCGCGACGAGGCACAGGACGAGTGCCTTTTTTAAAACTTTCTTCATCTATAGTATCTCCTTTATTTCTTTGGTTTTTTCTAAACGAGCGCCTTCTCTTTTCGAAGGCGTCACCCCGCTTCCGAATGTCGCGCTTATCGACCCCGTAGGGCAGGCCTTTAAACAGTCTCCACAGCGAATACACTCCCTGTGATTTTGTGTCTTCGACATGTCGACGTCCATGCGGCAGACCTGTTTACACTTTCCGCACTGAATGCAATGGTCGTCCACATGGTATTGAAAAAAAGAGACGCCGTTAAAGAGCGAATAAAATGCACCCAGAGGACAGATCCACTTGCAAAACGGACGATAAAACACCATTGAAAGGACGACGACCGAGACGAGTATCGCGGACTTTCCCATAAATAACGGTCCGAGCGCATCCCGTATCCCCGAATTGGTGATCGAAAGAGGGATCGCCCCTTCCAAGATGCCCTGAGGACAGATGTATTTACAAAAATACGGTTCGGACATTCCAACATCGTCGACGATGCATACGCCGAGGAGCCAAACCGCGACGACGAGCACGGGATACTTCAGATAGCTTAGCGCCTTTAATTTCTCCGTCGATCGCTTCGGCACCGGCACGCGGTGCAAGAGGTCCTGAAACCATCCGAAGGGGCATAAAAATCCGCAGACGACGCGACCGAGCGCGACCCCTATCAAGATAAGGATACCCGTAATATAGTAAGAAAAACGAAACGAAGACGATCCGACGACCGCCTGAAACGCGCCGATCGGGCAAGCTCCGCCCGCGGCGGGACACGAGTAACAATTGAGCCCCGGGACACAGACCCGTTTAAGCGGTCCCGTATAGAGTTTTCCGCTAAAAAAATTAGAGAGATGGGGATTGGTAAAAAACGTCGACATCCCCTGGATCCACGCCCGATAATTAAACAGATTCTTTCTTAACTTCATAGCTATCCGATCCCTATGCATTCCAGGCAAATGCGAATCGCCTTGGCAAAGACGGTATCGACTTCGCCGCGCAACGCCCCGACGACCATACATAAAACGCCCACGCCGATGAGCGAAAACATCATAACTTGTCTCTTCATCCGTGACCTTTCTAATAGATACAACATGCTTTCATGTTCTCTAAACATATAAAAAGTATAAAGCATTCCTCTCCGAGCGCCAATTTTTTTGAACACTCTCTTCTCTCCTATTATATTTCTCCCGATGCAACGCGTAAAGTTTGCCGATTTTCTCTATTTTTTCACTTTACCCGTCTCATCTCCGCGCTATTTTCGTTTTTTTATATAAAAACCTTAAAAAGCATACTTTTCCCTTCTCGCGGAAAAATTCCTATCATTTTTTAATTCTATTGTATATAATATTGGCGAGGAGAGGGGAAGCTCGACGGGATAACGCTTTCGTATCCCGAAGCTTTCTCTGAACCCGTCGGTCATTCCGACAAGTATATTGCAACATATAGAATGTAAGGAGTGTACAATTTGAGCGAAAAAGTGTTTAAGTCTATGGACGGTAACGAAGCGGCGGCTTATGTCTCCTACGCTTTTACCGAAGTAGCAGCAATTTATCCCATTACACCGTCATCCCCGATGGCAAACTCGGTCGACAGCTGGTCTGCCGACGGCAAGAAAAACTTATTCGGACAAGAAGTCAGATTAGTAGAGATGCAAGCTGAAGCTGGAGCAGCTGCCGCATTACACGGCTCTCTCGAGGCAGGCGCGCTGACCACTACATATACGGCTTCACAAGGTTTAGCCCTTATGATTCCGAGTATGTTCCGTACAGCAGGATCCCTCTACCCGGGTGTTATGCACGTCGCTTCCCGTACCTTGGGTTCCCACGTACTTTCGATTTACGGCGACCACTCAGACGTTATGGCTTGCCGCCAAACCGGTTGGGCCATGCTCTCTTCCGCAAACGTTCAAGAATGTATGAACTTAGGAGCTGTCGCTCACTTGAGTGCAATCGAAGGCAGCGTTCCCTTTATGCACTTCTTTGACGGATTTAGAACATCTCACGAAATCCAAAAGGTCGAAGTGATGGACTACGAAGACCTTCGCGACATGGTTAACTGGGATGCCGTCGAACATTTCAAACAAAACTCGATGAACCCGGAACGCCCCAAACAAAGAGGTATCGTACAAAACCCCGACACCTATTTCCAATCGAGAGAATCCATCAACGTATTCTACGACAGAATTCCGGAAATCGTCGAAAAATACATGAACAAAGTCAACGAGTTAAAGGGCACCGACTACGGCTTGTTTAACTACTACGGTGCAGACGATGCGGAATACATCATCGTCGGCATGGGTTCCGTCAGCGGTCTCGTTCAAGACACCGTCGACGAACTCAACGCAGAAGGACAAAAGACCGGTTACCTGCAAGTTCACCTCTTCCGTCCCTTCTCCAAGAAGCACTTCTTAGATGCTCTTCCGAAGACGGTTAAACGCATCGCCGTCATCGACCGTACGAAGGAACCCGGCGCAAGAGATCCGCTTTACTTGGACGTATCCGGCGCACTCAACAACATGGAAGATGCCCCCGAAATTTACGGCGGACGTTACGGTCTTTCCTCCAAAAACGTCGACCACGCACAAATTAAGGCCATCTTCGACAACATCATGCAAAACGAAGCAAAAGACGACTTCACCGTAGGTATCGTCGACGACGTCACCTATCGTTCTCTTCCGGTCGATCACAGCTTCAACATCGAAAACCCGAAGATCATCAACTGCAAATTCTGGGGTCTCGGCGGCGACGGTACGGTCGGTGCCAACAAAAACTCCATCAAGATCATCGGCGACAACACCGACATGTACGTTCAAGCTTACTTCGAATACGACGCGAAGAAGACCGGCGGTATTACCAAGTCCAACTTGCGCTTCGGTCACGAGCCGATCAGAAACTCCAACACCGTTACCCACGGCGACTTCATCGCATGCCATAACCAAAGTTATATGACCCGTTACGACATCGTCGACGAAGTTCGTCCGGGCGGCGTATTCCTGTTGAACACCACCTGGGATGACGAAACCTTGGAAGACCGTCTCCCGAACAAGGTTAAGAAATACATCGCAGACAACGACATCCAGTTCTACACCATCAACGCCGTATCTCTCGCAGAAGACATCGGCCTCGGACGTCGTACCAACACGATCTTGCAATCGGCATTCTTCAAGCTCGCCGAAATCATCCCGATGGATGAAGCAGAACGCCTCATGAAGGAATTCGCTAAGAAATCCTACTCCCACAAGGGCGATAAGATCGTCAACATGAACTATCAAGCAATCGAAAGCGGTTACAAGAACATCCACAAGGTCGACGTACCCGAGTCCTGGAAAGACCTCGAAATTCCCGAACCCGAAGTCGATCCGACCTTAAGCGACTACGTACGCAACATGATGCTTCCCATCACGGAACTTCACGGCGACGATCTTCCCGTATCCGCATTCAAGGGCTACGAATCCGGCTACATCCCCTTGGGAACGTCCAAATACGAAAAACGCGGTATCGCCGTTCACGTACCCCGTTGGCAACCGGACAACTGTATCCAATGTAACCAATGTTCGTTCGTTTGCCCCCACGCAGCTATTCGTCCGTTCCTCTTAAACGACGAAGAAGTTAAGAACAAACCCGAAAACTTCCGCTCGATCCCCGCAAAAGGTCTCAAGGGCGCAGATTACGAATTCGCCATCCAAGTCGACCCGCTCGACTGTACGGGATGCGGCAACTGTGTCCAAACCTGCCCGGCTAAGGAAAAAGCGCTCGTCTTCGAAGATTTGGAAACGCAACTTCCCGAACAGGAAAACTGGACGTATGCTATGAGCTTGTCTCATAAGGAAAACCCGATGAACAAGTTCTCGATCAAGGGTAGCCAGTTCGAACAACCGCTCCTCGAATTCTCGGGTGCTTGTGCAGGATGTTCCGAATCTCCCTACGCAAAACTCTTGACGCAACTGTTCGGCGACAGAATGTACATCGCCAATGCAACCGGTTGTTCTCAAGCTTGGGGCTGTGCATTCCCGATCGCACCGTATACGACCAACTACCAAGGATTCGGTCCGGCATGGTCCAACCTGTTGTTCGAAAACAACGCCGAATTCTGCTTGGGTATGTACCTCGCAAACGGTCAACAACGTGAAAAAGTCACGATGGAACTCGAAAAAGTTAACGACGCCATCACCGATGCCGACGCTAAGAAGGCATTCAAAGAATGGCTCGACAACTACAACGTCGGCGAAGGCACGAGAGAGCGCAGCGACGCCGTTATCGAAGCACTCGAACGCTTAGACCTCGACGGCGAAGCATTAGAAGCTAGAAACTACGTCCTCGACCACAAGGAACAACTCACGAAGAAATCCTTCTGGATGTACGGTGGCGACGGCTGGGCATACGACATCGGCTACGGCGGACTCGACCACGTCCTCGCAACGGGCGCAGACTTAAACGTCCTCGTCGTCGACAACGAGCTTTACGCAAACACCGGTGGACAATCCTCGAAGGCTACCCCGAAGGGTGCTGTCGTACAATTCGCCGCTGCAGGTAAGAAGACCGCTAAGAAAGACCTCGGTCTCTTGGCTATGTCCTACCGCGACATCTACGTCGCAAAAGTTGCTCTCGGCGCGAACATGAACCACCTCATCAAGATCATTAAAGAAGCCGAAGCTTACAACGGACCTTCCCTCATCGTCGCTTACTCGCCCTGTATCAACCACGGTATTACCAAGGGTATGGCATATGCGACCAAACAACAAAAAGAAGCCGTTGAGTCCAACTACTGGCAACTGTACCACTACAACCCCGAACTCATCGCTAAGGGCGAAAACCCCTTCATCATGGATTCCAAGGAACCGACCAAGTCTTATCGCGAATTCCTGATGAGCGAAAACCGCTACGCATCCTTGTTGCGTCGCTCGCCCGAAGAAGGCGAAGAGCTTCTGGACGCATCCGAAGAAGATGCAAGACAAACCTACAAACGCTACAAAGAGCTCGCAGAAGATAACTAAATCGACGATCGCGCTCGGCGTTTAAAACAAAAATCCGTGCATGAGCACGAAAAAACCCCCGGCTAAGCCGGGGGTTTTCTTATTCTCTCTTTCATTGAAGACACAAAAAGCGACATGGTACCATGCCGCTTTTTTCATGCATCGACAGAAATTATTCGTCCATCTCCCAACGCGGGTCCTTTAAGAAGGCGCGACCCACGCCGATCAGATCGGCCTTCCCTTCTTTTAACAATCGCTCGGCGTCCGCACACGTCTTAACACCGCCGGTTAAGAGCACGGGCGTCTCGACTTCTTTTTTAACCGCCTCGGTAAGATCCGAAAACCACCCCGGCTCGTCGTGTCCGGGACGCGTAAAGCCGTTCATACCGCCGGTCATATCGATAAGAGACGCCCCCGCCTCCTCAAAGCGCTTCGCCGCCGAGACGCCGTCTGAGATCGCGGTACCGCCCTCTTCGAAATCGAGGCCGCCGATGCGCACGGCGACGGGAAAGTTCCCGACCGCTTCCTTGATGGCGCAAAAGACCTCCAGCGGATAGAGGAGCCGGTCCTCTCCGTACTCGTCGCTTCGCTTATTGGCGAGAGGTGAGAGAAACTGATTTAAGAGATAACCGTGTGCCACGTGCAACTCGACTCCGTCGTATCCGGCCCTCTGCGCGCGGAGCGCCGCCGAGACAAACGCGTCCTTCACCCGAAGCATATCCTCCGCCGTCATCTCGCGCACGCCCGCTTCCGCCGAGGGGCCTATCGGTTCGCCGTCGATGCTCTCCGGCTTGACCTTTCTCCCGGCGTGATTGATCTGTACAAACACCTTAAAGTCGCGCGACGCGCTCCGCATCGCATCGAGCAGGCGCTTATGTCCCTCCACGTCCTCATCTCGAGCGAGCGACATCTGCTTCGGCGACGCCTTGCCGATGCGCTCGACGTAATTATGCTCCACGATATAGAGCCCGAAGTGAGGATTTTCCGCGTGTTTCTTGTAAAATTCGATCGTCGAATCTTCGATCCGTCCATCCTCGGATCCCTCCGAGGCCATCGGCGGCATCACGATGCGCGAAGGAATGCGCACGCCGACGTCGATCGATTGTCTTATTCGTTCCATATCTTCTCCTTTCCTACTATTTTTCTCGTCATATCACTTATACCCAATCAAAAAGGACCGGCACGGGCCGATCCTCTTTTTTCCCTTTATTTCCTCTTTATCAGCCAGTGAGAAATCTAATAAAAACCCGGCTCCTTTTTTATTTCTCCGCCGACACATCAACGTTTAGATAAAAAATGTCGCTATTCATGTATCGTCGTAAGGCGATCATTCAAGTATTAAAATAAGGCCATAAGCATCCGAATTTGATCTATATCACATGTAAATTAAAAGTTTTGAAGAAATCCTTTTATCGCTTCAAATTATTGACATGATAAAGTAAGGACAATATAATTTTATTAAAATTATTTGCTTCATGATGGAGGTAGATCATGATTCACTTTCATTTAAATAGGTACAAGAATGGAGATACCGTTATTTAAGAAGAAAAGATTGATAGAGCGTTAAATAGGAGGACGAGCAAGGAGTGATACAACGTGAAAACTATGAAACGACTTATTATTTTTATCATTCTCATAGCGATGCCCTATCTCATGCAAGCGATGCAACCTGATTGGGATCCGATGGCGTGGGAGAATTTTTCCGCCGTCGTCGCGAACAGTTGGCTCTTTAAGCTTGTCGCCCTTTTCGTCTCAGGTCTCCTCGGCTATCTGTTAATTCACGATATGACCCGTCGGGAAAGGTTCTATTGGGGCATCGGAATACTCATCTTGGTCGCGTGTTGTCATCTTCTCGCCATATTAAATAACAACTGGGTGCTTCGCTATATTGGAAATTCACCCCATGCCACGACCACGATCACGTTTCTCGCTGCCCTTCTGTTGGCCGACGGGTTCGAACGTCGGCCTCGGAAAAAGAATAAAATTTAAACAA
Organism: Bacillota bacterium; assembly: GCA_028724185.1. Lineage (GTDB taxonomy): Bacteria > Bacillota > Clostridia > Tissierellales > Peptoniphilaceae > Aedoeadaptatus. Next base: position 128,654 of record JAQYDN010000001.1, read on the forward strand.
TACAAAGGTTCCACGTCAACTCTTGAGAGTCTAGTGAAAACTAGACTCTTTTTTATTGAAAAAAACATCCGTTGAAGATGCTACTCCCCAACGGATGTTTAGCGTCTTTATTGTCTCACCTCGACCGTCATTAAAATATCGTCGATAAGATCATACGCCTTCTCAAAGTTTGACTTCAGCGTCTCGTCTTGAATATCCGCCGGATCTCCGCGGAAGTCCGCGCCGTAATAGACGCCGTCTCGATATGCCAAGATCACGGGATGATTATTCCACGCCGTCCTCGGGTTTTTGACCGCGGAGAGCGAGAAGAGAAATCCGTCGCCACCGGCGTCGTCATTCGACTTTTCATAGAAACAGAGCCTGTTTCCCACGAGTCTGTAGACGATGTTCGCATCCTTCGGCAAGGCAAAGGACATGCCGACGTCCTCGACGTCGATTCGCTCGCCCGCGGGTACGTCTTTTTTCGGATATTGTCCGACCGTGACGATGCGCGTAGTCGGCACCCACTCGACGGGAAGTCCCGTCGCTTTGCCTAAGTAACGCGCCGGAATAAAGGTGCGGTTTTTCTCGAGATAAGGTGCCACATCCATCGCCACGTCCTTGCCGCCGGAGCGATAAGATTTCTTGCCGATCGTCATCGCGACGGCCTCTTTGCCCTTTGTCAAGGTGACTTCTTTTTTCGCCCGATCCCACGTCACCGTGTAACCCAATTCTTCGGTCACCGCGCGCAGGGGAAGAAACGTCCGGTCGTGGCGAATGACGGGCGCCGCATCCTCTACCAAAAGTTCTCTGCCGTTGACGTAAACCTCGATCGGGTCGGGCCCCTTTGCGAGAACCGCCGAGGGAATAAGTAATAAGCACAATACCCATGCCGCCATCTTTTTCATAAAGACCTCCTTTTTCTCTTTCATGCGGTAAAGGTTTTCTCGTGTTTCCATTATACTCCCCCTCGTCGCGCGTTCAATAAGCAATGTCAATCATTTGCATTTTTTCGCGCACGCTCGCTCCGGATGCCTCGCCTACAGCATGTAGCTTCGGCTCAAGGGGCGCTCGTTGTCGGTTCCCTTCTCGATCAGATATTGACAGACGTCGAGTTTCCCGGCCTCGAAGATCGCCGCACACGCGTTCAAATAGATATCCCACATGCGCATAAACTTCTCGCCCATCATCTCTTCGAGGACGTCCCAATGCGCGTGAAAGCGCTCTGCCCACGCCTCGAGCGTCAACTGGTAGTGGCGCCTCAAACTCTCCATATCGATTAAGTGCAGGCGGAGCTTGTCGATCGGCGTGACGATCTCGGCGATGGCGGGAATGTAGCCGCCGGGGAAGATGTATTTATTTAAGAACGAATTCCGACCCATGTCGGGGTCGTCCGGATCGCGCTGACCGCTGATGCCGTGAATTAAAGCGAGTCCCCGATCCGCCATCAAATCGTCGATATTTTTGAAGTATTCGGGGATGTCTTCTTTTCCGACGTGTTCGAACATGCCGACGCTCACGATCTTGTCGTAGTGCCGTCCCTCGGCCACGAGGTCGCGATAATCCGTTAAGAAGACCTGTACCCGATCTTCGAGTCCCTTTTCCTTAATGCGTTGATCCGCCAGGGTCTTTTGCTCCTCGCTCAGCGTACAGCCGTAGGCTTTGATCGGATAGGTCTCGGCAGCCCGTATGATGAGGTTCCCCCATCCACAACCGATATCGAGCAGCGTCTCCCCTTCTTTTAAGCGCAATTTCTTGAGGATGTGGTCGATCTTTTGCTCCTGCGCCTGCTCGAGCGAATCGTCTTCGCTTAAAAAATACGCACACGAATAAGTCATGCTCTCGTCGAGCCAGTAGCGATAAAAGTCGTTTCCGATGTCGTAGTGAAACGCGATGTCCTCTTTCGTCGCATTTTTTCCGTGACCTTGCAAAAATTTAAGCATCTTAAACTTTTTGCTCTCCATAAAGCTCTCGTCGTTGGCGAATAGAGAACACATGAGTTCTTGAATCGAACCGTCGATTTCGATGTCGCCGTCCATATACGCCTCTGCCAAAGTCAGGGAAAAATCCTTTCTCGCCTTGCCGAGGTCGATCGGTTTTTTAAATGTAATGACGACGCGAGGTTCCTCTTTTGAATTTCTCGACGTCGAACCGTCCCAATAGCGCATTTCCGCGGGAATGAGAATGGACTCGCGCAAAACGGAATCGTAGAGTTTTACCATCGACTTCATTAATTGCCCCTCTCTTCCTTATCATTTCCTATTATTTTATTGACATGAATAAAAAGCACCCTCGCGAGTGCTTTTTATTATTTTTCGTCTTCTACCTTGACAAACATCCACTTCGTCGCGCCGCACTCGGGACATGTCCAATCTTCCGGCAATTCATCGAAGGGAATACCCGCTTCGATTCCGAAATCCGGCACGCCTTTCGACGGGTCGTAGATGAATCCGCAAACCTTACATTTGTAAACGGTCATATCTTTAGCCATCGTTCGCCTCCTTTTTTTCCATTACTTAACGTATACCCATGTGACGTTTGATCACACAGTGGGGCGGAATATCCATCCGTTTTTATTTCGAAAAGCGCCACACAGGGCGATAAAACGGCCGTGCTATCCTCGGTCGAGCGGGCCGCGATAAGCCATCATGCCGCCCGCGACATTGACGCAATGAAACCCCTCGCTCTTTAAATAGCGACACGCTTTTAAGCTTCGGTTGCCCGAACGACAGACGACATAAATCGTCGCATCTCTCGGCAACTCGCTCGCCCGCTCGGGAAGATCGCCGAGGGGAATCTTATAGACTCCGGGGATCGTCCCCCGCGCAGTCTCTTCGGGTTCGCGGACATCCAATATAAACGGCTCGGACAGATTCACCAGCTCGGCCATCGAAATCGAAGGAATGTCCGAGTCGCCTTTTTCTTTAAATAAGTGAAACAAATGCTCGTCCCCTTTCTATCGTCGATTATACGCCCTCGAACGCGAAGACTCAAACCGCCTTTGTAAAATTTCTTTACTGACAAGACAATTATCTTGTCATATGTCAAAACTATGGTATGATAGTTTCTGTTAGCGACTTTCAGTCACTGCTTCACATAATCAAATCAATATAGGATTGGAGATATTCATGGACTTACACACGTTAGATCAACTCAAGAAGGAAAAGGACTGCATCCTCCTCGCCCACTACTACGTCGACGGGGACGTCCAGGCGGCCGCCGATTACGTCGGCGACTCGTTCACGCTCGCCAAGACCGCGACGCAGGTGGATGCCGAACACATCATCATGGCCGGCGTCCAATTTATGGGCGAAACGGTAAAAATTTTAAATCCCGATAAACACGTCTACCTCCCCGACCTCGAGGCGGACTGCCCCATGGCGCACATGGTCGATGTCGATAAGATCGAAGCCATGCGCGAAAAATACGACGATCTCGCCGTCGTCTGCTACGTCAACTCGACCGCTGAAATAAAGGCTCACTCCGACTACTGCTGTACCTCGTCGAATGCGGCCAAAATCGTCGCGGCCATCGACTCGAAGCACATCTTCTTTATCCCCGACGGCAACTTGGGTCGAAACATTCAAAGCCAATTCCCCGATAAGGAATTTATCTTTAACGACGGCTGCTGCCCCGTCCACGACGAGATTTCCGCCGAAGAGATTAAAAGCCTGAAAGCGCAATATCCCGGCGCCCCCGTCTTCGTCCATCCCGAATGCAAACCCGAAGTACTCGCACTCGCCGACTACGCGGGAAGCACCAAGGGTATCTTAAAGGCCGTCGCGGACTTCGACAAAGAAACCAATATCATCGTCACTGAAGAAGGGCTGTTGTGGGAACTCGAACAAACCTACCCGGGCAAGACCTTTGTCTTCCCCGACATGATCTGTGAAGATATGAAGAAAATCACGCTCGAGGAAGTCGTCGACATTCTTAACACGGGCAAAAACGAAATCGACGTCGATCCGAAACTCGCCGAACGCGCAAAAGTTCCGCTCGATCGCATGCTCGACATTTGCGGATAATGCCGCATTCCTATATATTTTTATATAGCGAAAAGAAAGGGGCTAAAGAATGGTCGCACAACTTCACGATTTTTTAATCGATCGTTATCTTCTCGAAGCGTTAAGAGAGGACGTCAACGAGGAGGACGTCTCGACGAACGCCGTCATCGGCGACGAACGCGGACACGTCTTTTTGATCGCCAAGGAAGAGGGCGTCATCGCCGGACTCGGCGTCTTCGAAAGAGTGTTTACCTTGCTCGACGAATCGATCGCCGTCGATCTCTTAAAAAAGGACGGCGACCACGTAAGCACGGGCGATACAGTCGCGACAATTCGCGGACCGATTAAGGTATTGCTCACCGGCGAACGCGTCGCGCTGAACTTTTTACAGCGCATGTCGGGCATCGCCACCTATACCGAAAAAATAGCGCGCGCCCTCGAAGGCACAAAGACCGACATCGTCGACACGCGCAAGACCACGCCGAATTTCCGCATCTTCGAAAAATACGCGGTGCGCGTAGGCGGCGGAAAAAATCATCGCTATAATTTGACCGACGGCGTCATGCTCAAAGATAACCACATCGCCGCGGCGGGGTCCGTCGAAAAAGCCGTGGCACTCGCCCGCGAATACGCTCCCTTCGTCCGAAAAATCGAAGTCGAAGTCGAGACCATAGACATGGTCGAAGAGGCCGTCGCCGCGAAAGCCGACATCATCATGCTCGATAATATGTCGCCCGAAGAGATCAAAGAGGCCGTCCGGATCATCGACGGACGCGCGCTCATCGAGCTGTCCGGCAACATCGACGAAGCCAACATCGACGCCTACAAAGATTTAGGCGCAGACGTCATCTCGAGCGGCGCCCTGACTCACTCGGCTCCGGTCCTCGACCTGTCGATGAAAGGGCTGGTAGCCGATGACGCAGACTAAAAAAGAGCGCCTCGACGCCCTACAAAACCACCTCTCCAAAGCGGAAAAGCCGGTCTCGGGAGAGGAACTCGCAAAGATGTTCGACGTCTCCAGACAGGTCATCGTCCAGGATATCAGCCTACTACGCGCCAAAAATGTGCCGATTCTCTCGACCAACCGGGGTTATTATATGGAGAGTGCACCCGGCTTTCGCAGGGTCTTTAAATGTAAGCATCGAGACGATCAGATCATCGAAGAACTGAACACCATCGTCGATTTGGGCGCCGTCGTCGAAGACGTCTATGTCGAACACCGCATCTACGGAAAAATCTCCGCCACCATGAACGTCAAATCGCGCAAAGACGTCCAAAACTTTATGAACAACATCTACGACAGCGTCAGCACGCCACTTAAAAACATTACCAACGGCTATCACTTTCACACCGTCCTCGCCGAGGATGAGGAAACCTTGGACGACGTGCAAGACATGTTGAATCAAAAGGGCTTTTTAGTCAATCAATGAGCCCACGGGAGGAAACTATGAATAAAATTGCAGTCATCGGTTACGGTGCCCTCGGAAAAATCTTAACGTCGGCCATCGTGGAAAAATTATCCGATTCTTACGAATTAAAGGGAATCTTCGATACGGCCTTGGAAGGCGAATCCGTCGAAATCGGGAATAAGAACGTTCCGCTCTACCCGTCCTTCGACGCCGTGCTCGCCGACGACACGGACATCGTCGTCGAAATCGCGGGCGTCGGCGCCGTCAAAGATTACATCACACAACTGCTCGAGGCGAACAAGGACGTCGTCATCACATCCGTCGGCGCCCTCGCGGACGATGCGCTCTACGCGTCGATTCGCCGCGCCGCCGAGGCCTCAAAGGCCAAGGTTCACATCACATCGGGCGCAATCGGCGGGTTCGATCTTATGCGCACCCTGTATCTTATGGGCGAAGCGACGAGCGACATTCAAAGTACCAAAGCCCCGAAGAGCTTAAACGGCGCCCCCTACTTGGAGGGGAAGGACTTGCCGGTCGACGAAAAAATCGTCGCCTTCGAAGGAAATGCCCGCGAAGCCATCGCGGGTTTCCCAAAAAACACCAATGTCTCCGTCGCGACGGGCATCGTCACCTCCGGCGTCGATAAGACGGGCGTCCGCCTCGTGAGCGATCCCGAAAGCAAAGGCAACACCCATCGCGTGACCGTCGAAAACGACCGCGCGAAAGCCGTCGTTGAAATTACATCGAAGCCCGACCCGACCAATCCGAAGTCGAGCATCACCGCCGCTTGGAGCGTCGTGGCTCTCTTGGAAAACTTAGCATCTCCGATTCAATTCTTTTAATACACCTTACTCGAAAGAGGGCGTCGACGGCGACGTCCTCTTTTGCCGTCGCGTGCTTTACAATTTAATTGTTGATTCTTCGCCACTTTTGCCTTATCCTATACCTATCACTTGGAAGGGAGACATACGGTGACTGATATAGCAAAAGACATTATAAACGGATACGCCATCACTCAAAAAGAGGCGCTCGCACTCTACGACAAAGATCTCGATACCTTGATGGGCGATGCCGAGCGCATTCGAAAGGCCCGTTGCGGCGACGCCTTCGATCTATGTACGATCGTCAACGGGAAAAACGGGCACTGCTCGGAAAACTGCGCCTTCTGCGCGCAAGCCACCTCGAGCCGCGCGGCGGTCGAAGTCCACGCGCTTCTCGATCAAGACACCGTGCTCGAACATGCGAAGCGCGCGGAGAAGGCGGGCATCTACCGCTACTCCGTCGTCGCCGTCGGCCGCCGCCTGTCGAAAGACGAGGTCGATCAAGTCGCCTCGATCTTTCGCGCCCTCAAGAAAGAAACGCGCCTCCACCTCTGTCTGTCGGGCGGGCTCTTGAATAAGGAGGACCTGTCCCTCCTAAAAGAGGCGGGACTCGAACGACTGCACAACAACTTGGAGACCTCCCGCGCCTACTTCCCCGCGCTCTGCACGACGCACAGCTACGACGAAAAAATTCGGACGATTCGCGCGGCGCAGGCTCTCGACATCGAGGTCTGCTCCGGCGGCATCATCGGCGTCGGTGAGGGCCGACGCGACCGCGTCGATCTCGCCCTCGCGTTGAGAGATCTGGACGTTCAGTCGGTGCCCCTCAATATTCTCCACGCGATCGAGAAAACGCCCCTCGCCCATACGCCTCCTCTCGCCGAAGAAGAAATCCTGCGCACCTTCGCGGTCTTTCGCCACATTCTTCCGGGAGCCTTTATTCGCCTCGCGGGCGGGCGCAAAAACCTCACAGGTGATGGCGAACGCGCCCTATATGCCGGCGCAAACGCCGCGATTACGGGCGATTTTTTAAACACATGCGGCGCCGAGGAAGCTTCCGACCGCGCGATGGCTCATCGCCTGGGATTCAGGATCGAACCCACGGCTCTATCTTAAATATAAACGCGGAAAAAGACGGCGCGCGCCGTCTTTTTTTACGTCTATCTATGCGTTGCGAGTATTGTTAAACGGTATCGAAAAGCGAATGCGCGTCCCCGACGCATCGCTCGCCACGCGCATCGTGCCGCGATGTATCTCGCAAATCTGCTTTGAAATTAAAAGCCCCAGGCCGTGCACATGGACATTCGACGTATCGGAGGTCTCGAGGCGATCTAAAACCTCCCTCGAGATGCCCTCTCCCTCGTCTTCGACCGCGACGACGAGCCGGTCTTCTTCCCCCTCCATGCGGACCGATACGCGCCCCCGCGTGTATCGCAATGCGTTGCGCAACACGTTTTCGATCATGCGGGAAAAGAGATGCGGATCCATCGACACGCGCCGCGCATCCGTCAAGCGATTGTCGAAAGTGATCGCCCGCTCCGGATGCTCGTTCATGGCATCGACGACTAATTTTCTCACGACGGGAACGGGCGATACCGCCTTAAACTCCCGTGTATTCAAGGTCTCGAGACGCGTGGTCAAGTTTAAATCCTCGACGATTTTGCTAACCTGCATGACCTGATGTTTCATCGCCTCGATCTTCTCCGGCTCGTCCTCCGCCTCGAGCGACTCGAGGTTCCAATTTAATTTTGCAAGCGGCGTCCGCACGTCGTGACTCACGCCCCGAATCCACGTCGCCCGGCTTTCGGCGAGCTGCCTGTAACGCGCATTGGCCTCGTTGACGGAAGCGGCGATTTCCCGCAGCTCGTCGTCTTCTGCGAGGGGTTCGAAGTCCTCGCTGAAGATATCCCGGATCGCCTCTTGGAGGGGAACGATCTGCTTTTTGATCGTCCACATCTCGTAGCGATAGATGCAAAAGATGACGACGAAAAATAAGACGACAAAGGCCGCCACGAGTTTCAGATTGACGAGCAGGTGATCGAAATTATAATAGCTCACGGGAAAGCGATCCAACGATCCCTTGGGGTAGCCAAATACGATGAGCCCCTCGCCCGCGATGTAGGTAAAGACCGGATAATCGTTTAGGTAGAATCTCGAAAAACCCGCGACGTCCGTCAGCGTAAAGCGGTCTTTCACCTCCTTCGGTTTTCGAAAGCTCTCGACCACCTCGCCGTCCCGGTCGAGGTGCATCGCCCAAATCGAGCGTTCCGCGAGGTAGCGCCTGTTTTCGGCGGTAAACAATTCTCTCCCTGCGGCGTGTTTTTCGACGTACTCGAATACCCTCTCGGGCGCGTCGTAAGTTTCGGGAAGCGCGATATTCACATAAAGGATAAGCCCCACACACGCGAGAAGCGCCGCAAAGAGCAGGCACGCGATCAGCAGAACTTTTTTAAGTTTTTTTAAAAAATAGCTGAACATACGCCGCCCTAGTGATCCTTTCCTACGAGTTTATACCCCAGTCCCTTGACGGTGATCAGCCGTTTCGGATTCGACGGATCGTCCTCCAGTTTTTCCCGCAGACGATAAATATGCGTCACCAAAGTATTCTCGTAACCGAACGGCTCCTCCCACACTTCCTCCAGGATTCGGTCGATGGATACGATCTTGCCGAGATTTTCCGCCAGAAGGTCCAAAATTTTAAACTGCTTCGCCGTCAGCGCGATCTCCTCTTCGCCGCGCACTAAAAGCGCCCTGCTCCGGTCGAAGACGATCCCGTCGAGTACGACTTGATCGACGTATTCGTCGCGATACGATCTCCTCAACACCGCCTGCACGCGCCAGAGGAGATCTTCCGCAAGAAACGGCTTGACGATGTAGTCGTCGGCTTCGAATTGAAAGCCCTCGCGCATATCGCTCGTCCCGTCGAGCGCGGATAAAATAATCACCGGCACCTTCGATGCCCGCCGAATCTCCCTTAAAAAATCGAGGCCGCTTCCGTCGGGCAACATCAAATCCAGGATAATTAAATCGATCGCGTGGTTTCGAAACTGAAATTTCGCCTGCGCAAGATTGGACGCCGTATAGATGGTCTCATAGCCGCGAGAGGACAGATAATCGTATAAATGATCGAGCAGCTCCTTCTCGTCGTCGACGATCAACAGGCGGTCGCGCGTCGTCATCACATCATTCCCCCTTTTACGTCCAGTCTAGCATATTTTTTCGATGCGGCCGCGTTTGTGATCTAAAAGTGATGTCGCCGTTACCTCAAAGGTATCTCGCTACTTTATCGCCTTCGTCGCGATATAGGTCTTAATATTCATCTCGTGAAGCCGCCCGAACCCGTTCGTATCGTCGTAGATATCGAGCAAGGTAAAGCCCGCTTTCAGCTGACCGCCGATCTGTTCCGCCGTCGTGTGGGAAAACTGCATGCCCGCTTCCTCTTTAAGCATAAATTCGCGCGCCCTTTCGTCCTTCAACGGGTTAAAGGGCATGGACCAGACGATTTTCCTCTCGTCCTCGTCGACGATATAATTGACTTCATTGTTCAGTCCCGCGAGGAAGATGCCGCCTTTTTTGAGCACGCGATACGCCTCGTCGAAGACGGGCTGGACTTCCTCGATATAGCAATTCGAGACGGGGTGAAAGACGATGTCGAAGGACTCGTCCTCAAACGGGAGCCGCTTCGTCATATCGCCCTCGATCGCCTCGATCGAATACCCTTCCCGCTCGGCGACGATGCACTCGCTTTCTATTTGCTTCGACGCGTAATCGAGCACCGTGCACGTCGCGCCCAGCGCCTGGAAGATCGGCATTTGCTGTCCCCCACCCGAGGCGAGGCCTAAGATCTTCTTTCCCTCGATATCGCCGAGCCACGCGCGCGGCACCGGGACCGTCGGCGTGAGAAAAACCTCCCATTCGCCTTCGCGCGCCTTGAGATACATCTCGTGCGACACCGGAGTCCCCCACTCCCATCCGTCTTCGATCCATCGATCGATCGTCTCCTTGTTGATCTCCTGATACGTCTTCAATATAACCTCTTTTCTCTTCTTTCGATATGCGCAATGGGTACATCACCATTTTACACGATGAACGAGGACAGTGCCCGTCTAGATCACCGCGTGATGTAAACGTGAGGTAGATGTCATCGCCGCGTCAGCCCCGCGCCGTATGATGAGTATATCCCTTGATACGCATAAAGGAGGTCTATCTTGAATACTATTTTAAGCATACAACATGTAAAAAAATCCTACCGCGGACGATACGTCCTCGACATCGACCGGTTGGACATCCCCGAGGGCGCGATTTACGGGCTCATCGGTCCTAACGGCGCCGGCAAAACCACGCTGATGAAGGCGATCCTGGGCTTAATCGAGCGGGACGGCGGCGACATTCAGGTCTTCGGCGAGGCACTGACGCCGCAGAACCAAAAAGAACTCAACCGCCGCATGGGGTCGCTCATCGAAAATCCGTCGTTTTACGACCACTTGACGGGATACGAAAACATGGACATCATCAGCCGCATGAAGGGCGCGGACCCTCACGATGTGATGTCCCTTCTTGCGGCCGTCGGACTCGAAGAGGCGGCACACGAGAAGGCAAAGGAATACTCCCTCGGCATGAAACAACGCCTCGGCATCGCCATCGCCCTCATCGGCAAGCCGAATCTCCTCGTCCTCGACGAGCCCATCAACGGGCTCGATCCCTACGGCATCGAAGAAATGCGGCACTTTTTTCAACGCATCGTCGCAGAGAGCGACACGAGCATCCTCATTTCCTCCCATATTTTAGATGAAATCGAAAAGATCGCGACCCATATCGCCATCCTCGAGGAGGGCCGCCTCACCTACGACGGCACCCTCGACGATTACAGACAGCTGCATCCTCCGTTTATAACAATGGCGACTTCGGACAACAACAAGGCGATGCAGCTGTTAAACCGCCCCTTCGAAGAGACGGTAGGCGGTGAACTCGTCCTCGGCAATTGCTCGAAGAAGTCCGTCGCCTCCATCGTCCGAACGCTCGCACCACACGTCGACATCTACCGCGTTCAGGAGGAAAAAGAGAGCCTCGAGACACTCTTTATAAGAGAAAACCGCGCATCGAAAGGAGGTCGTGACAATGAAAAATCTCGAAGCCGCCAAAAATAAATATCTCGGCACCCGCTTTTTATTCACGATCATGGCGATCATCCACATCGCGGGCGTCTTTATCAACACGACCGCCAAGGATTCGACCTACCCGCTTTACGCCGTCCTCGACACGTACTTCTTTTTACAGACGATCTTCGACGCCGTTCTGATCGCGGCCATCGTAAAAAAAGTCGTTGAAATCGAAGAACGACACGACATGTGGCAACTTCAACAAAGCTTGGGACTGGACGTCTCCGCGATTCTCTCCGCGAAACTTAAGCACCTCGCGGCGAACTTCCTCCTCGTCCAGCTCTTCGAGTGGATCCTCCTCATCGCCATCGCCTCCCGCTCGCCAAACTTTATGTTCTACGACGACACGCTCCTTCGAATCGCTTTATCATTTGTAAGCGTCTACATCATCCACCTGACGATGGCGGCCCTTTTCCTTTGGATCGAAGTTCGCGTTAAAAAAATCTACTTTACCTTATTCTTCTCCATCATCGGCACGCTAACGGGCATCGTCTGCATGCTCACATCGAGAATCCTCTCCTTTATAAATCCCTTTGCCTGGACCACGACGCTGATGAATATATCCTACGTCCGCGACCGCGATACCTTCGTCCAGGTACTCAATCCCCTAAACCCCGTTCCCCTCTTCCTCGGCGCGATCGTCCTGAGCATTCTGATCCTATCGCTCAAACACACGCACCGCGTCGTCTTGGAAAGAGAAGCGTAGGAGGTGCGCCATGTTAAATATACTCAAACTCGAACTTAAAAAAGTAAAACTTCCCAACTTACTCGGAATCGTCCTCGTGATCCCCTTACTCGCGAATATCTTCGGCCTCGTGAATTACCTCAATAACCGGGCCATGCTCTCGCACGGGTGGAAAAGTCTGTGGACACAGGTATCGCTGTTTTACTTTTCGTTCTTTATCATTCCCTTGATCGCCCTCGTCGTCGCGACACTTTGGGCACCCGAACATAAGGCGGGGCTCGACCTCATCCGAACGTCGCCCGTTCGAAACAAGCGCTTTATCGCCGCGAAATCGCTCCTCGCACTCGCCGTCGTCGCCGCGACACAACTTTACTTTCTCCTCTGCTTTTATCTCGGCGGAAAATTCGTCTGCCGCTTCGGCGCCTTCGACCTCTCCATCTTCTACTACTATATCGCCTTGAGCACGCTCTTCAGCCTCCCCTTTATCGCGATCTTTACCGCCGTCGCCGTACGCATCCGCTCCCTCGGCGTCGTAACCCTCTTGTCGACTTTGGCATCCTTTCTGGGGTTTTTATCGTCGGCACAAGATATCGTCCCGCTCTTCGGAAAAGCCTCGGGACTGAGCTTCCTCGCCCTTCAAATGAACCGATTCGAACGGTTGGCGCCGCCTGAAGTCCTTCCCCTCGTCGCCTTCGCTCTCTTGGAAATCGTCCTGTTTTACGCCTACGCCGTAAGACGCCTTCGATACGACGCCTAAAGGCGGCGATCGCGAATGCCTTCTAGATAGCGCGACGCCGCATTTTCTCAATCTAAGGCGGAGATGTGAAACGTTCATTTTTTTATAAACCTAAAAAGGAGATGCGCGCGCATCTCCTTTTTAAGTTCTTCCGATCATTTCGCTATATTCTTCGAATCAACTCGATCGTCGGCCTGTCCAATATGCGTTTCAACGACGCGTGATAAATCGAAAAGTTTACGGCAAAAATGATCAGCGAAAACGCGAAGAACAAGCGGTAATCAAAATAATCGTCCGCCCCCCTGGTCGAAGGCCTTGACGATAAACGACTCGTCATTTTTTACCATCGTAATGATCACGCGGACGTCCTTTTGCTTCCCCCGTTCAATCAAGTGGTAGCCGTCCTTATCCGGAAGGTTGATGTCCAAGAGGGCGAGGTCGCAGCCGATGTCGAGCTTATCCAGCGCGTCGTAATACGACCCCGCCGTCTCCACGCCGTATCCGCCGCGCTCGAGATACGTCCGCATCTGCGAGGCGAGCTCCCGATGGTCTTCGATGATCAGTATTTTCTTCAACATCCACACCCCTTCCACACCGTCTGCGAATGGCTTCTACTAATTTGTACCATTGAAATTGCGATAAAAAACACCCCGCCATAAGAGACGGAGTGTCGATCGGTCTTAAATTTCCCTTTTTTATCGTGTATTCTCTATAGTTCTTTATGTTCGTACGCTTTCAACGCCGCCATGAGCGATATCAAGTAAGCGACGACCGTCATCGCGACGAGCAAAAAAATTATAAGATACTCGTTCATCGTCCTCAGACCGCTAAAATTTAGCGTAATATTTAATTTCGCTATCATGCTCGGCCCCAAGGACGTCCCGAAAATGACGGCCATGAGGATATACCTTCCCGCCCTTAAGCCGAACCGCGTCGTAAGGCCCAAGTACAGCGACTCGACGAGCACGTAACAAAACATCGCCGTCAGAAAATCGAACAATCCGAGCGCGCCCAGTCCCTCGATAACGTGAGATTCTATCGCGTAGACGATCGTGCAATATAAAAAGGCCGCAAGCATCAAGATATATCGCTCGACGACTTGAATCGTCCGGCTGTAACCGATCGTCGTTATAAGCGCTGCGGCCTTCGGATACTTCTCTTCCTCTTCATATATCGCGGCAAATAAGATCATGGAGAGCAAAATACTCATCATAGAAAGCGTAAGCGCCGCCGGGATGACGACGCCGTCTCCGAAAAACGACAAAAACGGCGGCAACACCGCAGCGATCACCATCATACCGAGCCATATTTTTTTTACGATCAGATAATCTTTTCTCATTAAATTAATCATTGGGGCGACCTCCTTGAACATAGGCCAACATCAACGTTTCGATATCGACTTTTTCGCATACCAAATCGGGGATGCTCTCTTCTAATACGCTTCGTCGATTGGTCACGCCGGAAAATCCGTACTCGCCTTCGTGTAAATCGATAAAGTACTTCCTATTTTCGTTATTTAAAAATTTATTATCGCCCTTGACGAGGACGTGGGAATCCAATAAGTAATCTTTGTCTTCGACCAGGACGATCTCGCCGTCGTCGATAAAGACGATCACATCGGCAAATTTCTCCAAATCGGAGGTGATGTGGCTCGAATAAAAGACGCCTTCCCCGCCCTTTTCCATAAATTTAGCGAGGATATCCAGCAATTCCTTTCTTACCAACGGATCGAGCCCCGATGTCGGCTCGTCCATGATCAAGAGCTTCGCGTTGTGGGATAGGGCGAGCGCCAACGCGAATTTCATCTTCATGCCCTTCGATAAGGTCGAAATCCCCTGCTCCTCGCGTAGTCCGAACCGCTCCATCAAGCGCGCGTACGTCGCCTCGTCCCAATGCGTATAGGCGTTTGCCACGATGCTCTTCATCTCCCGCATCTTCAGCGACTCGTAGAGATAGCCTTCGTCGAAGACGACGCCGATCTCATCTTTAATGCCCTTTTCGTCTTCGTCGATGTCGCGTCCGAGCAGTTTTATCGTCCCGCCGTCTTTTTTAGACAGTCCCAACATCGTGCGAATCGTCGTCGTCTTGCCGGCTCCGTTTAAGCCGATAAACCCCGCCACACATCCGCGCGGGATATTCATCGAGACGTCGGACAGTTGAAAGTTCTCATACTTTTTATTTAAACCCGATATTTCAATGACGTTTTCCACGGTTACTCCTCCTCGTACAAAATATCCAACATCTCGTGTAACTCGTCTTTCGTAATTTGCAGTGATTTCGCCGTCTTGATCGCGCGCAACAGGTCTTTTTCGGCCTCTCTGCGCTTCGTATCTCGTAACCATTCGATATTTCCCGTCGACACGAACGTACCGAGACCCGCCTGGCTGACGACGAAGCCTTCCTCCTCCAGTTCGTTATACACACGTCGCACCGTCAAGACGCTCACTTGTAACTCGTTGGCGAGTTTTCGAATCGACGGCAAGGCGTCGCCTTCTTTTAATTCTTCCGTTAAGATGCAGCGCTTAATCTGATCTTTAATTTGACGATATAACGGCGTGTTCGAATGGTTTGAAATAATAATATTCAATGCATATCCCGCCTCCTTCACTGTGATGTTTGTTAATACACACTATACACTATAAGCACATCACTTTCAATCCTCTTTGCAAATTCTATCCTCGTCCTCATCGACTTCTTCCCGATAAAAAGCGCCCTCTTCCGAAGAACAGGGTGCTTCAGGCTGCCGCTCAGTTTGCGACACTTCACGAATCGCATCGACCGCGTCCGCTTACTCATGGTCGCTATCTCTTCATGCAAAAGATCCCTATGAATCATAGGGATCTTTTATGCTGCGATTTATTAAGAAATGCTCATAAGAAACATTCGATCACTTTGTCTCGTATGTGTAGAAACCTTTGCCGGAACTCACGCCTTTTTCACCTCGATCGATCTTTTCTTTGATCATCGCACCGATCTTGTGGTCGATCGAATCGGAATCGTTAACGTCCGATTTCATCTGCAAAATTTTATAGACCGTATCAAGTCCGACGACGTCCAAGATTTCGAAGGGGCCGGCGGGTGCGCCGGTCGCCAAACGCCACGTCAAGTCGATGGTCTCGGGATCTGCCACGCCCTTTGCCCAAAGCGCTTCCGCAGAGTCCAAGAACGGCACGAGCAGAGAGTTCAAGACGTATGCGGGCTGTTCTTTGTGTAGCTTGATCGGGATCATATTCATCTCTTCGGCAAATCGCACGACGGTGTCGTAGATGCCGGGATCGGTGCCCGGGTGGCCCATACACTCGGCGGTATTGTGTCGCCAAATTTCGTTGGCAAAGTGAAGCGCCATATACTTTTCGGGACGTCCCGTATCTTCTGCGAACGTCGACGGCAAGAGCGTCGACGAGTTGGTACAGAGAATCGTCTTTTCGTCGAGCACGTCGCGAATATTCTTGTATAGCGCGGACTTCGCCTCGGGATCTTCCGACATCGCCTCGATGGTAATATCCGCATCGCCCAGCGCCGCCTCTATATTCAGTTCGAGATTTAAATTTTCCCGAAAGTTTTGTTTTGCCTTCTCAATCAATCGGTCGATATCATCCTCGGTGGTACCGTCCCATTCGCGGATAAGTCCCCTCGGATAAAGCTTTGCGGATAGGGGATTGCCGATCAATTCTTTGGAATCTTCCAAAACCTGAACCATGGTCTCTGTGTAGTGGTCGACCCTCGGTTGCGTCCTTTCGATGGAGCCTTCGCTCCGCAGCCATATGGTGGTGTCGTGTCCCGTGTAGGCACTCATTAAGGCAATTTGTGTTCCTAAGACGCCGCCGCCTAAAACGACTACTTTTTTAAATTCCACGGTACACCTCCTTAAAATATAATAAATTTTGTGTTTTTATTTTATACCCTCTTCCACGCGGAAATAACACATTTTTCAGTTTTGTGTTATTTTATCTAATATTTTACTTCGTTAAATTAATTTCGATATAATAATTGCATATTCGTCCCCCTCTTCACCGCTTGACGAAGCCTGTTCCGCGAAGGCTTTCGACGCCCGTCTGTGTTTGTCTCACGTCGTATGAATGACTTATATCGCCGATTTATTTGTTTTCGAAATACGTTGTCTACACTTATAGAAACATTCTATATATCTACCTATCGACCGCACGTGAAAACGTATGCTATAATTAAGATTAGATTATATTTATGTTAAGAGGAGGTTATGATGAACAAAAAATCTAAAAAATTTCTTTCCGTTCTTCTCGTTGCCGTCATGGCCATGGTATGGATGACCGGTTGCGGATCGAATGCAACGGAAGAGGGGAAGGAGGAGGCGAAACCCGCCGAATCGTCGAGCCGACAAATCATGTTTAACGGTTCTACGTCGCTCACCCCGGTCATCTCGAAGATCGCGTCGAACTTTAACGAAGAGTACGGCACCTGGGACAAGGTCGACAAGTCCTTCCCCGAGGACGACATCGCGATCTACGTCTCAGCCGGCGGCTCCGGACAGGGCGTCAAGGCGATCGTCGACGGAACGTCGGACTTCGGCATGCTCGCGAGAAGTATCAAGGACGAAGAAAAGGAAAAGATCGACGATTATCATGAATACCAAGTCGGCATCGACGCACTCACCATCGCCGTCAATCCCGAAAACCCGATCGCTCAGTCGATGGACAACTTGACGAAGGATCAAATCGTCGACATCTTCTCGGGCAAGTACAAGACTTGGAAAGATTTAGACGCATCGCTTCCGGATAAAGAGATCGTCGTCATCACTAGAGACGTCAACGGCGGTGCACACGAGGTCTTCCAAAAGAACATCATGGGCGATGCGACGGTAAAATCCGAAGCGATTCAAGCGCCTTCGATGGGCGAACTCGTCCAAAACATCATCGACAACCCGTGGGCAATCGGATACGCATCCTACGGCCTCGTCAACCAAAACGAAGGCAAGGTCGTGACGATGAAAGTAGACGGCGTCGAACCTTCCGCGGAAAACATCGTCGACGGCTCCTACATCATCCAAAGACCGCTGCTCCTCGTTCAATCCGGAGAGCCGACCGCCGAACAACAGGCATTCTTGGATGTCGTGCTCGGAGAAGAGGGCGATAAAATCGTCGAAGAGATGGGATTTATCCCCGTTAAATAACCGCATCGGATAGTATGGGTTCTCCCATACTATCTTTTTGTATCTTTCGACGGGCGGCGCACCCGCGATTCGCGCCGATTCGTCACTCACTGTTACCTCAGTCAAAGGAGTCCATCTTGAAACACCGTAAAAAACCCGTTCAGCAGTGGATCGTCGTTGCGCTCGCGACCCTAAGCATCCTGACCATGCTCCTCATCGGCGTACAGATCGT
Source organism: Bacillota bacterium (assembly GCA_028724185.1). Lineage (GTDB taxonomy): Bacteria > Bacillota > Clostridia > Tissierellales > Peptoniphilaceae > Aedoeadaptatus. Next base: position 146,807 of record JAQYDN010000001.1, read on the forward strand.
CATAGAAAGCATCCCCGCGTTTAAAGACGTCGGCACCGCGATGTTTAACCCCGAGATGAAGTGGCTTCCCGTAAGCGATCCGCCACAGTTCGGGATGGCACCCATCGTCCTCGGAACAATCTACGTCTCCTTTCTCGCCGTGGCACTCGCGCTCCTGTTCGGCATCGGCTGCGCTTTTTTCCTCAATTTTTACGTCGGCGAGAAAGTCGCGGAGGTGGCATTCGCCTTTATCGACATCGTCGCGGGAATACCGTCGGTGATCTTCGGATTTATCGGACTTACCGTCGTCGTGCAGGGTTTTTCCGAGCGCTTCGACATGGCCGCGGGGCAATGCGTTCTCGCCGCATCGATCGTCCTCGCCGTCATGCTCATTCCGTTTGTCGTCTCCTCGTGCAGTGAATCCGTTAAAGTCGCAAACGACCGATACCGACTGAACGCGCTCGCCCTCGGCTTCAGCGAGGAGGCTTATCTATTAAAATTTCTCCTCCCCGCTATCCGAAAGGGCGTCGTCGCCTCCGCCGTCATGGCCTTCGGCAGGGGACTCGGAGAGACCATGGCCGTGATGATGGTGATCGGAAACTCACCCATCTTTCCCCGGCTCTTCGGGCGAGCCCAAACCCTACCCGCGCTCACCGCGCTCGAAATGGGGAGCGTCGAATACGGAAGCCTCCACATGAGCGTCCTCTACGCCGCAAACCTCGTGCTGCTCGTCCTGCTCGCGGTGGTTCTCGGCGCGGGATACCGCCTCAAAAAGAACATCTCCAAGGAATCGTTATGACTAAGAAAGTAAAAGATTTCATCACAAAATGCATCCTCCTCTTCCTCGGAATCGCGACGATGGCCGTGATCGCGTTTTTGTTCCTCTACGTCTTTTTTAAGGGGAGCGGGATCATCAGCGTCGAATTTATCACAGGCTATCCCTCGGGGACGCCGCTCGGAACGGACGGAGGGATCTTCCCCGCACTGATAGGCTCCCTTCTTTCGGGACTTTTATCGGCGCTCATCGGCGGCGTGATCGGGATCGGCGCGGCGCTCTATCTCTCCTTTTACTACGACGGCCGTTGGTTCAGAAAACTCGTCTATCTTTCCGTTCTCGGCCTCTCAGGCATTCCCTCCATCGTCTTCGGACTCATCACCTACGTCTTTTTAATCTACATCCTGGGTCTTCCTCGATGCATCCTCTGCGCCTCGATCGCCGTCTCGATGATGATGATTCCGTTTGTCGCGATCCGCGCGAAAAAAATCTTCGACGAAAGCCGCGCGCGCTATATGGAACGTTCGCTCGCCCTCGGCATCTCGAAAGAATACGCCATCGCGAAGATGATCCTTCCCCATACCGCCTTGGATATTCTCTCGACCGTGGCCCTCGCCATGACCTACGGCATGGGGGCGACCGCTCCGGTCCTTTATACGGGGGCGGTGATGGTCTCGGACATTCCGCAAAATTTGTTGTCGCCGTATATGTCGCTTCCCTATCACCTCTACATGCTCGTCAACAACGGCTTTTCCGTCGAATACGCCTTCGGCACGGCGTTCGTCCTTCTCGCGATGCTCCTCATCATCCACCTCGTTATAAGAGTCCTGTATATTTTAAGAGACGCACGGAGGTAAACTCATGATAAAAATAAAAAATATGTACGCCGGATACGGCAAAAAAGACGTGCTCCGCGACATCCGACTCGACATCGCTGAAAACGAAGTCGTCGCCGTCGTCGGGCAGTCGGGCTGCGGAAAATCGACGCTCTTAAAGACGATCAACCGCATGATCGAAGAGGAGCGCGGATACTACCGCGGAACCGTCGAATACGGCGGAAAAGATATCCGCACGATGTCGAAAGAGGCGTTGAGAAAGACGATCGGCATGGTCTTCCAAGAACCGATCGCCTTCCCCGTGTCGATCTACGACAACATCACCTACGTCCTGAAGTACCACGGCATGCGCGATAAGCGCGCCCTCGATGCCACGATCACGCACCTGCTCGAAAGAGTGGGACTCTACGACGAGGTCGCGGAGAAATTGGACGACAAGGCCGATCACCTCTCCGGCGGACAAAAACAACGACTCGCCATCGCGCGCTGTCTCTCGGCCGAACCGGAGGTCATCCTCCTGGACGAACCCTGCTCGGCGCTCGACCTTAAAAATACCGTCGCGATCGAAGAGATGCTCCTCGAGCTCCGAGGCGCCTATACCCTCGTCATCGTGACGCATAATCTGGCGCAGGCGAGGCGGATCGCCGACAGAATCGTCTTGATGGACCGCGGAGAAATCGTCGAGGTCGCCGACAAAGAGCGATTTTTCACAAATCCGAAGAGTGCGCTCGCCGAAGAACTCATCCGCTACATGTCGTAAGAGCGTCGCCATATCATACACACGTCAAGACGCACGCGGTTTACATCGTCCGCGCGCGTCTTTTAATGTCGATCGTCTCTCATAAATTCGATTAAATGCCATTTCTCCAAGCTCGTATCCGGAATAAACCACATCAACGCGACCATTAAATAAATAAAGTAGGCGACGATACTGTATTGCATCGCCAAAAGCACCGCGACGATGTAGGCGACGATCGACACCTTCGTCTTTAAGTGATCGCCTACCATGATCAAGGTGACCATCCGCTCACGCTCCATTCGCGTCACTTCATTTTGCAAGAAGTGATACGACGTCGCGCACGAGAGGAGGACGGCTCCATAGGTCAGCGTCGGCAGGCCCTGCATCGGATTCATGCCGACCCACTTCGTCGAGATCGGGATGAGTGAAATGCAAAAGACCCAAATCAGATTCTTCCACAACAATTTCGTCGTGACGTACTTGAACAGACTGACCAGGTGATGGTGGTTGAGCCAGTAAATCCCGATGTAGAGATAACTTAAAATATAGGCGAGAAAATTCGGAAAAATCGCCGCAAGCGACGCGGCGCTCGCATCTTTCGGAATATCCAAATCCAACACCATGATGGTGATGATAATCGCCAAAATCCCGTCGCTGAAAGCTTCCATTCGATCGCGCTTCATGTCACACTCCTGTTCGTATCTCCTTCGACTTCTCTACTTTCTCCAAGCGCCGCTAACGATGCAGCAGGGCGTCGTAACGGTCGTACATCTCCGCACTCCATCCGTTGACCATCCTGCCGACGAAGAGCGCGGAGACGACCGTACCGATGCCGATGCCGCGGACTTCTCCGAAACTCGCGAGGGAGAATGCGAGCGCAATGGCCACGAGGGCGACGTCAAGCGCGACCTTGACCCGTCCGAAATCGACGTGCATCTCCTTTGAGATCGTCGATACGATTCCCTCGCCCGGAATCTTCACGATGTCGGGGTACACCTCCACGCTGATTCCGAACGCCAAGACGATACACCCGATCGCCAAGCAGATCAATTGCGTGGGCATCGTATGCGGATCGACCTCCGCGAGCAGGGTCATGTTGATATTGATAAAGTAACCGAGGAGGAAACTCACCGGCAGCTGCATGACGATCTTAAGGTCGGTCTTCGCGCGCAAGATCGCGATTTGAACCGCTAAGAAAGCAACATTTAACAAAAACGTCGCCGTCCCGAAGTCTAAGGCGTCGTATGTAAGACTCGCGACATACGATATGCTCGAAATTTGAGACGTCCCCAGATTGCTCTTCGTTATTAAGACGATGCCGAAGGAATTGATAAAGACCCCCGCGATAAAAAACACTATTTTTAGCCAAAACTCTCTGCCTTGCCGGCATGCCATGCACGTATCCCTCCTTTTTCTCCTTAGAGACTAACCCGCGGGCGATCCCGCATCCGCAGGTTACATCTCCATCCTCTCTCCTAAACTTAATCGCCGTACGAGTGCCCGCGACATATAATACAATTTTATCGTTACTCGGAGGTAACGAAAAGTACGAATATGCCGATTTCAAAATTTTTCGGAAGCTTTTCGGCGATCGCGCGGTACACACACAAAAAGCCTCCGGTCGAACCGAAGGCCTTCGCACGATGCTATAAAATTTGTAGTCGCGAAACACGTGACACCTCAATGTCCTCTCGGAACCAAGTGCAACATCTCTTTTTCGAGCACGCGGTCCGCATATGCCAAGCGGATAAAGATGATAAGCAGAATAATCGCCGACCCCCAAATTCCCTTATACGCGAAGATTTCTATGTTGATCGAGCCCACAATGCCGCCTATTAAAAAGTAAAGGAGCATCGCCGAGTGCACTCTCAACCTGCGCTCCGAGCGGGCATCTTTTTTTCTTAAGTACACCGAAAGATTCGCGCCGACCTGGCGAATGTGATTGGTGACAAACGTCGTCGACGCCGGCACGCCCCGCACCTGCCTGAACGTGTTGAACTGCATCGAGCAGATAAAGTTGAGTGCCACCTGGCAAATTTGGTCCGGCGCATTCGCCGGCAACAGCCCCAAACCGATCACGACGAAAATTTCGATCGCGATCAAAAGTGTGTCCCATCTTAAAAATTGGAACCGCTTTACTCTTCGGCCGAGAGACTCCGAGAGAAACGCGCCCAAAAAGTACGCGGAGATCGGAAGCGTCAAGTACAACGCATTTTGCCAATCTCGCGTCCCGAGCGCGATGGCAAATAAGACGACGTTGGCGGTCTGCGCATTACAAAAGATGCCGCCGCGCATGATAAACGTATACGCCCCGAACCAGCCGGCCGCCGCGATGAGCAGTTTATAGACCCACGGCTCCTCACACTGTAAATAAAAATCCTCCTGACCTTCGTTCGCTGCGCCCATAATACCTCCTTGATTTCATCCGTTCGCCGCCTACGGCGAAGTGAATTCTTATAGAAAATCATAGGCCTTTTTCAAAAAATAGTCAATCGGACTCGACGCGCAGATCCCTCGCTTCTCCCGCCTTCCCGATGCGTTATTACAATTCATTGATCGTTTCCGTGATGGACATCCGCTCCATTCTCTCGACGGGCCTATGGACGGCGAGGACCACCGCCGCAAACACAAACCCCACCGTCATCAACAGGAGGATGGCGGGAAATTCCCAGACGGCGTAGCTGAAGTGCCTTTCAATCAGTCGAAAAAACAGCCATCTGTTACATAAAATCCCCGCGAGACTTCCCGCTACGGAACCCGATAAGGCGTACGTCAGCGCCTCCACCCTGATCATCTTCGCCAACTGCTCGGTATCCATCCCGATTGCGCGCATAATTCCATACTCTTTAATCCTCGATGAGACGCTCAACCGTATACTGTTGATCATATTTAATAAGCTGACGATTGCGATAATGATTAAGAACCCGTACACAAAAAACATAAATGCGATATAGGTCCCGATCGTCTTTTGATCGCGGCGATCGCTTACCGTCCCTTCGTCTCCGGCGATCCGTCGAATATGAGCCATATCGTCATCTTTGAAGTTTTCGTCTACCCGAAGCATCACGAGTCGGTAGCCCACCTCACCGGTCATATGGATAAACGTGTCGCTCGATGTAATGAGCGTGGTATTTCCCCGCACGCTTCCGTCGTCGGAAAACGGGTTATATTTAAGTAATCCGGCGACCTCGTAGGTCCGATGATCGATCCGAACTTTCTCGCCTATCTCCACATCACTGCCTCTATCCCACGTCGCTAAAACGCCGCGTCCGCCTTTAAACACCTTCGATAAATCGCTGCCCCGCTTTAAGATCTTATCTTTTTTTAAGGCGGACAGATCAAAGTCGTCAAACGAGACGACGTCTACGTTGGATGACGACGGGCCCATCTCCGCTTCCACATCGAACGCGGCCCTCCGCCCGTAGACATTTTTTATGCCGTGGACCTTCGCGAGTTCTTTTAGCCGATTTGAATCGATCGAATTAAGGGAATCTTCACTGACTATGTCGATATCCGCCGCGGCGTGCGACTGCGGCATCAGATAATTTACGAAATCGACGAAGACTGAAAGCGTAAAAAACAAGATAATGCTTAGTGCGAAGGAACCCGTCAAGCGAAAGATGTTTTTCTTTCCCGCCAGAGCGTGATTCATCCCCAGACGGGTTTCTATGTTTAGGTCGTTCCCGCACTCGACCGCGCTTCGACGTTCCACGGTCTCGATATTTCCCGAGGCCGCGGCAATCGGCGAAATATTTGCCGCCTGCTTCGCCGGCTTCACCGCGGCCGCGAGCACCGCCATAAGACCCATCAATCCTCCGGCGGCGATCCCCGTCGCGCTCACGCCGAAAAGCGGAATGCCCAAAAATTCTTCCCCTACCATATAGCGCAACCCGGCGCATAGGGCCCAGGTAACGACGATGCCGATCGATACGCCGATCGGTATGGCGATCTTCGACCAATTGAGGGCTTCTAATTTTACAAACGTCATCACCTGCTCTCGGCTCATGCCGATGCAGCGCATCATTCCGAAAAACTGCGTCCTCTCCGCGACGCTGTTGTTAAGACTTCCCGAAATCATCAGCACGCCCGCGACGAGGATCAGGATAAATAGCGCCAGGGCGATGGAAAGAAGCGTCCGGGCCCATGCACTCGAATATAGATCTCCCATCGTCAATCCCGCGTGTTTTACCTGCAGCCGACTCATCTCCATGCGAATCGCCATGTCGGCCATGCTGAATATGGTCGTTACCAAAAAGACCGCGATCGCGATACACGCAATCGTCAAACGGTTCTGATGCCTGCGTGCTTTCGCGGAGAGGGGGATTAAGCTAAGATAACTTTTCATCTTCGACACGTCCCTCGTCGATTAAAATGCCGTCTGCGACCTTCAACACCCTGTCCGCGACTTGGGCGATGCGCCGATTGTGCGTAATCATCATAATCGTCTGTTTGTATTTTTTTGAAGATTCCTTCAAAAGAGCCACCACTTCCGAGCTGTTCTTCGAGTCCAAATTGCCCGTCGGCTCGTCCGCGAGTATCAATAGCGGTCTCGCGATCAACGCCCGACCGATCGCCACCCGCTGCTGTTGACCGCCGGAAAGTTCTCTCGGCAAGTGATTCCTCCGCTCCTTCAGTCCCAGGATTTCCAGTAATTCCTCGAGGTACGCTTCGTCCGGTTTCTTATAATCCAACAAGATGGGAAAAATAATATTCTGCTCGACCGAAAGCTCGGGAATCAAATGAAACCCTTGAAAAATAAACCCGATATTTCTGCGGCGAAAGATCGTGAGTTCGCGATCGTCCATCGAAAAAATATCTCTGCCGTCGATCGATACGCGCCCCGACGACGGCACGTCGAGCGCGCCGATAATATTTAAAAGCGTGCTTTTTCCCGATCCCGATTCGCCGACGATCGCCACAAATTCGCCTTTTTCTACCGAAAAATTGACCTCTTTTAATGCCCGGACCGCACGGTTTCCGCTTCCATACGTCTTTGAAACGGATTTGATTTCCAATAAACTCATACATACACCTCTTTACGATTGATCTTCTATAAAAAGGCTATCATCCGAATCCTACGCGACCGTTACACCCGTACTACAATCGTGTAGGATTCGGAATATTGAGCAGAAATGTCGTCCCCTTTCCCCATTCGCTTAAGACTTCAATTGTCCCGCCGTGCGCTTCCACAATCGCCTTCGAAAGAGGAAGGCCAAGACCGAGACCTTGCCTATCCTGCGCAATCTTGCTTTGATAAAAGCGTTTGAAGATATGGTAGAGATCCTCTTCGCGGATGCCGCTCCCCGTATCCGACACGCTCATCTGTAACATCGACGGAGATGCCTCCCACCGAATATCGATCCGGTCTCCCGGGCGAGTGTGGTCGAGCGCATTCTTCACGAGATTGCTCAAGGCCTCGATCATCCAGTCTCTGTCACATACGAGTTCTACGCCTTCTTCGCCCCATAAATGAAGGGACTTTCCCTCCTCTTTTACGCGATAAGAAAAATGACACTCTACCTCTCCTATGAACTCGCATACGTCCTCGGCGGACTTCTCGAGTGCCATCACGCCGGCATCCAGCCTGGCCAGTTTTAGCAAATTCTGCACCAACGTATTCAATCTGTCGAGTTCCCGCTCCGATGCCCGACTCAACTCCGCGATCGTCGCGTGATCGTCCGCCTCGTCGCAGATCAATCCGTTGTAAATACTCAAGGCCGCCAGAGGCGTCTTTATTTGATGCGATATGTCCGATATGATGTCCCTTAAAAATTTCTTTACCTTGATCTCATCCGCCGCGCGGCTCTCCAATATGGTCGACATGCCGTTAATCGAATCGAATAAGCGATATATCGGCCCCTCTCTGTCCGAAAAAATGCGCGCGCCGAGGTTCCCCTCGATGTACGCGTCGATCTTCTCTTCCGCTTCTTCGATCATCCGCGTCTCCGCCTTTAAATAGCGGTAGACGACGCCCGCTATCGCGACCGTCGAGACGAGCGAGACGATAAACAGCGGCAGGGACAGATCGCTATAACGCTTCCACATACTCCATTGAGATACGGCGGCACCCGCTATGAGGATGATCACGATATGGATCAAGAGCTTTTTCGAGTCTCTGTTTGAAAATACCGACACCTTCACCACCTCAACGATACACGTTCCACTTGTAGCCCATCTTGCGAACCGTTAAGATCATCTTCGGTTCGCCGGGGTCGTCCTCTATTTTTACTCGCAGCCTTCGAATATACACGCTGATCGCGCTGTTGTCTATATAGTGTTCGTCGCCGTCCCACAAATTTTCTAAAATCTGTTCTTTGGAGAGGACGGCATTCGGATGTCTCATAAAAAAACCGAGGAGCTTATATTCACCCGCAGTAAGATCCAGCAACTCCCCGTCTTTATAGGCCGAACCCTCCGACAGAAGCAGTTCAATGCCGTTTGACTCCAACGTCGTTTCCGTGTTTTTGGCGTATTCCGCTCTGCGGAGCAATGCGTTAATCCTCGATAGAAAAATGCCTAATTTAAAGGGCTTCGTGATATAGTCGTCCGCCCCTATGTCCAATCCCATGACAATATTGACTTCCTCATCCGACGCCGTCAAAAAGATAATGGGAACGCTCGACGTCGACCTCACTTTTTTGCAAAAGTCGAACCCCGACCCGTCCGGCAAGAATACGTCCAATATGAGCAAATGATACGTTCGTTCCGCCCACAGGGTCTCCGCTTCGCAAAGATTTTTAGCTATATCCACCTCGAATCCCTGTTTTTTTAAGGCAAACGATAAGCCGTATATTAAACTTCGGTCATCTTCAAGTAACAATAGTTTATTCATTGGGCGCGCTCCATCTCACTGCATTCGGCATATTCCGACGTTTGTTATCTCAACTCCGTTCAGCTTTATATTATTTAAAAATCCCGTTTTCCTCAAGTTTTTAAACGATATAATATTCGATCCGCATGATTCCTCTTAAAATCCTCCCCATGCCGTCCTTTCCCCTAGCGACGATGTCTACAAATAATTCACCATAAAAAAAGCTTCGACGCATTTCGTCAAAGCTTTTCCCTATTGAAATCGGCTCCGCTCCCATTCTCTCAAATTTGCCGACTCCTACGCTCTCATCCCGTGATCGTATCCGCTGCTGTTGACCAATCTCCGCACGAAGTCGTTCGCCGGGTGTTCCGTCAGTTCCTCGGGCCTCCCGTACTGTTGAATTTCGCCGCGGTCCATCACGAGGACTTTGGTGCCGAGCTTCATCGCCTCTTCGATGTCGTGAGTGACGAAGAGAACCGTGATGCCCGTCTCCTTGTGAATTCTCTTGAGTTCGTCTTGGAGCTGTCCGCGCGTAATCGCATCGACCGCACCGAAAGGTTCGTCCATCAGGAGAATCTCGGGCGATGCGGCGAGCGCCCTCGCGATGCCTACGCGTTGTTGCTGCCCGCCCGAGAGCTCCGAGGGATAGCGCTCTTTCATCGACGCGTCGAGTCCCACGATCTTCATCCACTTTTCGACGGCCCGTTTCGTCTTGGCCTTGTTTCTCTTGTTGAGGAGGCTCGGGACGTAGGAGATGTTCTCCTCCACCGTCATATGCGGAAACAACACGCTCCCCTGGATGGCGTAGCCGATGCTCCTACGGAGGGCGATGAGGTCTCTTTCCCGGACGTTTTTTCCGTTGACCAGGACGTCGCCGCTCGTCGGCTCCTGCAGGCCGTTGATCATCTTGAGCGCCGTCGTCTTCCCGCCGCCGGAGGTGCCGACGATCGTCACAAATTCGCCTTCTTCGATCGTCAGATTTAAGTCCGGAATCACGACGTCCTCGCCGTAAGCCTTTTTTACGTGGCGAAATTCAATGACCGTATTCATACGCGCATGCTCCTTTTTATTGCTTCTCCTGTGCGAAAACTTTCCGCAACTAGTTCAATATCCCCTTCTCTTGAAGGAACGCCCTCGCCACGTCGCGCGGCTCCTTCTTCTCGACTTCCAGTTTATAGTTCATCTCTTGCATATCCTCTTCCGTCAAGATATGATCGAGCGTCTGAAGCGCGTCGTGCAACTCGGGATACTTATCGAGCGTCTCCTGGCGCACGACGATGCCGCACTGATAGGACGGATACATATTTTTATCGTCTTTCAGCACGACGACGTCGGATTGCGACAGCTGTCCGTCCGTGGTATTGATCGGCATGATGTCGATCTTTCCGCTGTTGATCGCCCGGTACTTCAACCCCATATCCATATCCTTCGTGGATTTAAAAGAGAGATTGTACGTGTCGCGCAATTGTTCATAACCGTCGCGCCGCTCGAAGAAGTCGTACTGCGCGCCGAAGACCAACTCGCCGTTCAGCTTCTCGAGATCCGAGTAAGTCTTGAGGTCGTACCGATCCGCGATATCTCTTCGAACGATCATGCCGAAGGTATCGTTAAACCCGAGCATGACGTCCCACGTCATGTTCAATTTCTCTCGGTAGTCTTTCTGCAGCTCGTCGAACCGCTCCTCGGTGTAGAAACTGTCCAGTTTCAAGACCTGGTTCCAGCCGGTTCCCGTGTATTCCGGATAGAGATCGAACTCGCCGCTTTCCATCGCGGGCTGAATATTCGACGTTCCGCCCCCGACGCCCTGCGTCAAATCGACCTTGAGGTCGGTCTCTTCTTCGATGACGGCCTTCAACATCTCGCCCAAAATGTACTGTTCGGTCATAGGCTTTGTCGCGATGTGGACGACTTTTCTCCCGCCTCGCGGCGCGACGACGCCGAAGACGAGGCCCGCGATCAACGCCAAGGCCGTAAATGCCATCACTTTATTTTGTCTCTTCGCTTTTTTTCCGCGCTTTTTCATGCGCTTTTCCATCACGCCCAACAGAAAGTCGACGAGGAGGGCAAAGAGCGCGATCAGGATACTCCCGACAAAAGTCATCGCCGCGTTGTTGGTCGTAATGCCGCGATAAATGGCGACCCCGAGTCCGCCCGCGCCGATAAACGAGGCGATCCCCGCGAGGGCGATCGTCATCGTCACCATGTTGCGGATACCCGAAAAGATCACGGGCATCGCGAGCGGAAGTTGTATCCGAAAGAGCATCTGGGCGGGCGTACTGCCCATCCCTTCCGCCGCCTCGAGAATCGCGGGGTCGACGTTTATCATGCCCGTATAAGTATTTCGCACCATCGGAAGAAGTGCATAGATCGTAAGCGCGATCACGGCCGTCCCGTTGCCGATCCCCGAAAAGGGGATCAATAGACCGAGCATCGAGATCGAGGGAATCGTATAGAGAAAGTTAATGACCCCGAGCGTCGGCTTGGCCGCCTTGTCGTATTGGCTGATTAAAATTCCCGCGATCCCGCCGAATACGATCGCGATCAGCACGACGGCGAGCGATATCTCGATGTGCTCGAGGAGAAGTTTTCCGAAAAAATCCCCCCGCGTCGTAAGCAGCGTCCACGCCTCTTTGAACATGTCGTCCTCCTCTTTTTATTCCCATACGGCAAACCGCATCTCTTAACGCAAAGACCACGCGCATGCCCCGACTCCTACGTCTCGACATCGACCGCACCCGTCTCCTTCGATCGACCGCGGCACAAAAAAACATCCGGCGGACACTTCGAAACCGCGCGATATGTTTTACGCCGGTTGCCCAGCCTCGCAATCGATCGTCACGTATATATATAACCGCTTTCAAAAAAACTCAAACGCCCCTCCGCACACCCCTTCCCGCGATCAGCCGCCCCTCTCCGGGCAACAAAAAACACCGGAAATCTTTCCGGTGCTTTCTCGCATCTAACGTCGCCCGAGCGCTTCGACGAGCGGCAGGTCGATCGAAACCGCGGCCCCCTCCGCGTCCTCTCTGTTTTTTAAGACGAGTCGCCCGCCGTGGCGCCGCGCGATCTGATCCGCTGAATATAGCCCCAACCCGTAGTGCGCGGAATCGTGCCTGCTCGCATCGCCCCGATAAAAGGGTTCGGCGCCGTGCGAGGCGTCTCGCCCCGTAAAGCCCTTCCCGCAATCTAATACTTCAATCGTTAGATCATGCTCTCCCGTCCTCATTCGAAGCGCAATCTCGGAACGCGCGGGGGAGTACTCGACGGCATTCGTCGCGATGTTTTGAACGGCCCGCTCCAAAAGCGCTACATCGACGCGGATCGTTTCATCGCCGAGCGCGACCTCCTCCCTCAGGGGACGCCCCGAGGTAGAGGTAATCTCTTTTACCAAGCTCGCGAGGCGATCGCCGAGCGCGCGCACGGACATTTCTTCCACGTGCCATGTTCCGTCGCTCTCCATTTTATTGGCGAGCATCAGCGCCTTCATGTACTCGGCCATGCGGTCCGTATTCTTGGCGATGTAACCGACGTAAAGTGCCTGTTCCTCCGACAGGTCCGTCTCCTTTAAAAGGTCCGCATTGCCCTTTACAATCGCAAGCGGCGTCTTGACGTCGTGGAGAAGCGCGGAAACGCGCCCCTTTCTGCGCTCGCCTTCTTCCCACTGCGCCCTCAAGGACTCGCTGAGCGCCGACTTCATCTCGTCGAGGCTCCTCAACACGCGGTTAAACTCCTTGACATTCGAATACTCGACCTCGAAGTCGAGATCCTCCTCGGCGATCTGCTCGGACGCCTTCACCATCAGGTTTAATTGCCTCGTCAGCTTCTTCGCCCAAATGATCGTGACGCCCGATCCGCTCAAGACACACAGGAGGAGTATGATGGACAACAGGAGATTCTCCGACTCGGGCAGGTGGCGGTTCATCCACGCGTCGCGATAATACGATTTTATCGCGTAGCTCACGACGACGTAGCCGTCGTCCCGCTTCACTTCCATATACGGCGCGCTCGACGTCGACGGGATTTTTCCGTCGTGGAATTGCATCGCCCTTTCTATCTCATCTTTCGTCATATCCGTCTCGACGACGCGACCGTCGTCGGATAAAAAGACGTACTTCGCCCGCTCGGGAATCAAGTTCGCGTCGAACGGATCGACCGCCGCGATCTCCTTTCTGTTTTTGAAAATCTCGTTTTCCGTTCCGTTTGAGGGCACGATTGCCCCCCGATTGATCAACAGGTCAAAGAATAAAAATGAAATCGCGACCGACAGGATAAACGCAACTCCCGCGCTCAGCAGGTATTTTAAAAAGACGCTATGGATCGACTGACCGCACTCCCTTACTTCCATTTGTATCCGAGCCCCCAAACCGTCTCGATCGGATGTTCTCCGCATCGCTGAAATTTCGACCGAATGTTTTTAATGTGTTCGGAAATCGCCGAGGTGCCTCCCGATCCGTCGTAGCCGAAGACGACGTCGTAGATCTGTTCCCGCGAAAAGACCTGCCCCCTTCTTCGCGCGAGCAATTCGCATATGTCGTACTCCGACTTCGTCAAGGGCACCTTCTCTCCGCGCGCAAACACCTCCCTCGCCGATAAGTCGAAGCGCACGTCCTCGACGTTCAGCGCGACGTGCCTCTCCCGTTTTTCTCTTCTGAGATGCGCCTCGACCCGCGCCGACAATTCCTTGACGCCGAAGGGCTTCGTCACGTAATCGTCCGCCCCGCTCAACAGCCCCTCGACGACGTCGTCTTCCATCGTCTTCGCCGTTAAAAAGAGGATCGGGCAATCCACCTTCGGCCGTATCGTCCGACAAAATTGAAGGCCGTCCACGCCGGGCATCATGATGTCCAGCAAGATTAAATCGTACAGCTTCAGCCGCTCCTCCGGTATATCCTCGGGATTTCGACAGATGTCCACGTCGTATCCGCGCTTTTCTAAAATGTTTTTTATCAGAACCAAGATATCTTCTTCGTCGTCTACGGCCAAAATTCTAACCACGTCATCCTCCTCGACTACTCGCCATCCGACGTCCCGTCCCACCTCGCAAACCACACAAGCGACACGGCGATCAAACACGCGCTCATCGGAACGGCGACGAGCGCCCACGTCAAAAATTCTCCTCCGACATACTCCGCCCCCAAGCTGTCTCTCAAGACATACGTCGCCGAGAGCCTGATCGGCCACGCGGCGGGAAAATAGTACCATGCGCCGTCGCCCAGGCCCGTCTGCGAAAGAAATGCGATCAGCGTCTCCACAAAGCCCAAGCCCAGCGACGCGCCCCCGCCGAAACGCGCGGCCGTCCACATATGGATCGCGTAGATGGCGATGCTCCCCGAGAGAACGAACGCCGCTCCGATCGCCCATTCCGCGGGCGTCTGTCCGCCCGAAAGCGCGGCGAAGAGCGCGACCGCGAGACCGATCGCCACCAGCGCGCCGATGAGGAGTGCGACGAACTTACCCATATATATTTTCGCCCGAGAGCGCGTCAAAGACAAGAGGGCTTGAAAATTTCCCGCCTCGCGTTCCATTTCCGTCGCCTTTGCCGTCACCGCGCCGATCGCGATCGGAAGGACGCCGCTCAATAGAGTAAGGTAACTTTCTGCCCTCTCGATATCGTCAAAGCGCGCGAGCGCGGTTTCCCTCGCGGCCACAAAAAACAAAAGCGCGTATACGACCGGAAGTGCGAGATGCACCCACGGAAGCCAAGTATGTCTGATCTTGTAACATTCCGATCTCAGTGCGCGCATCATGCCTTCACCTCGCACTTTGAAAACCATCTCGCCGTCGCAAGCGTCAACGTGACAAAGAGCGCGACAGACAGGATGCAGGGTAGCGCCAAGGCGGTATCTGTAACCATCGCATCTCCCGCCCCCGCGATCAACCCGTTCGGCAAAACGTGCAGAATAGGAACCATTAGCCGAGTACCCCACGCGTAGGGACAATACAGCCAATAAGGTCCGTCTGCAAACAGAAGTCCGAGGACCGCGCCGAGCGCCGTATTTCCCACGACGCTCGCGACAAAGCCGATCTTCTTTGCGAGAAACAGGCAGAGGGGGATCTGCCAGAGATTGACCAAAAGGAGGAGCGCACTCGCAAGAGCGAGCGTCCCCCACGCGTAGTCCGACTGGACCGCGAGACTGATCGAGGGCTGTAGAATGCCCACACTCGCCATGTGAATGAACTCCGCGACGCTCAGATAGATCGCGGCCACGGCGACTTTCGACATCCAACAGGCCTTTAAGTCGATGTCGAGCGGAAACACGGCCCTGTACTTCAGCTTTCTATCTTCCCTTTGGTGTATGAGCGCAGGGATCAGCGAGAGCGTCGCCGGCATCAGGACGACGTACCACCAGTTGTAGGCGTTCGACGAAAAATAATACGGCATGATTACAAAGGCGTGCAGCACCGCCACGAGGGGCGCTACGACGATTAATTTCTTTAAAAAACTACGTTTATGTTTTAAATGTTCGGCGAGAAGATACTGTCTCATATCGCGCCGCCTCCTCTTCGGACGACGTCCATAAAGACGGCCTCCAAATCTTCGCCGCGATTCGCGCGTTCCTGATACTCCAGTTTTCCTCGGTCGATGATTCCGATGTAATCGGCGATCTGCTCAACTTCCGCGAGAATGTGGCTCGATAAGATGACGGTCATGCCCTTGTCGGGGAAACTCCTGATCAGCTCGCGCAGCTTCTCGATCCCGAGCGGGTCGAGTCCGTTGGTCGGCTCGTCCAAAATCAAGAGCTTCGGGCGATTTAAGAGCGCAAGCGCGATGCCGAGCCTCTGTTTCATGCCGAGCGAAAACTTGCCGCTCCTCTTTTTCCCGGTGTCCTCCAAGCCGACGACTTCGAGCACCTCGTCGATCCTCGACTCGGGAAGTCCCAAGAGCAGCGTCCGCACCTTTAAATTCTCCCGCGCCGTCAAGTTCTCATACAATGGCGGCGTCTCGATCAGCGCTCCGATGTCGGCGAGATCCGCCCTGCTCCACGCGTGTCCGTCAAAAAAGACCTCTCCCGAAGTCCTATGCATCATGCCGCTCAATATCTTGAGCGCCGTCGACTTCCCCGCGCCGTTCGGTCCGAGCAATCCGTAGACCGAATGAGTCGGAACGCGTAGAGAGATGTGATCGACCGCGTTTTTTCCGTCAAACGTCTTCGTCAAATTCTCCGTTTTTACGATATATGTTTCCATGTTTTCCTCCTTTACGTAAAGTATAAAAAAGAAGTTTAAGGATTCTATAAGGAGCGGAGAAAATCTCCGGCGACGTCGATCGGCGCCGAGGTAATTTTAAATATACATTTTTCGGGTACAGTTATAATAGCACGTTACAAACCGGAATAGAGAAAAGGAGTTCGAACGACATGAACATAACGGCAGCAGAAGCGCTTCTTAGAGAACTGAAACTGTGGGGCGTCGATCATATGTACGGTATTCCGGGATCGTCTCTGAACGGCCTGATGAACGCTCTTCGCAAAGAAGGTAAAGACGGCATCCGATATATCCAGGTCAGACACGAATCGGCCGGCGCGATGGCGGCCTCCGCGGAATATAAGCTCTCGGGGCACATCGGCGTCGCGTTCGGATCGGGCGGACCGGGGTCGACCAATCTTACCAACGGCCTCTTCGACGCGTTGATGGACGGCTCCCCGATGCTCGCCATCGTCGCGCAATCGGCCTCCACCAATCAAAATACACACGCCTTTCAGGAAATGGAGATGCTCCCGTTCTTCGAAAACGTGTCGGTCTACAACGGCAAGGCCATGAGCGCGGAACAAATTCCGTACATGGTAAACGACGCGATCCGAACCGCCTTCGAGCGAAAGGGGCCGGCGGTCCTCATCCTCCACAACGACTTTATGGAAGAGGAGATCGACTACGAACCCACCGACGGCGCGGTCAAGGAGATCCCCAAGCTAAAGCCCGCGAAGCCGAATGCCGAGGAAGTTGCCGAGATCGCCCGCGAAATCAGAGACGCCGAAAATCCCATGCTCTATTTGGGACGCGGCGCCATCGAATACCGGGATCTCGCCGTGGAGGTCGCGGAAATATTTAACCTCCCCGTCGTCACGTCGGCTCCCTCCGTCGGGCTCTCCTTCCCCGCCGACCACCCGAACTTTATGGGCAGCTTCGGGCGACTCGGCACCAAGCCCGCCACTGAGAGCATCTTCGCCTCCGACCTCATCTTGTTTGTCGGCTCGTCGCATCCGTTCGCGCGCTTTTGGCCGGCCTCGACCAAGGTCGTCCAAGTGAACCACAGCTTCAGAGAGATCGGAAGACAGCTTAAGGCCGACGATTCGCTCGTCGCGGATGCGGGCGACTTCTTTAAGGCGCTCCTGGAGACGGGCATCGCGCGAAAAGAGGGACCCGTCTTGCGCGCCGCAAGACGCAATATGGACAACTGGAGACGGTATTTGAAGAGGCAGGCGGACCGGGAAGGCGACGTCATCTACTACGAATCCGTCCTGCAAAAAGTCAAGGAGTACGCGGAAGACGACGCCGTCTTCGCCTTGGGCGTCGGCAACAACAAGACCCACGCGATCCGAATGCTCCCGCTAAGTGAGGCGCAGACATTTACCATGTCCGGCTGGTTCGCCACGCTCGGCTATTCGACGCCCGCGGCGATCGGCGCGTATCTGCAATACCCCGACAGACAGATCTGGTCGATCGTGGGCGACGGCGGCTTTGCGATGAACAATCAGGAAATCCTGACGCAGGCCAAATACGAGATGCCCATCATCAATGTCGTCGTCACCGACATGAACCTCGGATTTATCAAACACGCTCAACTGGAAGACTTTAAAGATTCCTTCGGCGTCGACATCCAATACACGGACTGGGCGAAGGTCGGGGAAGGCCTGGGCGCCGTCGCGTTTAACGTCAGCACGAAGGAAGAGCTGGCGGAGGCGTTTGAAGAGGCCATCCGCTTAAACAAAGAAGGCAACCGCAAGCCGATCGTCATCGACGCACACGTCGTCTACGAAGATCCGCTCGACACCGCCGTGATGAAGATCGATCCGAATCAATTCTCGAGAGAAGAAATCGACGAGTACCTGAGAGAAAACGACATCGAAGATCAACCCCTTCTATACGACTTGATCGACGAAGAATGTCGATAATCACCCATCTAGAAAAGGCATGAGGGACGTGTGTCCCTCATGCCTTTTTGATGTTTCGACGGATCTTTCCGATCGTCTTATCGCTTCCGAAACTTATGCACGATCTCCTCGAGGGCGACCGCCAGGACCATGAAAATCGCACACACCATGCCCATATTCGGTCCGATCGAACGGCCGATATAGCGTCCCTTCGACAGCGATAGACGGTAGATCGCGATTCCGAAGAGATACACGTCTCGGCCGCTTCCGCCCCGATCGTAGGCCCCCGCGTAGCCGAAATATATCGCGATCGCCATGGCGACCATGGCGACGGCAAATCCGATCGCCATCGCGAGCAGGATGCGACGGCTCTTTTTCACGTTCTTCGTTTTTTCATCTCTCTTCCCCCAGTACATTTCAAAAACAAAAAACTTCTATATCTCAGACGACTTCTCCGTGCTCAAATCTTCTCCGTCTCCGTAAGAGAGATGGGTCGTATGGTAATACTGGATCCACCGATGCCTCAAACTCTTCTCCACCGTCTCCGCGTTCGGATGGCTCGTCAATTTCCCCTCTTCCGACTTGTAGGAGGCGGCGTCGAAGGGAAAGCTCTTCGCCCGATCGACCAGGTATTGGACGTAGGGCGATTTGAAGCCCATCTTGTCGAGCGCATAGGCGAATAACAAGTAGTTGCTGAAATAAGGCCCTTCGCCCTTAAACTCGTCCCCCAGGACTCGCTTCGCCGCAGAGTTCGCCCAGATGATATACGGGGTCGTGTAGTTGGAAAGCCACCCTTCGGGCGTTTCGAGGTTATTGTCGATGTCCATCATCGGATAAATTTCACCCTCCGAGCCGAGCCTCGCCAGGTGGTCTCCGAAAAAGATCAAGACGACGGGCGTCTCTCTCTTTTCCAATTCCCGGGTCATATTCAACAGCTGATCGGCCGTGTCCTTGACTCCGTAGAGATAATTATTGGCGCTGTTGTATTCCTCGTCGCTTCCCGTAAAACTCGCGCGATCCAAGTAGTCGCCGATGCCCTTATTCTCCGTGCTGTATGGCGTATGGTTCTGCATGGTCGTGACCAGATTAAAGTAGGGCTTACTCTTATCCCTTCGGTCGTAATGTTCGACGACGAGCGAAAAGAGAATGCTGTCGGGGAAGTAGTCCCCGGAACCGTTTACGAAGTATCGATCGAAATAATTTTCCGAATATAGAAACGTATCGATCCCCAGGTATTGATTCGTATTGATCCGGTTGTAGAATTTCCCCGTAAACGGGTGCATCGCCGCGGTCGCATACCCCCGTGACTTCAACATCCAGGCGAAGGAGTTTCGGTTCTTTATATAGGGCGCCTGGCTGTAGACGCCGGCCAGGACATTGCGCTCTGTCTCGATCGTTCCGCCGCCGAAACAGTAATTTTGTATATTCCCGTGGATGCTCTCTTCCTGCAGCGTCCTAAACGACGCGTAGACGTCGGGTCGCATCTTCGCCCCCTTCGACTCCAAATCCGCAAAGGACTCCCTGAGCATTAAAATAATATCCACCTTCTTGTCCTCACTCGGCATCGACTCCTTATACGAGGCGAGGACGGCCTCGGCCTTTTCGGGATCGTAGCCCTCCGGCGGCCTGTCGTGGAGGTCTCGGTACGCGTAGGTAAACGTGTAAATCATGCCCCGGTCCTTTGCCCTCTCGACTTCGATATAGGGGTGAAATCGATGCATCGAATTGTCCCAGTAGCGATCCCGATCGACCATGACCGCATTCAGCGCCCAGGCACCTACGACGAGCGAAACGACGAGTCCCGCGACACGTTGGGCGTTTGTGAGATGTGACTTTAAAAACTTGACGAGCAGACATCCCGAGACGATCAGGCATAGGAGGTAGGCGCCGTGCAACTTTTGAAGGCGGATCGGATTTCCGTCCTCCACCATGTCGAAGGCTTCCTTTAAAAGCCTCAAGTCGGTCGCGCGAACATTGTCCGAGCGGTAAAATAGCTTGTTTTGGTTCGCGACGCCCATGGATAAGATGAGCAAGCCCGCGACGATGAAACTGCCGCCGACGCTCCCGGTCACGAAATACAGGATAAACATGACGATCAATACCGGCAGGTAGTTCATGGCGAGGACGACGGGAGCGCGCACAAAGCTCGGGATAATCGTCGGATCGACCGTTTGGTCGATAAAGAGCATGCTGGCGAGCGTCAGGATAAAAGATAAGGCAAAAATCAGAATGACATCTCTGAGAAACAGCCGCTTCGTCGATTTTTTCACGCTCTTTTTCATATGCTCTCCTCGTGTTATGGCCCGTGTTCTTATTTCAAGCCGACCTATGCGAGCGATGGCACGCGGTCAAGCAAGACGCGCGTGCTTTCGATACATCCCCCCGCACCCTCGTCAAACGCCGGATGTCCGAAACGACCGTCCGCGCGATGGCTTCTCCTAATTATTTCCCATCAGTTCGTCGCAAATTTCCCTGTAGAGGTATTCGTAGGCGCTCCCTCTCACCCAAATAAAGGTAAAGTCGTGGTAGACGTGAAAGTCCTTCAGTTCGATCGTCTTCAAGGTCCCTTTATTCAAATAATTTTCCGCGGCTGGATAGTAGAGAAACGAGATGCCCAAGTCTTCCTCGAGCATCTGTAAGACGGTATGCATGCCGTTAATTTGGATCGTTCGCTTAAAATCGCCCAGCGAGAGATTTTGCAATTTCAATTGGTTTTCGAGGATTGAGCGCGTCCCGCTCCCCTCTTCTCTCACCAAGAGCGTCTCGTCCAACAGATCCGAAAGTCTCCCCGTCTTATGCGAGATCGAATGATCCTTCCCGCAGACGGGAACGAACTTCGCTTCCCGATAGATCAACGACTCGAAAAATTTCCTGTCGAAGGCGCCCTCTACGAGCGCAAACTGGATATCGCCGTCTCGCAACTTCTTCTCCAACACCTCGGTGTTGTTGATCTCCACGTCGATCCTGCTCTCGGGATGTTTTTTCATATACCGCGCGAGCGGCTTGGCGATGACGTATTCGCCGATCGTCATCGTGACGCCCATATTAATCGGCGGCATCGACTTTTCCGGCTCCAGAAGGTATTTCTTTAGGAGCGCCTCGTCGTTTCGAATCGAGATCGACGCGTCCCTTAGAACTTTTCCCGCCTCGGTTAAGTTCATCTTCTTTCCCGAGTAATAAAATAACTTCTTTCCATAGTACTCTTCCAAAAAACGAATGTGTCCCGACACGGCGGGCTGGGTTATATTTAACCGCTTGGAGGCCTCCGTTAAATTCTTCGTCTCCGTCACGGTCAAAAAAGTATTCATTCTGAAATCTTGCACAGCATCACATCCTTCCGATAATTATAACTTAAAATGATAGCTACATCAAAATACTTAATTTTAAATTAGACTTCAAAGGTAGTATCATAGGAGACGTCATCATATCGTTTTATAGGAGGAACGTCATATGCATTTTTTTAAAGAAAACTGGAAGGGGCTCTTGGCCTGCCTCGCCATCGCCGTACCGTCGTGGCTGTTGGGGAAACAATTCCCCATTGTCGGCGGACCCGTCATCTCTATTCTCGTCGGCATGATCGTCACACTCTTTTGGAAAGAAAAGGGCGGCGCGGCGAGCGGGATTAAATTTACCTCAAAGTACATCCTTCAGGCGGCCGTCGTCTTTTTAGGTTTCGGTATGAACTTAAGCGTCATCATGCAGACGGGTAAGCAGTCGCTGCCCATTATCATCTCGACGATCGCCGTCTCGCTCATCGTGGCCTATCTGCTCCACAGAGCGATGAACATCCCCTCGAAGACCGCGACGCTCGTCGGTGTCGGATCCTCGATCTGCGGGGGCTCCGCCATCGCCGCGACCGCCCCGGTCATCGAGGCCGACGACGACGAGGTCGCACAGGCCATCGCCGTCATCTTCTTCTTTAACGTCTTGGCGGCCATCTTCTTCCCGATGTTCGGTTCCGCCCTCGGCTTTTCGACGGCATCGGGCGAGTCCTTCGGCATCTTCGCGGGAACCGCCATCAACGACACCTCCTCGGTCACCGCGGCGGCGGCGACTTGGGACAGCATGTACGGTCTCGGGACCGCGACACTCGACAAGGCCGTCACCGTCAAATTGACGCGGACCCTCGCCATCATCCCGATTACTCTCGTCCTCGCGGGCATTCGCACGAGCCGGGCGAAAAAGTCGGGCGGCGAAGGCAACAAGGTCAGCATCAAAAAGATTTTCCCGTGGTTCGTCCTCTTCTTTTTACTCGCATCCATCTTTACGACCGTCTTAATCGCAGGCGGCGTCTCGACCGATGCGTTCGCACCCGTCAAGGATCTCAGTAAATTCCTCATCGTCATGGCGATGGGCGCGATCGGCTTAAACAGCAATATCGTCAAACTCATCAAGACGGGCGGAAAGCCGCTCGTCCTGGGCGCGTGCTGTTGGGCCGCTATCACGGGCGTAAGCCTTCTTATGCAACACGTGATGGGCATTTGGTAAGGCACGAGACAAAAAAGTAGTCGATCATACGATCGACTACTTTTTTTGTGGGCAATGGTCTCGCCGCGTAGGCTATTTCTACGCGACTGACGGTCTTTTCTAAACCTTCGTCGCGGTTTTCGGTTTTAATTTCTTCTCGATCGCTCCGAGTATCAAGTCGGAGATGACCGCCATCAACGCCGTCGGGATGGCGCCCGCTATAATGATCGGACCGCCGTTTGCGACCGTGATGCCCCGCGTAATGATGTCTCCGAGGCCGCCCGCACCTATAAAGGTACCGACCGCCGTCACGCCGATGGCGACGACGAGCGCATTGCGGATGCCGCCCATGATGATCGAAATCGCCAGCGGAAATTCCACTTTTCGTATCACCTGCATTTTCGTCATACCCATCCCCGTCGCCGCGTCGATGAGCGCCGGCGTCACGGAATGGATGCCCGATACGGTATTTTTAAGAATCGGTAAAATCGAGTACAGAAATACCGAGACGACGACCGTGTTCGGTCCCGTGCCGATCGCAAACATTAAGATCGCGAGCATCGCAAGGGACGGGATCGTCTGCAAGACGTTGGCGATTCCCACCGCCACGTTCGAAAGCCTTCCCCTCCGCGCGATAAAAAATCCCAAAGGGATCGCCACGATCGCCGCGAATAAGACGCCGTAGACCGATATCAGAAAATGTCGAATAAACTGAGAAAAGACGTAGCTTCCGTTTTGCGAATAATACAAAAATACGTCGCTCATTCTTTTTCCCCCTTCACGATATCGTCAAATATTCTATATTGCTTATCCGTTTCCGTTCCTTCAAAGTAATTGTGTTCTTCCAAAAATTCCCTCGCGACCTCCGACGGTTCG
Source organism: Bacillota bacterium (assembly GCA_028724185.1). Taxonomy (GTDB): domain Bacteria; phylum Bacillota; class Clostridia; order Tissierellales; family Peptoniphilaceae; genus Aedoeadaptatus. The sequence continues at coordinate 170,382 of JAQYDN010000001.1, forward strand.
ACCAAATCTTCGTCGGCGCGCCGATTGAGCTCTTGCATCGTCTCGGTCGATATCTTTCCGCAAAGCTTCAATATGACCTCGTAGACCTCGGGATGCTTCTTCGCGATCTCAAGCGTCGATACGGGCGAGCAGTCGTAGGGCGGAAAAAGCTTCCTGTCGTCCTCCAACAACACGAGGTCGTAGGAGGCGATCTTTCCGTCCGTCGAGTATCCGAGCACGACGTCCATTTCGCCTGTCGCAAGCGCCGTGTAGACGAGGCCGATCTGCATCGGATAGATCTGGTTGAATTTAAATCCGTAGAGATCTTGGAAAGCCTCGTAGCCGTCGCCCTTCCGCGTAATCCACGCCGTATCGACGCCCACGCGGAGATCACCCTTTAATTTTTCAAGATCCGATACCTTCTTGACGTCGTGCTCTTCGGCGAACTCCTTTGTCACCATAAAGGCGTAGGTATTCTCAAAGCCGAACGACGGATACCACAGGCGGTTCCACCGCTTATAGTACTCGTCCTGAACGACCTTCATCGCCTCGTCGGGATCTTTGATCGGCTCCATGCCGAGTTCTCCCGTAAGCGCCGTCCCGGTGTACATACCGCCGACGACGTTGACGTCGCCTTTGAGCATGGCGATATGATTTAGGATGGACGAAGACAGATTCGGGATCATGTCCACCTTAAGGTCGGTGTCGTGTTCGATCATCTGCGCGACGATCTCGCCGAGGATCAACCGCTCCGTGTTCGATCCCGACGCCACGACGATATCTTCATCCGTATTTGCGCCGATCCCCGGAAGTGTACAGGATGTCGTAAGCGCCATAAGCACGAGTAAGAGCGCGGCAATGGTTCTTTTAAACTTCATCATGCCACCTCGCTTGTCTTTTGCGGTGTGAGTTTCTGTTCGAGCTTGCCGAGCGCGAAGTCGAGAAGGAGCGCGATCAATGTCACGGGGATCGTACCCCATACGACCATCGGCATAATGGCGTTGTCGAGCCCGTTAAAGATGTAGTCTCCGAGTCCCCCCGCGCCGACATACGACGCGAGCGTCGCCCAGGCGAGGACGTAGACCGTCGATAGCCGAATACCGCTCATAATGATAGGCATCGCCATCGGGATTTGCACCTTAAATAAAATCTGCCGAGGCGTCATGCCCATTCCCTTCGCCGCATCGACCAAATTATCGTCGACCCCGGAGATGCCGAGGTATGCATTACGCATAATCGGCAAGAGCGAATAGATAAACAGCGCCACGATGGCCGGCTTGACGCCGACGCCGAAGAGCGGAATCATAAGCGCCAGAAGGGCAAACGACGGGACCGTTTGAAGTACCGAGGCGATCGCCATCACGACCTTCGCCGCCGATTCCGACTTCGTCAGCAAAATTCCGATCGGTACGGCCACGAGGATGCCGAGTCCCAGCGATATCGCCGATATATACAGGTGCTCCAAACACTTTTGCAGTATATCCGCATAATTTTGAACGAAGAAATCAATCACTGACATCACCCGACTCGTCGTCTTCGGAGGCATCCCTCGAGGCCTCTTGGATCAATTCGGCTAAGTTATCCTCTTCGAATACCTCCTCTTCTTCCTCCTCTTCGTCGTCTCCCCACAAGTTCATATAAATCGTGTCGACGACCGCGGCACGCGTCACGAGACCGATGAGGCGGTGTTCATCGTCGACGACCGGTAAATTCTTGATATCGGCATTGTAGATATCGCTGATGGCGTTTCGGATGATCGTATCTTTCCGTATGGCGTAGACGTCGTCGTAGACCTCTTCGAGCGACTTGATCTGTCTGCCGTATTGTTGAAAGTCGAACATGCCGACCTTCCCCAGCAGGTGACCTTCCTTGTCGACGACGAAAATCGTATCGACCCGTTTCTTCCGCATCATCGCGAGCGCGTCGTAGGTCGAGCGATCGCTCGTCATCGACACCGGATTTTTCAACATGATCTTGTCGACCGTCTCATACGATGCCTTGGCCTCGTTGAGCTTGTCCTCGCCGAGCAAGCCCTCGACGTATTCGTTCGCGGGATTTTTTAAGATATTTTCGGGCGTGTCGAATTGAACGACCTTGCCCTTGCCCATGATGACGATGCGGTCGGCGAGATTGAGCGCCTCGTCCATGTCGTGGGATACGAAGACGATCGTCTTTCCCATCTCCCGCTGCAGTCTCTTGACGAGTTTTTGAAGCGCATCTCGCGTAATCGGGTCCAGCGCCCCGAAGGGTTCATCCATCAAAATAATGTCCTGGTCGGCGGCGAGGGCGCGGATGACGCCGATCCTCTGTTGCTGACCGCCCGACAATTCCGACGGATACTTGTCCAGATACGACACCGGCAGGTCCACCTTCTTGATCAGGTTCTCCGCGATGGGTCGAAGTTTATCCTCGTCCCACTTCAACAGTTTCGGAACGAGGACGATGTTTTCGTAGACCGTCATATGCGGCAGGAGACCGATCTGTTGAATGACGTAGCCAACCTGTCTTCTCAAATCGACCGGGTCCATATCTTGAATGTTGACGCCGTCGATTAAAATTTCGCCCGTCGTGATCTCGTTCATCCGGTTGATCATTCTCATGCACGTCGTCTTGCCCGAACCACTGGAGCCGATGAAACATATAAATTCTCCGTCGTTAAACTTTAAATTGATATTCTTAGCCGCCACCTGGTTTCCCGGGTAGACTTTACTGACATTTTTAAATTCTATCAATGTATTCTCCCCTTTCCGCATGGCCTCGTCGTGCAAAAAACACGCCGTTCTCCGCCCGCAAGGCGCGCGATCGAACCGAAACCGTTCGACATGCCGATCGAACGGTTTCGGTCATAAGGTTCTATCGTCAAATGGATGGCTTCTTATCCTTTATGTCGATCGCGCCCGCGCTTCTCGACTTCTCTCTCTATATTCTTTCTCCGACTTCTTCAATCCGCTCACCTGCATTTCGTTACCGTCGTATCGAATTTTCTGTATGTATATTACTTATCCATTTCGATATCTGACAAATTCTTTCAAAAATTTTTGCATTGATCTATAAGATATCGCTTTATATATACAATCTATCACAATTTTTATACCCGTCTTTTCCATTTTTTCACCATATTTTCTCGGCAATTTTATTATCTTCTTTTTTTATAGGGCAACATATTATTTTTTGCATCTCCCGCCATGCGCCTCCTCTCGCCGGCTTCTTCCATCGAACGGACGCATCGTCGAGGCGAGGTCGCGCGTTCCTTCCGATGCCCTTGTAGATCTCTCGACATAAAAACGAGGCCACCCACCTCGTTCGGTGCGAAAGCCTCTTCTCTCTTCTTCGTTATTCAACCCAAAAGACGCGCCCGTCTTTGCGTTCGGCCGCCTCGGGCGTCTCTCCGTCGACGTAGCCGAGCAGACAGTGTCCGATTCCTTCCCACTCGCCTTCGACGCCTAGGTCTTTGAGAAGCTTCTCGTATTCCGGCATTTCGAACTCTTCCTTGGCTCGGTGGATCCAAATACTTCCGAGATCGAGCGATTGCGCCGCGAGCATCATGTTGCCTATGACGAGACTCCCGTCATTTACGCCCGTCACCAAATCCTTTTTCGCGAGGACGATCAAGACGACCGGCGCGCCGTAGAACGGATCGAACCCTTCCTTCCAGCCGCCGATTTCGCGGTTCGACTCGGACAGCTCGTCGCGCAGTTTTTTATCGGTGACGGCGACGACGATCGTCTTCTGTGTCCCCATGCCCGACGCCGCGTAGAGGCCTGCCTCGATGACCTGTCGGATGTCGTCTTTCTCGGGCATGTCCGGCTTAAATTTGCGGATGCTTCTGCGTTCCTTTATTGCGCGAATGACTTCATTCATATAAAATGCCTCCTCATGCTTCACTTTTATCGTCAAAACGGCGGCTATTTCACCCACCGTTTAAATGGGCGAATCGATCGCCGCCTGTTCACTTCAATCGACGGCGCCCTCGCGCCGTCCCTTGACAATATTAAAGATATACCCCTTCTTCCCTTCTCTATTCAGGGGCGACATCCTTCCAAGACGGAGGCGACGCGCGTGCCGTTTTATTGCACGAAAAAACCCCGCATCCGCGATGGATACAGGGTTTTGTTTTGCAAATCTTAACGCTTGGAGAATTGGGGAGACTTTCTGGCCTTTTTCAAGCCGTATTTCTTTCTTTCCTTCATTCTCGAGTCGCGGGTTAAGAAACCTGCTTTTTTAAGAATCGGACGGAAGTCCGGGTTCGCTTCTTGTAACGCTCTCGCGAGACCTTGGCGAATCGCGCCCGCTTGTCCGGTGTAGCCGCCGCCCTTTACTCTTACGAGGACGTCGTAGTCGCCTTCGGTTTCAGTAATGGTCAACGGTTCTTTTGCGAGCGTACGCAATGTTTCATAACCGAAAAAGTCGTCGAGTTCTCTTTCGTTTACGAGAAACTTTCCGCTTCCCGGTAATAATCTGACTTGAGCGACGGATGTCTTTCTTCTGCCTGTTGCTCTATATTGTTCTGCCATCTAATTCACCCTTCCCTTACACTTCATAGATTTCCGGTTTTTGAGCTTCGTGCGGATGCGTATCGCCTGCATACACCTTCAGCTTGTTAAACATGGAACGGCCCAAACGACTCTTGGGAAGCATGCCCTTGACGGCGTGTTCGATGACGCGCTCGGGATGCTTTTCGCGAATTTCTTTGTAGACCACTTCGCGACGTCCACCCGGGTAACCTGTGTGGTAAGCGTGAATCTTGTTGTCCCACTTCGTGCCGGTCAATTTTACCTTTTCAGCGTTGATGACGATGACGTAATCGCCGGTGTCGACGTGGGGGGTATAGATCGGCTTGTTCTTACCGCGCAAAATATTGGCAACTTCGGTCGCCAGACGACCGAGGACCTTGCCTTCGGCGTCGATGACGTACCATTTTCTATCTACTTCATTGGCTTTCGCCATGGTTGTCTTCATAGATAACCTCCTGCTATATCAAAGAGACGAATGTTCAAAAGTTTCCGGGGCTTTAAAACACTAGCAATTAGTATAATGGGAAATCGCCTGTTTGTCAAGGAAAAACGGCTTCTTTCCATCATTTCTTATTATTTTCACCCGACTTCGGATATATATGATTTTAAGAATGAAAAGAGGTGTATCTTGACTAATCATAACGGCTATTTACCGCATTTCAAGCATTTCCGATATACATGTGACCGACATGTCAAAAAACCCTACGAGATTCTCCACAACCCGCGACCGCTGCCTCTGAGCGAGGATTTAACCAAGGCGCTCGAATACCTCCTGTGGTATGTGCCCAACATCAACTCGTTTCAATCCCGATCGAACGTCCTGATCACGGAACTGCTCTATGAAGACTTCAGCTTCCGTATGATCTCGGAGACCTTGACGCTCCACGACGAGGATATTTTATTTTTGGACTACATCGACGACGACATCGTCGATTACTATATGGAGTCGATCTGCACGAACTGTCAAAAGGTCATCCTCACCTTGGGCGAAGAAGAGACCAAGGTCTCTTCGCTCGTGCGCCACATGCGAAACGCCATCGCACACGGATATTTCACCGTCGTCGACGACCGCATCATCGCCTTCGACGTCAAACACTACCCGAAAAAGGAAAAGTCCTACGGCTGCACCGCGGTCATTAAGCTGGATCCCATCAACCTCGTCAGGGCCCTACGCTTGCTCGGAGAGGAATTGACGCACGAAAAACTCGCACAGGTCGCCTTCACGCGCTGCGGCTACGAGATCCTAAAGACCGACGAGGAGAGCCAGGACCTTCCCTTCGACTTTCTCATGCAAAAAAAGGGTCGCGTCTACGCCGTCGAGATTAAAAAAATCGACTTCGAAGGCGTCGCCGAACCGCAACACCTCGACGACATCCTCGCGAATTTTCCCGCGGATGTCGACGAAACGAAGGTGCTGTTGATGGACTCCGCCGTCTTGGACCGTCGCGCCAAAGCCGCCCTCAGAGAACACCACATTTTCTTACTCGACCGCGATAATTTAAGGTCTCTGATGTCCGGCGATGACATCTTGGAGCGGATTCGAAAACACATGAACGCCGAGTAAGCCGCAGGCGACGCTCGGCACCCGCCGCACCTTTACACCTTCGGCGAAATCGTCTCGCCTCGCGATATGGATCGCCGTCGATAACAAAAAAGCACCGCCCGAGGCGGTGCTTTTTTCGATGCGACGCTTAGTCAAATTTCTTCAGGGAATCGTCGATGAGCTCGTTTTCGAGCGGCGTCTTGTACTCGGATTCCTTCATATAATTGTTGACGGCTTTACGAACGCGGGTCGTCGAAGCGATGGTCCCCATGCCGGCGATACAGCCGCCTTCGCACGCCATCCCTTCCAGGAGGTATCCGTCTCTCTTGCCGGCCTTTGCCATTTGAAGCATGCGGATGCATTCCTTGAGCGAGTTCGCACCTTCGACTTGGATGTCGCGTTCGGGGTCGACGCGCTCTGCGACTTCCTTGACCGCAGCCGCGACACCGCCTGCGATGGCGTATCCTCTCGCCGAGGAGGACGATTCGATTTCTTCCTCGCTCGTTTCGATTTCGGAGGGTTCGATATCCATCGCGACAAACATGCCCATGAGTTCTTCGAAGGTGATGACGAAGTCGACGTATTCTTTGACATCGCCCGTCACGGCTTCGACTTTCTTCGAGGTACACGGACCGACGAAGCAGACGAGGGCGTCTTTATCTTTTCTCTTGATATGTTCGGCGGTATAGCGCATCGGGCTTCCCGAGTCGGAGACGTACTCGGCGAATTCCGGGAACTTATACTTGATCAGGAGTGTCCACGAGTGGCAGCAACTCGTCCCCATAAACGGGATTTCCTCGGGAACGCGGTCTAAGTATTCCTTGGCCTCGTGCAGCGTCGTATAGTCGGCGCCGAGTCCTACTTCCACCATATCTTCAAAGCCGAGCTGCTTGACCGCCCCGCGCACTTGCTCGGGCGTGGTGTTGGCGCCGAACTGGCCGATGTAGCTGGGCGCGAAGATCGCATAGATGCGCTTGTCTTTTTGTTTGAGCGCCTTGGCGAGTTGATAGATCATCGTCTTGTCGCCGATCGCACCCCACGGGCATTGGACGACACAGCGTCCGCAACCGACGCACTTGTCGTGGTTAATGATCGCACGTCCCATCTCGTCGCTTTCGATCGCGTCGACGCCGCAAACGGATGCGCAAGGGCGATCGTATTCGACGATTGCGTGATACGGACAGGTTCGCTTACAGCGTCCGCACTTGATGCATTTTTCCTGGTCGATCTCGGCGCCGTTTTTACCGATGGATACGGCGTTGACGGGACATACATTCGTACACGGGTGTGCCAAGCACTTGCGGCAGTTGTTCGTTACCGTAAGGCCGCGCGTCGGGCAGGCCTCACAGGCAAATTTAATGACGTCGACGAGCGGCGGTTCAAAGATGCTCGTGGATACGTCGACCTCGTTGAAGCCCTCGGTGACCGGTTTGTATTCGCCGTAATCTCTCAAGTCCATGCCCATGGCGAGGCGAATCATCTCTTCGGCAATCGCGCGCTTGCGGAAGACATCGGTTTGATCTTCGGGCGTGACACCCGGATAAAGTCTGTAACCGACCGTCTCGAGCTCTTCTAAAGGTGTATCCGTAAATGCAATCTTAGCTACTTCAGCAAAAACGAGTCGGCGCAGACTCATAACACTTGCGTAACTTTCCTTCACTATTTCCTCCCCTATTAATCCATCTTTCCTGTACGACGCATAATTTCTTCGCAAACCTCTTGCGGTTTGGCGGAAGTGATTAATTCACCGTCGATGCTTACTACGGGCGTATGTTCGATGCCTTGCTCTTTACAGACGCCTAAACAGTTTTTGTGAACGATGTCCAAGCCACCGTCTTTGAAATAGCGGTTTTGTAATCTTTCCAATTCGTCGAGCATGTTGCTCGAGCCCATCATGGTGCAACGCGCACCCACACAAACTTTTACTTCCATACATTCTCCAATCTAACTTGAATCCTATTGAGGGTTCTTATTAACAATGGATCGGAACCCCGGGTTTTTTTCGAGCGCGTCGTAAAGCGGCACGCTGATCAAGGTACAGATGATGACCTCGCTCGCTGCCACCGACAGGCTCATCGTCAAAAATCCGGGAAGACCGCCGCCGAAAGCTAGAACTAACTCAAAACCTATAATCCAAGAAAATAGGGCCGGCATCAAACTTGCCACCCACTTTTTATGGACCTTACTCATAAAATACAAACTGATCGCCGTGTGAAACGTCCCGAAGAACAGGTCGTAGACTCCGAGGGGAGACGTTAAGTTCGACAAAAAGACACCTATCACGATGCCCGGTGCGAATCCGGGGTTGAAAAATGCCAATAAGTTGAGAACTTCCGATACCCGAAACTGAATGGGACCGTAGGAAATCGGCGAAAAGACGACCGTTAATGCATAATAAATCGCAGCGAGGACCGCCGTCGTCGCGATCCAGCGCGTCGTCACTTTACGCTTCATGGTGTTGCTCCTCTTCTTTTATGCGAAAACCGTGTGCTAGACGCGACGCGGCCGCGGCGGCTATGGCGGCGACCAGGTCGTCTGTAAATGTCGTAACTTCTTTCCCCTTCATTTTGTCCAATTTATCGATAATCCCGATCTTCTGTTTGTCTAAAAATCCAAAGTTCGTCAGACCGATGGAACCGTAAATGTTGACGACGGCAAGGCTCAATACTTCGTCAATGCCGTAAAGACCTTCGTCGTCTTCGATGATCGACTGAATCGGCTCGTCGAACAATTTTTGGTCGACGGCCTTGTCGATGGCGAGTGCAGTCAAGACGGCGTGAATCGTTTCTCTCTTCCTTAAAACAGCTAAGACATTTTCTTCACATAGTTCTATTGTAATGGGGGCGTAGTCTTTTTGCAACTCATAAACAACTTCCGCGATGTCCTGAATTTCAACGCCCTTTTTTCTCAGCGCCTCGATGCTCAGCTCGAATAATTCATCCATATCATATTTGTACATAACTACCTTCTTTCTTCTCGTCTCTCGCGGCGGCGCTCGCGATACGCCTTCATCTTGCGGTAGCGCCGCAGCCCTATCCACGCGATAACCGCCGTAATCGTCTGGGGAATCATCGCAAAGATCATCTGCACACTCGGGTCATACTTCAGCTTTAAAAGCCCCATCGCGGCCACTTGCGGCAACATAAAGACGTCCAGGGGAAAACGCCACAGCGACCGAAAGGGACCGCGCATAAACGCGTCGGCGCCCCCGCCGAAATAGGCGACGGCGAGGAGAAGTCCCCAAAACGCGGCGGGGACGATCCAAAAGACCAGGGTGTCGATAAAGCCCTTCATCGTCATCAGCTTTCCCGCGATGACGTAGACGATGACGGCTCCTACGATCGGCAGGATTCGAAACAACATGTAGCGATAGATAAATGCCTCCGCGCGGGGCATCCAATGCAGAAAAATAAAAAATACCGAAAACAAGAGGATCAAGAGGAGCTGCGCGAGCGTCAGGATAATGAGATTATTCCGCATCGTTCGTCGCTCCCTCGCTTCGAAGCATCGGCTTCAAACCGTCCGTCACCTGCGTCGTCCCGTCTTTAAATATCCAGTACGCCTCGACGCCGTCCAGCGAATCGACAAGGCGTCTGCCCTCCTCGTAGGGCATGCAGAAGACGGTCGTCGACAAAAAGTCCGCCTGCCCGCTGTCCTTCGTGACGATGCTCACCGAACGCGCGTATTCCGCTGGCATCAGCGTCTCGGGGTCGATCAGGTGGTGATAGTGCTTGCCGTCGACGATGTAAAACCTCTGATAGTCTCCGCTCGTCACCACGCAAGTGTCGTTGGCGTAGATGACGTCCTTGACGTTTTCCGCACCCTTCGTCTTGCCGATGACGGCCTCGGGATTTTGAATACCGACGCCGAAGTACTTTCTGTCTTTTTCCGGCGCATCTCCGATGATCTTGACGTTGCCGCCCGCGCTGATCAGCGCCGCGGGACAGCCGGCTTTTCGGAGCTCTTCGCCGATTTTTTCCGTCGCAAAACCCTTGGCGACCGCGCCGACGTCGATTTTCAGTTGCGGATCCTTAATTTCGACGGCGGACTCGTCCGGATACAAGACGATGTCGTCGATGTTCGTATGTTCGTCGGCCGCCTTCAGATCGTCCATACTCGGAAGTTCCGCCCCCGGCGCGCCTTCAATCAACGCCTTATCGTCGGAGCCGACGCTGCCTTCGGGGACGACTTCGTATCGATCGCGATACGCCTGCCAAATCGAGGTGACCGCGCCGAAGGCGATGTTCGTCTTACCGTATGTCTTGTAATTTTTGATAGAAAAGTCCAACAGTTCCATGAGCTCCGGATCGACGACGACCTTTCCCTCGCCGGCACGATCGTTGACGGCCTTGACGTTGACGATGCCGTCGTAATGTTTAAACCCGTCGTAGAGGTGGTCGAGTTCCTGATAGCGCCGATGGACCTCTTCGAGGTATTGATTCCCTTCCTCCTCATTGTTTGCGTAGACGATGACGCTTACCACCGTATCGAAGGTGTCATAAAACGTGGTCTCAAACCGCTCGGGTTCGGACTTCGCGCACCCGCCGAGCAGCAATAGACACGCCAACATCACAGGAATTATTTTCTTCATAAACTCCCTTTCTTATACTTCTCCAAACGCTCCCATAGAAAAAGAACGGCATCCCCGTTCTTTCTTACGCTATGGTCGTCGCAACATATTATACCGCGACATTCGTCGAGGATCGCTCCCGAACAGACGTCTCGCGACGCCTCGAGACGGGATCGTTTCAATAAATCGCGATTATTTATTATTTTATAGGATCGCTCAAATGCTTGCAAGATCCTCCGCTATAAATCCGTGCGAAGATCCTAAACCCGCGCCCCTTCAAGACGCGCTCCGCTTTCGACGTGATATACTGATCGTATGACGAATATTTTGGGAAAGGTTGATGGCATGGACTTTTTAAACGACAGACTCAATATCTTTAAAGACCTCCCGTCGGATGTCTTGGATACACTTATGCGCGCGTGCACTTTCCGCGAGACCGACGCCGGAGAGGTTCTCTTTCGCGAGGGCGACCTGCTCCCCTTTCTCTACATGGTAAAGAGCGGTCAGTACGCCCTGTTCAAGCTGAGCAGCGCCGGCGAAAAACGGATCATCTTCACCTTGGGCCCGGGGGAGATTTTAAATTACCCCGAATACCGCTTAAAACCCGCGTCGATTTCCTGCCACGTCGTCCAAAAGGGCATGGTCTGTCTCCTGGATCAACGCGTCCTTCAAGACGCCGTGCGAAGGGAGCCGTCGCTCGCTTTAAACATCATCGACTTATACAATCTCCGCATGCGCAGACTCTACCGCCAGTTAAAAAACGCGTCGGGATCCGTTCGATTGGACAAGCGCATCGCGGCGAAACTTTGGAAACTGTCGAAGGACTATCCGCTTTTCCATCCGCGGGGAATCGCCATCGATATGAAATTGACTACGACGTTTCTCGCCGAGTTGATCGGCGCGAGCAGGGAGAGCGTCTCGAGAAATTGCAAAGTTCTCCTCGACCGGGGTCTCGTCGTCCAGGAAGACGGCTATTGGATCGTTCCCGATCGACGACGGCTGGAGCACTACTTCAAGAGCTGAGCGCATCCGTTCGAACTTTTATGAAAAAACAGGATCATGTGATTTTTCTCACAGACATCCCCGACGTTTCCTCTTATCATGACAATATAGGAAATTTATTGTGCCCGATAAGAGGAAGGAGTTAAGATGGGATACCAACTCAAGACATCCTCGTTGAACGATCTCTTAACGGATCTCTCGACGGATTATTTACTCTTCGCTCCCAAGCGGTTCATCGGCGAGGCACCCTATTCGGACCTCGACTCGATTCGCTACGGCGAAGTCAGCTGTATCGAGGACATGGAACTCGACGAAAAGAGCCATTATTCGATGAAAGAAGTCTTTTATCCGATCAGCGAAACGCTGTTTTATTTTACGGAAGATCAAGTCACGGAATCCGAACCCCGCTTTGACAAGGAGGCGCTCGTCTTCTTGAGAAGCTGCGACCTACACAGCGTCAAGCGCTTGGATGCGATCTATTTGGAAAATAAGTTTGAAGACTATTACTACAAACGATTGCGCGAAAAGATCAAATTTGTGCTGATCGGCTGCCCCTCCGCTTACGACAACTGTTTTTGCGTCGACATGGGAACCAACCGCTCCGAAAACTACGCGGCCTCCATCGACCGGGACGGCGATTACTACCTCATGGACGTCAAGGACGACGCGCTCGATGCCGTCATCGCAAAGCACGCCGATGAAACCCTCGACGTTCTCCCCCGTTATGTCACCGAGACGAAGACCCGCGTGCGTTTGAGCGATCACGTCGATCCTCAAAAAGTCGCGGCCTCGGATTTCTGGAACCAATACGATAAGCGCTGCATCGCATGCGGTCGCTGCAACTTCGTCTGCCCGACCTGCACCTGTTTCACGATGCAAGATATTTTTTACCGGGACAACGGAAGAGTCGGCGAACGCAGACGCGTCCACGCCTCGTGCATGGTCGACGGCTTTACCGACGTCGCGGGCGGCGGAAAGTATCGGGCTCGACACGGCGAACGCATGCGCTTTAAGACGCTCCACAAAGTCTACGACTTCAAAAAGCGCTTCGGCTATCACATGTGTACGGGATGTGGCCGCTGCGACGACGTCTGCCCCGAATACATCTCATTCTCCACGATGGTGACCGAAGTCGCCGACATAAGTGATGCAAAGGAGGCGCGTTAAGATGAAGAACGAATACATTCCTTTTTATTCAAAAATACTCGACATCGTCGAACACACCGAACACGAGCATACCTTCCGGATGGCCTACTCGGGCGACGTGCGCCCCGGTCAATTCTTCGAAGTCTCCCTGCCGAAAGTCGGCGAGGCGCCGATCTCCGTCTCCGGCATCGAAGAGGGTATCATCGACCTCACGATTCGAAAAGTCGGAAAAGTCACCGATCAGATCTTCGAGCAGCTCCACGGCGACCACCTCTTTTTAAGGGGTCCTTACGGCAACGGCTTCGACCTGGATCTCTTTAAGGGAAAGGAACTCCTCGTCGTCGCCGGCGGCACGGGCTTAAGCCCCGTTCGAGGCGTCGTCGACTACTTTGCGAAAAACCCCGACGACTGTCAATCCATTACCCTCGTCGCGGGATTTAAGTCGCCGGCGGACGTCCTCTTCTTGGCCGACCAGGACCGCTGGCGCGATACGATCAACATCGTTCTCACCGTCGACGCCCTCGACTGCGACCCGGGCGACATGGTCTGTGAAGTCGGCATGGTCACCGAGCACCTCCCGAACCTCCGCATCGAGCACTACGAGGAGGCCGTCGCCATCGTCGTCGGGCCGCCGGTGATGATGCACTTTACCTGCCTGCAGCTCTTGCAGTTAGGATTCAAGGAAGAAAATATTTGGGTCAGCCAAGAGCGAAAGATGTGCTGCGGCCTCGGAAAGTGCGGCCACTGCAAGATCAACGAAAGTTATGTCTGTGTCGACGGTCCGGTGTATAATTATAGCGAGGCCCGACACATGTTTGATTAAGAGGTGATGACATGAGTCAAGATTATAACGCACTGAAGATGAGAAAAAACGCCTTTCGCGTGACGAAGCGGCGAAATATCACGGCCTCGAGAATTCGCGTCCCCGGAGGCCACATCACCGCCGAATTGCTCGGACAGATTCAATCCATCGCAGAAACCTACGGCAACGGAGAAGTGCACATCACCTCTCGCCAAGGGTTTGAGATCTTAGGCATCCCCTTCGATAAGATGGATGAAGTCAACCAGGCGCTCCAGCCGTTGATCGACGAGTTGGACATCAACCAGGACAAGCGCGGCGAAGGCTACACGTCCTCGGGGACGCGAAATGTCGCCGCCTGTATCGGAAACCGCGTCTGTCCCTACGGATGTTATGAAACGACGGGATTTGCAAAGCGCATCGAAGAGGCGATCTTCCCCGACGATCTCCACTTTAAAATCGCCCTCACGGGATGCCCCAACGACTGTCAAAAAGTGCGCATGCACGACTTCGGCATCATCGGCATGACGGAACCGCAACTCGATAAGGACCGCTGCGTCAACTGCGGCGCCTGCGAAAAGTACTGTCGGAAAAAGAGCGTCGAGGCCATTCACATGGTCAACGGCAAGCCCGAGAGAAATAAGGAAAAGTGCATCGGTTGCGGCGTCTGCGTCGTCTACTGCCCGATGCGCGCCTGGACGCGTTCGAAGAAAAAATACTACAAGCTCACGCTCCTCGGACGGACCGGCAAGCGCAACCCGAGGCTCGGCCAAGATTTCATCAAGTGGGCGGACGAAAAGTCCATCATCAAGATCATCCAAAACACCTACAGTTACGTTCGAGAATACATCGATCCCGACGCGCCCGGCGGAAAGGAGCACATCGGCTATATCGTCGACCGCACCGGTTTCAATGTCTTTAAGGACTGGGTCATGAAAGACGTCCACCTCCCCGAGGAAGCCATCGTCTATCAACCCATGTATTGGGGCGGCATCCATTACGACGCCACACATACGAATAAAATTTAGGAGGCACTATGTTTCAAGAAGATGTTCGTCGATTCGCGGATACCGCCGCGGCGAAAATGCACCTGTTCAACGATAACTTGCCCGGTTACTTCGTCGCGTCCATGTTGGCGGGACTTTACGTCGGGCTCGGCGCATGCGTCACATTTACGATCCAGGCACTTATGAACGGCGTACCCGGCGCCAAGGTCGTCATGGGGCTCGCCTTTTCCATCGCGCTCACCCTCGTGGTCATCGCGGGCGCCGAACTCTTTACGGGCAACAATCTCGTCATGAGTTTGGGACTGTCTCAAAAGACCGTCCGCTTAAAGGACACGGCAAAGCTATGGATCGTCTGTTGGATCGGAAACCTGCTCGGATCGATCCTCTGCGCACTCCTCTTCGTCGGAGCCGGCGCGGTCACAGGCGATGCGCAGGACGTCTTTTTGAACGTCGCCCTCACCAAGGCGGAAATGGCCTTTCTTCCGCTCTTCATTCGCGGCATCCTGTGTAACATCTTAGTCTGCCTCGCCGTATGGGGGTCGGGACGCATCGCAGACGGCGCGGGCAAGATCTTGTTCATCATGCTCTGTATCGCGACATTTATTATCTCGGGATTTGAACACAGCGTGGCCAACATGACCTTGCTCTCGATCGGCTTACTCGTCAACACCTCCGGCGCGCTCAGCTTCTCGGGTGTCGTCTACAACCTTCTCGTCGTCACCTTCGGCAACATGGTGGGCGGCATCGGCCTCGTCGCGCTCCCCTACGCACTGATCGGCCGCAAGAAATCATAACGACATCCATTAAAAAAACACGCGTATCATCATAGATACGCGTGCTTTTTTATTTTTACCAGCCGCCGCTCGCGCCGCCGCCCCCGGAGGAACCGCCGCCTCCGAAATTTCCTCCGCCGAAACCGCCGGAAGAACCTCCGAAGCCGCCGTAGCCGCCGGGGAAGATATACGGCCCGCGGTAGCGCCTGCGACCTCGACCGCCGCGACCGCCGCCGAAAAAGAAGCTGATGAGGGCGATCAAAATAATGATGCGAACGATCGTCCCGATCACCTCGCCCGCTCCTATATCGTCCGAATCCTCGTCGATTTGTTCGGCGAGTGCGTCTTGACCGGTTATATCGACCTGATACTCATCCCCGACCAACGTCAGAAGTTCGTCAAAGGCGTGCAGGATGCCCGCTTCGTAGCGATCTTCCTGAAAATACGGAACGAGGTCGTCCAAAACGGCTTGTGCCTTCATATCGGGGATCGCGCCCTCTAAGCCGTATCCCACTTCGATGCGAAATTTCTTCTCCCTCATGGAGATAAGTAAGAGGACGCCGTTGTCTTCGTCTTTCGAACCGATGTTCCATTTGTCGAATAAGTCGACCGCCGCCGTTTCGACGGTCTCGCCCTCCGGCAAGTGATCCAGGACGCAGACGACGATCTGACTTCCCGTCTGTTTATACAGCGATTCGTCGGTCCTTACGATGCTCGACTTCGCCTCGTCCGAGAGGACGCCGACCTCGTCGTAGACGTAGAAATCTTTCGTTGGCTCCGGCAGCTTCTGCGCGAACACGGGCTGCGCACAGAGCAATACCAAAAGAAAGATCAGAAGGCTCTTTTTTTTCATAGAATCTTCCTAGAACTTCACTTGCGGTGCTTGCTCCGCGCCGGGTGAGGATTGGAAGTACTCCCGTTGGTTAAAGCCCAATAACTTCGCGACGATGTTTGTCGGGAACCGCTTCACCGATTTGTTGTAATCCGCTACCGCCTCGTTGTAACGCTTGCGTTCGACCGCGATGCGGTTTTCCGTGCCGGCGAGCTCCGCCTGCAGATTTTGGAAACTGCCGTTGGCCTTGAGTTCGGGATAGGCCTCGGCGACGACGTTGATATTTCGAATCGCCTCGTCCATTTGGTCGTTGGCCGCCGCATATTCGCCGGGCGTCTTGGCCGATTGCACCGCGCTTCGCGCCTCGGTTACCTTGGTAAATACCTCTTCTTCGTGTTGCGCGTAACCTTTGACCGTCTCGACCAGGTTCGGAATCAAATCGGCGCGGCGCTGCATGGTGTTTTCCACCTGCGCCCACGATTGATTGACGTCTTCATCTTTTACTTGGAGTTTGTTATACGTCGAGCCGAATATGGCCGCGATGATGAGGACGATGATGATAATAGGGGTTGCTTTTTTCATTCGCTCTCCTTTGCTTTAATATGTGTAATCTTCAGCGTTTCCAGTGACGCCTCGAGCATCTCTTCGATCGGAAGGTTCGCCTCCGAGCGCTCCATCTCCTCGACCGTCGGACGCAGACTCGGGTGTTTCGGCAAAAACACCGTACAACAGTCTTCGAACGGTTGGATCGAGGTCTCGTAAGTTTCGATCCTCTCCGCCCAGCGAATGATGTCGATCTTGTCCATGCCGATAAGCGGCCTGAAGACGATGCGCTCGGCGACGTCGTTCATCACGGTCAACCCGTCGATCGTCTGACTTGCCACCTGTCCCAAGTTCTCGCCCGTGATGACGGACTTATAGCCGTAGCGATCCGCCAGGCGATTGGCGATGCGCATCATAAAGCGACGCGAGAGAACCGTCATCTCCTCGGGCGGACAGTGCTTGTTGAGTTCCTTTTGGATCGGCAACAAATTCACACTGTAGACCGTCATCTTCGTCGTATAGCGCGACAAGATCCTCGCGAGGTCCATGACCTTCTCCTCGGCCCTCGGCGAGGTAAACGGATACGAGTGGAAGTGCAGGGCGTCGACCTGTACGCCGCGCTTCGCCATCAAAAATCCGGCGACCGGCGAATCGATCCCTCCGCTTAAGAGTAGCAGGCCCTTGCCGTTGGTCCCCAGCGGCAGTCCGCCGTAGGTCGGAATCTTGTGGTGATAGATATACGCCTCTTTCTTGATGTCGACGTAACAATAGAAGTCCGGATCGTGCACGTCGACGTGAAGCCGATCCCCGAAATGATTTAAAATATCTTCGCCGAGCGCCATATTGACCTCTTGGGAGTCCATAAAAAAGCTCTTGTCGCTCCGCTTAGTTACGACCTTAAACGATTCGTAATCGGGGTGTTCTTCGATGAGTCTTCCGACGTAGTCGACCGTATTCTTTCGAATGCGCTCCCAATCCTTTTCAAAGCACCAACAAGGGGAAATGTAGACGATGCCGAAGACGAAGCGCAGACGACGAATCGCCTGTTCTTCGACCGCGGGATCGATCTCCACCTGAATTTTTCCCATCTCGGGGTTAATCGCTATATACCCGATATCCGATAGGATACTCTCGATGTTTTGCACGATCCTTCTTATAAAAAATCGACGGTTGGCGCCCTTTAAGACGACCTCGCCCAAACTTAAACTCAGTACACGCTTCATATTACCTCCTGATAATGTCGCGAACCGCGGAGACCGCATCCTTTAATTCGCGAATAAATACATCCAACTCCTCGCGCGTCGTCTCGCGGCTTAAACACAAGCGTATCGTTCCCTGCGCGAGCGATTCCGACAGGCCCAACGCCTCGAGTACGGGATTTTTCCCCGTTCGATGGCTCGAGCAGGCGCTGGAGGTCGAGATGTAGATTTCCTTTTCCTCGAGCATATGCAAAAGTACCTCGCCCCGTGTATCGTCGATGCTTACATTTAAGATGTAGGGACTCGCAGGTTCCGAGGTATTGATCCGCACATCGTCGATCTCCTCGATTCCTCGCCTTAAATAATCCACGCGCGCCTTCGCCTCTTTAAGCCGGATGCCCTCCTCGTCGAGCGCCTTAAAGGCCGCCGACAAACCGTAGATACCGGGGATATTTTCCGTGCCGCTCCGGATGCCCATTTCCTGTCCGCCGCCCAAGATAAAGGGCGCCATATGTTTTGCGACGATGAGCCCGCCGATGCCCTTCGGCCCGTGAAATTTATGTCCGCTGAAGGAATAACTGTCGCAGCCGATGCGATCGAAGTCGACGGGCAGTTTGCCGACCGCCTGAACGCCGTCGATGTGGACTTTTATCCTCGGATATCGCTCCTTGATCGCGGGTACCCACTGCGCCACGTCGTTGATCGAACCCAGCTCGTTGTTGACGTGGAAGAGCGAGACGAGCATCGTCTCCTCGTCGATCGCATCCAAAAGCGCCTCGAGAGAAATGTGTCCGGTCCGGTCGATCGCCACCTTTCTAACCTCGATATCCTTCTCCTTCAATACGTTTAAAATCGATGGGTGCTCGACATTCGTCGTCACGACGTTCTTTCCGCTGCCCTCGCGAATCGCCGCGTTGAGCGCCGTGTTATTGGACTCCGTCGCACCGGATGTAAAATATAATTCGCCGTTTACACAGTGAAAATACGACTTAATCTGCTCGCGGATCGCCTCTTTTTTCTTTTCGACCTCGACCGCACCCGTATGCAAGCCGGACGGATTGTAAAAATCCTCTTCCAGCGCCTCGACCATGGCCTCGACGACTTCTTTTCTCGGTTTCGTCGTCGCACAGTTGTCTAAGTAAATCAAAAAATCCCTCCCCCATCCTGTGGTATACTACTCGCAGGAGGACACAATGGCAAACTACGTACAAATCTATTGCTCGCGCTACGACTCGAAGGCGCGCCCCGTCGCCTTCGTCTTTTCAGACGGCTCCGAAGTCGTCTGGGACATGGAGGACGACCGTCTCCGCGACTGGACCCGCCCCCTGCTCGCGCGTCTGGAATCGCTCCCCGAGGGCGAGTCGCTCTACACCTTTAACGCCGATTTCGAGATAAAGCGCATCGCCCCGCTCTTGACGGCGCGGACAGTCGATGCGCTCAGGCAGTCGAAAGATCTCTACCACCTGATGAAACGGCACACGCGCCTACATCCCTATCCGTCCTATCGCATGCGCGACCTCGCGAAGATGTGCGGATACGACGCGGATGTCAACGTCGGAGGCGACTTTATCGAGATCTTCTCCTCAAGCAACCGCGCAAAAATCGAGAAAACTCTACATCGAAATATCGAGGCGATGGTCTCGATCAAGGCGATGGCGGACGACTTGCTCGCCCGTCAACGAGGCGAACACGTCGCCCTCGAATCGTTTCATCCTTCGCCTTTTCAGATCGAAGGCACGACAGACGGGACGGGTGATCGCTACATTCAATACCAAGACATTCTCTACCGGGAATCGCAGGGGCGGTTTATTTTCGAGGCAAACGCCCGCTGGCTCCCCTACGACGCGACGCGCCGAGCTCTCGTCCTGGAAAGCGACGCACCCGTTATCTCCCGCGTCGAATCGCCCGACGGCTTCATTGTTTTCGGCTTGGACGATATCATTTATTACGAAACCATCGTCGATGCCGTCGAATACATTCGCGACCTCTCGTCGTAGATTCTACCTTATTATACAACAATATCTTCATACCAAAAAAGGTCGAGCTCTCACTCGACCTTTTTTCATTGGCAGGAGTAGTAGGATTTGAACCCACGACATTTGGTTTTGGAGACCAACGTTCTACCACTGAACTATACTCCTTTAACATGAAGTTGCCTTTATCATATCAGATTATGAAAGGGATCGCAATGACCGGTTTTTACACCTTTTTTACGCGACAGAGAATCGCATAAAAAAACTGCAGCCATCGCTACAGTCCCCGTCATACTCAATTGGTGCCCAGAGCCGGAATCGAACCAGCGACACGTAGATTTTCAGTCTACTGCTCTACCGACTGAGCTATCTGGGCAAGTGTGGTGGGCCCTCAGGGACTCGAACCCTGGACCTACCGGTTATGAGCCGGGAGCTCTAACCAACTGAGCTAAAGGCCCTCATGATGGCGGAGAAGGAGGGATTTGAACCCTCGCGCCCCGTGAAGGACCTACTCCCTTAGCAGGGGAGCCTCTTCAGCCACTTGAGTACTTCTCCAATATGGCGGAGAGGGTGGGATTCGAACCCACGTGGGCGTGAACCCTAACGGTTTTCAAGACCGCCTCGTTATGACCGCTTCGATACCTCTCCTATTT
>JAQYDN010000002.1 GCA_028724185.1 Bacillota bacterium
TGAGTTGTGACTTCTATGCTCGTCACGTTATCTTTGTCAAAAACGCTCGATACGGCGCTTGCCGTAAAGGTAGTATTATTTTTGATAGCTTGATCCCACGGATTTTCAACATTCCATGCCGGTTCTTTAAAATTATCTTGGGCTTCTAGGTTGGGGAATTTATCTTCTGCTAAAGTTTTTCCTTCGAATATTGCATAAGATTTTCCGTATAACGGATCGTCTTTGATGCTCGTCTCATCTCTCAATACGTTTACTTCAAAAACGCCGTCGGGTAAGGTCGTATCCGGATTGATTTCTTGTCCGTTCGTAATGAATTGGGCGGTGTAAACGGATTGATCGGCGACGGTCTCGATCTTTGCAGGAATGACAGGTTTAAAGTCGTTAGCTTTGGTCGTCTTCTCGTCAACTACGTTAATCGTCGCCGGAGTGACATTTTCCCACGTCGTGCCTTTTTTGACCAATACAGAGATAATTTGCCGTTCTGTTTTATCGCCTAAAGTCAAGCTTCCCTTAGCTTTGTCGACGTCATCAATCTTAAAAGCAATGATATTATATTGATCTTTCCTAATGATGTTTCCGACCTCGTCTTCCACTGGAATATTTGCATCATCCGGACTAGTCGGATTGTCCGGATCGGACGGTTCATATGGAATCACCGTTTCATTGCTGTCAGGTTTGACGACAGTTAACTTGTTTGTGCTTGCTGTTAAAGTGTCTTTCGTCAAAACGATCGGTTTATCGTGGTGATCAGCTACGGTTAGTTCAGTTCCGTTTGTCGGGCTTGCCGTAATCCCATAATCTCCCAAATCCTCAAATGTAACTTCTTGTTTATTGCCGTTTTTATCGGTGAGGGTCGCTACGAGACCGGTTAAATCAAGCTGTTCACCTTCAGTGTAGCTAATCTTCGGCTGAGTTGTGACTTCTATGATCGTCACGTTATTTTTGTCAAAGACGCTCGATACGGCGCTCGCCGTGAAGGTGGTATGGTCTGTAATGATTTGATCCCACGGATTTTTCACATTCCATGCTGGCTCTTTAAAATTATCTTGGGCTTCTAGGTTGGGAAATTTATCTTCTGCCAGCTTACTATCGCTCTTAACGGCGTACGTCTTGCCAAAGAGGGCGTTATCTCGAATGCCCTCGCCTTTTTCCAACGCGACACTGAAGTATCCGTCCGGAAGTTTCGTATCATCGCCTGTAATGTCATCGCCGTCTTTGACGAATTTCGCGACTCTTACTTGTCCTTCCGTGACGTTTCCTTCTGCTTTATCCCAATGCCAGAAAACGTAGTCGTTTTGACCGGTCGTCGTCGGAAGGGTGACGTCGTCCCATGTAGTATCTTTCTTAACGAGTGCCGAGATGACTTGATTTTTGACATTTCCCAGGTTGAGTAATCCGGTTTCTTCCGGACTGACCTTGAATGCGACTTGAACGTAATTTGTCTTATCCACGGTGTTGCCGTCTTTATCTTGCGTCGGAATATTCTTGTCATCCGGACTGGTCGGTTTGTCCGGATCGGTCGGTTCGTAGGGAATCACCGTCGCATCCGATTTTGCGTACTTCGCGGTATAAGTGCCTGTCGTTACATTACCCTCGGTCGGCACTTCCGGTTCCCAAGGCGTCGCCTCGCTTTGCGTATACGTTATTCCGTTTTCTGTTGCCGTCGCCCGAAGATTTTTAATTTGCTTTTGTAATTCCTCGTCGTCGTACTTCAGGCTCGATTTTACATCCATGTGTTTGACGCTTTGACCGTCCGAAAATGTCCCCTGCAATCCGTTTTCTCCATTTGCATCAAAGGTCAATCGTACATATCCGTCGGGCACCGGCGGATATTGCCCGTCGCTCTTTTGAGGAACAGCTATATCGGGAGTATACGTCAATCGTATAACGCTCGGATCTGCCTTAGAGGCTTGGTTTATCTGATACTTATAGAGCTTTGCCGCATCTCCCGTTCCGAACGTATACGTTCCCTCCGCGTTATCGTCGATGGTAATGGGCAGCGTCTCCAGGGCATTTAAAATAGATGTCTCCATATTGTCTACTAAATCATCAGCTGCATCTTCACCGAGTTCTTCTTCAACAGTTTCAAAATCCCTAAGATTAACTTCGGTCCCTTTCTTAGGCAATGGAATGACGACACCTTCACCAAGACTTAATTTAAAGTTGGGTGCCTCGTCCGAATCGCTCGGTAAGTTATCTCTCAAGTCGCGTCCATAGATTTCCTTGTATTCGACTTTCAGATTTGTGTTTGGAAGTTCATAAACATCTAAATAAAAAATAATTTTTCCAGCGTTTCCTTCACCATTCGAAGGTTCACAATCTGCTCTGACATCATAATTTTCATCAAAATCGGTTTCTATTTGAGCAGCCTTCATTCCCTGTAAAGGCCACTTCACATAACATTCGATGGATCCGCCGTTGCGCTCCTCAATCGTTTGACTCGTAATTTCCTGGAGTTGACCATTATTATCCGTATATGAGAATGTAACATTAAATTCGTTATTCTCAAAAACAGACCAGTCAAAGGGCTCGCCATTCAATCCATGTGTCGTTAACCGGATTTCCGTATTAGTTTCCTCTTCGGGCGCTCTGTACAGACTCGTGGCGTGCCTATTGGACTTTGACTCCGTTTTCATAGCCTTTTCGACCGTGTTTGGATCGATCTTAAAGACCTTTTTATCGCCTTTTATAACACCTTCTCCTTCGATCGCTTTTTCCGCGGGAAGCGCTGTCTCCGCAGCATAAACGACACCGTTAAAATTCGGAAGAAGCATAAAGAGTGCCAATAAAAACGCTATTGTCTTACTCTTTTTCATCGTATCTCCTCTCTTTTCACCGTAATCTCTCTCGAATCTGCGATGTATTTCCTATCTTACAAAAATATCAAACGGGTTCGAGGTATAGCTCTTTCCGTCCTGTTCTAATTCTCCCGTAATATGGACTCTATCGCCTTTTTTAAGACGATAGGGAGAGCCCTCGGACGTCTCGATGTTTAATGCAGAATACTTCCCTGCTGCCTCGACTGTCGCGACTCCTCCAGCGACTTGCTCCGTACCGTTACGATATACGGTGGCCGTTACTTTTGCTCCCGCCATGTCGGAGGTGACGTTAATCGTCTTTCTCCTTGCGCGATAATCGGAAGCCGAAACGGTTATTTGATACGTTTTTTCGTAATTTATCGGAATGACACGCTCATTTCCGAAATAGTCCTTGGCGAGAATCCACATTTGCGGCATCTCTTCAAATCTCGGAATACCGTATAAATATTCGACCAAGTTTTCTTTTGTATCAAATCTTTGAGTCACATTGAACCGATCGCCCTGGTTCTTTCCGGAGGTGTTTATCTCCAATACTACTTCCCGTCCACTGGGAATCTCGTCCAGTTCTCCTCGCAGGTTAACGAAGCGTCTAAATAATTCATCTTCCGCCTTTATCTCTCCTTCGGGTGCTTTCAGGTCGAGTTTGACATATTGAACATTTTGATTTTCTACACTTTCCGTCGGAGCCAAATCTTTATCGCCTGTCGAATAGGCCGGATGTGAATAACCCGTCTCCGCATTGGGATTGCTCTCTTCGGAGATGATACGAATGATATCCCCGTCATCTACTTTATCGAGTTTGATATCGTAGAAATTGCCTTCAAATGTCCCGTACAGTCCATCTTCCATCGTTAGCGTCTTTTCTCCGACTCGAACCCAAGATTCTCCGTTCCATTTTTCAGCTACATATTTTGAACCGATGCCGACATTATCGAGCGTCTTTACGGGAACCATAAATTCGATTTTGACTTGATCCTCGGGATTTTCCTTCACACCCTGTCTCATGATATGAACAGCTTCCGACGTCTTGTCCGATAGAATAGTCATCGACGCCTTTTGACTTTGCAACTCGTCGCCCTCGACAGTCTTAAAGTACCTCGATTCGATAAGGCTTCCGCTCTCATCGGATATATCTATCCCGGTGACGATTAATCGACTTTCCGACACGCTCGCTGTAACTCTTCCATCTTGAGATACAAAGGATCCATCCGCCTGTCTCGTCATTGTATAAATTTTTCCGCCGATATAAAATTCTATCTTGTCGATCGATTGATAATCCGCGTTATTTTCCCACTCAAGCTTGATTTCTTTGTCCGTATTTTTTATTTTGTCAAATTTCGGAGTCAATACACTTTCAGGCGAAAGCGTCATTACAATATCGTATCCCGTCACTTCATTTCCATTTAACATTGGCTGTTTCGAAGTCGCTGACGTGAAGGCGTCAATTGTCTCACCTTCTTTAAATGTGACACTTTGTACTTTGCCAAGCGGTTTCCCGTAGGGATCCCAATTTTCACCCTCACCTCTATACAGGTTTCTCGCCACATTTAAAGTCGTGACATCTCCGGCACCTTTCTCGTGAATTGAAATGTTTAGTTTATTCCAACTAGTTTCACTAAATGGGTTCGCGAAGTTAACATAGGCATCTTCATTGCCTTCTTTTACGACAGCTGCTATGAACGATTTTCTCCTTCCCAAGACATCAAACCCCGGTTCTTTCCACTGCAAGTCTTCTCCTCCGGGAGTCCACATCTTAAGCGATCCTTCGCGAGCCAATGGATCATAGCTCGCCGCAGCATTAATCGTCGGCGTCCTGTAACTCGATACGGCCGATCTCGTCAAAAGTCCAATTTGTAAGGGCCGTTGTTTTGCCGCGTCCACCCCGTCGACATATTCTCCGAATTTATTATTTTGAGGATCGAGGTTCGTCTTATCCGCCAATCTGTATTGCGGACTGACCGTAATATCAAAGAAAGGTCTGTATATGGCATACAGATTGATCTCTTTAATATTTTTTAACATATCGTCGACCGACGTAAGTTCTTTCCCGTTTGCTTCAAATTGATTGGCCTCGAAGTAGAAGTTAAATCCGTTCGGGAGCAAAGCCGTCTCGGAGTGACCCTTCATATACTCTAAATTTTCCGTGTTTTTAGGGATCTTCATCGTCGTTCCGTCCTTGAGCGTGACTTCGCCCTCCATAAGTTGTGAAATTCTTTCGTTGTTCGCTCCTACTTTTATAGTTTTCTGGTTTTTAAGTGTCGTCCAGCCGACAAAGCTTTGGCCGTCTTTTACAAATTTTCTTAAAAGAGGATCAGCCGCCGCGACATCTTCTTTATTGCTCGTATAGGGAGCCCGCGGTATTTCCTTGACAATCGTAGTATTCTTTAGCGACTCTATATCTTCAGCCGTCATGCCCAACAATTTTTGTTCAATAGTATCGATGTCGTATTTCGTAATGGGAAGTCGCACGATCTCTTCATTCCCATCGGAATCATAGTTCCCCGAGTGAAGGACAAGGTTTAAGCCGCCATAGACCGCATAAACGGTTCGATCTCTATCCACGGGACTAAGTTCGTCAAAAATATAGGCTTCCTTTTCAGCTTTGATCCAATCTCCCGCTTTTCGAACGACTTTGTTCTTTTCATTTTGTAGGTCGTAGAATTTTTCTTCCGCCGTCTTCCCATAGGCATCATCTTCCAGCTTGACCGTCGTCCAACCGATGATGCGCTTGGAGTTTGGAAGGTTTACCTCTTCGTCAACCGGGAATTGTCTCCTTAATAAATCCTCGATCTCGGAATCTTTAATGTCCTCGTTTGTTGCATGGACATCATAAGGTCTGTTTTCGTGATTCTCGTAATTGATGACGGTTCGTTCGATTTCTGTCACATCGCCGTTTAGATCTCTCAATTTTTGCTTGACGACGATCGTTTTATTTTTATCGTCGACTCTTACGTTCTCTGCACCGACTACTTTGCCTTGATCGTCGATTTTAGCGAACCCCGAATACCTATAATTTTCATTTTTCTCGAAAACTGTATTCCCGTTTTCGTCCGCTTTCCTTTCGTATGAATATTCTTTATTTAACGGCGCAATTTTATCGATTACTCTTGTGCCCTTTCCGATTTTTGCGATCTGTCCGTTCAAGTCAAAGTGAACTTTAGACTGTACCTGTTCAGTAACCGCCTTCGAGGGGATCTTGGTCGGCTCTTCCGCCATAAATTCGATCGGCATATCCTTTATGATTTGGACATCCGGTCTTTTTATCGAAAACTTGTAGCCGTCGTATTGTGCGTATCCCGAGTCTCCTGTATTTCTTAAAGAAAGCTCCTTTGGCGCGTTACTCGTATCTGCGCTCCCGAGCACCGTCTTATCTCCGTCCTTCGTAAAGTAGTAGACTTTTCCTAGAGGATAACGCGTATAGCCTGTAAAAGGTGCATCTTCTCCGGTGAATACATCCTCTACTTTTGGCGTATATTGCGTCGCTTCACCCGTGCCGGAGGCGTAAGAAGCAGATTTATCGAGTTCGATAATTTTGTTTGTTCCCTTTTCATTAAATATAAAGGAATTCCTAAACACTAATTTTCCGTTGTAGTTTCCATCCTCGTCGTAGAATTTCTCTCTGAATTTTACGGGATCGATATTAAATTCGAACATATTCGCCACGGGTGCACCCGCCCTCGATGCGAGCCCTATATGTCTCTTGTCGTAATTTGCCTTATAAAAATTCGTGACCGCACCTTCAGAGAATTTTGGTCCCACGACATCGATTGACGTAAATCCGTTTCCTCCGTTACCCCTGGACAATTTATCCGTCGTCAATATTCTCTGATTAAAAGCTCCTTCCGGATAAGTGTCTTTGGATATCCCTCCGTAATTCGAATATCCGCCCTTGAAGTCACGGATGCCTTCCAAAGCTACGAGGCCTCTCAACGCCTGTTCGGTATCTAATGATCCCTTACTGATTTCTGCATAACTGCCGTCTACAAATTTATGTCCCGCCTGTCCTATTTGCGTATATCTTCCATAATAACTCGCGTCTCTTACATCTCCGCCGTTTCCGCTGTATACGAGGGCCTTCCCATCTACCGGCTTTAAAACATCGTAAAATTCATTGGGAAACGTAATTCTAAACCCTATATTGTAATTATGTTTGACTTGATCGGAATCGACAAACGTATTCGACGAAAAATCGCCGTTTCCCCCTTGGATTCCCCTCCAAACATAAA
This sequence comes from Bacillota bacterium, assembly GCA_028724185.1. Classification (GTDB taxonomy): domain Bacteria; phylum Bacillota; class Clostridia; order Tissierellales; family Peptoniphilaceae; genus Aedoeadaptatus. The sequence goes on from JAQYDN010000002.1 coordinate 7,046, forward strand.
AAACTCTCAATTTATTCGTCTCATTGTCTATTTGAAAATATGAATTAATGCCGTCAATTTGATCTGTGCCGTCGGTCCAGGGGATATCTTTCTTTTCTACGCCTAAGGCCATGTTTGCGTCGCGGTAAGTATTGGACATGGAGTAAGTCTGTGTGTAGTACTTATAAGGATCTTTATTTAAAAACGCGGAATGTTGTGCGGCAAGAGCTGTATAGTTTAAAATTTGTTCGCTACCAACACTTCCCTTATAAAAGCGACCTTGAAGAACATAGTCGCCCGACACGTCTTCACTCCCTACTTTTAAATAAAAATCCGCCATTGGTGGCTTGTTCGCGTTGTAGCCGTCTCTAAAAATCGCGCTGAGATTTGCTCTACCTATGAGGTTTTCATCGACAGCTTCTTGAGTCAGATTATATCGTCGTCCATTTCTTTCAAAATATGATCCTTTCATGTCGACGCGATTCCCCAGTCGTTCGTCGGCTCTAAGCAAGAGATTATAACCGTTCGCCGTATTAGACGTGCCGGATAGTCTGGTTCTGAAATGTGCAAACTCTCCCTCTTGACCTTGATAAACCATTTCAAGCATGGGAAGCGCCGCATCCGCACCCGGTTGAGTCGCGAGTTTTTGATTAGTTCCTAAACGCCATACATTTTGTTTTCCCGCTATGTCCTCGGATTTTTCATTCCAATTCGGCGGGTTGATCGCCGCAAAACTTTTGATCGGTACCGCGGTAAGTAACATCATACATACCAATACAAGTGCTATAAACTTTTTGTAAATCCCTCGATTTCCCATACATTTTTCCCTTCTTTAATTTCTAGAGACAATAATGCTTCATCTCACTATCTATACATCGCCCATGACCTGTCTGCTCACATCACCTCGCACGACACCTTTCTGTTTCATTTCCCAACGTCTCCTCCTGCCTACGATCTTATACGATCCGCACACAACGCGTCTTGTATACGAAATCCACTCGTACTCTATCTCTATCTTACAACATCGCCCGCCTCTATTTTTCTTTTCCGTCCCAATATAAGTCCCAAATTTTTCGAATGAATATATCTTTATCTTCCTGTTTTATTTTGTCGGAACGAAAGACTTGCTTGAGTCCCGACAAGCTGTGTTTTAAGACGTTGTAATCGTCGTAGGCGTCGTCTCCTTTTTCCGGCAGGTCGAAGAGTTCGTTTTCGACGAGGAGATCCGAGACGTCGATAGAAAAGATCTCCGCGAGTTTTTTGTAGATCAGCCGATTTTTCGGGTAGCTGTCGCCCGATTCATAGTTTTTAATCGTCCGCACACTGACGCCCAACTCGTCGGCGAGTTCCTGCTGAATCCATCCCTTTTCAGTCCGCAAGCTTTTTACTTTATCGCCAAAGGTCATTTTATATGCCCCCTTCTGTTCTTTATCTCGACACCTACACGCGTTGATTTTATTGTATCATTCTTATGGTCTTTTCACATCGCATCGAAAAAGTCTACGCGACGATCTTCGCACAAAAAAAGTTCGGCTTTCGCCGAACTTTTTTATCTCTTAGCGATCGCGATCGAACGGATCGTCCGTACGGTCATCTTTGTCCGAGTGATCCCGCGTCTTGGGATCTTTCTCGTCTTCGATCGCCGGAAGGTCGTGTTCGATAGAAGTGTTCAGATCGTCTGCGTCGACGCTCGGAGCGTCGAGGTTTTCTCGTTTTTCCGTTTTCGACGCTTCGTCGTCGGATCCGCCTTCTAATTCGAGGTCGCTGTTTTTGTTGAGTATATCCATAAATTCTTCTCCGCTGATGGTCTCGCGCTTCAACAAATAGTGCGAGATGGCGTGCAGGCTGTCGACGTTTTCGGAGAGAATTTCGTGACTTTTTTCCTGCGCCTTGGTCACGATCTCATTTACCGCGAGGTCGATGTCGAAGGCTCTCTTGTCGGATACGGACAAGGTGGTATCGCCGCCCAAGTAACGGTTGTTGACGGTCTCCATCGAGACGAATCCGAATTCGTCGGTCATGCCGTAGCGCGTAATCATCGCCCGGGCGATCTTCGTCGCCTGTTCGATGTCGTTGGATGCGCCCGTCGTACGCGTGTTGAAGATCAATTCTTCCGCGGCGCGTCCACCCGTCAGGGTGACGATCTTGTTAAAGGCCTCTTCGCTGCTCATGAGGAATTTTTCTTCTTCGTCGACCTGCATGGTGTAACCCAAGGCGCCGCTGGTACGCGGTATGATCGTGATCTTATGCACGGGCGCGGATTCTTTTTGAAGTGCCGCGACCAACGCGTGACCGACCTCGTGGTAGGCGATGATCTCTTTTTCCCTCGGGCTGATGACCATGTTCTTGCGCTTGTGCCCCGCGATGACGACTTCGACGCTTTCCATCAAATCGTCCTCGCTCATGCGGCGTCTACCCTCGCGTACGGCTCGAAGGGCCGCCTCGTTGATCATATTCGCGAGGTCCGCTCCGCTCGCACCCGCCGTGGCGCGCGCCACGGCCTTATAGTCGACGTCGCCTTCGGTCTTCACGTCTTTCGCGTGAACTTTTAAGATCGCCTCGCGACCCGCGAGGTCCGGCAGTTCGACGGGAATGCGTCGGTCGAATCGACCCGGACGGAGCAAGGCGGGGTCCAGCGATTCGGGACGGTTGGTCGCCGCCAAGATGACGACGCCGCTGTTTCCCTCGAAACCGTCCATCTCCGCAAGTAATTGGTTGAGCGTCTGTTCGCGCTCGTCGTTGCCCGACAGTCCCGCGCCGTCTCTCTTCTTACCGATGGTATCGATCTCGTCGATAAAGACGATGCAGGGCGCCTTCTCCTTCGCCTGTTCAAAAAGATCGCGCACTTTCGCCGCGCCCAAGCCGACAAACATCTCGACGAACTCGGAACCCGAGATCGAGAAGAAGGGCACTTTGGCCTCTCCCGCGACGGCCTTTGCGAGCAAAGTCTTCCCCGTCCCCGGAGGTCCGACGAGCAGGGCGCCCTTCGGAAGTTTGGCGCCGATGGCAGTGTATCGGTCGGGTTTGTGCAGGAAGTCGACGATCTCGGTTAAATCTTCCTTCGCCTCGTCCTGGCCGGCGACGTTGTCGAAGGTAATGCCGTCGACGCTCTGGTCGTATATCTTGGCGTTGCTCTTTCCGAAACTCAGCGCGCCCGCGCCGCCCTTGCCGCCCATCGACTTCGTCATGCTCCGGATAAAGATTTGTCCGACCGCTATCATGATGATGATCATGAGTCCGAAGCTCAACAGACTTTCGAGCAAGGGGTTCATTTCCTTCGGGTATTCCCTATCGAAGTCGACGCCGTTGTCGTAGAGTCGGTTGACTAAGCTTTCGTCGGGAAAGCGCGCCGTCTCGTAGCGGGTGTCTTTTTCGCCCTTAACGGTAAAGGCAATTTGTTTGTCGGCGATGTGCGCCTCTTCTACTTTTTTCGAATCGACTTGGCTTAAAAATTCGTTATAACTTACTTTTTTTACTTGTACCTGGTTTTGCCGCATTTTGGGCATTAACATAAATGAAATTAGAAAAACTAAAACAATGCCAATGGCGTAATAGATAAACATTGGCTTATTAAAATCTTTTTTCACATATTTCCCCCATTTCCGCTTTTATATTTATATCCATTGTTTCAATTATTTACACGCATTCTTTGCACGGAGGGCTGCAAAAAAAGAGCCTGTCTACAATAGAAGGCTCTCTTGTGCCAAACACCGTGTCGGCTCTTATTCTATCGGATTCTATCATTATAACAGACCGTCACTCGGCGCGCATCCACGCGGATCCGGTTCTTCTCGCGGGGCGAACTGTCACCCGGCGCTTGAGGAGTCGCCTCCGGGCAAACGCGTGCCGCGCGACCGCACGCTTTTGACCGCTCGCAAAAAAGGTGACGACCGCTCCGAGGGCGAGGAAACTGTAGTAGGTGATCCCGCGCGTGAGCAAGAGGGCCGCCGCCATCATATGGGGCGGGTACACGCTTCGAAACAGTTTGAGAAATCCCGTCTCGGCGAGTCCCACGCCGCCCGGAAGAGGGAGTGATTCGAAGGTCATCGTGTAGACGCCCTGATAGGCGATGATCTCTCGTATACTTCCGCCGCCGATACCGAATGCCCGACTGATCCAAAACGTGATCGAATAGAATAAGACGATGTGTGCGATGGCGAGCGGCAACAGTTTTAATACGATGTCGACGTGGCGGGAGAGCCACGCCGCGCCCGCGCGATACTCGCTCAGGACGGCTCTTATTTTCTCCTCGATTTCCGCCGCTCGCTTTATGCGAAGTTTTTTCATAAGGGCACACGCGCCGTCCGCCAATCGTCCGGCAAATTTTTTCGAAAAGATCAAAAAGAAGAAGAGGGCGACGAGTGCCGCTTGAATCGCGATGCCTACGATAAACAGGCCGTAAAAGATGCACTCTCCGTCGAAGATCGCCCGCACGTGTCCGAAGGCGGCGATCCCGATCGTGACGAGAACGGCTATGTGGTAGAGCCCGTTGAAAATGAGCATGACGAGCGAACTCACGCCGACGGGGATGTTATCTTTATTCATAAAGTAAATTTCCGACGGCTGTCCCCCGGATGCGCCCGGGGTGATCGCCGAAAAGTAATAGTCGATCAGCGTGTATTGATACGTCTGCGTCAAACGCACGGGATAGCCGAAGGCGACGAGCAAGCGCTTGACGATGATGCTCTGGCAAAGAAAAAACAAGAGCATGGCGACAAACGCGAGGGCGATGTAAGTCTTATCGACCGTCGCCACGATATGCGGAAGCCGCCTCAAGTCGTCGACGTCGAAGGCGCAAAAAAGCGTGACGGCGACGACGATCGCGATGACGACGAGGTTTTTTCCGCGCTTTCTCTCGAACGGTTCTCGCTTTTTTACGGTCGAATCGATAGTCATCACCTCGTTTCGAAATATCGCTCCAACGCCTCGAGCGTCGTTAAAGGCGCCCTCGACGGACTGTCCATTCGATGGTTGGAGTCGTGAAGACAGACGACGCCGCCCGTCCTCGCGACCTCTGCAATCGCCTCGTACAATTGGTCGACGGACATGTGCTCGTCCCAATCGCCGGGAATCGCCGTCCAAAGTTTTAATCGCATGCCCCGGGACCTTACCTTCCGAAGCATCGTCAGGTTGACCCATCCGTGCGGCGGCCTATAGTAGATAGGGGTGATGCCGAGTGATTCGAGCGCCGCCTGCGCCCGATCCATGTCGCGCGCGGTCTTGATCGGTCCCCAAAAGAGGGGGTGGGTGTGGTCGTAGCAATGCAAGCCGATCGTATGTCCCGTCGCCCGCTCTCTTTTTACGAGATCCGGGTAGCGCTCCGCCTTCTGCCCGACGACGAAAAATGTCGCCCGAACGCCGTTTTCTTCGAGCAGCGACAGAAGTCTCGGCGTAAACTCGGGATTCGGGCCGTCGTCAAAGGTAAACTCCAAGGTGCCCGGCTCGTAGTTCTCCTTGCGCAAAAACTTAAAATATATCGTGGGGAGCGGACTGTAGAGCGCCCACGCGATCGCGACGATCAAAACCGCCCTTAACATAGCACGCGGCTTTCGAAACAGAGGATGTCGTCGACGACGCGGGTGTCGATCGCATCTTTGACGCGCCGAAGGTTCGTGCGCATATCCGCGAGCCAGGCGTCGTTTTTCAAGACGCCCAGAATGATCGGCACGTCGTCTTTTGCGCTCTTAACGTTCGACGGGAGCACGTAGCCTATATGCATCGCGTCGATGTAGGCGGCGTTATGTACCTCCTGTTCGAGAAATGGCTTAAAGATGAGCATCGGCTTTTCGATTTGAATCGCCTCAAACATGGTCATGCCGCCCGCCTTTGTCAGTAAAATATCGGCGTCGTTCATCAATTCGTCGACGTTTTTGACGTATCCGTAGACGCGCATCTCGGGAAAGCGATGTGTCAACATCGCATACAGTTCCTTGTTCTTTCCCGTGACGACGCTCACCTCGACGTCTTCCGCCGCATCGAGGGCCTCGTAAAACTTCCTGTCCTTCGGCAAGAGGCCCAAACCGCCTCCCATGATGAGGAGGCGCCTCTTGTCCCCGACCCTTCGGCCGTGCGCACCGTCGAAACGTCCCAAGACGGGAATGCCGCCGATCTTGATCTCATCGCGCGCCACGCCCATGGCGACGAGCGATTTTTGGCTTATCTGATCGGCTACGACGTAAAGATCGGTGCAAGGGTTGACCCAGCCGGCGTGCGGCTGCACGTCGGTGATCCACGTGACCAGGGGAATCGTCGACCCGGTCTCCTCTTTATAAGAAGACATCAACTCCGAGGCGAAGGAGTAGGTGGAGATGACGAGGTCGGGTTTTCTGTCCACGACGATCTTCTCGAAGTTTTCGACAAATACTTTGTCGATCCAATGCAGGATAAATTGATTCTCCTTCTTCTTTTTAACCTGTTTATAAGAATAGTTGTATAGGATGTTGCCGCGATCCACAAACAGGTCGTACAGTTTATAGAAGAACTTCGCCTTGTCGCACGACTTCTCTTCGTATATATCGACGATATCGACTCGGTCGATAAACGACGTCATGCGACTCGCCTCAATCTTCTCCCGAATTGCCTTCGCGCATTGGTAGTGACCCATACCGCATTTTGCTGTTAAGATTAATATATTCATAGCGTTCCTCTTTTTACCTCGTTGACCGATGCGAGCACGACATCTCGCCTTCTCTTCCCTTCCGTTTTTTTCGTCTTTACTGTACCGAAACTCTTTTTTCCAATCAATAAGGCATCTCAATCTTTTTATAAACTTTTCTCGTTTCTTAAACATTTCCCCTTGAACGCTAAGATTTAAGATAAATTTCCATTAATTCGCGAGTTAACCCCATACTATGTTAAAATAAGAGGCAACACGATGTAATCGCAATGCAACTGAAGGAGGAAACTATGAAACCGTTGAAAAAAATCATGCTGACCTCGTTGTCGCTCTCCCTCTGTCTCCTGGCGACGGCATGTGCGCAAGAGGCGACGGCGGAAAATGCCGATGAAAAACCGGTCGAAGTCGTCGAGACGCAAAAGACGCCGGACGAACTCGACAACGACGCCGAAAACAAGGACAAACAAGAGACCGATCAAGACGACGAAAAAGACGCTTCCGAACATAACGAAAAGACCGACAAGGCCGACGGAAAAGACGACGCCGAGGAGACAAAGACCTACGACGTCTCGCTCACTTACCCCTCGACCGACTACATCGTCGAAGGCAACGAAGAGGATAAGACCGTCATCGAATCGGCAAAGATCGAGGCAAACGACGAGACCGTCGTCGTGAGCGTCCTCGACAAGCTCGCTCAAAAACCCGCCTCCGACAAAGCGGAGCCGACGGGACTCGATAAGTACGATTACTCCGCTTCGACGCTCGACGGCTCGACGGCGATCGTCGACTTAAAGGGCAATCTTCAAGGCGGTTCGCTCGACGAAGACGTCCTCGTCTCCTCGATCGTCAACAGTCTCCTCTCCGTCGACGGCATCGAGTCGGTTTCCTTTACGGTAAACGGCGACAAGGCCGACACGCTGATGGGACATGTCGATGTCGCAAAACCCTTTACCGCCCCCGTTCAATAAAATACACACGAAAAAATCCGAGTGGCTTCATCCACTCGGATTTTTATGATTCTTTAAAATCGGTTCGATGCGCGAGCGCCGTCGCGACCGTAAGGTTGTCGTAGTATTCCAAGTCGCCTCCGACCGGAATTCCGTGGGCGATTCGCGAGACGCGGATGCCCTCGACGTCCGAAAGCATGCGCGCGATGTAGCGTGCCGTGGTGTCGCCGTCTTTCGTCGGATTGGTGGCGAGGATGACTTCTTTGATATCCTCGTGCTTTAATCGCTCGAGCAATTCCTTGATCCTGAGATCGCCCGGAACGACGCCCCGCTCCGGCACGATGACGCCGTGAAGCACGTGGTACAGGCCGTTGTACTTTCCGGTCTGTTCCATTACCTGCACGTCCTGAGGCCGCTCGACGACACAGACGACGGAACGGTCGCGCCTGTCGCTTCGACAGATCGTGCAGGGATCGGTGTCCGTGTAGTCGTGGCAGATGCTGCACTCTGAAATCTTCTCCTTCGCCTCGACGATGGATTCGGCGAGTTTTTTTACCTCGCCCTCGTCCGATTCCAGGAGAAAGTAGCTGAGTCTTCGCGCCGTCTTGATCCCGATCCCGGGCAGTCTAGAGAGTCTGTAGATTAACTCCTCCAGAGGTTTTTCCATACCTAGAATAACCCCGGCATATTGAGTCCGCCCGTGAGTTTGGACATCTCGCCTTCGGTCTTTTCCCGTGCGAGACTCATCGCGTCGCGAACGGCCGCGAGAATTAAATCTTCGAGCGTCTCGACGTCCTCGGGATCGACCACGTCGGGATCGATCTCGATCTTTAAGAGGTCTTGTTTTCCGTTGACGACGGCCTTGACGACGCCGCCGCCCGCGGTCGATTCAAATTCCTGCTTGTCCAAGTCCTCCTGCATTTTTTCCATATCTTTTTGGAATTTTTGGACCTGTTTCATCATATTGTTCATATTCTTTCCGCCCATATTGGGGAAACCTTTAGCCATAATGCCTCCTAGTCTGTCTCTATCGGCGTATCCTTAAACACGCGCTTCATCGATTCCAACACCGGGTCGTCCGCCTCCTCGTTTTCCTTGACGACGACCGACCATCCGTCGCCCAACGCGTCGCGAACCGCTTCATCGAGCACGCGTCGGTTGTCGTCGGTCTTCAACATTTTTAAGTGAAAACCAAACGACGGTTCGTACATAATACAGAGCGTTTGATTATTCATCGACGTACGCGCCGCATCCTTCAGAAGCGCCGCACACGCGACGCTCTTGGTCTGCACCTTCGAGATAAACGCCTGCCACGTCTCTTCGTCGACGGTATCGTCTTTTATTATAGCATGATCCCCCTCGTCGCTCAAAGGCGGCACCTCGGCGGGCGTCTCCTTTTTAGGCGTCTTGCGGGACGCTTCGCCATCCGTCCTCGCCGCATCGTCATTGCGCGCGACCTCCCGTTTTTTCGGTCGCTCCCTCGGGTGCTCTTCGCGCGGCGCGACAGGCGCCCCGACTTCCCGCGAGATCTCCACGTCCTGAAGGTGGAGCGTCTTTAAGAGGAGAATTTCAACCGCGGTCTTCGCATGGCGCGTATACTTAAAATTCTCTCTCCCTTTTTGCAGCACATCGATGCAGTCAAACGCGAGAGATTCGGGCATCGCCTTCGCCTGATCGACAAAAGTTTCCCCTTCACCTTCCGTAAACCGGCTCGGAACTTCCTCCGCGTAGCGGTAAAAGAGCAGGTCGCGAAAATACGTGATCAAACTGTCGAGTAATAATTGAAAGTTTTTGCCGTGTCGATACGCGAGTTCGATCGCATCCATCATCGGTACGGGGTCTCGTGCGAGGATGCCGTCCACGATCCGAAAGATTCCCTCGTGATCGGTAAGTCCCAGGCTCTCTCTCACGACTTCGCCGTCGATCATATCCTCCGAAAAGGACATCATCTGATCCAAAATCGACAGCGCATCGCGCATCGAACCGTCACTGTGTGCCGCGATCATCGAGAGGGCGTCGTCTGTGAACGCGCGCCCTTCCTTCTCCAGGATGTCGGCCAGTTCCCCTTTAATCTCCTCGTCGCGCAGGCGCAAGAAAGTAAAGTGCTGCGAGCGCGACAAGATCGTCGCCGGAATTTTTTCCGGTTCGGTCGTCGCCAAAATAAAGAGCGCATGGGACGGGGGCTCTTCCAACATCTTCAAGAGGGCGTTAAAGGCGCCCTTACTGAGCATGTGGACTTCGTCGATGATGTAGACTTTTTTTCGCGCCATCGCGGGCGGGTACGCGACGTTTTCTCGAATTTCCCGGATGTCATCGACGGAGTTATTACTCGCCGCGTCGATCTCCATCACATCGAAAAGCGTCTCGTCGAGAATCCCCCGGCACACGTCACACGTATTGCAGGGGCTCGCGTCTACCGGATGTAGGCAGTTGACCGCGCGGGCAAATATTTTAGCCACCGACGTCTTGCCGGTTCCCCGCGTGCCGGAAAATATATACGCGTGGTGGATGCGATCTTCGCGTATCTGGTTTTTCAGAGCGGTAATCGTCGTCTCCTGACCCACCACGTCTTCAAATGTCTTGGGTCGATATCTTCTATATAATGCTTGCATAATTCCTCCATGGATTAGTATACCTCAAAAACAAATCCTCGCGACATATAATTCGCATCGCCGGAGGACGTCTATTCCTACGAAAATTTTAACAGGATAATCACTGTTTTTTCACAGAGCGTCTCTATACTAAAGATAAATCAACGATATGAATCTTTTAGGAGGTTATTCACAATGAAGAATTTGAAGAAAATCGCTAGCGCTATGGCAGTAGGTACCCTTATGTTCGGTCTCGTAGCTTGCGGTGGCGGAAACGCTGCAAACCAAGCTAACAACGCTGCTAACAACGCTAACGCTGCTGCTAACAACGCACAAAACGAAGCTAACGCTGCACAAAACGAAGCTAACGCCGCTCAAAACGAAGCTGCTAACAAAACTGAAAACGCTGCAAACGCACAAAACGCTGCAAACAGCGCTAACGCTGCTGCTGACAACGCAGCTAACGCTGCTGACAGTGCTAACGCTGAAGCAGCTAACTAATCGATCTTTCGATTCAGGAAAAGCTCCGGTTCTTCCGGGGCTTTTTTTATGACTTCATTCTGAAAACGCTGTATCTATGATATAATCAGACGTAACAGATGAAGAAGGAGGACTTATATTGTATTGTTTTCGATGTGGCGAAGAGCTCGTGGAAGGCGCCAAATTTTGTCATGTTTGCGGGGCCAATCAAGAAGAATCCAGAAAGCTTTTCGAGAAAAGATTTAAAAACTCCTCCCCTGACTACCAAAATCACAGTGAAAGAGATTCCGGCGGCGATACGAAAGTCGCCTACTCTTCCGATCCGGATGACGGGGCGTACTTAAAATCTTATTTAAATAAAGTCGATACCCATGTCAGCGAAAATCTTAAAAAACATGAGACGCTCTCCGGCATCGCCAACGCTCCCTCGAAGCACGAATCCGCGCATCAAGATGACGGGGACGTACAGCGGACGGCAGAAGACGAGAAGGACGTCGAACAGACCGTTCAGGAGCAGCCCGAGAAGCCGAAGAAAAAGAGCTTTTCCGATATTTGGAACAGCTTTATCGACGAAGAGGACAATCCCTACTCCGTATTCGGCGACATGGCCGATCGCATGGAGCACGATGAACGGGCCCTCGCTTCAGAAAATGAAGATATGTTGCGCGTCTCTCAGGATGTCGAAGACGAGCGCTACGACGCTCAGACGGGCGACGTCGGCACCATCAATAAAAAAGTTAACGCCATCCTCGACGAACAGGAGCGGGAAGCCAATAAAAAGAAGTTGACGCCCAAGGGGGTCTTGAGTTCCTTCTTCTCCAGAAAACGAGATGACGAGGCCGAAAAGAAGAACGCAGACGATACTTTCGTCCTCGAAGACTCGGACGAAGACATCTCGAAGGCCGAAAAAGACGACGCGACCGTGATCTTAAATCCTTCGGACGAACTCGACGAGGCGACATCCGACACGCGAAGCACAGACGACGAAGCCGTGATCTCGCCGGCAGATGCTCACTCGCACATATCACCATCTTTCGACGATATGAAAGAAGACGTCGACGATAAGACGACGATCTTTGCCGCTGACGACTATTCCCGCGCCGAACGCGCCTCTTCAGACCGCGAAGCGACGGGCGAAAAAGACGCGACGATCTCCCCCGAGGATGACGACGCCGCGCTCTTTGCCGATGCCGATTTGCGCGCCGAACAGGCTTTTGAAAACGAGGATGCCTCGTCCAAAGGCGGTCTTAAGGGCTTTTTTGCGCGCCTTCAATCGAAAGAAGATTCAAAAGGCGACGAACCTTCCCTCGACGACCGCGACAACATAAAGACCGCGGACGGAGACGCCAAGACGGGCGCTAAAAAGCGGGACAACGCCCGCCTCGATCAATTCGAGAGCTACTTCAAACTCGGACCCGCTTCGAACCGCCTGCAACTCGCACGCCAGCGCGTCCTCGAGAAGGGCCAACAGGGCTTTCGCGGACTGCTCGGCGTCGGCGTCGTACTCAGTGCGCTCCCCGTATTTTTCGCCTTCCGGCGAATCAGCGTGTTGCCGTTCATCTTTACCATCTTAAAAGTGGTGATCGACTTATGCGCTTTCTATTTTGCCAATAATGTCGCGAGGAAAAATACCTACGTCGACGACGACGAGAGGTCGAGAAATATCGACAACCTTCTCCTCTGGATCTTATATTTAATTCCGACGACGATTGTTTTCTTTATCCTCCCCTCTTCGTTTGCGATGGGACGAACCGTCTTGGGTTCTGTCACCCCGCACATCTTAGTGAGCGTCGTATTGTATGTATGGGTCTTGTTCTTGGCTCTTTCGACCGTCCAAGATCAATTGCCGAAGGGAAGCCGCACGGAATTTCTCGCGTGGTACGGCATCATCTTTATCAGCATTAACTTAATCGCGAAGCTGTTTTGGATTATTGCCATTTTCCTTACGTCGACCTTTGCTTAAACGAGCGATCAAGAACCGTCATCGACGGTTCTTTTTTGCTTTAAGGCGACATCGGGGCGGAAAGCCCTTGTACTCGACGAGAAAACTCATTACAATAGTGTAAGATTACGTTAAAGGAGGAAATTATGTCCATCGTTTGTAAGTTTGGCGGCTCATCCCTTGCCAGCAGTGAGCAATTTTATAAAGTCAAAGATATTATCGAAAGCAATCCCGACCGGCGATATATCATCCCCTCGGCGCCCGGAAAGACGAAAAAAGGCGATCAAAAAGTCACGGATCTATTGATCCTTCTCTATAATATGACGGTTCATCACCTGTCGACCTCCGAGGTCATGGCGATGATCAGGGCGCGTTACCGCGAAATTATCGACGGCATCGGCATCGAGTTCGATTTGGACCGCGAGCTCGACAAAATCCTCGCCGACATATCCGGCGACCGAGTTAGAAAGGCCTATGTCCTCTCTCGCGGCGAATACTTAAACGGAAAAATCCTGGCGGCCTACCTCGGATTCGATTTCATCGACGCGGCCGACGTCATCGCCTTCGACGGCGACGGACAGTGGGACGCCGAGACCAGCTACAAGGCACTCGAAGCCATGGCGAGCGAACACGAGTACGCGGTCATCCCCGGATTCTACGGCGCGACGCCCTCCGGTAAGATCGTCACCTTCAGCCGCGGCGGAAGCGACCTGTCCGGTTCGATCGTCGCCCGCGGCGTCAACGCCGAACTGTACGAAAACTGGACCGACGTCTCGGGTCTTCTCGCGGTCGACCCTGGCATCGTCGAGCACCCCAAAAAGATACGCCACATCACCTATCAGGAATTGAGAGAGCTTTCCTATAGTGGCGCAAAAGTCATGCACGACGAGGCGATGTTCCCCGTCATCGAAAAAAACATCCCCGTCGTCATCCGGAACACCAACGCCAAGGACGACGAGGGCTCCTGCATTATGGCCGATGCGCCCCACGACGAGGACGACGGCGATATTACGGGCATCGCGTGTCGCAAGGACTTCGACGTCATCAACATCGAAAAACTTCGAATGAACCGCGACCTCGGTTTTCACCGAAAAGTGCTCTCGGTCCTGGAGGCGAACGACATCTACTTGGAACACATGCCCTCCTCGATCGACTCGATTTCACTTGTCATCGCGAGCAAATACCTCAAAAATAAGACGGACCAGCTGATTGCGGAACTGCAGACCTTCACCAGCGCCGACCGCATCACCGTCGATCATAACATCACGCTGATCACCGTCGTCGGCCGCACGATGAAAAATAAGATCGGCATGAGCGCCCGCATCTTTACCGCACTCGCCAATGCCTCCATCAACATCCGCGTGATCATCCAGGGTGCTAGCGAAATGAACATCATCGTCGGCGTCGCGGACTCCGAAGCCGACCGCGCTATTCGCGCAATTTACGAGGCGACCTGTTGATCATCTCGCCTTTTATATTATAAAGTTATGGGGTATAATATAGTTATATAGGGGTGCGCATTGCTGAGAGAGTCAAACTCAACCCTGTGAACTTGTACAGATAATGCTGTAAAAGGAATACGCCGATGCGCCTCTGCATCGGCTTTTTTTGTTGAAAGGAGATTAGTATGAAAGCAAGTATGGCCATCCAAGTCCTTCCCGTTACCGACGGCGGAGATAAAGAAGTTGTTCGAATTGTCGACGAAGTAATCGCCGTCATCGCCGAGAGCGGACTGCACTACGTCGTCGCGCCGTTTGAAACGACCGTCGAAGGCGATTCCATGGACGAAATTTTAGACCTCTTAAAGAAATGCGAGGCTAAGGTCATGGAAGAAGGCGCCGATTCCGTCTACTGTTACGTTAAACTGTCCCACGGCAAAGATTCCATCTTGACGATCGATGAAAAAATCGGCAAATATCAATAAATTTTTTAGGGGAAGCATCTTCATCTTGATACTCTTGCTCCTATGGCAAGTGTTATCGACCTCGGGATGGCTTCCCAATTATTTACTGCCCTCGCCGCTCGATGTCATCCACGCGTTTATCGGCGATTTCGAGCAGCTTATGATGCACTCACGCGTCACGCTCCTCGAGGCCGCGATCGGGCTCTTCTTCGGCATCGTGTCGGGCTTTTTATGCGCCTTTTTGATGGACCGAAAGCCGTTTATACGCGACGCCCTCTACCCTATCTTGGTGCTGACGCAAACGGTTCCCACCGTCGCCATCGCCCCGCTGCTCGTCCTTTGGATGGGTTACGGGATCGCGCCGAAGGTCGTCCTCATCGTCATCGTCACGTTCTTTCCCATGGCGGTCAACCTCTACCAGGGATTTGCCGCGGCCGATCGCGACGAGATTCGACTGCTTCGCGCGATGGGCGCGACGTCTTCAGAGGTTTTCACATACGTTAAATTGCCGAACGCGCTCGAAGGCTTTTTTTCCGCACTGAAGATTTCCGCATCCTACTCGGTCGTCGGCGCCGTCATCGCCGAATGGCTCGGCGGCTTTCAAGGACTCGGCGTCTACATGACGCGCGTAAAAAACGCCTACAGCTACGACCGCATGTTTGCCGTCATCTTTTTAATATCATTTCTCAGTCTGCTCCTAATGGCCTTGGTCAACTACCTGCAACGGAAGACCATGCCGTGGAAACAGTCTGAGCGTTAGGAGTTTACGATGAAAAAAATAATACCATTTATCCTGGCATTATGTATGCTGACCATGACCGCCTGCGCAGGCTCCGGTCAATCCGCCGAAAACGGCAAAAAAGAAAAAGTGCGTCTGGTCCTGGACTGGACGCCGAACACGAATCACACCGGCTTTTACGTCGCCAAAGAAAAAGGTTACTTCGACGAGGCCGGCATCGACCTCGACATTCTTCAACCGCCGGAGGGCGGAGCCGAAGGCCTCGTCGCCAACGGCGGCGGTGAATTCGGTGTCTCGTTCCAAGACACCATCGCCGCATCCTGGGCGAAAGACGACCCGCTTCCCGTCACGGCCGTGGCGGCCCTTCTTCAGCACAATACATCGGGCCTGTTGAGCGCCAAAGACAAGGGCATCGACAGCATGGGCAAACTCACCGGCCACAGCTACGCGACGTGGAACTTCCCGATCGAACTCGCCATGATGAAGACCATGGTCAACGACGACGGCGGCAACTTCGATAAGGTCGAACTCATCCCCTCGAACGTCACCGACATCGTCGCCGCGCTAAAGAGCAACGTCGACGCCGTATGGGTCTACTACGGTTGGGACGGGATCGCGACCGAAGACGCGGGACTCGAGACGAACTATATTCCCTTTATCGATTCGCACCCCGAATTCGACTACTACAGTCCGATCCTGATCGCGAACAACGACTTCCTAAAAGACCACCCCGACACGGCTAAAAAAGCTTTGGCCGCCATCGCAAAGGGCTACGAATACGCCGCCGAACACCCCGACGAAGCGGCCGAGATTTTGATCAAGTCGGCACCCGAGCTGAGCGATAAGGAAAACTTCGTCAAAAAGAGCCAAGCCTACGTCTCCAAGGAATACATCGCCGATGCCGACCGCTTCGGCGTGATCGACGCGAAACGTTGGAACACCTTCTATCAATGGCTCGCCGACAACAAGCTCGTGGAGCAAGCCATTCCCGAAGACTTCGGATTCAGCAATGACTACCTCCCCGAATAACACCGTCTTAAAGACCTCGGGCATCTCGAGGTCTTTTGGCGGAAAGCGCATCTTGGATTCCGTCGATTTAAACGTCGAACGCTCGAAGATCGTCACGCTCCTCGGTCAAAGCGGCAGCGGCAAGACGACGCTCTTTAATATCCTCGCGGGACTCGATTGTCCCGATGCGGGCACGGTCGAGCTCTTCGGCGAAGACATTACCGGAAAACCCGGGCACGTCGCCTATATGCTTCAAAAAGACCTCTTGCTCGCGCACTTAAAAATTATCGACAACGTCTCCCTTCCCCTGCGCTTAAACGGCAGCAGTAAAAAAGAGGCACGCGAAAAGGCCGACGGCTACTTCACGGAGTTCGGACTCGAGGGGACGCAGTTCGACTATCCTTCCGCGCTGAGCGGCGGGATGGCGCAACGCGCCGCCTTTTTAAGGACCATCCTCTTTTCGAAGGAATTGGTGCTTTTAGACGAACCCTTCTCACGGCTCGACGCCATCACCAAGCTCAATATGCAGAACTGGTATTTGGACATTAAAGAGAAGTATCGGCTGACGACCGTCTTTATTACGCACGACATCGACGAGGCACTTAGAATGTCCGACGACATCCACGTCCTCTCGCCGAAACTGAAGAGCTTTAACTACAGCTACCGCGTACCTTCGGGCGATCGCGAGGCATTTTTAGAATCCCGAGACTACCTCGAGGCGAAGAAAAACATCCGAGCCGCGATTTTGGATTCTCAATAAAAACATCTATCCATTGGGGAATGCATCCTCAATGGATATTTTTTGCCGTAAAAAGGAGCCCGGCTTCGTACCGGACTCCCTTTAGTTTTTTAAACCTGTCCTGTCTCGCTTAGCTTTGCCGAGCCTTTTTCCTGTATCGCTCCATGCCGAGTCGAAAGCCGCCGGTCTTTCCCTGAATATACGAAAAGACCGCCACCATAAAAATCCCTTTCACCGCTTGAGAAATAGTCATCGCGAGCCAAATCCCCCGCAGGGCGAAGATCTTCATCAAAACATACGCCATGGGGATCCTTAAAACATTAAAGACCGTCGAGATAAAGGCGGGATACCTCGTCAACCCCAGTCCGTTGAGCATGCCGCTATAACCGATCTCCATGGCCATTAAAATCGTCGTCGACCCCAAGATCAAAAGGTACACTCGTCCTTCCTCGACGACTCTCGGGTCGTTCGGCGTAAACAGCTTAAACAAAAACCCACTCCCCAGACAGAGGACGGCCGTCGCGACAATTCCTATCGCGAGAATCAGCTTGGTACAAACTCTCTTGCCTTCCTCCAACCTTTCGTAGTTGCCCGCTCCGTAATTTTGTCCGAAAAAAGCCGTAAAGGCCGTCGCAAAACCTTCCGCACTCATCCACGAAATCGATTCGATCTGTGAGCCGATCGTGTACGTCGCGATACCCACCGCCTTATACACCGCGATAAACTTATTCAGCCTCACCGAGACCAGAGAGTGGACGAGGCTTTGTCCGCAGGCCGGGAGTCCTAATTTGAGAATCTCCGAGATATTTTTTCCCCGGATCTCTCTTACATAATTTACCTCGGTGTACACCTCGCCGTGTCTATACCCTAAAAACAGATAAATACAGACCCCGAGCGCCTGAGCCAAGACGGTCGCCAGCGCCGCGCCCTTAATCCCCATCTTGGGTATCGGCCCGAGGCCGAAGATAAAAATAGGATCCATGATTAAATTAAATAAAAGCGCGACGATAAATGTCCTAAAAGGCGTCTCGCTATTGCCCTCTCCGTAGTAGTACGCGCTGAAATAAGGCATGAGAAAAGTAAAGATCAAACCTCCGGATATGACGGTGTGGTAATCCAGGGCCAGTTCAAAGACGGACGGTTCCAAGCGAAAGTAGCCGTAAATATCCCGCCTGAAGACGATGTAGATACACGACAACATCGCCCAGAGGACGAGCGTCAACTGAAGCCCCGCGATCGTGATCGCTTTGATTCGCTCAACATTCTGTTTTCCGTAGGCTTGCGCGAGTTCGACCGATACGCCCGTCTTAATAATTAAAGTGACGGCGTTGGCGATCCACATAAAAAATCCCGCCGTCCCCACGGCCGCGACCGCGTCGGTCGATAGGCGGCCTATCCACGCCAGATCGACCAAGTTATACGCCATCTGGATAAAGGCGATTCCCATAAGAGGCAGGGCCATCTTACTTATCGAATGAAATATATTCCCCTCCAATAATGTCTTCGATCGATTCACGCCTCCCCCTTTCTTGTTAACTATACGTAATTTTAACGAATCTTAATTTGTATCCTTTCCGCATTGATATTTTTCACTATTAAACACAACTTTTATTAGAGTGAAAAATAGTACTCCCTAATATACTCGGACATTTTATCTCTCCTCAACTCGAGGAAACGATGATAGTCATTTATATCCATGTCGACTATTTCTTCAGGTATCGCATTTTCTCTCAAATTTGCTCGCAAGTCATCGATATCATCGATACCGCCATATATTTGTTTATCGTCGTGCATCTGATCGAGGATTTGTTGCATATAATTGTGCGGCGCTTTATCCCCTATTCGGACGTTTATCTCGGATTGCGTATAGACGTAATTTGCCACCTGATTGTAGTCGTTTTTATTCGTTATTCCATATCTCTTCAAATAATTTTTCGGAAAGACATGGTGGATATCTCCTCTCTCTTCGACTAATGATTTGACCTCAATTTGTTTAGATAAAAAACCTCGTGCTCCATTTTTAATTTGAGCCATAATATATACATTGAAAGAAGGATTACTTCTAACGGAATACATCAGATTTGATTGAAGAACATTTTTCCAAAAAGCTTCAGATAGTTCGCCTTCCTCTATACGTTGTAAATAGACCTCCGGATCGTATTTATCGAAACGCCGAATATCATACTCGAAGCGAGACTCGGGCGAGCCGGAGTAACGACTCGTTAAAATACACAACACGAGCCATTTTCGAACCACTTTCTCAATAATATGCGGTTCCACTTTATCCGCTCGAAGAGATAAATAGAGCGCATATGCGAAATTAAGAGCGTTTTGAGAGCGCACAAGCGATTTATCAACGACACCGGCGGAATGAAGAATCATAATAAAACGCTTGAAATTGGTTTCATTAACGTAATCTTCAACTCCTTCTTTTAATTTTTTAAAAGACTGCTCAGCGATAGCCTGCTTATTTTCTCTCGTCTCAAAGTCTCTTCCGGATAACAAACTCACCAGATCAGAAATTTTTCCTCTCTTAAATTTGTATGTAAACGCAACTCTGAGGACGTCCGAATAACTCGGAAGATAGATATCTTGTTTGTCATAAATTGCCCACTTAATTTTTCGACTTTCGTCCATAACAGAAAATTCTTTATCGTTAGAAATAATCGCTTCATAGTCCATAGGCCTTTGCCAAAAATGACAAAAATACTCTATCATCTTGCGTATAATGGGTCCGCCGAACATCGAATCGGACGATATCTTCGACATTGCGAAGTCCGCACTCGACAGGACGACACCTTGTGAATTAATCCTAATAAAAATCTCGGTTACTTCCTCAATCGATAAACTGTCGGAAAGTTCGATCACACCCAAATTAATATTTTTAATTGCATCCAATTTGCTCATTCTCTTAGCGACTTTATCTTCCTCTCCGACGAGATCATTCTTCTTACAATATTCAGAAATGAAACTCCACTCCGAATAATTTTCTGAAAAAATCTCGCTAATATCTGAAATCCATTCCGAATTTTTAACAATTGCCGCATTTGAAACTTCAAATTTTTCTTCCATCGGGTGAAACGCGATTTTAATTCTTCGCTTTTGATAATTTTTGTCAATAATAGGATGTCCCGCCAGTGCTGCTTCAATGGCGGTTATCCTCTGCTGTCCGTCGATGAGAATTTTCTTTCCCTTAGAAAGGGTGCCATCTTTCAATACGACATCGGGATTTTTCCATATGATCAAGTACCCTACCGGATAACCCTTATATAGAGAATCCACTAAATCTCTTACTTTTGTTCCCTTCCAGACAAACGGTCTTTGAATTTCAGGGATGGCAATCTCATCAGAATGGATCCACCCCATGATATTTTTAACCTGTGTATTATACACGTCGAATTGAGACATATCTTCACCACCTAACTGTAAATAAGCAAGTATATTATATCAAATATGTCGGTCCCTTAATTCTACACTCCTTCATATAAACATCAAAAAAGGCGATCAGCTTTGCGCTAATCGCCTCTTCTCTTGTTTTATGTTATATGGATCCTATCGCCCGATTGATGCCCCTTAAACACCCGACGACGGCATCTCCCACCAACGTTATGCCGTAGGGACCGAGCAAAAATCCCACGACGGCGGCTGAAATCGCCGTCGACGGATCGTTTTTTAAAAAGAATACGACGGCGACCAATACACACAGACCCATAAACAGACGAAGAATCGCCTTACCTATATGCAAAAAGATCGACAAAACCAGCGTCAACGCGCCCAAACACACTCTTACGGGAAAAAGGATTATTCTTAAAATCCACCTCATCTTGTTTCCCCCTTACTCCCAACCGTTTTCGATCGCACTCGGAGCGGTTTCGCTCACCCGTCGACGTGAAGGTCGACGCTTATTTCGAAAAAGCGGCGAGCAATTGATAGGGACTGTATCCCACGATCACGTCGTCGTCGATGATAATCGTCGGCAATTTTTTAAAGCCTTTTGCGCGAAATTCCTCACGCGCCTCGGGATCGTTCGAAATATTTTTTTCCGTGTAGGTGGTATGCAAGCTGTCCTTCATAAAGACCTTCGCCATGTCGCAATAGTTGCAGTCGTCGATCGTGTAAATGACGACGTTTTTATCCTTGTGCACGGGCGGCGTGTAGTCACCAGCGCATGTTGTAATTTTCGCCATCTCGCTGCGCTTGATGGGGCGATGCGCCCGGAATTGTCCGTCGCTGCCGTACGGCGAGAAGATATTTGCTTCGACGAGTGCCGATACGTAGCCTGCGAGCGGCACCGGCTGATCGAGTTTGTTTCCGATCGTGCCGAGCTCGTCGGCGTCGCTAAAGTGGAGATTGCTCGTGTCTTCTCTGGGCGCGAGGCGCAGCGCGCGGGCGTAGTAAGAGGCGATTTCTCCGCGCTCGGGATAGGTCAGGTTCCCGCGATCAAAGCGCCCCGCCTTCGACGCTTCGTTCAACTGTTTCGCCGTAATGACATTTTGTTCCAAGGCGTAGGCCGTTGCCTCGAGCGCCCAGTCGTCGACGCCCGATGCCTTGGCGATATCTCCGTAGGACAAGACGGCCTGTTTAATATCGCCTTCGGACGGATTTTTTATGCCTTGAATCAGGACGAATGTCTCGGAAAGAGAGACCGGCCGATCGGGTTTAAAGCTGCCGTCGGGAAATCCGTGGAGGACGCCGGCGTCGGTGAGTTCCGTAATGTAACTGTAGGCCCAGTGATTTGCATCCACGTCTGAAAAAGTCTTGGCTTCGACAAATGTCGCGTGCGCGGCTACCATCGCACACGCACACGCGATGACGCCGAATATCTTTGTTTTCTTCATGTTAACTCCTTTCGTCTTCGACCGAAACGACGAGTTTCGGATCGACGAGACGTCGCTGGTGTTCGAGCGTCTCTTCCAGACGCGGTCGAATCACATCGAGCCTTTCGTTCGGAATCTCGCCCGCCAAAGTGGCTCGAGCAGGGACGACCTCGTAGTGCAGCTTGTCCGTCCAATATTTATCGACATAGAGCGCTTCGGGTTCAAACGCGGCCACTCTCGTTCCCTTTTCATCTTTGACGATATCGGCGCGAACCATTTGTCCCATCTCGACGCGGCGATCCGACATATTCTCGCGCCGTTGATTGGAGACGAAATTTCCCATCGAATAGGCAACATAGGTCGTTCCGCGGCTCCCGGGGATGTTGTCGACGCCCTGCGGGACGTGCGGATGGCTGCCTAAAATCAGCGACACGCCCTGTTCGGCGAGAAATTTCGCCTGCTCTTTTTGTGTCTCGGTCGGTTCGTTCGTGTACTCCTCACCCCAGTGCATATAGCAGACGACGATGTCGGCGCCGCGTTCGTTTAACCGCGCCATGTCGCGCTCGACGCGTTCTTTTGAAAAGACGCTTACCGCATACGGCTTGTCGCTCTCCTCGAGCAAGTGATCAAATCCGTTTAATCCGTAGGTGTAGGAGAGAAAGCCGATCTTGATACCGTTTACGTCCTTCACGAGCGGATCGGGTTCTTTGGTTTGGGTGCCGATGACATCGAGTCCCGCTTCTTTTAAGTAGTCGTACGTTTTCTCCGTCCCCTCGCCCTGTTTGTCGTAGGCGTGGTTGTTCGCGGTAGAGATAATATCAAACCCTACCTCTTTTAAGTTGTAAGCGAGCTCCGAGGGCGACGAGAAGACGGGAAAGGTCGTATAGCCTTTTTCCCCGTCCGTCAACGTCGTCTCTAGATTAATCATAGCAATATCCGCGTCATTAATAAAGGGTTCGACGCCGTTAAAATTATCCTTAAAGTCGTAGCCTTCTTCGGTCTGTGCCGCGTTCAACTGCGGTCTGTGAAACATCAAATCTCCGAAGGCGACGATGCGCGCCGTCTTCGGCTCGACCTGCGCGTCGCGCGCCGCCTCTTCGACGCCCGCGCCGCATCCGGTCAAGAACAAGAATAATAAACATAAGATTGCGATTGGTTTTTTCAATGGACGTCTCCTCGAATGATCTCTCTACAAAAAAAGCGGAGTCTCCTCCGCTTTCCTCCGACTACGTCTATAAGCCGTGTTTTGTATTCGTTAACTATCTGTCTGGTCCTTTCGTCGCCGAAAGGCTCAAGCGACCTACCTTACCGGAGGCGACGAGTCTTCGCCTTGATTCCTCTTTGGTCTTGCTTCGAATGGGGTTTACATAGCCATATAGTCGCCTATATGCTGGTGAGCTCTTACCTCGCCTTTCCACCCTTACCCGTGAAGGCGGTATCTCTCTGTTGCACTAGCCTTGGGGTCGCCCCCACCGGACGTTATCCGGCATTCTGACTCTGTGAAGCACGGACTTTCCTCGCATATGCGCAGTTAACCGACGTACTCGGTTATTTATTTTATCACACATCGCCCTATATTTCAAAAACAAAGGGACTGTTCATGATGACGTGGGCCGTCGCGCCGGCGATCTCCTCGACCCACTCGGCCATCGCTTCCAAGATCGCCTTTTCGCTGTGGAAGTGGCCGATGTCGATGACCATCAGACCGCGCTCGTAGGCCCTCTGGCCGTCGTGGTGCTTCACATCGCCTGTGATCAGAACGTCGGCACCCGCGCGAGCGGCGTCTTCGATGTAGTCTGCGCCCGAACCGCCGACAAATGCAATGGTTTCGACGACATCTTTTTTTCTGCCGTAACAGCGAATGCCCGTGATCTCCTCGTCCTCAAAAATACGCTTCAGTTCATCGAGCGTCTTTGCGCTGCGGCCGATCAACCCGAGTTCGTCTTCTTCCGACAACGTGCGCACGCCGCTAAGCCCCAGTTTGTCGATCCACTGATCGTTGACGCCGCCCTTGGCCTTATCCATCGCGGTGTGAGTCGAGTACACCGAAATTCCGTGACGTATGAGCGCGCAGACCATGGCACCCTTGACGCTCGTCTCATCGACCGCCTCGAGGGGAGAAAAGAAGAACGGGTGGTGCGTCAAGATCAACTCCGCTCCCGCCTCGATCGCGAGGTCGACGACGTCCTCGGTCACGTCCATGGCGACGACGACGTTTTCGACGGTCCTATCTTCCAAGCGAAGTTGCCATCCGGTCTTATCCCACGATTCCTGCAAGCTTTCCGGCGCCCACTCGCACAATTTATCTACAATTTCTGTACTGTTCAAGATATCCCTCCCATCGTCTGACATCTTCCCTCGCGCGATCGATCAACTCCCGTTTGCCGCTGGTTTCGACCGCTTTTTCGACCCCGCGAAGTCGCCCCAGCTCCCTTTCCGCCATCGGCAAAAAGAGATCGAAGCGCGTAAAATGCTCCCAGTCGACCGTGCATTCCCCGCCTTTTTTCACTTTCAGCACGGGATAATACTTTCCGCGCTCTTCGACGAGATCCGAGGCGAGCAGCTGAAACGCATGCGCGTTTAAATATTCGAATAAGTCCTCCGCCCCCTGCATCGGCTGCACGATAAGGTATTCGAGCGCGTCCAGTTTTTTGCCGGCATCTTCTAAAATCCCGGCGATCAAGTGACCGCCCATCCCGGCGATGATCGCCGCGTCGACTTCCCCCTCGGCGATCGGGGAAAATCCGTCGCCTACCCGGAGGCTGAACCGTTCGGAGTCGAAACTCTCCGAGAGCAGCGTCTTCGCCTTTTCCAAACTGGGCGCCGAGATGTCCGTCGTGATGACGCGCTCGACCCGTCCGCTCTCTAAAAGAGCATAGGAGATATAGCCGTGATCACAGCCGATATCTCCTATGCTCTTCGCCTTATCCGCCATGTTAAAGACGCTTTCCAGGCGCTTCGATGCGATTATCATTCGAGGAAATCCTTTAATTTTTTGCTGCGGCTCGGATGGCGCAACTTTCTGAGTGCCTTCGCCTCGATTTGACGGATGCGCTCTCTGGTGACGTCAAATTCCTTGCCGACTTCTTCAAGTGTTCTCGCCCGACCGTCTTCGAGTCCGAAGCGTAGGGTCAACACCTGCTTCTCCCGCTCGGTGAGCGTCGTGAGGACGTCTCCGAGCTGCTCCTTCAACAGGATAAAGGTCGCGGCCTCTTGGGGAGACTGGATGTCATCGTCGGGAATAAAATCGCCTAAATGCGAATCTTCCTCTTCGCCGATCGGCGTCTCGAGGCTGACCGGTTCCTGGGCGATCTTTTGAATCGCCCTGACTTTATCGACGGTGATGCCCATTTCCTCGGCGATCTCTTCCGGTTTGGGATCGCGCCCCAAGTCCTGGACGAGTTGTCGTTGAACCCGAACCAGTTTGTTGATCGTCTCTACCATGTGCACGGGAATGCGAATCGTCCTCGCCTGGTCGGCGATGGCGCGGGTGATGGCTTGGCGGATCCACCACGTCGCGTAGGTCGAAAACTTAAAGCCTTTTTTATAATCAAACTTATCGACGGCTTTCATCAGTCCTAAGTTCCCCTCCTGGATCAAGTCCAGGAAACTCATGCCGCGACCTACGTAGCGCTTGGCAATGCTCACGACGAGTCTTAAGTTTGCCTCGGCGAGTTCTTGTTTGGCGAACTCATCGCCCGCCTCCATGCGCTTTGCGATGGCAACCTCTTCGTCCGGTTCGAGCAAGGGAATCTTGCCGATTTCCTTAAGATACATGCGCACGGGATCGTCGACGTTGCCACTTCTGACGTTACTTCCTTCTTTTTTCTTTTTATTGGCCTTCGACTTTTTATCTTCGTGCTCGTCCTCTTTTAAAATATCGACATTGAGATCTTCGAACTCCGCGTAGAGATCGTCTATTTCATCGCTCGTCAGGTCGACATCTTCGAGTGCATCCACGACTTCTTTCGCAGTTAAGCTACCGTGTTTAACTCCCTTTTTAAATAATTTTTCGATAGCCGGATCTTTCTCCATGATATGCTCGTCAAATTCGTGAATGTGACCGTTGTTCGTTGCCATCTAAGCATTATCCTCCTTTTCCATCTCGTGTAATCGCGTATTTATTTCGTTAAGTTCATGTAATTTCTGATCGAGTCGGCGAGCGTCTTCGGTGGCGCTTCCCGCCGTCTTTTCTATTTCTGCAATGGCTCTAAGCAACTCTCCGCTACGACGTCTTAATCCTTCTTCGTAAATGCGGTCGATAAGCTCATTGACGATCGCTTCACCGTGTATTAGATCCATACCCTTTGTAAGATAAGAAAAACGCTCAATTAATTCCGGATATGCATCAAATAACCGTTCTTTTCTCTCCTTATTCGACACGTCCTCGCGATACAACGTCTCGAGCAGTTGAAAAACTTTTCCCTCGCTTTCACTTAAGACATATTTCCACTCGTCCCGCTTCTGAAGGATCGCGAAAAAATCTTCATCCTCCAAGGCATATTGGAGCAACCTCATCCATAGGCTCTCTTCGCGGTTTAAATCGCGCGCTTCCCGGTCGCGAGGCGGCCGCTCCGCGGGAATATTCGTTAACTGCGCCTGAAACGATTCGGGACGAATGCCGTATTTTTCCGCATACTTCGCAGCGAAGACGTCGCGCTCCACGGGACTTTTTATCTTCGATAAGATGCCGCTCACGTCGTTTAAAAATTCCGAAAGAGACAGGGCGTCGTTTAAATCATAGTTCTTCTCGCGCGTCATCACTTCGTAGTCGATCGCCGCGAGCCCCCGGCTCAGCTTGCCTTCAAAGGCTATTTTTCCGTACTGTCGGATGTAATCGTCGGGATCGTGCCCGTCCTCCAAGACGACAATTTTGGGCTGGATATCTTCCTGAAGCAAGATGTCGATCGCCCGCACCGTCGCCTTTTGCCCGGCGGCGTCGCCGTCATAACAAATATAGACCTGTTTTCCGTAGCGCTTCATCATCTTCGCCTGTTCGCGCGTAAGCGAGGTCCCGAGGCTCGCCACGGCATAACCGATCCCCTGCGCGTGAAGAGAGATCACATCCATATATCCTTCGACCAGCAGGATTTTTTCGCGGTCGGAGACCTTCATGACGCGGTTTAATCCGTAGAGCTCGCGACTTTTTTTATAGAGGAGCGTATCCGACGAATTGAGGTATTTCGGCAGACTGTCGTCCAGGACGCGCCCCCCGAATCCGACCACCTTGGATCTCGTGTCGATGATCGGAAAGATGATGCGGTTTCGGAAGCGGTCGTAATAGTGACGCCTTTTCTCGTTATAGGACACTAAATTTGCCTCGTACATCTCCTCCGGCTCGTAGCCTTTAGAGAGCAGATGCCCGAGCAACTGATCGCCTCCGGCCGGCGCAAAGCCCAGGCCGAAGCCCAGGATCATCGAGCGATCGATTCCCCTTTTTTCCAGATAGCGAAGGGCGTAGGGATTGCGACTCAATATTCTCATATAGTACAGGGCGGACTCCCGATTCATCGCCGCCATCCGCGTCTTCTTCTGTTCCGTCTTGTCGTTACGATAAGCGGGTTTCAACTCGATATTTAACGACTCGGCCAATTTTTCAACGGCCTCGATAAAGCCCAACCCCTCTTTTTCCATGAGAAAGTTAATGACGTCGCCACCGACGCCACAACCGAAACAGTGATAGTATCCCTTTTCCGGCTGAACCGAGAAGGAAGGGGTCTTTTCCGAGTGAAAGGGACATAGGCCCATGTAGCTCCTGCCCTTTTTTTCAAGCTTCGTGTAGCGACCGATCACCTCGACGATATCGCTCTCTCGTTTGACGCGTTCAATCACCTCATCGTCAATAATCGATGCCATCTGCCACCCACTTTCTACAGACTGTGCCAGTCCTTCGGAACGAAGAGTTGCTTCCAGATATTGATCGCAAAGCGATCCGTCATCCCCGCGATGTAATCGGTGACGATATCGTCGTCGGAGACATTATGCCGCTCGGCAAATGCCAGGTGTTCCTCGGGAATCGCATCCAAGTGCTTTTTAAAATAGGTAAATAGGTCGACGATCAACCGTCCGACCTTGCCGTCTTCGCTCTTTACCGCGGGATTATAGTACACCCGCTCGAACATAAACTCCCTGAGGGCGATCATCGCGTCGTAGACGACGGGATCCATCGCAATGTATTCTCCTTCGCCGCTCGATTCGATGACACTTCTCACCAGGGTCGTAATGCGCTCCGAGTGACTCGCGCCCAAGGTATCGACGACGTGTTTCGGGATATCCTCCGGAGTCAACACGCCCGCGCGAACGGAATCGTCGATGTCGTGATTTAAATAGGCGATTCGATCGGCAAATTTGATGATCTGTCCCTCCAAGGTGTGCGCGGGGTTGTCTTTTTGCTCCTTCGAATGGTGCAAGATACCGTCGCGCACCTCCCAGGTCAAGTTCAGACCCTCCCGTCCTGGTTTCGATTCCAACAGATCGACGACGCGCAGGCTGTGTTTCGCGTGATCGAAACCGTCCGGATGGAGCTGATCGAGCACCGCCTCGCCGGAGTGCCCGAAGGGTGTGTGTCCCAAGTCATGTCCGAGGGCGATGGCCTCGACGAGGTCTTCGTTTAAACGCAGTCCGCGCGCCATCGTCCGCGCGATCTGGGCGACCTCGAGCGTATGGGTCAGGCGCGTCCGGTAGTGGTCGCCTTCGGGCGCGATAAAGACGTGCGTCTTATGTTTTAGACGGCGAAAGGCCTTGGAGTGAAGAATCCTATCCCTGTCGCGCTGATAGCACGTCCTCAAATCACACGGTGCCTCAGCTTGTCTTCGTCCCTTCGAATCGACCGAATGAGCTGCCCGATCGGAAAGAATAACCTCTTCGACCTGCTCCCAACGCTCCCGTAACAGCATACAACCTCCTAAAATCGCTTAATCATATAGTCGTGGATAATTTCCGCCGTTTCCTCGATGGCTTTGTTCGAGACGTCGATGATCGTGCACCCGATGTCTTTCATAATTCGGACGGAATAGTCCACCTCTTCCTCGATCCGATCGACGTTTGCATACTTTGCGGAGGAATTGAGCCCGAGCGCGCGCAAGCGCTCCTCGCGAATCGTGTAGAGTTTTTGGGTATTCGCCACGAGCCCGAACAGGCGGCGATTGTCTTTTTTGTAGACTTCTTTCGGCACCGGCACTTCCGGGACGAGCGGCACGTTGGCGACTTTATAGAGTTTGTTGGCAAGATACATCGACAGAGGCGTCTTCGAGGTTCGACTGACGCCGACCAAGACGATATCCGCCTTGACGATTCCTCTCGGATCCTTGCCGTCGTCGTATTGCACGGCGAATTCAATCGCCTCGACTTTTTTAAAGTAGTTTTCATCCAGACGGCGTATCAATCCGGGTTGACGCATCGGCTCGTATCCGAGGATATCTTCCAGTTGATCCATCGGAGGCCCCATGACGTCGATCATGTGGAGATTCAGTTCCTCCTCTTTTTTGTGGATATACGCGCGCGTATCGACATCGACGTTGGTGTAGACGACGAGGGCGCGCTCCTGTGTAGCCGCTTCTTCGAGAATCGGCTTAATTTGATCGACGCTGTTGGTATAAGGATACCGCTTGATGAGATAGTTTGTCGTGTCGAATTGCTTCACCGACGCCTTTGCGATCAACTCTCCGGTTTCTCCGATACTGTCGCTAATGACGTACACCATCAGCAGGCTATCTTTTTGCGATTGGTTAACGTTCATCCTCTCCCCCTAAATCTACCATTAATCGATTGATATTCGTCTTCGTTATGCGTCCGACGACTTTCAACCTGTCGTCGCCTTCCACCACCGGCAACGCGTCGATTTCACCCTTTTCAATCTTGACACAGGCCGTATAAATCGAATCCTCCGGCCCGATCGTAATGATATTCGGCATGCGCGTCATAATCAGCGAGATCGGCGTCTTTTCCAAATCAACTTTGCCGATAGCCGAGCGCAGCAGATCTTTTCTCGAGACACATCCGACGAGATAGCCGTCTTTTGTGATAAAGATCGTGCCGATGTTTTCCAGAAAAATCGAGCAGATAACGTCGTACACGCTCATCTTTTCATCCAAGACGACGGGAACGCTCATCACCTCTTCGACCGAAATCGACTCAAGGATGTCTCGCACGTGAATTTTTTCGGGATCGCCCTTATAGTAATAGCCCACTTTCGGGCGCGCATCCAAATAACCGAGCATGGTCAGGACGCTCAAATCATTGCGTATCGTTCCCCGCGCGAGGTCGAGTATTCCGGCGATGTCGTCTCCGCTGATAGGCCCCCTCTCCTTCACAATGTCGACAATGTATCCTTGTCGCTCCGTCAGTTTCATTTAACACCTAACTTTCGACAATTTGCTTACCGTCAAATTCCCGTTGGACCAATGCGTTAATCTTCTTGATGAGGCGCAGGCGATTGTTCTTCAGCCCCTCGTCTTCCGCCATAATCATGACATCGTCAAAGTATTGGTGAATATCCTCCGTCAGAGACGCTAAGAGATTCAAATACTCCTCGTCTTTTCGCTTGTTGTACGCGTACTCGAGATCTTCCTCGATGCTCAAGACGTGGCGATAGAGCAAAAATTCCTCTTCGGTCATAATCGATTCGTCGATATCTCCCTCGACCGACTCCGCCTTCGAGGCGAGGTTTTCAACCCGCGTAACAGCTTCCAGGAAAGCTTTGCGGTCTTCTTTGGTCAAAAACGCCTGAAGCGCATTCGCCTTCTCGAAGATGCGCAAGCTGTCCTCGCCGTCGATGTCGTTGATCGCATCGATGATGTCGTAGCGAATGCCTTCTTCGCCGAGCATCGTCGAAATACGGCCGCGGAAGAAGTCTAAAATTTGGCGGCTGACTGCTTCGACGTCGAAGACGAGTCCCATCGAGTTGACAAAGGAATAAAGGGATGCGTCGATGCATTCTCTCAACGCGAGTTCCCAACGCTTCTCGTTGATCATTCTCAAAATACCGATCGCCTTGCGACGCAATGCGAAGGGGTCTTGACTTCCCGACGGCGTCTGACCGATCGCGAAGAGTCCGCAGATCGTATCGAATTTATCGGCGAGCGAGACGATCGTCCCCGTCGTCGTCGTCGGAAGTTCGGCGCCACTCGAAACGGGCATGTACTGTTCGCGAATCGCACGGCAGACGACGTCTTCTTCGCCGTCCAAGTTCGCGTAGATGCTTCCCATCACGCCTTCGAGTTCGGTAAATTCCTGAACCATGTTCGTCACGAGATCCGCTTTCGATAAATAGCACGCGCGTTTTGCCGCTTCGATCGTCTTGTCTCCGACGGCGAGGATCTCTCCGATGCGAACGACCAGACTGGACATGCGCGCGGACTTGTCCGCCATCGTCCCCAGCTGTTCCTGGAAGACGATGCCGTCGAGCTGCGAAACGTAATCCTCGAGGGAACGTTCCCTGTCGTTTTCAAAGAAGAACTTCGCGTCTTCGAGGCGCGCTTCCAAGACCTTTTCGTTCCCTTCCGAGACGATATCGGCATAGTCTTCGTTTCCGTTTCGAATGGTAATGAAATAGGGAAGGAGGTCGCCTTCGGGGCTGTAGACCGGCGTATAGCGCAAGTGCTCGCGCATGGGCGTCGTGATGACGACTTCCGGAAGCGCCAGATACTGTTCCTTGACGTTTCCGATAACCGCCGTCGGATATTCTACGATAAAGGTCAGCTCCTCGAGAAGGTCGTCGTCCTTGTGGATTTCGCCTCCGTTGGACTTCGCCATGTAACGAATTTGGTAGAGGATGTCTTCTTTTCGCTTTTCGTGGTCTACGATGACGTAGTTTTCCTTAAGCAATTCCTCGTAGTGGCGCACGTCGTCGATCGCGATGTCGCTGCTGCCCAAAAAACGGTGGCCACGCGTCCGATTCGAGAGTTTGATTCCCTCGAGATCGAAGTCGACGACGGTGTCGTTCAACATGGAGACGAGCCAACGAATGGGTCGTGCAAATCGGATGTTTTTACCGCCCCAACGCATATTTTTGGGGAACGGAATGTGACGGATGGCGTCGGGGATGATTTCTTTCAGGATCTTATCCGCACTTTCGCCCTTCTTGTGGATGTGGGCAAAGACATATTCCTGTCCCTTGACTTCGCGCACTTCGAGGTCGTCCTCTTCGATTCCCTGACTGCGCATAAAGCCCTCGAGCGGTTTGTTCACCTCTCCCTCTTCGGTATAGGCGATTTTCTTCGCCGGTCCCTTAACCCAATCTTCGATATCTTCCTGTGCATCGGCGATGCCGTGAATCATCAATGTTAATCGGCGGGGCGTCGCGTAGCTTTGAACGGTCTCAAAACCCAACTTGTTCTCGTTTAAACCGTCTTCGACGAGCGTCTTAAACGCCTCGAGCGCGTTTCTGACGTATGAGGAAGGTAACTCTTCGACGCCGACTTCGATTAAATAAATATTGTCTTGATTACTCATGATTATCCTCCGCTTTCGTTAGGAGAGGATATCCTAACGTCTCTCTCTGTTCGATGTATTTTTGAGCGGCAAGTCTTGCCAAATTACGTACTCTGGAGATGTAAGAAGCGCGCTGCGATACGGAAATCGCACCTCTCGCATCCAGGACATTAAAAGTATGCGAACATTTCAACACGTAGTCGTACCCCGGCAGAACCAAATCCATGTTCAGCACGCGTTCCGCCTCTTTTTCGTAGATGTTAAAAAGTTCCCGCAACATGTCGATGTCGGCAATTTCGAAGCTATATTTCGAATGCTCATATTCGGCCTTCTTAAAGATATCGCCATATTTAATATGTTCATTCCAATCGATGTCATACACCGTATCGACATCTTGCAGATACATGGCGATTCTCTCCAACCCGTAGGTCAGCTCCGCGCTTTCCAGATCGCAGTTGATGCCGCCGACTTGTTGGAAATAAGTAAATTGCGTAATTTCCATGCCGTCGAGCCAAACTTCCCAGCCGAGGCCCCACGCACCCAGGGTCGGCGATTCCCAGTTGTCTTCGACAAAACGGATGTCGTGTTTGAGCGGATCGATCCCTAAAACTTCCAAACTCTTTAAGTAGAGTTCTTGAACGTCCTCAGGAGACGGTTTCAAAATAACTTGCAATTGGTGGTGTTGATACAAACGGTTCGGATTATCGCCATACCGTCCGTCGGCGGGGCGCCTCGACGGTTCGACGTAAACCGTTCTCCAGGGTTCCGGACCGAGCGTCCTTAAAAACGTGTGGGGGTTCATCGTACCCGCACCCTTTTCCGTATCGTAGGGCTCTAACACCGTACAACCCTGTTTATTCCAGTATTCTTTCAACTGTTGCACCATAGCTTGAAAATGCATAGTTTCCTCCCTCCTACATTCTTAACTGTAGGGATTGAATGGAATTTAATTCCAAATTGACCACTGTGTATTGCTTTAACAGGCGATACACCTTTTCTTTCGTCCGTGCGTCGATCTCGCGCAAATTTATCTTATCTAATGGAGTATATAGCAAATGACGAAAAGTGTAAATATCCGCTTTATCAATGTGAATCGCATCACCGACGACCTCGCTCTTACCCGCGATGCCTCGGTCCGGTGAGAAGACATAGGATCCCTCGTCCTCGCTCGGTATCAACGGTCGATACCCCATAAAGGAGAGGTATTTAATCACAAACCCCATAAAGATGAGAATCGGCTCGTCGCTTTCGGACATCTCGTAAAGCGCCTTTCGGAGGAGCGAGAAGATCCTCGGTGTCCCTTGGCCCTCGAGGCTCGACCGATCGACGATTTCGACGATCGCCGAGGCGTAAATCAGCCGGTCGTAGGAATCGCGCATCGCGAGATTGGACTGTAAAATTTTTCCACTGTTGAGATAATAAAAAGATTTCCCCGCGCTCAACCTGTACCGTCCGAAGGTAAAGACTTCCGTCAACGGCAGATTCCGCGAGCGCCTGGATTTCGCGCCCTTCACGAGTACGGAAAGCTTTCCCTTCCGCTCCGTGTAGAGTCTGATAATGCGGTCGCTTTCGCCGTAAGCCATGGAACTCAAGACGACCGCCTGGCACTCAATCCGTTCGGTAGCCAAAGGACTTCACCTTGTCGGCTTTTTCCCGCCAATTTTTACTGACCTTCACCCACAACTTTAAATTGACCTCGCTGCCGAGAAAGAGCTCGATCTCCCTGCGCGCCTCCGTGCCGATGCGCTTCAGCATTTGCCCGCCTTTTCCGATGACGATGCCCTTGTGGGAGTCCTTTTCGACGTAGATCGTCGCCTGAATTTCGATCATGTCCTTTCCCTCCATCGGGCGCATGCTTTCGACGAATACGGCCAGGCCGTGCGGCACTTCTTCCTGTAGATAGTAGAGTCCCTTTTCGCGAATAATTTCGGAGATAATGAATTTTTCGGGTTGATCGGTCACCATGTCGTCCGGAAAATACTTCGGCCCCTCCTCCAAGTAAGAGAATATCGTGTCGATCAGGTGGTCTACATTCTCGTCTTTCAGCGCCGATACCGGGACGATTTCCTCAAAGATATCCATCTCCGCAAATTTCGCGATGATGGGGAGAACTTCGTCGCGCGGCACCGTGTCCACCTTATTGATGACGAGGATCGCGGGGACGTCTTCCGCTTGTTTCTTCACTTCGCGGAGAATCATCTTGTCCTTGCGTCCCAAGTAGTCGCTCATGTCGACGACCATCAAAATCACGTCGACGCCTTCCATCGACGACTCGCTCGTCTCCAACATATAATCACCGAGTTTATTTCGCGGCGATTGAATGCCCGGCGTATCCAAAAAGGCGATCTGACCGCGATCGTCCGAGTAGATCATGGTGATCTTGTTTCGCGTCGTCTGTGCCTTGTTGGACGTTATCGATATCTTCTCTTTGACGATTTGATTCAACAGCGTACTCTTGCCGACATTCGGTCTTCCGACGACGCTTACAAAACCCGACTTATACATGCTCTCCTCCTTTTAAATTCTCCGGACCGAAACTGTGGGGCAGCAAGTCCTCCAAGTGATAGCATTCGTATTCGTCCTTATTTTTCGCGACGATGATTTCCAGTCCTTCGCTCGCGAATTCGCGCATAACCTGTCTGCACACGCCGCAGGGAAAGCCCATGTCTTCTCCCGCGACGACGGCGATCGCATCGATCGACGAGGCGTCCTCGCTCACGGCCTTAAATATGGCGACGCGTTCGGCGCACACGGTCGGCGTATAAGAGGCGTTTTCAATATTGCATCCGTCGAAAATGTCTCCGTCACTCGTCAAGACGGCGGCGCCGACGGAGTAGCCCGAATAGGGGACGTACGCTTTCTTTTGCGCCTCCTGCGCGCGAACGATCAATTTCTCTATTTTCTCTTTTTTCGTCATAATCAACCCATCCAAACAAATATAATCACGGCGATCGCGGTACCTAGGACGGCACCGGCCACCGCTTCTATCGGCTTATGTATTTCCCCCTCGATGCGACTTTCCGCCACCAAAAATGCCAATCCGAAGGCGAGGGCGGCGATAAATCCGTTCATCGAGATAAAGGTGATCGAAGCGGCCATGCAAAAAGCGAGGGCGGAGTGTCCGCTCACGGCGCCGCCCTGAAAATAACTACCGCCGCTTTCGTGCCATTTATGGAGCTTCAAACCCACCGTGAGAATCAAGACAATGGCGATGGCGACAAGCGTCAGGTGCGGTCCCGAGTTTTTGATGCGAACCAAGACCACGTCCGAAAACGAGATAATCCGGTCGAAAAACAACAGATATCCCGTAACGGCCGCGTTGATCCCGGCAAGAAGCACCGCTCCCGCACTGACGTCCTTGGCAAGTTTCGCAAGCGGGTGATAGCCCTCCGTAATCATGTCGATCGTGCGCTCGATCGCGGTGTTAAAGAGCTCGGAGACGATGACGAAGGTTACCGCAAAGAGAAGCGTAATGAATTCGATGCGCGACAGATTAAAAAACAGGCTGAAGGCGATGACCCCCAGCGCCGCCGCGTAGTGAAATTTCATATTGCGTTCGGAATGAATGGCACTGATAATGCCTTGAACCGCATGATTAAAGGACTTAATAAAGTTACCGCGCTTCATGCTCTTTCCTTTCAAAATCGGCGAGAATCGACTCCTCGCGCGCCCGCATCTCTCGCTTGTCCGCCTCCTCCATATGATCGTAGCCGACGAGGTGCAGGAGGCTGTGAACGGTTAAATACGTCAGCTCCCGGCGATAACTGTGTCCGAACGCCTCGGCCTGTTCCTTAACTCTTTCGGTGTTGATGATCACATCGCCCAAGTTTCGATAATCCTCAAACGTCATCTCCATCGGGAAGCTCAGGACGTCGGTCACGCGATCGACGCCGCGATAATCGCGGTTGAGTTCGCGTATCTCGTCCCCGTCGACGAAGCTCACCGACACCTCCGCCTCGTCCTCTTCGACCAACTCCCCGACCGCGAAGGTAATAAGGCGCTCGAGCAGCTCCCGATCTTCCTCGGACAAAGAAACCGCCTGTTGACGGTCGTCCATATAAATATTAATCGTTTCCATGGTCCGATCCGTCCTTATTCGATTTGTCTTCGCGGGCCTCTCTCTCTTTTTTCTTTTCTTCGCGCTCTTTTTCGAGGGCGCGGTCGTACTTGTCGTACGCCTCGATAATGCGCTGAACGAGCGGATGGCGGACGATGTCGTTTCGTCCCAATCGTACGGTCTTAATGCCCTTGACGCCCTCCAAAATTTTTAAAACGGTCTTAAGTCCCGACTGCTTGCCGCGCGGCAAGTCGATCTGCGTAATGTCCCCGGTAATGATGGCCTTCGAACCGTATCCCAAGCGCGTGAGAAACATCTTCATCTGTTCGTTTGTCGTGTTCTGCGCCTCGTCCAAGATGACGTAGGCGTTGTCGAGCGTCCGACCACGCATATACGCGAGCGGCGCCACCTCGATCAGTCCCTTTTCCAGGTACTTTTGAAAAGCGTCCTGTCCTAAAATTTCAAATAGCGCGTCGTAAAGCGGGCGCAGATAGGGGTCGACCTTCATCTGCAAATCTCCCGGCAAAAATCCCAAACTCTCCCCGGCCTCCACGGCGGGTCGCGTCAAGATAATGCGGTTGACTTCTTTTTCCTTAAACGCCTTGACCGCATTGGCCATGGCGATGTAGGTCTTGCCCGTTCCCGCCGGACCGATGCCGAAGACGACGTCGTATTCGCGAATGGCATCCAGATAGCGCTTTTGTCCGAGTGTCTTCGGACGCAGCGGACGTCCCATCTCCGTATAGACGATCACATCGTCCAAGAGCGCGCTGAAACTGTCTTCGACGCCGGCATTCACCAAATCGATGCTGTATCGAATGTCTCGTCTGTCGATTCTCTTTTGCTTGCGAATCGCCTCGACCAAGTTCGTAATCACGATCTGCGCTTTTCTCATCGCCTCGTCGTCGCCCTGCACGCGCACGCCTTCGTCGTTTTGCGAAATCGTCACGTCAAAGGCCTGTTCGACCAATTGAATGTTTTCATCTAAATTGCCGAATAATTCCTTTAATACGCGCGGTTCATTGATTCCTATGTCTAAATTCTCTTGCAAAAACGTCTCCTTTACTTACGTCTACTCTTCGGTTTGCCCACTATCTCCTGATAGATAAAGGGCCGATACATCGCGTCGTATGCGTCGACGACGTCGAGGGGATTTTTGCGACGTCCCGTCTCGGCGCTTTCGCGTATTCGTTTCGGGACGCGCTGTTGCGCCTCGTTCCTTTTTTCCCTGTCTCGTTTTTCCTTCATCTCACGATTCGCTCTTATCCGGTCATCGTGAAGTCCGCGAGGTTTCTTTCCCCGAGCGGCGGAGGTATCCTCCGCGCGATATCTCAACGCGTCTTTTTTCGCAGATCGCCCGAATGCCGTCGAGCGCTTCGACGCCTCGGGCGGATGCTTGCTCTCGCCGATCGCGCGCTGTACCTCGATCGGAACTCCTTGATAATCTTTTTTAAACGTCGCGTCGGATTTTTCTTCATCGTTTCGGGCTTGCACGATCTGCCTTCTCCGGTAATAGACCAATCCCCCTACGAGAAGAATCCAGAGGAGGCCTCTCATTCGCTATCCCCCGAATCTTCGCGTTCCTTCGAAGGTCCCTTGGCGATGGCTTCGCGCATCGCGGTGTCGCTCTTCATGTTTTCGAGCTCGTAATAGCCTTCGACCGACAAGTGTCCCGATCTGAGCGCCTCGGCGAGTGCCTTCGGCACCTCGGACTGTGCCTCGACGACGCGTGCGCGCATCGCTTCGACTTCCGCGTGCATCTCTTGCTCTCTCGCGATCGCCATCGATCGTCTCTCCGACGCCTTCGCTTCGGCTATTCGCTTGTCCGCTTCCGCCTGATCGGTTTGCAGCCTTGCGCCGATATTTCGCGCGACGTCCACATCCGCGATGTCGATCGAAAGAATTTCGTATGCGGTTCCCGAATCCAGACCCTTTTCCAAGACGACGCGAGAGATGTTGTCCGGATTTTCCAGTACTTCCTTGTAGCTGCTCGAGGAGCCGACGGTCGTGACGATGCCCTCACCGACTCGCGCGATGATCGTCTCTTCACCGGCGCCGCCGACTAAGCGGTCGATGTTGGCGCGCACGGTTACCTTCGCGATGACGACGACTTCTATCCCGTCCTGTGCGACGGCGGCGATATTCGGCGTCTCGATAACCTTCGGATTGACGCTTACCTGAACCGCCTCGAGCACGTCGCGACCCGCGAGGTCGATCGCAGCCGCCTCTTCAAAGTTTAACTCGATGTCGGCGCGCTGTGCGGCGATAAGCGCATCGACCACGGCGTCGACGTTTCCTCCCGCCAGATAGTGACCTTCGAGCGCGCTCGTATTTAAAGCCATCCCCGCTTTGGTCGCCTTGATCATCGGGTTGACGATTCGCCTCGGCTTGACGCGCCTTAAGCGCATGCCGATCAAGTCGCTCATCCTGATCTTGACGCCCGAAAAGAACGCCGTGACCCAAAGGCCGAGCGGAACCATTGTCAGCAAGATCAACACAAAGACGATAAGTATAAATATTAAGATTGTTCCCAATATGGATCCGAAAGTCACTGCGAAACCTCCTTTACATAGATCGAATGACCACGTACCGCGATAACTTCCACCGATCGATTCGCATCGATAAATCCTCCTTCGGAGTAAATCGTGACGCGTCGACCGTCAAACTCTCCGGTGCCGCTCGGCCGCAAGGGACTTAACGTCTTTCCCTCCTCGCCCACCGCCAAAAGCGGAGGCTTCGGCTGCGCGACCGGTTCATCTGAAATAAATCGTTTGAGGAGGGGCATCTCCTCGCCCTCCGTAAAAAATCTGCGCGCAATCAGGGCGATAAAAATAGCCGCGACGAGAAACGTCAAAATCACCTGAACGCCGCCCGACATGGATAGGGCTACGGAAACGACCAGCAGCAAAATTCCGCTGATCCCCGGCACGCCGAAACCCGGGACGATGACCTCGATAAAAATCAATAATCCGCCCAATAAAAATAAGATAAATGCGAGCAGCGAGGTCAGACCCGCAGGAATGCCCAAGAGGAAATAGAGGA
This sequence comes from Bacillota bacterium, assembly GCA_028724185.1. Lineage (GTDB taxonomy): Bacteria > Bacillota > Clostridia > Tissierellales > Peptoniphilaceae > Aedoeadaptatus. The sequence continues at coordinate 46,337 of JAQYDN010000002.1, forward strand.
CGATGCAACCGATCGCGAAAATCCAACTCTTCGACCGCTTGCCGGCAAACAACGCATAGGTCGCGCTCGCGATGGCCGCGACGATCAAGGCGGATCGAATAAACGGCAGGGCGGGAAACGCGGAAAACCGCGAAGCGGACGACGACACGTCGAATATGTGATTTACCTTCAATAAGAGCGCTTTCACACAAATCCCTCCTCGTGATTTTATACCCGCTTAAATCCACCTAGAATCGAAAGTAACCCGGAGAAAGCTCCCCGGGTTATCTTAATTTAGAATGCGATTTACAATTGCATTGACTTTTTTGCCATCGGCGCGTCCCTGCACCTTCGGCATTATACTTTTCATCAGAAGACCCATCTGTTTTTTCTCAGTAATGTTTTTCTCTTCCATTACGTTTCGAATCATAGACTCGAGCTCTTCGTCCGATAATTGTTCAGGCATATATTTTAAAAGAACGTCGATTTCCTCTTTCGTCGTCTCGACGAGATCGTCGCGACCCGCCTTTTCAAATTCTTCGATGCTTCCGCGCCGTTCTTTAATCTGCTTGGAGACGATTTTGATCACTTCGTCGTCATCCAGCTCGACGCGATCATCGACTTCCTTTTGCTTAATCGCGGCTCGCACCATCGTAATGGTATCTTTCGTTCTCTTATCCTTATTTTTCATCGCAGTCTTTAAGTCCTGCATTAAGGTTTCTTTTAAAGACAAAACAACACCTTCTCAATTATTAGTATCTTCTACGCTTTTTTCTGCGTGCTTCCTCCGATTTTTTCTTACGCTTTACACTGGGTTTTTCATAGTGTTCGCGCTTGCGAACCTCTTTCATAACCCCGCTGGAAGCACATTGTCTCTTAAATCGTTTAAGTGCGGATTCTAAAGACTCGTTTTCTCCTACGCGGATTTCCGACATGATTTCCCTCCCCTCTTTAGAAAAGAGTGAATAGCCTAATAGACTAAATTCTTTACTATTATACACGTTTAGGGAGTTAAATTCAACAAAAGGTGTCTTATCCGAAACTTAACCCGGCGGCCATTGTAGACTTCTTCCGCCCAACACGTGAAAATGCATATGTTTGACGGATTGACCTCCGTCTTCGCCTATGTTGTGCACGACGCGGTAACCGCTGTCGAGATGCTCTTTTTTGGCGAGGTCGCGGATCTTTTTAAAGATATAGCCGATCAGCTCGCTGTCCTCGTCCTGCATATCGTCGAGCGAGTCGATGTGCTTTTTCGGAATGACCAAAAAATGCGTCGGCGCCTGGGGATCGATGTCGTTAAAAACGTAAATTTTGTCGTCTTCATACAGACAGTCCGAGGGAATTTCTCCGGCGATGATCTTGCAAAATAGACAATCCATGCTCCTACTCCTTTCCCATGTGACCTAAGATGATGTCATCGTTTTCTTTTACTATTGTAACATACTCAAGTGCATTCTGTATATTTTCATCCGAGGCCACGCCGACTCTCAAGTAGTTCGGCGTGTAGCCGAAGAAGAGACCGTCTTTTTCCTCTTCGAATAAGACGGGATAGCTTTTTCCCGCGATCGTCCCGATAAATTCGCGGCGCATCGCCTTGCCGAGTTCGATCATGCGCGCGGCGCGATCCTTTTTTATCTCTCCGGGTACTTGATCCGATCGCTTCGCCGCCGGCGTATTTCTCCGCTGACTGTAGGGAAAGACGTGAAGATCGCTGAAGGCCATTTCCTCGACAAACGCGTAGCTCTCTTCAAAATCTTCCTCCGTCTCGCCCGGAAAGCCCACGATCACATCGGTCGTAATCCCCGCGTCAGGATAGACCCTCCGAATCCGCTCGACGGTCTCTCGATAATCCTCGGGCGTGTACTTTCGGTTCATAGCCCTTAACGTCTTGGCCGCGCCGCTTTGCAGGGAGAGGTGAAAGTGCGGCATAAAGTTCTCGAGTTTTTCGACTCTGCTTAAAAAGTCCTCCGTAATCGTCATCGGCTCGACCGAGGACAGGCGCACCCTCTCGATCCCCTCGACTCCGGCGATCGCCTCGATCAAATCGATCAGACCGAGATCTCCTTCCAAATCTTTGCCGTAACTACCGATGTGAATGCCCGTAAGGACGACCTCTTTAAATCCGTTTTTCGCCAGGCGCTCCGCCTCTTGTACGGATTCCTCGAGGTCTCTTGAGCGTATAAAGCCCCGCGCGTAGGGAATGATGCAGTAGGAGCAATATTGATTGCAGCCGTCCTGTACCTTCATATACGCCCGCGTCCGCCCCTCGATCTCTTTGATCTTAAGTGTCTCAAACGCCTCGCCCGGCTCGTGACTTTCGACGTCTATGATCTGCTCCGCACCCTCAAAGAGCGACGTTAAGTGCTCGGGGATGTCGCGCCTGTTCTTCGTACCGAGGACGAGGTCTACCCCTTCGATCTTCGCGACCTCCTCCCGCGCGACTTGCGCGTAGCATCCGAAGACGACGACCTTGCAGTCGGGATTCTTCCGCTTGTGACGGCGGATGATTTGGCGGCTCTTTCGGTCGCTTTCGTTGGTGACGGTGCAGGTGTTGATGAGCACGACGTCGGCTTCGTCGTCGGGATCTAAGATGTAGCCCTCTTTTTCGAGCAATTCCTCGACCGCCTCGGTCTCGTACTGGTTGACCTTGCAACCCAATGTATAGATTTTAAAACGCTTCACCGCTTCCCCCTTTCCATCAACCGCGAGAGGACGTAAGATGCGACGATACCCGCCGTCTCCGTCCGCAGTATATTCGGTCCCATCGTCACAAAAATCGCACCGCTTTTTTCAAGCCGTGCGACTTCGCGTTCGGATAACCCGCCTTCCGCGCCGACGAGCACATACGCGTCGCGATCGGCCGCGAGGTCCAAATCCAAGATATCGCGCTTCACATCTCCCTCGTAACAGACGATGAGGTCGCTGTCCTCGCCGACGGCATCGATCAACCCGTCGACGGTGAGCAAATCGCCGATCGTAGGAACGCGACTTCGGTTCGACTGCTTGGCCGCCTCCTCGGCGATCTTTTCAAAGCGCGTGCGCTTCGTCGAATATTTTTTCGCCAAATTCGAGACGGAACGATCCGTCTGGACGGGAATGAAGGCGTCGATTCCGCACTCCGTTCCGTGCTTTAACACCGTCTCGGTCTTTTGATTTTTCCCGACGCCCTGCGCGAGGACGAGTCGCCCCTCGGTTCGTTCTACTTCGACCTTCTCCTCGATCGAGACGAATGCGCCGCCGTCTTCGATCTTTAGACGACCGCGAAACAATTCGCCGCCGTGAGCCACTTGGATCGGCTCTTCCTCCTCCGCGCGCAACACGCGCAGCAAATGTCTTTCGTCTTCGGGTGCGAGGCGAACACGCGAACCGACCGCCGGTTTTTCTTCTACAAAAAATTGTCTCACGATACTCTCCTCGCGGCGAGCGCCGACCAATCTCCGTCGGTGCGACTGTCGAGCAATTCAAATCCCGCGCCCTTCAGCGCCTCCTCGACATCTGTCAGCTTCTCCTTGAGAATGCCCGATGCAATGTAGATGCCCCCGGGCTTGACGTGATCTGCGACGTCGGGGAGCATGTCGATGATGACCTCCGCAAAGATATTGCTCACGACGACCTCGCCCGATTCCGAAACGGCGCTGAACAGGTCGCCTTCGCGCACATCGATCCGGTCGACCAGGTCGTTTTTCTGCGCATTCTCTCTCGTCGCGAGGATACACTGCGGATCCATATCGACCGCGACGACCTCGCCCGCTCCGCTCGCGGCGGCGACGAGCGACAAAATCCCGCTGCCGCAACCGATGTCGATGACGGTGTCGCTTTCGCGCACGTATTCTCTTAAATAACGCGAACAGAGGTAGCTCGTCGCGTGGTTTCCGCTTCCGAAAGCCATGCCGGGATCCAGGACGATGACCGATTCGCCTTCATCCGGCTCGTATTCTTCCCAAGACGGCACGATCGAGAGGTGCTCGTCGATGGCGATGGGATGAAAGTATTTTTTCCAGTCGTTCGCCCAATCCGCATCCGCGATGTCCTCGACGACCGCTTCAAATCCCAAGGTCCGGACGCGCCCGTAGAGATCCCGCAGGTCGCCTTCGCGCTCGCCGTCGAAGTACGCGCGCAGTTCGAATACATCGCTCGGGACGCTCAAGACGTCCTCGTCGATCGCATCCCACACGAAGGCGCTATCGTAGATCGCATCGATCGCATCGGCGGAGACGACTTCGTAGGCGTCAATTCCCGCATCCTGTAAAAAGAGTTCGGCCTCCTCCTGACGCTCGATCGGCCCCTTGATCTTTAATGCTTTATAATGTGTCATTCAAAGAATTCCTTTAACTTTTGTAAAAATCCCTTTTCCTGTTCCGTCTTCACGTCGCTGTTTTTATGGCGCAATTCCTCGAGCAACTTTCTCTCCTCGTCGCTTACTTTTGTCGGGACGAGAATCTTCACGGTAAAGATCAGATTGCCCGCGCCCTTTCTCCGAAGATGCGGCACGCCTTCGCCCTTGATCGTAAATTGTTCGCCGCTCTGGGTGCCCGCGGGGATATCGTAGTCGATGATCTTTTTAAGCGTCGGCACTTGAATCGTTCCGCCCAAGACGGCATCCTCGTAGCGAATGGGGATTTGAACGTGCAAGTCGTTGCCTTCCCGCGTAAAGATCTTGTCTTCTTCGATGTGAAGGTAGATATAGACCGTGCCGCTTTGGCCGCCGTTTTCTCCCGCGTGTCCCTCTCCGGACATCGTGATGACGCTGCGATCGTCGACGCCCGCCGGAATGCGAACGTGGAGTTTTCGATTGACGGTTTCGTATCCGCTCCCCTTGCAGTGCTTACAGGGTTCTTCGATAATCGTCCCCGTCCCGCCACAGTCTTCACACGGCACGACGCGCATAAATCGACCGAAGGCGGAGGTGGTCGACTCTCTTACCTGGCCGCTTCCGCCACAGGTCTCGCAGGTATGCACACTCGATTCGTCCTCGGCTCCGGTACCGTGGCAGCGGGAACACTCTTCGGTCCGCCTGATCTGGATATCTTTTTCCGTTCCGAAGACAGCCTCCTTAAACGTCAAGTTGATATCATAGCGAATGTTCGCCCCGTCCCTCGGCGCCTTGGCCGAACTTCCCCCCGAAAAGTTCGCGCTGAAACCGCCGCCGAAAATATCGAAAATATCGCCGAAGATGTCCCCGAATCCGCCGCCGAATCCGCCCGAGGAGGCGTAATCGTTTTTAAGACCTTCCTCGCCGTACACGTCGTAAGTCCGCTTTTTCGTCTCGTCGGAGAGCACCTCGTAGGCGAGGTTGACCTCTTTAAATTTTTGTTCCGCCTCTTCGTCGCCGGGGTGCAGGTCGGGGTGATACTGTTTCGCCTTTTTCCGATAGGCTTTTTTGATTTCCGCCGCCGACGCCGAGCGCTCTACTTCTAATATCTCATATAAATCTCTCATACACACCATCACTTTCTATTCGATCAAATAGTGATATCATAACCTATATTTGCTCGGGAAGGAAGACGCAAACAAAAAAAGGGCACCGTGGTGCCCTTTTTCAGATTCATCAGATTATTTTTCGTCGTCTTCATCTTCGTCGACAACTTCGTAATCGGCATCGACGACGTCATCGTCGTTGTCGGCATTGCCTGCCGATTGATCAGCGTTACCTTGAGCTTGGGCTTGTTTATAAAGTTCTTCCGATACGGATTGGAAGGCCGTTTGAAGCGCTTCTGTTTTGGACTTAATAGCTTCCAAGTCATCTGTGTCTTTGACGCTCTTCAAGTCTTCGATCGCATCTTCGACTTTCTTCTTGTCGTCTTCGGAGATCTTTCCGTCGACGTCTTTCAAAGCATTTTCAGACGCATAGATAACGGAATCTGCGTTGTTTTTAATTTCGATGGATTCCTTCTTCTTCTTATCTTCTTCGGCGTGTGCTTCCGCTTCGCGAACTTTTTGATCGATCTCGTCTTCGGTCAAGTTGGTCGAGGAAGTGATGGTAATGTGTTGTTCCTTACCGGTTCCCATGTCCTTAGCCGATACGTTGACGATGCCGTTGGCGTCGATATCGAAGGTAACTTCGATTTGGGGTACGCCGCGACGAGCCGGAGCGATACCGTCTAATTGGAAACGACCCAAGGTGACGTTGTCGCTTGCCATTTGACGTTCGCCTTGCAAGACGTGGATGTCGACGCTCGTTTGGTTGTCGGCGGCCGTCGTAAAGGTTTGGCTCTTCTTGGTCGGGATCGTGGTATTGCGTTCGATCAAGCGCGTCGTTACGCCGCCCATGGTTTCGATACCGAGGGAAAGCGGGGTAACGTCGAGAAGGAGCAAGTCCTTGACGTCGCCGCTCAAGACACCCGCTTGAATAGCAGCGCCCAAGGCGACACATTCGTCGGGGTTGATGTCTTTTTGCGGCTCCTTGCCGACGACGGATTTTACCAAGTTTTGAACGGCCGGAACACGCGTGGAACCGCCGACGAGCAAGACTTTATCGACGTCGGAGGGGGAGAGACCGGCGTCTTTTAAAGCCGCTCTAACCGGTTCTTCGGTCTTCTTCACGAGGTCGGAGGTGAGTTCGTCAAACTTTGCACGCGTCAGGTCCATGTTTAAGTGCAAGGGACCGCTCGCATTGGCGGTGATAAAGGGAAGGTTGATGTTTGTGCTCATCGTCGAGGACAATTCCTTCTTCGCCTTTTCAGCCGCTTCCTTCAAACGTTGCAAGCTCATGCGGTCGGCCTTTAAGTCGACGCCGTTTTCCTTCTTAAAGTTTTCCGCGATCCAATCGATGATGCGTTCGTCGAAGTCGTCGCCGCCGAGCTTGTTGTTCCCACGGGTTGCCTGTACTTCGAATACGCCGTCGGAGAGTTCGAGAATCGAGACGTCGAAGGTTCCGCCGCCCAAGTCGTAAATCATGACCGTGCTGGAGTCCGAATCTTCGTCTTCGCCGTAAGCGAGTGCCGCTGCGGTCGGTTCGTTGACGATACGTTTAACGTCCAACCCGGCGATGCGTCCCGCGTCCTTCGTCGCTTGACGTTGTGCGTCGGTAAAGTAAGCGGGAACCGTGATGACGGCTTCGGTAATCGACTCGCCCAAGTAGCTTTCCGCGTCGGATTTCAATTTTTGAAGAATCATCGCGGAGATTTCTTGCGGAGAGTAATCCTTTCCGTCAATGGTCACCTTGTAATCCGTGCCCATGTGACGTTTGATCGATGCGATCGTTCTGTCGGGATTTGTGATCGCTTGACGCTTTGCCGTCTCTCCGACGAGGCGTTCGCCGTCTTTTGTAAATGCGACGACCGACGGCGTCGTTCTGTTACCCTCGATATTCGGGATAATGGTAGATTGGCCACCTTCCATGACGGCGACGGCCGAGTTTGTCGTTCCTAAGTCAATACCAATAATTTTAGCCATATCTCATGTCCTCCTCATTTAATACCGGTTTTAGTTGTCAGTGATTTTTGATTTTATCTATATTAATTACCTCGAGACCTTGACCATCGAGGGGCGAATAACGCGATCGTTTAATTTATAACCTTTTTGAAGTACCTCGATCACGACATCCGGTTCGACGTCCTCTTTCTCTTCGAGCATGACGGCGTGGTGCAAATTAGGATCGAACGGTTGATCGAGTGCGTCAATTTCGACGATGCCGTTCTTTTTAAGCTCTTCCCGAAATTGATCGGCGATCATTTCCATCCCTTCGTAAAACTTTTCGTCTTTGATGTCGTCCGTGCTCAGTGCGCGTTCGAAATTATCCAAGACGGGAAGAATATCCAACGCCAAAGTTTCCATGCCCAAGGCGTGCATTCTGGACTTCTCTTCCGTGCTGCGCCGTCTAAAGTTACTGTAGTCGGCTTGAAGACGGATATAGCGATCTTCGAGTTCGGCGTAGCGCTTCTCGTCGCTCTCCTCGTCTTCTGCCTCTTTGTCTTCTACATCGTCGGAGGAAACTTCTTCCGTTTCGTCCACGACTTCTTCGGTCTCTTCGTTTTGATTATCTTCATGTTCCAAATCAAAGTCTTTTTGATCTTTATTTTCTACTACCACATCTCACCTCAACGTTCCTTCCCCAGGCGCCTCGTCAACGCGTCCGTAAACGCGACAAGCGCATTCGCCGATTTTCTATAATTCATCCTAACCGGTCCGATTAGAGCGACCTTGCCCAAATTCGACGCACTCGTCGGATACACGCGACTCAACAGGCTGTTTTCCTGCATGACCTCCGCGTCGTTGTCGCTGCCGATCTTAAATTCCACCGGCGCCGACGTCGATACGTCCCGGAAGATATGGAGCAAGTTGTCCTTGTTCTCGACATACTTCATGAGCGACTGCATCCTCGAGACATCTTGAAATTCTTCATAGTGAAACAAATTTCCGATACCGCTGATGACGACATCGATATCTTCGACGACGTTGACGACGTCGGAGAGGAGACTCGTAATCTGCAGGATAAATGTTTCGTAACGAACCAATTGGCCGGACAAGACGAATTTTACGCCGTCGATCTCGGTAAATGAAGTACCCACAAACGCCTTCGATAAAACATCCGCGATGTATTCGAGATCGTCCTCGCGCACCGAAAAATCGACCGGTAAAACACGCTTCACGACGACGCCGCGGTCGCCGACGACGAGCAACAGGACCAGGTTTTCCGATAAGGCAATCAAGTCCAGGTACTTAATCGTTCGGTCGCCCTTTTTCGACATCATCATCACGGCCAAACTGTTCGTCTCCTCGGCAAGCGCCTCGATCGCGCTGCGGTAGAATTCCTCCGTTCCCAGCAGCTTCTCGGGCATCGCCTCGGTAAACAATTCGACGAGCGAATCTTGACGATGGATCTCGGGAATTAATTCGTCTACATAAAACCTATAAGCATCTTCAGAAGGTATCCTGCCGGCGGACGTGTGGGGCTTTGTCAACAGACCCAAATCCTCCAAGTCGCTCATCTCGTTGCGAATCGTCGCCGATGAAACCGACAAACTCGATTCCTTCGAAAGTGTGCGACTGCCGATAGGTACGGGAGATGCTATATAAGATTCTACGATGAGATTCAGAATGTCCAACTTCCTCTGATCCAACATAGCATCGACCCCCTTTTCTCGATCTGTTAGCACTCTATTTATCCGAGTGCTAATGCTTACAGTATAAGTATACACACCCTGTTAGCACTTGTCAAGAAAGATTGCTATGTTTTTCAAATAATCCCCAGATTTATGCGGTAAATTTTTCGCGCCTTCGCCCTCAGGCTTCCTCGTCGGACAGCCTGAAAAAATCGACTTCCACGCGATTCGACAGATCCCTTCCCCGCGCGGTCAGCGCGACTCGTTCGTCCCGTATCTCGAGGAGGCCGCGCTCGATATTTCGCTCGATTTCCGCCTTGTACCGATCGATAAAACGCGCGCCCGATGGAATCGGCTCGTCAAGCGGAATACCCTCGTTCAACCGAATGCCGAGCATCATGTACTCATTATCCCGGTCGAGATCGGTGAGCTTTTCGTATGCCGCGACGGGCTTAACGCCCCGCGCGATCTTCTCGCCATACTGGTGCATATCCGTCTCGTTTCGATATCGCACGCCGTTTAAATATCCGCTGCTCCCCGCGCCGAGGCCGATGTATTCGCCCAAAGTCCAGTAGTGCAGGTTGTGGCGACAGCGGTAGCCCGGCTTCGCGAAATTTGAAATCTCATACTGCGCATACGATAAGCGCTCGAGCCGCCTTTCGTAGCGGTGGACGTGGCGGCGATCCTCCTCGTCGCGTTCCGTCCCGAGGTGTCCGTACTGTTTGTAAAAGGGCGTTCCCTCTTCGACGATAAGACTGTAGACGCTCACGTGTTCGGGATCGAGCGACTCGACCAACGCGAGGCTCTTTTCGATGTCGACGTCGCTCTCCGTCGGAACCGATGATATAAAGTCCAGGTTGATATTTTCCGCGCCGCCCTCGCGCAGATGGTCGAAGGCCCTTCGAGCGGTTTCGACGTCGTGGATACGCCCCATGACGTCGAGGAGCCGATCGCTTCCGCTCTGCACGCCCATACTGAAGCGGTTGATGCCGCCGGTTGTCAACGCACCGACATCGAGCGTCCTCACACTCTCGGGATTGCCTTCGATCGTCACCTCGGCACCCGTTTCGACAAAGGGCATCAGGGGCTCGATCGCGCGGAGGAGACGGTCGCTTCCGAGCATCGACGGCGTCCCGCCTCCTATATATATCGTCCGAATATTTCGCGCACGCAGTTCCTCTTCATAGAGCGCCGCTTCGCGCGCGAGCATCTCGACATAACGCTCCATCGTCTCCTCTTTCGAGGGAACAAAGGAATAGAAATCGCAATAACCGCATTTCTTTTCACAAAAAGGTATGTGAATATAAACAGATAAATCTCGCTTCATTTTTCCTCCAAAAAAAGACGGACCCCGGGGATCCGCCTTTCCACTAATCTTCATCATATTTTAACACGGCGAGAAACGCCTCTTGGGGCACATCGACGCTTCCGATGGAGCGCATGCGCTTCTTTCCTTCTTTTTGTTTTTCCAGCAATTTGCGCTTTCTCGAAATATCGCCACCGTAGCACTTCGCGAGGACGTCTTTTCTCACGGCGCGTATCGTCTCGCGCGCGATGATCTTCGAGCCGATCGCCGCCTGAATGGGGATGGCGAATTGGTGCCTCGGGATGACGTCGGTGAGTCGCTCGCAAATTCGTCTGCCGCGTTCGTAGGCCTTGTCGCTGTGGACGATCAGGGAGAAAGCGTCGACGAGTTCGCCGTTAATCAGAATGTCCATTTTGACGAGGTCGCCCGGCTCGTATCCGATCAACTCGTAGTCGTAGGACGCGTATCCTCGCGTCTTGGACTTAAGCGCGTCGAAAAAGTCGTAGATGACCTCGTTTAGAGGCAATTCATAGGTGATCGTCACCCGCGTCTCCTCGAGGTAGTCCATGCTGATATAACGCCCGCGCCTATCTTGGCAAAGTTCCATGACCGTTCCGACGTAATCGGTCGGCGTCATGATTTCCGCGCGGACGAAAGGCTCTTCCATGTAATCGATCGTCGTCGGATCGGGGAGATTCGTCGGGTTTTGAATCTCGAGGAGTTCCCCTTCGAGCGTGTGGACGCGATAGATGACAGAAGGTGCCGTCGTAATGATGTCCAAATCGAATTCTCTCTCGAGCCGCTCCTGAATAATCTCCATGTGAAGCAGGCCTAAAAATCCGCACCGGAATCCGAAGCCCAGGGCGACGGATGTCTCCGCCTCAAAGACGAGCGCCGCGTCGTTGACCTGCAGCTTCTCGAGTGCGTCCCTGACGTCGCCGTAGGATTCTCCCTCGGCGGGGTAAATCCCCGAATAGACCATCGGGACCACTTTTTTGTAACCCGGAAGTGCCGCATCGGGCGGGTTCTTCGGGTCGTAGATGGTATCGCCGACGCGCGCTTCTTTGACATTTTTAATGCTCGCCGTGATGTATCCGACGTCGCCCGCGCTCAATTTATCGAGCGGGATGTGGCCGTTGGCGTTTACGCCGACCTCGACGACTTCAAATTCCTTTTCGGTCGCCCACATCTTGATCACATCCCCCGCCTTGACCTCGCCGTCCACCATGCGCACATAACAGACGACGCCGCGGTAGCTGTCGTAGACGGAATCGAAGATCAACGCCTTGAGCGGAGCCTTTGCATCGCCCGACGGCGCGGGAATTTGTTCGATGATGGCGTCGAGCACCGCGTCGATGCCGATACCTTTTTTCGCGCTGATCAGCGGCGCATTCTCCGTATCGAGGGCGAGGATGTCCTCGATCTCCTTTTTTACCTCCTCGACCCTCGCCGAGGGCAAGTCGATTTTGTTGATGACCGGGACCATTTCCAAATCCTGGTCCATGGCTAAGTAGACATTCGCGAGCGTTTGCGCCTCGACCCCTTGCGTCGAATCGACGACGAGCAGCGCCCCTTCGCACGCGGCAAGCGAGCGCGAGACCTCGTAGTTAAAGTCGACGTGACCCGGGGTGTCGATTAAATTTAAAATATACTCTTCCCCGTCGCGTTCATGAATGAGTCGGACGGCCTTCAGTTTGATCGTAATGCCGCGCTCTTTTTCCAGGGACATGGAATCGAGAACTTGCGAATCCATTTCCCGTTCAGTTAACATGCCCGTCTTTTCGATCAGTCGATCGGCCAGGGTACTCTTCCCGTGGTCGATATGGGCAATGATTGAGAAATTTCGGATTTTCTGTTGACGATCGCTCATGTTTCCTCCTTGGTTCTTCTAGTTATTCTCTCCGTGGTGAAATACCGTGAATTTAGAAAAGGGATAGTACCGAAGCGCCGCACGGGAACGGATATGTTCTTTCGGGACCGGCCCGAAGTAACGACTGTCGATCGACATCCCCCGATGTCGGTTGTCTCCCATGACGAAAAATTCTCCGGGAGCCAACTTCCAATCACTTTTGTTATAAATTTCCGTCTCGACGCCCCGGTGAATATAAGGCTCCTCGATTTGGACGCCGTTTACGAAGACGTCTCCGTTTTCGATGCTGATCTCATCGCCCGGGACGCCGGCGACGCGCTTGACATATTCCTTGCCCGAGCCGTCCGGCGCGTCGATGATGACGATGTCGCCTCTCTCGGGATCCGAAAAGTACTTCGGAAATACCAAGCATATCATGCGTTCATTTTGATGGAGCGTCGGTTCCATGCTCTGACCGATGACCATCGTCGTATTAAATATAAATGTTCGAATAATCACCGCCAATACCACGGCCGTGACGACGAGTTTTACCACTTCCATCGCCGTAGTCGACGATTCTTCTTTCCGCTTCAAATCGTATCTCCCTTCTTAGAACTAACTATTTATTTTACCACAAAGCATTCGTTTCTACATCTCCCGCAACTTCCTCGACAAATCTTGCAAATTCGATGTGCCTGTGATAGAATTCTACAAGTTAAGGTGTCCTACGGGATAAAATCACAGTCGGAGGTGAACTATGGCAAATATTAAATCTGCAATGAAGCGTATCGACACGACCAAGAAACAAACATTGTACAATAAAAGGGTTAAAACCGGCATGAAGACGACGATTCGTAAATTTGAAGCAGCCGTCGAGCAAGGCAATGTCGACGAAGCGAGAGAACTTCTCCGTACTGTCGATAAAGACTTAAAAAAAGCGGCTTCGAAGAATGTCATTCATAAAAACGCCGCGGCACGCAAGTTAAGCCGTTTAACGAAGAAATTAAATCACATTCAATAAATAAAAAAACTGAAAACCTTCGTTTTCAGTTTTTTTATTGCCCGCGCAACATCTTGAGCGTCAACGTCTCGAGCACTTCGGCATCACTCGCCGAGGTCGACTTCATCGCAAGCTCCGCCTCCAAGATCATATCGTATTGGCCTCTCAAGGCGCGCTCCGTATATAGCCCGCTCTGAGCGGCTATTTTTTTGCCCTCAAAAGGTTTCACGCCCATAAAGCGAAAGATCTCGCTATCCGCGCGTCCCGTACGCTTCATGGTCTTATAAAAGAGAAGGTTGCGCGTCTGCCGCGCGATCATATAGAGAATGCGCGGCGCGGGTTCTTCTTTGACGTCGAATTCATTTAACAGGCGGAGGACGTCCTCCGCTCGTTTCTTCGCAATCGCATCGAGCAAATCGAAGATCGTCTCCGTCTGAAACGGATCGAGGAAGGTATCGATCGCCTCGACGCGGACCTCCTCCTTCGAAATACTCGCGATCTGATCGAGCGTCGTGACGAGCGCCTCGAGATCCCCCGAGTAGTTGCGGTCGCTATAACCCGACAGGCGGATAAAGTGTTCGAGCGCTTCGGGCGTGATGCGACGATTCAACTTCGCCAGATAATTCGCGAGATAGCTCCGCAACGCGCGCCCCTGCAAGCGCTCCATCGCAATCAGACGGCCGGCCTTTTTAAACCGTTTATAGAGTTTTTGATTCTTCTTAATCGGCGTCTCCGTCTCCATCAAAAGCAGAATCGTCGAGTCGGGAACGGAAAACACGTCCTCTAAGAAGGTGTCCAGGTCGGCATCGGAACTCAACAACCCCGCGTCGCGCACGACGACCATGCGTTTTTCGGACATAAACGGGAGCGTGTTCGCCTTCGCTAAAATTTCGCCGGCGTCCTCGCGCGCCACGTCATAATTGAGGTCGCGCATGGCGGGATCTATATAGCGTTTTTCGAGTTGAGCCCGCTTCTGCTCCATACCGTACTTTTCCGGTCCGTGCATGAGGTAGGCTCCACCGTAATGAACTGATTCCATAGTTGTCTTCTTTCCTTTACATAAATCGACAGCCTCCACGCCGTCGCTACTAAGAATATCACGTCGACTGTAAAAATGATACAATCCTTAATCGATAATTTATCGCCGCGATAAACCTCGACGTCGATCTTTCCATCTTTAAATGTCAGGGAGATCGCGCCGTCTTTCGTCTCGAGATAGGGAATGCGGAGATCGCAAAGACGCTCGAGGACCTCGGGATGCGGATGGCCGTAGCGGTTGTGCTCGCCGGCGGAAATCATCGCGAGCTTCGGCTGCGCGGCGGCCAGTAAGGCCTCGGAGGTGGAGGTCTTCGACCCGTGGTGGGCGAGCTTTATGACCGTCGCATGCCCCGCGATTTCAGCGAGCTCCTCTTCTTCCCTCGCCGGAAGATCGCCCAGATAGAGCGCGCTCGCCCCGTTCGACTCGAGCCGCATCGCCATCGACGATTCGTTACCGCTCGCCCCGAACGGCGGATAGATCGTAAGATTCCATCGATCGAGCGGAAATTTCCCGGATACCGTCTCGACCTCGCAGACTTCGCGCGACACCGCGCGGCGCATCGCGAGATCCTCGGCATCCTCCGACTTCGGGCCGAATACGCGTCTAATCTTACACGACTCGGCGACCGTAAAGATGCCCTGCATATGGTCCGCGTCGTAATGCGAGATAAATACGGCGTCCAACTTGGATATATTCTTATGTCTCAGCACGGGGAGTACGTAGTACTTCGCCGGATCGCCTCCGAACGCACTCCCGCCGGTGTCGATAAGCGCCGTCAAGTCCCTCGACTCGATCAATGCACAGTCTCCCTGCCCGACATACAACTGCGTAATTTGCAAGTCCTCCCGCGGCATATGCCCGTATGCGAGCGCGAGTACCATCATCGAGGCCGCCTGCACCGTAAGAATCGTGCCCGCCTTCTTCGTCAAATACCGAAACGGGAAATACGACGCCAACAAGATGACCCCGTAGTAGACGAGCGCATCGGATATCGTAAAATTCGGAAGCGGAATCGACCAGGCGTGGGCCGCAAAGGCCTCGACGAGCGCGGCAAAGACGGAAAAGAGCGCATTCATTATCAGGGCGATCCCCGCGGCGATCTGCGAAAAGAGCGGGTGGAGAATGCTGAGCGCGATTCCGCCGTAGAGCAAAAGCCCCGCCAAGGGCAAGATCACGACATTTGCCGCGACGCTCATCACGGAGACCCGACCCGAGAGGCGACTCAAAAGCGGGACGATCATGATCGTAATCGCCGAAGAAACGCCTATACCCTTCAAAATACCCGTCGCCCGCTCGTCGAGGCGGGTCCACCTCGGATAGATGCACAAGATCGCATAGACGGATAAAAAGCTGAACCAAAACCCCATGTGGTAGATTAAAAAGGGATTGAACAACAGAAATACACACGCACTGAACGAGAGCGCGTAAACCGGATCGACCGGTGATTTCAAGGCCTTCCCGATGTCGATAAAGACGAGCGAGAAAAAGACGCGCATCCCGCCGACGGGAAAGGATGTGAGGAACAAGTAAAAGAGCGTGAGTGCATGGATGAGCGGTTTCGCCGCCCGAATAGGCGCCGTCGTCACGCGCGCGATCTTTTTTAAGAGTGCGACGATCAGGCCGATATGTAAACCCGAAATCGAGAGGATGTGGAGCAGGTTGAGCTCGTCGAGTTCCCCGAGTTCGCTCCAGTCGGCATCCGTCCCGTAGAGCATCGACGAGAGGATCGTCGCCTCCCGTCGAGGGAAATAACTCTTAAATACCTTCGTTCCGTAGCGCTGCCACCGCCCTCTTAGACGGTATAAGAAGGCGCGCGTCGTCTTCTCGCCGCGAACGACCTCTTCTTTTGAGGCCCGGATCGTCCCCGCGATGCGGTGCGCGAGCATATAGTGTCGTTCGTCAAATCCGCCGGGGTTTTTCGGCGCCTCGGGCGGCAAATATATCCCCGAAACCGCCACCGTCTCGCCCACCGCGGGTCTCGTAGGGGAAAGGATACGCGTCGACTTGAAAAAACCGCTCGATACGTCGTAATAGCCTTCTTTAGACTGCGTGACGACGCCCGCGAGGCGAACGGACTCGCCGTCGCTTAAAGGGGCTTCGAGCGCCTCCGTCGCATACAGGACGCTCGCCGCGGCGAGAAGGACCGCGAGTCCGTAGCGTTTTTTCGTCATCCAAACAATCCCGATAAAAATCACCGTAAGGACGACCATCGAAAAGGCGAGCGGCACGCGATCCGCCAAAAAACATCCCGACGCCACCGCGGCGGCCAATATCAACCAAGGTTGCTTCATTTAAGACCCACTCTCGTAACTCCTCGATATCGGATATGTGATAAAATAAGATAAACTGTCAAAGGAGGCGTTTATGGCTCTATATTTATCGGACCCCTATCGAAAGACGATGGAGATCACCATTCCCGATACCGTAAAAAGCAAAGGCTACCATTATTTCTTACTGGAAGATAGCATCGTCGCACCGCCGGTGGAACACTACACGAAGGGCGATGCCGCGTTTATAGATAATCAACCCGTCGACTACACCGTCATCGAAGACGGACATCTTCAATGTAAGGTCGAAAACATCGAAAGCGGAGCGAAGAAAGAACTCACCATCGACTGGCCGCGCAGACTTCAACATATGCAGGACAACATCGCGCGCATCCTACTTACGGCCGCCGTCGATAAGCTCCTACACGTCGACGTCCTGGACGCATCGACCGAAGAAGAGTGCTATATCCTCGTCGACACCGAGGACATCGGGTTTGTATCCCTCGAAAAAATAGAAAACTTCGTCAACCATCTTATCGAATCCAACCTGCCGATTCAAGAACACGCGGACTCCGTCGAGATCGCGGGAATCGACGAGTCCAAGAGCGTCGGCCCCGTCTTAAAACAGACCGGCGAACTCGCCCTGTTCGCGATAAAAAAAGTCGAAAAGATCGAACAAGGACTCAAACTGTCCTTTGCCGCCGGTCGCGCGGCGCTCGACGACTACCGAAACCA
Organism: Bacillota bacterium; assembly: GCA_028724185.1. Classification (GTDB taxonomy): domain Bacteria; phylum Bacillota; class Clostridia; order Tissierellales; family Peptoniphilaceae; genus Aedoeadaptatus. Next base: position 63,559 of record JAQYDN010000002.1, read on the forward strand.
CCGATACCTTACAAAAAACCTCTCGATGTACTTGCAGGCAAGTACCACAAAAGATATTTGGCGCGCCGTCAAAAAACTCCAGGGCAAAATCGACGGCCAAAAAAAGACCATCGACGAATTAGAGGCGAAGTTGGGACTCGAACAGGTCCAGGAATTCATGTCGCGACGCCGAACGATTCAAGGCGTCGGCTACATCTACTTGACCCTCGAGAACATCAACTTTAAAAACTTTAAAAACCTCACGCAGGCCATCCAAAAGAAAGCCAAGACCGTCCAAATCTATGGCATCCCCAACGGCAACGAAGCACAAATCCACGTCATCCGCAGCGCCGATGTCAACGTCGATTTGAAAAAAATCCTGGACTCGCTGGACGACGAGCACCTCGACGGGACGGGCAATCTCTATCGCGTACAGGCCAATGTCCCGCGCGGCAATATGACCCGCGTCATGGAGACGTTCTTGTTCAAGATCCAACGAGAACTCGCAGACGAGAAGAAAAACGATTAGACGCGCGTCCCTCGTCTATCCAAAAGATACAAAAAGCCCGCGTGTACAGACTTTATACGCCATAAAGTCCGTACGCGGGGCTTTTTTTAATGCGATTCGATAATTTCCGCGCCGCGATCGGTCGTGTGCAGGATGCGAATGTCCCACTCGGCCTCGAGCGGTTCGGAAATTTTCTTCCAGCTGTCCCGGATTACTTCGAGGTCTTCCGATTTTTCGGTCACAAATAACAGCGTCGGACCGGCCCCGCTGATCACCATTTTTCCGGGGTATCGGTCTTCGATCGCCTTCATCTCTTTATAGCCGTCGATGAGTTCCGAACGATACGGCTCGTGGATGATGTCTTTAAGGCCCATAAAAATCGCTTCCGTATCGCAGGTATCCAGCCCGTGGATCAAAAGCGCCATCCGGCCGATGTTTGCGATCGCATCTTCGTAGGACAATTGTTTGGGAAGTACGGCGCGCGCCTCCGCCGTCGACAAGTCGAAATCGGGAAACGCGGCGATCGTCGAAATCGCGTCGATATGCTTTACTTTTCTGTAAATAATCTTGTCGTCCTCGGAGATGCTCACGACGCAGCCGCCGAGGAGCGCCGGCGCGACGTTGTCGGGGTGTCCCTCGAAATCGGACGCCATCTTTAAGATCTCCTCCTCGTTAAACGGATAGTCCAAAAGGGCGTTTGCGCCTACCATGCCGCCGACGATACAGGTCGCGCTGCTCCCGAGTCCCCTGGCGATCGGGATGTCTGCATCGACCTCGTAGGTAAAGGCATCCATCGAGCGATTCGCCTTGTCGAAGACGACCTTCGCCGCCGCATAAATCATCGACCCGCGATCCACATCGTCCCCGTCCAAGGTAAAGGTAAACGTGTTGTATAAATCCAGTGCGGTTCCGATCACGTCGAATCCCGGCCCCATATTCGCCGTCGTCGCCGGCACGCGTACTTTAATCATCAAATCCCTCCTTGACGACGAGGGGCATCTCGTCGATTTTAATACTTTCTTTAAACCGTTCCGGTTTGCGGAACACCTCCTCGAGCGCCTTTGGGATCGGTTCGCTCGAGACCTTCTCGATTTCTCTTAGCAGCGCCTCGGTATCCTCCTCTTTCGGAAGATTAAGCGCGTCGGCGACCGTCTCGGGAAATTTATACGGGCTCGCCGTCGCCATGAGGAGCACGTGACGCGGCGATGCGTGTTTCTTAACCCCGTCGTAGGCCACCGCCGTATGCGGATCCATCAGATAACCGTAGCGCTCAAATACGTCTTTAATACGCGCCTCGCCCTCGGCATCGGTCGTCCAGTAACCGACTAACTTCGAGCGTCGAATCAAGTCGACGGGGATATCGAAGCGCCCGCGTTCCTTCAACTCGTCCATCTTTTCTTTTACTTTTTCATCTCTTTTAAGAATTAACTGTAGATACCGCTCGATGTTGCTCGCCACCAAGATGTCCATCGACGGCGAAGTCGTCTTGTAAAAATCGCGGTGCGTATCGTACACGCCCGTGTTGATAAAATCGGTCAGCACGTGATTTTTATTCGACGCACAGATAAACTGTCCGAAGGGAAGCCCCATGCGCTTTGCATACATCGACGCCAAAATATTTCCGAAATTTCCCGTCGGAACACAGATATCGACCGTCTCGCCCATCTCGATCGTTCCCCTGCGGACGAGCTCCAGATAAGAATAAATATAGTAGACGATCTGCGGAACGAGCCTTCCTATATTAATTGAGTTCGCGGAGGAAAACTCGATTCCCGACGCCCGTCCCTCTTCTCGAAGCGCGTCGTCTTGAAACATCTCCTTCACGGTGCGCTGCGCGTCGTCGAAGTTGCCGTCGATGCCGTAGACGTGGACGTTTTCTCCCTCTTGGGTCGTCATCTGTCTCTTTTGCATCGTACTCACGCCGTTCGCCGGATAAAAGACGAAGATATCCGTATTCTCGACGTCCTTAAATCCCGCGAGCGCCGCCTTCCCCGTGTCGCCGCTCGTGGCCGTCAAGATGCGCACCTTCCGCCCCGCGGCCGATTCCTTCATCAGATAAGGGAGCATTTGTAGGGCAAAGTCTTTAAATGCCGCCGTCGGACCGTGAAACAACTCCGCCACGGTCACGTCGCCGAGCTCGGTATAGCCGACGGCATTGTCGCGATCAAACTCTTTGTATGCCGCTTGCGCGCTTTCCTTTAAATAGCTCGCATCGAAGTCTTCGAAAAACGTTTCCAACACCGCACATGCCAATTCGCTGTAGCTCGCGTGGAGGTAATCTTCGAAAGAAAACGACGGTATATATTCGGGGACGTAAAGACCGCCGTCGTCGGCGGGACCCCTAAAGATCGCCTCTTTTGCGGGGATTGCCTTCCTGCGATCCCGCGTGGAATAATACTTCATAAAACTCTCCTTATCCGTTTACTTCATTTTATTAATGTATCACAGTTTACGCTAATTATACCCCCGAATCAAGTGCTTTGAAAAACGATTCTTCAACTTCAACTGGTGGACATTTCTTTAACAATGTATTATAATGATTGCACAGAGTATTGATGGGAGGTATTTATGTTTAAGATTTTAGAGAAAAAAAATTTGGCACCTCACGTGTATTTAGTGCGCGTCGAGTCACCTCGCGTTGCTAAAGCCGCCAAACCCGGTCAGTTCGTCATCGTCATCGCCGACGAACACGCCGAGCGCGTGCCGTTGACGATCGCCAATTTTGACCGCGAAGAAGGATGGGTCGACCTCGTCGTCCAAGCATCCGGTCCTTCGACGACCAAGCTCGCATCCAAAGAAAAGGGAGACATGTTAAAAGACTTCGTCGGTCCCCTGGGCGTTCCCTCGGAATTCACGGAACTTTCCGATGATGAATTGAAACAAAAGAAATTTTTATTTGTCGGCGGTGGAATCGGCGCGGCACCGGTTTACCCCCAAGTACGTTACTTATCCGAACGCGGCATCACCTGCGATGTCATCATCGGCTTTAAAAACAAAGAAGCCGTCATCTACGAAGAAAACTTCAAGGAGTTAAACTGCAATCTCTACGTCTGTACCGACGACGGTTCGTACGGTTTTGACGGCATGGTAACCGCTAAGATCGAAGATCTGATCGAAAACGAAAAGAAAGAATACGACACCTGCGTCGCCATCGGCCCGATGATTATGATGAAGTTCGTATGTCTCACGACGAAGAAATACGATCTCCACACCATCGTCTCCTTAAACCCGATCATGGTCGACGGAACGGGAATGTGTGGCGCATGCCGCGTCAGCATCGACGGCGAAACGAAATTCGCCTGCGTCCACGGTCCTGAATTTGACGGACATAAGGTCGACTTTGACCTCGCCATGAAACGTCAAAAACAATACATCAATGTGGAAAAAACAAAGGGTCAACAAGTTTGGAGGAATGCATAATGGATCGCCTTACAAGAGTTCCCGTAAGAGAACAAGATCCCGATAAGAGAAATAAAAACTTTGAAGAGGTCTGCTACGGTTATAACCACGAAGAAGCGCTCGCCGAAGCAAAACGCTGTCTCAACTGCAAGAACCCTCAATGTCGAACCGGATGTCCCGTCTCGATCGACATCCCGGCGTTTATCCACGAACTCTCGGAAGACAATCCCGAAGGCGCCGCCAAGGAACTCTCCAAATACACGGCACTTCCCGCCGTCTGCGGCAGAGTCTGCCCCCAAGAGAGCCAATGTGAAAAATACTGCGTTCTCGCCAAAAAAGGCGACGCCGTCAGCATCGGAAAATTGGAACGCTACGCGGCCGACTACGCGAGAGAACATAAGCTTCAAACCATGGAAGTCGCCGAGCCGAACGGCCACAAAGTCGCCGTCGTCGGCGCCGGACCTTCCGGCATCACCGTCGCGGGCGAACTCGTCAAGCTCGGCTACAAAGTCACCGTCTTCGAATCGCTTCAACAGGCGGGCGGCGTACTCGTCTACGGGATTCCGCAATTCCGTCTCCCCGACGAAGTCGTCCAAAGTGAAGTGCAAAAACTGAAAGACCTGGGTGTCGAATTCGAAACCAACGCGATCGTCGGCAGAACCATGTCCCTCGAAAGCCTTCGAGACGAAGGTTACGAGGCGATCTACCTCGGTACCGGCGCCGGGCTTCCCCGATTTATGAATATTCCCGGAGAAAACTTTAACGGCGTATTCTCCGCCAACGAATTCTTAACGCGTACCAACCTCATGCACGCCTATGAGGCCGGCTACGATACCCCCATCATCGCGGGTAAAAAGACCGCCGTCATCGGCGGAGGCAACGTCGCCATGGACGCGGCCCGTGTTGCCAAGCGCCTGGGCTCCGATGTCACGGTCGTCTATCGACGCACCGAGAAGGAACTTCCCGCCCGTGCTGAAGAAGTTCACCACGCCAAAGAAGAGGGCATCAATTTCCACTTCCTCACCTCGCCCGTCGAAATCCACGCCGACGAAGACGGTTGGGTCAAGAGCATGACACTACGTCCCATGGAACTGGGCGAACCCGACGAATCGGGTAGACGCCGTCCCGTTCCCCTCGAAGGACAAGACTTCGAATTCGAAGCCGACACCGTCATCATGGCGCTCGGCACGAGCCCCAACCCCCTCCTCACCTCGACCAACCCGGATATCGAGACCAACCGCAAGGAAGGTATCGTCGTCAACGAACAAGGCCAAAGTTCCGTCGAAGACGTCTTTGCAGGCGGCGACGCGGTAACCGGTGCGGCGACCGTTATCCTCGCAATGGGCGCGGGGAAACAGGCGGCCGAAGGTATCGACAACTATATCAAGAGCAAACAACAATAATCATTGTAACGGATAAAACACAAAATCGGACCGCGCGGTCCGATTTTTTATATTTATTTAATTTTACGCGCCTCTCTTGGACAAATTTTACATCCGCGTGATAAACTGTCCCTGAGAAGGGACGGCACTACTCATGATGACCGTGCCCGCCTTCGCCGTGGTGACCGCAACATTCGCCATCTCCGTGGTGATGGTGGTGTCCGCCTTCGCCGTGGTGACCGCAACATTCGCCGTCTCCGTGGTGATGGCCGTGTGCGTCTTCGCCGTGGTGACCGCAACATTCGCCGTCTCCGTGGTGATGGTCGTGTGCGTCTTCGTCCGGCAAAAATTCGCCGTCGAGTTTTTCGGCGAGACGATGGATGTTGGCGTGAATATCTTCGTCGTGAAAGAGAGCGTCCAAGTTGATATAGATGTCCATGGCGAGTTCAATATTCCCTTCTTCTTCCGCCTTTTCGGCGATTCGCTCGAGCGTCGTCGCGCGATCGGGGGGAATGGTGCCTACGATATCCCGTTCTTTCAGGTATTCTTTAAACGTCTCCACGGGCGCCGGTTCGGCGTCGGGGAAGCGCCCTTGAATCAACATGAGATTGCCGTCCGCTTCGTCGTTCTCCTCGTCATATTCCTTCGCGATCATGCTGCAGGAGAGCGCAAGCGACGGTCTGTTTTCCTTATATAAAAAATAACCTTCATTCGAGAAGCAGTTTGAGAAATCTGCCGCGCGATATGCCGATTCGAACGCTTCTTGATTGTATGTTTTCGCCCGCGTCATGTCGCCTTGAAGACGATATACCTTCGATAGGCTCAGTCGATTGACCGTGGACATGGGATTGACCTTGATCGCCTGTTCGAGATAGCGGGCCGCCTCGTCGAGCTCCTTCAGCTCCAGCGCCATGCCTCCGCGAAGACTCAGCCAAATTTCGACTTCCGGTCCTAAAATCGGCACTTTTTCCTCGACGTGTTCGACGCGATAGAGGATTTCTTCGGTCAACGACTGAAACGATCTGAACGTCTCGTCTCGATCGAGTGCATCGAGAGAGGCCCCGATAAAGGTTACCTCGTCTTTCATGCGGTTTAAGAAATCATTCGCCCCCGCGTAATCCTCGTCCAACACTTTGGCGAAGACGGCATCCAGTAAGGTGTAAAACCGCTCCATGTCGGAGCTGTCGGTCTCTATCGTCCGAAAACCTTCCTCCCCCTCGCCGCGGTGCTCGGCAATCATTTGTTGCCCGTATTTTAACAGTTTATCGGCGAGTTCGGATTCGCCTTGCGTACTCAATCGGCGAACTTCCTCTGAAATAGCATCGAGGTCTTTGACATAGTCGCCGCTCAATTGATTGATAAATTCTTCATATCTTTGATCCATCTTTACCTCCACTTACAGTATATCAAATCTTTAAAGGAGTTGTTATGGCTAGCAATATTACACATTACGTTTTCGGAAAGCGCATCGTCGACACTTTGCCGCCCGAGGCACGGGCCGTCATTCGAACATATCCGAAACACTTCTTAATCGGAAATCAGGGACCCGACCTGTTTTTCTACCACGTCACGTCGACGCGCCATCAGGTCGGTCCCTTCATCCACAAACGTCCCTTCGACGATCTGCTCTTTAGAAATCGCGCGTGGATCGCATCGAAACCGACCGATACGCCGACGTGGACCTACTTATTGGGGCTGTTGTGCCATTTTTCCCTGGACATCGCCTTTCACCCCTATATCGATCATATCGAGCCGCGCATCTCGTTGGATCACGTGACCATCGAGCGCGAATTCGATCGCTACCTCCTAAGACAAGCGGGGATTCCCTTCGGCACGTTCTCCGAATATACGATGATTCCCCACCCCGAGGAGGTGGCCGAGGCCATCGTCCCCGTTTACGAAACCTACTCCGGCGTAGACATCCACGACATTCGCCAAGCGCTCTATGCGTTTCGAATCGCCATGGTCTTCTTCCATGTCAATTCAAAGAGCGCGCGAAAGAGAAAACTGCGCGCACTAAGCCTCCTGGGACTCGACGATGATCTCGGCGGCATGCTTATGTCCACGGACAAATTATTTGAATCGACCTACATCACAAACCTCGCGCTCCATCAACATATGCAACTCGCCTACCCGATCGCCGAGGAGGCGGTCCGCGCGATCTACGGAGACGAGGCCGACTATCCCCCGTTTTTCCGGTTAAATTTCAGCGGCCAATAATTCGCATCCATCATGCATCGCTTTCGTTTAAAAAGCGTGATCGCCTCATATCTTTTTCATCAAAACAGGCTCCTCACCGTTGCGTGCAGGAGCCTGTTTTATTACATATACGATTAAATCGTCGATACGTCGCTCTTTCCGCTGTTTTCGATGACGACTTCTTTTAAACCTTCGCCCTTTGCGAGAATCTCACCCTTTAAATTCATCTCCGCGACCGCGCCACCGTCGACGTGGTAGCCGACGGCGCCGTCTCCGTTAATAAATACTAAAAAAATATCCTCGCCGTCCGCGGTCAGTTTTTGACTCTCGCCCGGCGTCCATGTATCGGATGCGTGGATGGAATTGACGGGCTCTATGACTTTTCGTCGGATTGAGTGGCCTCTCGCAGTTCGATGTAATTTTTTGCTTTCATATATCTCCTCTTTCCGTTTAACCTTTTCGTTCGATACCGCCGGCCAAGATTGTTTGCATGGCAATGAATTTGATCTCTCGTTTATATCCTTTATCGGTTCAACGGTCACAGGGAATCCTATGCGATGACGAAGACGGCCGCGTTCCTTAACATCGCATCGTCTTAAAAGAGGCGGCGAGCTATTTAATCGAATGCCATACGGCGTAGCCGATGATAATAACCCCGCAAATCAATATCACGATACCCGTCGATATATCGCCGCGCTTAAAGGCGCGGTATATCGACAACACCCATTGAACGGCGTAGAGCACCACCGCTAAGATCAGCGTGATCATTCCGGCAATCAACAAAAATTCAAAAGCCGGCGAGGGATAGCTTACGCGCAGCGCGACGATCGAGATGAAGGCGATGATACTTAAACACGTGCAAACGAGTGCCGCTCGGCCGACATATTTCATCATTTTTTCATTCATTCGTTCTTTCCTTTCCTACATCTCAGAATTTCCTTTCAAGTATATACTCTTATGCGACAATTCGCCAACGGTCACGATGACCTCATCATAAAAAAGCCTCCCGAAGGAGGCCTTTTTAAAAAACAATTATTCTTTTCTCGATTCGATGATCTCTTCGGCGATTTGAGCGGGAACCTCTTCGTAACGCTCAAATTCCATCGTAAACGCGCCGCGTCCCTGGGTCATCGCGCGAAGGTCGATCGCGTATTCGAACATTTCGGCCTGCGGAGCCTCCGCCATAATCAATTGGCCGCCGCCCGGTTGCTGATCCATCCCTAAAATCCTTCCGCGACGCTTGTTCATATCTCCCATGACATCGCCCATGTACTCGTCAGGAATACTTACTTCGACGCGCATAATCGGTTCGAGCAATACGGGGTTTGCCTCCGCGATACCTTTTTTAAAGGCGATGGATGCCGCCATCTTAAAGCTGACTTCGTTGGAGTCGACGTCGTGGTAGCTTCCGTCGTAGAGCACGGCCTTGACGCCCGTTACGGGGTAGCCTGCCAAGACACCCTTTTCCATGGATTCTTCCAAACCCTTTTCGACGGCGGGGAAATAGTTTTTCGGTACACTTCCGCCGAACACTTCTTCGTCGAAGACAAAGTCTTCATCGGTCGGCTCGAAGCGAATCCAAACGTCTCCGTATTGACCGGCGCCGCCGGATTGTTTCTTGTGTTTCCCTTGGACCGATGCCGTTCCGCGAATCGTCTCTCTGTAGGGAATGACAAACGGCACTTTATTGACTTCGACGCCGAAGGTGTTTTTGAGTTTTTCGAGAATGACATCGAGGTGGACATTGCCCTGCCCGCCGATGGTCATTTGCTTCGTCTCCGCATTGCGGTCGATGACGATGCCCGGGTCCTCGTCCTGCAGTTTTCTGAGAGACGTCGTGAGTTTCTCTTCGTCGTTCTTCGACGCCGCCTCGATCGCATAGAAGTAAACCGGCTGCGGCATCTTCACGCGCTTATAGAGGACGGGGTGCGCCTTGTCGCATAACGTGTCTCCGGTCTTGGTCGTGGACAATTTTCCGATGGCACCGATGTCGCCTGCGTGAATCGCATCCACGGCGAGCTGTTCCTTCCCGCGAAGGACAAACGGTCCCGTATTCTTCTCTTCTTTTTCCTGAGATGCGTTGTAGAGGACGGTATCCTTGCTCATCGATCCGCTCAAAACCTTATAGACGGAGATCTTTCCGACGTACGGGTCGGTAATGGTCTTGAAGACTACTGCGGAGAACGGTTCGTCTACGCTGATGGCGCGCTCTTCGCCCGATTCGTATCTGAACCCCGTGTGCGCCCTCTCGTCGTCCGGAGCCGGCATATAGTTGACGATCGTATTTAACAGAATGTCGATGCCGATGCCCTTTTCGGCACTGCCTACGAGGAGGGGAACGGCGTCGCCTTCGATAAGAGCCGCCGTTACGCCGCGCAATAGTTCCTCACGCGTAAACTTTTCGCCGCTGAAGTATTTTTCCATCAACACTTCGTCGCTTTCGGCGACGACTTCGGCGATCTCTTCATACATTCTCTCGGTCGCCTTAATTTGATCGTGAGACAATTCTACTTCCGCCGGAGCGGCTTCTGTGTATTTAAATCCCTTTTGGAAGATGACGTCGGTGACGCCGACGAAATCTTCGCCCTCTCCGATCGGGACGGAGAACGGAATAACCTTTTTACCGAATAAATCTTCGATTTCTTCCATCAAGTTTCGGAAATTCACATTTTCGCCGTCGATCTTGTTGACGAAAATAATTCTCGGAAGGCCGATCTCCTCGGTGTACTTCCACATTCTCTCCGAGCCCACTTGCACGCCGGCGGTCGCATCGATGATCATCAGAGCGGCTTCCGCTGCGCGAAGGGCGCCGATGGATTCGCTGACAAAGTCCATATAACCGGGCGTGTCGATAATATTTAACTTCATCTTCCGCCATTCGATAGGAATAATGCTCGTGCCGATCGATGTTCCGCGTTCTCTCTCTTCCTTTGTAAAGTCGGACATCGTATTTTTTTGATCCACGTGACCGATCTGTTTGGTCGCGCCGGATTGATACAGCATGGCTTCCGTAAGATTTGTTTTACCCGACCCGCTATGGCCGACTAACGCCAGGTTACGAACTTGATTGGTGTTATATACTTTCATCTGATAAATCCTCCTATCGTGCGGTTCCCTAAGGAAACGTTTTTATAGATAGAATTATATCATAGTACGCTCAAATTTTCATCGGATCGTCCTATTTTGTAAATATTTCAAATGCTCCGCTTCCCTCTTGAAAAGACTTTTTGAATATGCATGAAATGGCACATTTCGTCATGGACGGGGAAAAGGTTCCCTCATATTTCATAAAAAAAGCTCCTAATTCATGGCGAATTAGGGCTTTTCATTCCTTTTCTATTGATTGTTTTTCGACAAAAATCTTTTGGTTCTGTCATGCTTCGGATGGTTAAATACATCGTCCGGAGTCCCCTCCTCTACGATGACGCCTTCGGACATAAATATAACCTGATCGGCTACATTTTTTGCAAATTTCATTTCGTGCGTCACGATGATCATCGTGATATCCAGATTTGATAAGGCCTTTATCGTGTTCAATACTTCATCCACTAATTCCGGATCCAAGGCAGATGTCGGTTCATCAAATAAGATGACTTGAGGATTGACAGCTAGCGCTCTCGCGATTCCGGCTCTTTGCTGTTGCCCACCCGATAACCGCGAGGGATATTCATCCTGTTTGTCTAAAAGTCCCACCAACTTTAATTTGTCCAAAGCCATTTGTTTCGCTTTATCTTTTTCCATCTTCTGCACGACAATTAAAGCTTCTTCTACATTCTCTGAAATCGTCTTATTTGCAAAAAGATTATATTGTTGAAAAACCATGGAAGAACATTTTCTGAGTTCATGAACTTGTTTTTTGGTGATCTTTGTAAAATCTGCCTCGAAATCGCCGATTCTAATCGTTCCGCTGTCCGGTTCCTCCAGATAATTCATACATCGAAGTAAAGTCGACTTGCCGGTTCCGGAAGGACCTATAATCGCTAAGACTTCTCCTTTGTTCATACGCAAGGATATATCTTTCAAAACATCCAAATCTCCAAAACTCTTTTTCAAATTCTTTATTTCTATCATCATGTCTCCCATTCAATATCAATATGCCTTATTAAATTTATTTTCTATATACTTTTGTCCTTTGCTTAAAATACCGACCACAATCCAATATACGGCCAGAGCGGCCATATACGCTTCCATGACTCTGTAATTTCTTGCAGAGATAAGTTTTGCTTGGGACATTATTTCTATCACGCCGATAGTAAAACCCAACGACGATCCCTTTATCAGAGAGATAAAAGAATTCGATAATCCGGGAAGAGCGACCCTGAATGCTTGTGGAATAATAATTCTTCGCATAGCCTGTAACTCGGTCATTCCAACGGATAATGCCGCCTCTCTCTGCCCTTTGTCGACTGATTCTAATGCGCCTCTTAGCGTTTCCGACATGAATGCCGCTTCATTCATGGATAAGACTAAGATGATCGAAGTCGTCGGACTTAAGTCATTTAAAAAAGGAACAAATTGCGTCAACCCGAAATAAAAGAAGAATAATTGAGATAATATAGGCGTACTCCTAAAAAAAGACACGTACACTTTTGTTATCTGAAGTAGAACCGGTACTTTATACCTTACAATCAATGCCAACAGTATCGCCAATAATAGCGAAAAAACTAAAGCGACGGCTGCGATAAACAGTGTCGTCTTTGTAAACGGCAACAATTCTTTAAACACATCTATCGCAATGTTTAAATCAAAATTCATTATGACACATCCTCACACTAAGGTTATCTGTTTATTTAATTTCAACCCCTTCATTGGATAAATCATAACCGAATATATCTACATACATCTTCGTGAGAGTTCCATCTTCTTTCATCGAATCCAACGCTTTATTGAATGACTCAAGCAATTCCGGATCTACATCTTTTCTAAACGGATAGGCGTTATGTTCTTCATAAACCGTATCTCCAACCATTTTGACTTTTTTTCCGCTTTCTTCTTTCATCATATCAAAGGCCGATACCGGATATAGGAAGGCATCTCCCTTTCCTGCATTGACTAAATCTGATCCGCCCTCTTCCACGACGACGACTTTAATTTCGTCATTGGGGTCGTTCTCCTTCTTATATGCTTGTATGTAATCGTATTCCGCACCGGCCGGACCACATACAAAAGATTTTCCCTTGAGATCTTCTATCGAATTTATATCATTTTCATCCTCTCTTACAGTTAATTTGTAAGGATTATAGGCGTAGATATCGGAGAAGACATATTTCTTTTCTCTCTCAGGGTTCACCGTAATTTGTTGAGCCACCGTGTCAACTTTATCGGTATCTAATAATCCGAACATGCCCTCGAAGGACGCTAATTGCAATTCTAATTTATATCCACCCATTCTCTTGCATACTTCGTTCAAGATATCTATGTCGATTCCCTTGATTTCGTCGCCTTCTTGGTAACACCAAGGTTTATGTTGTGCCGCAACTCCGACCCGTAACACTTTTCCTTCCGATTGCGCACGATCAGAGGCCGCTGCTTGGTTACTTCCTTTGGAATTCTTCGCACCGCATCCCGTAAGAACCAACGCCGCCACCGTAAGTAATAATACAATTTTCGATGTTTTCTTCATATACACTATCCTTTCTCTTAACAAATATTATCGCTAACGCTTCTTAAATGATTTTAAATAAAAAGCCAACCCCCTTTCTCAGCCTACTAGAATATATTTCTTATCCGAATTTTTATCAATAATTATCAGAAACACGAATACTCGAATTTAGATATCGATAACATCAATAATATTTATTTTCTCTTCTATATTTAAAAAGAGACAAACTCCGGGATCCATCTCCTCGAGTTCGTCTCTTTCATAAAAAGTTAATCTTTCGTATTCAGTGATAAAAAAGGATTTTTTAAACCTGACGCCGCGCGCCGCCTACAAGGTCTTCAGTGCCGCGTCCAAGCGCTCCAGCGCCTCTTCGATGACCTCGCTCGGCGCGGCGAGGTTGATCCGCTCGTAACCTTCTCCGTTTTTCCCGAAGTAGTATCCCTCGTCGAGAAACAACTCCGCTTTTTTCGTCATAAATGCTTCAAGTTCGTCTTTGTTCATGTTTAAACTTCGAAAATCCACCCATTGCAAGTACGTACCTTCGCTGAGATAGGCTTTGATCGCGGGGTATTTTTCGTCGAAAAATTTCTTAACCCGTCGTTGGTTCGCATCGATCACTTGAATGCATTCGTCGAGCCAATCCTCGCATTCGTTATAGGCGATTTCGCACGCCTTGTAGCCGATCGCCGTATTCGCCGATGCGGAAACTTTCATGAGTTCGTCGGAAAAGCGCCGCCTCATCGCCTCATTTTTTATGATGACGTTGCTGATCCCCACACCCGCCAAGTTAAAGGACTTGGATGGCGCCGTAAACGTCACGGTTCTTTCCGCCAACTCCTCGTCGACGGTTTGAAACACGGTGTGGGTATATCCCGGCATGATAAGGTCGAAGTGAATTTCGTCGGAGAGCAGGATCAAGTCGTTCTTTTTGACGATCTCGGAGAGTTTTTCAAGCTCGTCCCGTTTCCACACGCGGCCGACCGGGTTGTGGGGCGAGCAGAAGAGGAGAATTTTGTTCTTATTCTCTCTCGCGAGCCGATCGAATAAGTCGTAGTCGATCGTATAATATCCGTCCGTTTCGATTAACGGACAATCCACGATGTGTCTATCCTGCCGCTTAATGGCATTGTAAAAGGGATAGTAGACCGGACTCATCACGATGACCCCGTCGCCCTCCTCGGTAAAGGCGCGAATGGCGTTAAAAAACGCGGGGACGACGCCTCGGGTGTTTACGATCCAATCTTCTTCGATATGAAAATCGTGCCTTCTCTCCATCCAATCGACGACCGCCCGCCGATAGGCCTCGTTGGGGCCGGTGTAGCCGAGCACGGTGTGTCTAATGTGTTCGCAAAGCCCGTCCGTCAACTGGTCGGGATGCTTAAACTCCATGTCCGCGACCGACAGCGGCACGACGCCTTTCGACACGTCGGGATTTCTCGCATACATATCTTCCCACTTCGCCGCCCCGGCGTCGCTTCGATCAATTCTGGTATGAAAATCGTATTTCATCGTTTCCTCCTTTTCTTTATTCTATCTTACTAAATACCTACAAAAAAAGAAACGAGCCGAAGCTCGCTTCTTTCTACTTGCGAAGTAACATCTCTATTTGTTTTTTCGTCCATCCGAACGCGCCTCCGGAGTGAATAAACAGGATGTTTTCCTTGTCTTTCCAGTGCCCGTCCATCAATTCGGAAAACGTGCCGTACATGGCCTTGCCCGTATAGACGGGATCCAAGATGATGCCCGTTTGAGACACGAAGTCCCAAATAAACTCCATCTCTTCCGGTCTGCTCTTCGCATAACCTAAACCGACGTAGTCGTCGATGACCGTGACGTCGTAGTTTCCGACGGTTTTTCCGGAAACTTTATTCATCTCATCGACCAGGGAGGGAATGATGGTATCGACGAGTTCTTTTTCGGTGTGGAGTACGGAAATGCCGACGATGTCTTTTTTCGCTCCCGAAAGAGCGTTTCCGTAGACGAGTCCCGAAAGCATCCCTCCGGAGCCCGCGACCGCGACGACGGTGTCGAAGCGGACGCCCATCTCTTCTTCCTGTTCGAGTATTTCATCGAAACAATCGACGTATCCCAAACACCCCAAACCGTCGCTTCCGCCCATGGGGATGATCATGGTAGTTGCGCCCTCGCGGTCCAAGTTTTCCTTCCATACCCGCATCGCCTCGTCGGGATCGCCGTCGTCTTCGTCGATGATTCGAATGTCGGCGCCCGCCAAGCGATCCAGGAAGTAGTTCCCCTCTTCGTCGGCGTCGCGAGGACCTTGAAGGAGTACGTGACATTTTATTCCGAGACGCGCGCAGACCATCGCCGTCGCCCGCGTGTGATTACTCTGTATGGCACCTCTGGTGATGACGTCGGTCGCACCGTCGTCCAATGCCTTTTGAAGCAAATATTCTAATTTCCGAATCTTATTGCCGGTCACGGCAACGCCGGTCATGTCGTCGCGTTTAACGAACAGGCGTGCCGGTAAGTCCGCATCCATCAACTGGATCTCTTCGATACGCGTCGGCGTATTCGCTAAGGATAATTTTTTCATTAGAACACCTCAATACGATAATCCGTCCTTTTTATCCGCTCGTCGAAGCACAAGCCACGACGCTCCGTCATACTTTGCGATGGAAAGCCCCATGTTTCTCGCCACGGGGCGATGCCAGAACTGCCTCACAGGTATCCCTTCCAGGACGTTTAAAAGGGCACGAATGCTCACGCCGTGCGCGACGATGAGGACATGTTTGTGATCGCACCGCTCCAACATCCGAATAAATTCCTCGATATGGCGGTATAGGTCGTGAAAATTTTCTTTGCCGGGGAGCTGAAATTCGTCCGGTCGCTGAAAATAGACCTCGAACAGAGGATCGTCTCGAACCTCTTTAAACAGCGCCCCTTCCCAAGAGCCTAAGGGTAATTCTCTCAGTGCCTCTATCTCTATTATGGGCAAATTTTTCGTATTTATCAAGTTCTGTGCCGTTCGTTTCGCCCTCGTCAAATCGGAGGTGTAGCAAACGTCTAAGGGAATCGAGGCGAGCGTTTGGCGCATCCGCGCGATCTCCGCGTACCCTTTTTTCGTAATCGGCGAATCCATGCGACCCTGAATGCGATCCTCGACGTTCCATTCCGTTTCCGCGTGGCGCAGAATGTAGAGGTACATTTATTTTTTCTTCAGCTCGAAGCGAATTCTCTCGCCGTTTAAGTCCTGTTCTTTCGTCTCGAGGTCTTTGAGCGTCATGCCGTCGGCCAGTGTCTCCGAACAAATTCGATCGCTCGCCGATTCGAGCGCGTCTTTGACCGCTCCGTCGCAATAGTAGTCGATGTGGATGCGGTCGGTGACGTCGTAGTCGTTCGACTTCCGTTGTTTTTGAACCTTCGAGATGAACTCCCGGACGTAGCCTTCGGCGAGGAGTTCCTCATCGAGCTCGGTATCCAGGATGACGAAGAGGTTATCTTCCATGCTGACGTTAAAGCCTTCTTTGGAGGAGATGTCGACGAGGACGTCGTCGAGCGTCACCTCGGTTTCTTCGCCGTTTAAGACCATCGTCACGGGCCCTTGCTTGAGTTCGTCGTAAAGCGCCTTGGCGTCGCTCTCGTCGAGGCATTTCTTAAAGTCTTTAATCTTCGGCCCGAATTTTTGACCCACTTCCTTAAAGTTGGGTTTCAAGTGATAAGTCATATAGGTCGACAGGTCGTCGGAGTATTCGACTTTTTTAACGTTTAATTCCTCTTCGATGAGTCCGGTCAAGTCGCCGATGATCGGCTTAAGATCCGCATCGACCAATGCCTCGGAGAGGGGCTGGCGCACTTTGATCTTCGCGTTTTCGCGACCCGCGCGCCCCAACGTAACGAGGGTGCGGACGATGTCCATTTTTTCCTCGAGTTTTTCGTCGATGAGCGATTCGTCGACGGCGGGATAGGATTCCAAGTGAATGCTTTCGCCGCCTACGAGCGTCATATAAAATTCTTCGGCAATAAACGGCGCGATCGGCGCGATCATCTTGCTTACGCCCAAGAGGACGTCGTAGGTCGTCTTAAAGACCGCATCTCTCGACGGCGTGTCCTCCTCGGACCAGAAACGTCTTCTGTTTCTCCGGATGTACCAGTTGGAGAAATCTTCGGAGACGAAATCCTGGATGTCGCGGACGACTTTCGTAATCTCGTGTACTTCCATGTTGTCGATGACCGAACGAAGCAAACTGTTGTATCTCGACAGGAGCCAATGGTCGATCTCTTCGTATGCTACCTCGTCCATCTCCCTCGGATCGACGCCGTTGATGTTGGCGTAGAGCGTAAAGAGGTTGTGGATATTTCTGAGCGAGCGGAAGAATTTACCGTTTACTTCCCGCAGGCCGTCTTCGTCGAATTTCGTCGGCGTCCACGGCGGAGAGACATAGACCAGGTACCATCTCACGGCGTCGGCGCCGTATTGCTCAAACAGCTCTTGAGGCGAGACGGTATTTCCGCGCGACTTACTCATCTTCTTACCCTCTTTGTCCAGGATCAGGTCGTTGACGAGCACGCTCTTATAAGGTGCCTTGCCCGTCATATACGTCGAGATCGCGAGGAGCGAGTAGAACCATCCGCGCGTCTGGTCGATCCCCTCGTTGATGAAGGCGGCGGGGAAGAGTTCGTCGAAGTCCTCCTTGTGCTCGAAGGGGTAGTGCCACTGCGCAAAGGGCATCGATCCGGAGTCGAACCAACAGTCGATGACGTCGGTTTCGCGCACCATCTCGCCGCCACATTCGCACTTGATGTGGACGTCGTCGACGCTCGGGCGGTGCAGGTCGATGTCTTCGTCGATGTCTTCGATTGAACGCTCGACGAGCTCTTTAATACTCCCGATCGAGGTCAACTTGCCGCAATCGGGACAGCGCCAAATCGGAAACGGCGTGCCCCAGTATCTCGACCGCGAGATCGCCCAGTCGTTTAAGTTTTCGAGCCAGTTGCCGAAGCGCTTTTCGCCGACAAACGACGGATACCAGTCGACGCCCTCGTTATTTTTGATCAATTGATCTTTAAACTTCGTCACTTCGATGTACCACGACGGGTGCGCGTAGTAAATAAGCGGAGTCTTACAACGCCAGCAGTGCGGGTAATTGTGCACGATGGTCTTCTTCGAAAAGACTTTATCCTGAGACTTCAAGTAGTCGATGATCTCTTCGTTGACATGGTGGACAAATTTTCCCTTCCACTGCGTTGCCGTAAAGTTCCCGTCGTCGTCCACCGGTTTGATAAAGGCGAGGTTGTTCCTGCGCCCGGTCTGATAGTCGTCTTCGCCGAATGCGGGCGCCGTGTGGACGATCCCGGTCCCGTCTTCGGTGGTGACGTAGTCGGCCGTGACGACGACGAAGGCCTTGCCCCCCGTCGGCTCGATCTGATCGATGAGTTGTTCATACTCGCGACCCTCGAGCTCTTTTCCCTTCAAGGTGTCGATGACCTCGTAGTCGCCCTCCAAGACCGTATCCTTTAATTCGTCGGCCAAGTAGTAGACGTTTCCGTCTTCGTATCTTACCTTGACGTAGTCCACGTCGGGGTGTACGGCGAGCGCCACGTTCGAGGGAACCGTCCACGGCGTCGTCGTCCACGCCAAGTAATACGCGTCCTCGTCCTTCGCCTTAAACTTCATCGTGATCGTCGGCGTCTTGTCCTCCTGATAGCCCTGTGCCACCTCGTGGGATGCAAGACCTGTACCGCAGCGCGGGCAATACGGCAGAATCTTATGTCCCTCGTAGATCAACCCGTCCTTGAACATCTTATCCAAGATGTACCACACCGTCTCGATATACGAATTGTTGAGGGTGATGTAGGGATCGTCCATGTCGATCAAATAACCCATGCGCGCAGTCATCTCGCGCCACAGTCCCTCGTATTCGAAGACGGACTCGCGGCACTTTTGATTAAACTTTTCGATGCCGTAGGCCTCGATATCCTGCTTGTTGTGAAGGTTCAACTTCTTTTCCACTTCGATTTCGACGGGGAGTCCGTGGGTATCCCAGCCCGCTTTTCGTTTGACGCGATAACCCTGCATCGTCTTGTAGCGACACGTCAAATCCTTCAACGTTCTCGCCATGACGTGGTGAATGCCCGGCTTACCGTTTGCGGTCGGCGGGCCTTCGTAGAAAATAAAATCCTCCCGACCTTCGCGCGTCTCGATCGAACGCTTCAACAGGTCGATCTCTTGCCAATAATCGACGATGCGCCGTTCGCGCACGTCCGCCTTATCTTTCGACAATACTTGAAAGTTTGCCATCTTTTCACTCCTTTGCTTATAAAAAACGCCCCTTCGTCTTTCGACAAAGGGACGCTTCTCAACGCGGTACCACCCTAATTATAGGATCCTATCACTCAAAGCCTTAACGCGGCAAACGACCGTTTCGGTTCTCAAGAAGATGATGCGACGCCTGCTATACTCGCGCTTCTCAGCTTATGCGCGTCTCTGTGAATAGGGAACAGTCGTCTTAGGCTTCTCTAATCGATGTAATCTGTAATTGTCATACCCTTTAATTCGTCGATAATGCCATGTTGAACCTTACAAATACTCCGATGAAACTTGCATCGTTCGATGCCGTCTCGATCGAATCGGTTACAGTAAGGGTCATTCGCATGAAGGCAATTATTCAGCTCGATCGGGCCGTCAATCGCTAAGATGATATCGTACAGAGATATGGATTCCGCCGGTCGATTGAGTGAATAACCGCCCTTTGCTCCTCGCTTAGATCGCGTCAAACCACCCAAGTTTAACTTGCGCAAAATTCGTAGAGTAAAACGCTCCGGAATTTCCATGACTTCGGCGATCTTCGGCGCGCCGACCACTTCACCTTCGTTCGCAGCCAAGTGTGCCACGATACGGAAGGCATAATCAATTTCCTGCGTCAACTTCACAGCGTCAAATCCTCCTTCTACTGTATCTCAAGTATTATACCATGTTAGGAGAGATTGGTAAAGCATAGAATTTTTCGTGTTCTTTGGTGAACATCTTTACCAGTTCGGATCGTCGATCGAGTTCGACATCTTCGAATCGAATAGGCTCTCCCTTTGAGATACTCCGTTTAACCTTGACATCGCCTACCAATAAACCGATCGGAACGTAGCCCTCCCGGTAACAGGTCTCGGCATCGACGATGACGCCGTAGGAACTGTCCGATCCGATCCCGGAGAGCGGCTCGCCGGGCGACAGATCCCTTTTGGCGACCGCGACGGTGTGCGCGACGTAGCCCTTATCGGGGCTGATCGTCGGCTCTCCGTATAAAAAGGCCTTCGCGATCGTAATCGGCGTCTCGATATTGGTCAAGTGGTAGGGGCGGTAAAAGACATACCGAGGCCCCTCACCCATCGAAAGATAAGGCATCTCCTCTCGAATCAAGGGTTCATCCGTCTCGACGACGACGAATACGCCGGGCGCGATGCCCATGACATACTCCAGTATCCCCTTGTTTTCGATCTTACCGCCCTCGTCCTTCGTCTTGAAGGCCTCCGCCAATGTATCGATGTTTGCGTGAAGACCGTGGCAGCCGGCGACGTCGGGGAGAAGTCCCGTCGCATTCGCCACGGCATTTAACTCGACCATCGTATTGGTCGCATCGACAAACGAGGTGAGCATTCTGGCGCTCAGCCCCTTTGCCTTCGCCTCCTCCGCAAGCGTCTCGGGCGTCGCCTCGGTATTCATGAGATTATTCTTACCCTTTCCCGCGGCAATTACTCGAAAACCTAAAAATGTTGCGAAATTGTATAGTTCCATGATGGCGCCCGGCTCGTCTCCCGCCGTCCCCGTATAGCAGAGACCGAGAGATTCCGCCTTTTTCTTAAAGTACGGCCCGAGCAGGACGTCGCACTCGACGTTAAAACTGACGATGTGTTTTCCGCGCTCGAGGCTGTGCTCGTTAATGATCGCACCGGCCTCGGTATCGCCCGTACAGTCTACGACCACATCGACCTCATCCATCTCCCAGGACAGGGCGTTGTCGACGGTAAGCGCGATGCCGTATCTCCGATACGCCTCCTTCGCCTCCTCGACCGTCGATGCTAAAGCGATCGCCTCCTCCGCAACGCCGACCTTGCGCGCCTTCTCGAAAAGAGATTCCTCGCGGCGCGAGGACCACAAGATGACGTCTATATGGTTTATTCTGTTTAGTTGTGCGACGAGCCCGGAGCCCATCAAGCCGGCGCCGATGACGGCGACTCGGATGGGACCGCGCGCACTTAAATCAGACATTAATTTCATGAACCTTATCCTCCAATCATTCTTCTGAATTATAGCACAGATAGGGTCGTCTCTGCGCGCCGCGGGAATATTCGGCCCGAATCTTTGCGCTACTTTTGATTTTTTGCTCTTTTTATCGGGTATAATGGAGGCGAATAGGAGTGAACTATGAATAAAAATTATACACTAATCGACAAGAGAAACATTTCCGAATTACACGGAGAGGTTTCTTTTTTAAAGCACGACAAGACGGGAGCTCAACTGCTCCTTATCGATAATCACAACCATAACAAGACCTTCGCGATCGGGTTTAAGACGCCGCCCGAGGACTCCACCGGCGTCGCCCACATCGTCGAACACTCCACCCTGTCCGGCTCCAGAAAGTACAAGACCAAGGAACCGTTTATGGACATGGTGGCATCGAGCGTACAGACCTTTTTAAACGCCATGACGTATCCGGATAAGACGCTCTATCCGATCAGCTCGAGAAACGACAAGGACTTTAAGCAGCTCATGGACGTCTACCTCGACGCGGTCTTTTATCCCGAGATGCGCACCAATAAAAATATTTTTTACCAGGAAGGTTGGCACCCCGAAATCGACGGCGATCGCCTCGTCGCAAACGGCGTCGTCTACAACGAAATGAAGGGCGTCTACTCCGATCCGTCCAATCGCGTCTCCGACATGATCCGCGAACGGCTCCACCCCTCCGGAACGTACTCTCACGATTCCGGCGGTGATCCCGACCACATCCCGGATCTCACCTTCGAGGCGTTTTTAGACTTTCACAGCAGATACTATCACCCGTCCAACAGCTATATCCTGCTCGCGGGCGACATGGACTTTGACGAGCGCCTCGAGTATTTGGACCGGGAATACCTCTCCTCATTCGATGCGATCGACCCGAAGTCGGAAATCGTCAACCATCCGACATTCGATAAGCCCTTGGAATTCACCGACACTTACGACCTCTCGGAAGAGGAGGACCCGCGCGCGAAGTCGTATTTCGCGATCTCCTTCTCTTCGAAGATCGATCCCACGCCCGAAGATTTGCTGCTCCGCAGCTTCTTCCAGGAACTCCTCGTCGAGTCGGAAAACGGCCTCATCAAAAAGAAACTGCGCGATGCGGGCATCGGCGAAGACGTCTACTCCGAACTTTCCGCGTCGAATACGTGGGACTTTACCATCATCTCTTACCACGCGGAAGAGGAACGCTATGAGGAATTTAAGGAGATCGTCCAAACCTCCCTCGAAGAACTCGCGCGGGATGGGATCGACGACGATATTCTGGAGGCTACGCTCGAAAAATTCGAGTTTACCATCCGACGAGGCGGAGGCGCCCACGCCGATCTCCTCAACTATATCAGCGCGCTCAATACCTGGCTGTACGGACAAAATCCCCTGGACGGACTGGAACTCGAGCCGAAACTGAAGGCACTCCGGGAAAAAATCGGCACGTCCTACTTCCGGGAACAAATTAAAAAATTCTTCCTCGACGTGCCCCACCGCGTCACCATGCGCATCGACCCGGAAGTCGGAAAAGAAAAGCGCCTCGACGAAAAGCGACGGGAAAAACAGCGACATGCCCTGGCCGCGCTCTCGGATGACGAGAAATCGACGATTCAAACACTCGTCGACGACCTCCGCACGTATCAGGAGACGCCGGACTCCTTGGAGGCCAAACAGACAATTCCGAAACTCGAACTCGACGACCTCTCGAAAAAAATCACCGCTATCCCGAGAGCCGTCACGACGATCGACGGCGTCACGGTGACGACGAATCCGCTCGAAACGAACGGGATCGTCTACACGAACCTGGCCTTCGATATGAAACATCTGAACAAGGACGAGCTCGCCTACGCCTCTATCTTAAGTGAGGTCTTCGGCAAAGTCGCCACCGAGCACTACAGCGAGTCCGAACTCGAGACCGAGATCTTCCTGTCAGGCGGCGGGTTCACCTTCGATACGCTCGTGCTCGAAAACGACCGCGGCTACACGCCCTATTTCTTTATCTCCACGGGCGCCCTGCCCCGCCAATTAACGCGCGGTTACGCCGTCCTCGATGAAATCCTCACACAGAGCGTCCTCTTCGACGCGGTGCGCTTAAAGACGATCTTGGAGGGCATGAAGGCCGACATGACCGGCACGCTCCTGCAGTCGGGTCACTTGATCGTCTCCAATCGCGTGCGCGTCCACTTCAACGAGGCCTCCTACGTCGACGACTTGATGAACGGACTCGACTTCTACTTCTTCGTCACCGACCTCATCGAAGGTGGCGATTATAAAGCCTTATCCCGCTCGCTCGAAGCCGTCGCGAAAAAACTCTTCTCGAAGACGCGCCTCGCCGCAAACCTCATCGCGGAGAAAGAAGATCTCGAAGCTTCCGAATCGGCGCTTAAAAACTACCTCTCCCGCATAGGTGACGCGCGCTTTGACGATGTAACCGTCCCCTACGAACCGAACGCCGAGAACGAGGCCTTTACCTTGAATTCTCAAGTCAACTACGTCTCGAAGGGGGGAAGCATCCGCGAGGCCGGATACGAGTACAGCGGTAAACTCACGGTGCTCGCCAACGTCTTGAGCAATCTGTTCCTGCACACCGAAATTCGCGCAAAGGGCGGTGCTTACGGCGCCGGCATACGGATCACCAAGACGGGAGATGTCGCGACCTACTCTTACCGCGACCCGCACGTCTTAAACACGGTCGAAGTCTACGACAAGATGGCCTCGTTCCTCGAGACCCTCGACATCAGCGAGCGCGACCTCACCGACATGATCATCGGCGTGATGAATGCCTTCGATCCTCACCTGGCTCCGTCCGCCTACGGCGTCTTGGACTTTAAGCGTTACTTGAACGGAACGAAAACCGAAGAAGTCGAGAAGCGAAAAGCCGAGGCGATGGCGACGACCGTCGACGATCTGCGCGGCTTCAGTTCGCTCATCGAAGACGTCCTCGCGCAAAATCACCTCGTCGCGATGGGCGACGGCGAGCGCCTGCGCGAAAACGGCGATCTCTTCGACGTCTTTAAATCCTTAAAACGATAATATCTTTCAACGGACGCATCCGATAAAAAACGGCGCGACGGGAATTCCCGCCGCGCCGTTTTTTATGTCTAAAGATCGTATTCGTTCAGATCGCTACCGGCCGGATACATTTTTACCTCGCGCACTTTTATCGCAGGATAGCGCCTTTGTCGGCGCTTTCGACGTCTCTCGCATAGCGCTTCATATAACCGTGCAGCGCCTTTTCTTCGTAGTGCCAATTCGCCCTTCTCCTCGCGAGCTCCTCGTCCGAGACGTGGAGCGTCAGTTTGCGCTCGAGTACGTCGACGGTAATCTCGTCGCCGTCTTCGACGAGGGCGATCGGGCCGCCGGCCGCCGCTTCCGGGGAGATGTGGCCGACAAAGCAGCCGTTATTAGTCCCCGAAAAGCGTCCGTCGGTGATGAGCGCCGTGCTCTTGGCGAGCCCCTGTCCGTAGAGAAGTTTCATCGGCTTAAACATCTCCGGCATCCCCGGCGCGCCCTTGGGACCGGCGTAGCGCACGACCACGACGTCCCCTGCTTTAATCTTTCTGGCTCCGATGGCGGCATTGGCCGCCTCCTCTCCGTCAAAGCAGACGGCGCGTCCTCGGAAGACTCTCACGTCCTCGGCGATGGCCGCGGGCTTTGCCACGGCGCTGTCCGGCGCCAAATTTCCGCGCATAATCGCGAGGCCCGAAAGGGTCGAGAAGGGCGCATCGAGAGAGGTTACGACGTCTCTGTTTTCCCCGTACAGATTGCGATACCCCCTCCAGTTTTCCTCCGCCGTCTTTCCAGTGACGGTCATACAGCCCTTTTCCAGGATCGATTCCAGCTCCTTTTGTACTTGGGGCACGCCGCCCGCCTTATAGAAATCTTCGGCGTCGTACTCATACGACGCGGGGTTGATGCGCGCAATGAGGGGCACGGATTCTCCGTAGGACTCAAAGAGCTTCATCACTTCCTCGGCGTCCATGCCGACCTCGCGCGCGATGGCGCAAATGTGCAAGATGCAGTTGGTGGAGCCGCCCACCGCGAGCAAGAGCTTGATCGTGTTTCTAATCGACGCCTCGGTCACGATCTCCCTCGAACTGAGGCCCTCCCGAACCATCTCCACGACGATCTCCCCGCTTTTAAAGGCGGCGCGCAACCTCTCGTTATAGACGGCGGGGATCATGGCACTTCCCGGCACACTCATCCCCAAGGCCTCCGCCACGATGCACATCGAATTCGCCGTCGCCATGTGCTGGCAGGATCCCGTCGTCGGGCAGCAGGCATCCGAAATTTCTGCCAACTCCTCGCGAGAAATCTTTCCCGCCTGATACATCCCCTGCGCCTCCTGTGCCGAGGTGGAATCGGACTTTCTCTTCTCACCGAACGCGGGCCCGCCGAGCATGCAGCCTCCCGCCAAAAAGATCGCCGGAATGTCGAGGCGCGCCGCCGCCATCAACATGCCGGGAACCGTCTTGTCGCAGGATCCCAGGAGGACGATGCCGTCCAACCGATGAGCCCTCGCCATAATCTCGATGCCGTCGGCGACGAGTTCCCGCGAGGGCAGGGAATAGTTGGCGCCCTCGTGGGTCGTGCAGACGCCGTCGCAGACGGCAATCGACCCGAACTCGACGGGCGTGCCGCCGGCGCGGTAGACGCCGTATTTTACCTCTTCGGCGAGACGGCGCAAATTATTGTGTCCCGGAACGATCTCCGAAAAAGAGTCGCAAATTCCGATCACCGGCCGGTCGAAGTCCTCGTCCCGAAATCCGTTAGCCTTGTACAGCGTGCGACAAGAGAGCATCTCCTCTCCCGCAAAACGTCCACGTTCAAACTTTTTTCCCATACACACTCTCCCTTTCTCTTTTCTCTATGACGCCTTTATCTTATCACAAGAAAACCGTCGTTTTGTCGCGAGAACCGACGATGAGACCGCCTCGAAAGCGTAAAAGAGCGGACGACGCCTTCCCGGTTTTTATTCTCTCTTCTCCCCGGCGCTTCTCCCCATCCGCTCGCCTAACCCGCCCGCCGTCTCCAAAACGGGGAGATGCCAAGAAGCGGCACAAGATCCGAAAAAGGATTTTGGACCATAAAAAAATCCCCTTTCGGGGATTTCAGTTCTCGTTATTCATCTATTTCCTTGACGGCCTCGTCGGATAGATCTTCTCTCTCGAGATGTTCTCCGCTTCCGTACTCGTCGCTTTCGAGGCTTCCGCCCCGGAACAGTTTTTCAAATTCTTTTCCGTTGATCGTCTCCTTGTCGAGGAGGGCGTCGGAGACGCGGATGAGGACGTCGAGATTGTCCTTTAACAATTGATGTGCCTTTCCGTACGCCTCATTGATAAATTCGCGCATGGCCTCGTCGATCTCGGCCGCCACTTCTTCGGAATAATTTTTCGTATGTCCCATATCGCGACCGAGAAAAACCGAATCGGAATCGCTGCCGTAGGTCAGCGGACCGATCATATCGCTCATTCCGTAGACGGTCACCATCTCGCGGGCCAGCTTCGTCGCCCGTTCGATGTCGTTGGAAGCGCCGGTGGAGATGTCGTCCAAGACGAGCGATTCCGCGACGCGACCGCCCAACAGGCTGACGAGTTGGTTGAGCATCTCGTTTTTAGTCGTATAGTGCATGATGTCGTCTTCGGGCAGGTATGCGGTAAATCCGCCCGCACGCCCCCTCGGAATGATGGTAATCATATGCACCGGATCGTGATCCGGCAACAGCCTCGAGACGACGGCGTGTCCCGCCTCGTGCACGGCGGTGAGTTTGCGCTCTTTTTCCTTCATGGCGGAACTCTTCTTCTCGGGACCCGCCACGACCTTAATGCTCGCCTCGTTGACGATGTCCATCGTGATCTTCTTTGAGTTTTCGCGCGCCGCGAGAAGCGCCGCTTCGTTCATCAAGTTCTCGAGATCGGCGGGCGTAAATCCGGCGGTGCGCTTCGCGACGACTTTCATGTCGACGTCGTCTGCGAGCGGTTTCTTTTTTCCGTGCAGCGTCAAGATCTGCTCTCTCGCCCGGACGTCGGGGAGGCCGACGTAGATCTGTCTGTCGAAGCGTCCCGGACGCAACAGCGCCGGGTCTAAGATGTCGGCCCGGTTGGTCGCCGCCATGACGATGACGCCTTCGTTGGTGCCGAAGCCGTCCATCTCGACCAAGAGTTGGTTGAGCGTCTGTTCGCGCTCGTCGTGGCCGCCGCCCAGTCCCGCGCCGCGCCTGCGCCCGACGGCATCGATCTCGTCGATAAAGATGATGCAGGGCGCGTTATTTTTCGCCGTCTCGAACAAATCGCGCACGCGACTCGCGCCGACGCCGACGTACATTTCGACGAAGTCGGAACCGCTCATGATGTAAAACGGCACGTTCGCCTCGCCGGCGACGGACTTCGACAAATACGTCTTGCCCGTTCCCGGCGGGCCCACGAGGAGCACCCCTTTGGGGATGCGCGCGCCCATGGAGACGAACTTATTCGGATTTCTGAGGAAGTCGACGATCTCTCCGAGCTCCGCCTTCTCCTCCTCGAGGCCCGCGACGTCGTCGAAGGTGATCTTTTTTCCGTCGTCTTCCATCATACGCGCCTTGCTCTTGCCGAAGTTCATCATGCGGCCGCCCGCGCCCTGCTGCGTCTTCATAAAACTAAAGAAGATATAGCCCATAAATAAAATGACGATAAAGGTGGGGAGAAAACTCGTCACAGACGATGAGTTCTCGCTCACAGGCGTCGACGACAGGGAAATTTTTCCCTCCTCGATCGGCTTTTGCAAGTGCTCTTGATAAAAGCTGTCCCAAGCCATCGGCGGAATATCGGAGCGTACGACGCTCTCGTCGGTCTTCGTCACGACGGCTTCACTGCCCTTGATCTCGATCGACTTGACCTTATTTGAGTCTATTTCCCGAACGAGCGTCGTAAAGCTGACTTCCTTTACGCCCTGTTCCGGCGGCTTGAAAAAATAGATGCCAAAAATCAACATGGCGAGAAGCACCAAATAAAAGGCCACTCCGCTCCATTTTCTATTCAATATAAAAACCCTCCTTTGCGATGATAAATTTCAGTATATCACAAAAAAATAGCACGATCTATTTTTCGTAAATGGACGCTTTTAAGACGCCGATATAAGGAAGGTTTCTATAGTGTTCGGCGTAGTCGATGCCGTATCCGACGACGAATTTATCCTCGACCTCGTAGCCACAGTAGTCGATGTCGACGGCGCGCTCCCTGCGCGAGGGTTTGGTCAGCAGCGTCGCGATGGATACCTTTTTTACGCCGCGGCTTTTTAAGACATTGGTTAAGTAACTGAGCGTGAGCCCCGTATCGACGATGTCCTCGACGATCAAAACCGACTTTCCCTCGACCGACGTGGACAGGTCCTTTAAGATGCGCACTTCCCCGCTCGAAGTCGTCGACGTACCGTAGCTGGAGACGTCCATAAAGTCGATCTCCATCGGGAGGTCGATCGCTTGGATGAGATCGGCCATAAATGCGAAAGCGCCCTTTAGGATGCCGATGACGATGAGCGGCTCCCCGCGAAAGTCGCGCGTGACCTCGCCGCCGATGCGCGCGACGGCCTCCTCGATCTCTTCTCTCGTAATCAATACTTCACCTATATCTTCTTCGATGGAACCCACACGAGTTTCTGCCACTTGTCTTCCTCCTGTCTATATGCCTTTCGAAGACCCACGACCCAAATGACTTCGCCGTCTTCCACGACGAGGGGCCAGCGATCTCTCCGCTGTCTGTCAATTTTTTCGTCGATAAAAATATCCTTGATTTTCTTGTGTCCGACCTTGAGCTTGATCCTGTCTCCCGGCAGCCGCGCTCGAACGACGACGCGGCTCGGGTCCTCGATTCGAATAAAGTCGCCTTCGAGGGCCTCGTCCAGTACGAACCGATGTCCGTTCCAAACCGTCTCCGTCTCTAACGGAGATACGGCGTCGACCGCGGATTCGGACGATTCGACAGAACGGATGTACACTTTCCCGTACGACCTCTGTACGCGGATCCCCGGCAGGTCGATGCCCTTTCCGCTCTCCGCATCTTTCAGTTCGTCGATCGAGCCGATATGGTCGTAGCTGATGTTGGTGAGGTTTCCGCGCACCTCCGCGATCGCCTTTCGCAACACGCGACCTTTGACGCTCGGAGAAAGATCGAAGAGCGCATCCTCGATATAAAGCCCGCTTGCGTCGCAACCCGCGAGCTCGCGATACGACGCCTCCGCGACCTCTTCCAAATACGAGGCGTCCTCGACCGCCATCTTTCTAAACGACTCCATCACTTGCACGAAGCCCGGGTTAATCGCCTTCGCCGCGGGAATAATTCTGAGTCGCACCTTGTTTCTGGAATAGATCGCTTCCTCGTTGGTCCGGTCGACGACGTAGGGAATCTTTCTTTCATTCAATGCGCTTAAAATGTCATCCTTCGTCATACCGAGCAGCGGTCTGAAGAGATCGCCGTCGCGCACCGACATCCCGCCGATGCCTTCGAGCCCCGTTCCCCGTATCAGGCGAAGGAGCATCGTCTCGACCTGGTCGTCGAGATGGTGGGCGAGCGCGATCATTCCGCCTTTCCGCTTGTGTCTTCTGAAAAATCGATATCGCATCGCGCGGCCGGCCTCCTCGATACTCATCCGCTTCTCTGCGGCATAGGCCGCCACATCGGCGCGCTCCACGACCAGGGGAATGTCCCATTTTCTACATACCGCTTCGACAAACGAGAGGTCCGCATCCGCCTCCTCTCTCAATCCGTGATGCAAATGAGCCGCCTCCAAGAGAAAAGGGACGCTCTTTCGAAGCGTCTTTAAGCGATACAACAGGTACATGGAATCCGGACCGCCCGAGAACGCGACCAGTATCTTCGAGTCGGCGCGGATGTATTGTTCCCACGCGATATCCGCCACAAGCTCCTCCATTCAAAAAAATAACGCCGCTTCGCGGCGCTTTTACTATCGTCTCTTCGTCTTTCCCTGTCGAACATTTCGACGTTGTTTCGCACTTTCAATCTTTTCGTTGCTGACTTTCATGAATTTGCTCAACATGTCGTCAAAGCTGGACGCATCAGACTTATGAACTTCTCTACTCAATTGAACCGCTTGAGGAAGAATTTTTTTATGTTCTGTTTTCGGCTGTGCTTGTTTGATGCTTAGCGCAATTTTTCCATCGGATTCGATGTTCAAAACCTTTACTTTAACTTTTTGTCCCTTCGACAGATGATCGGAAACTTCTTTCACGTATTCATCCGAGATTTCGGAGATATGTACCAACCCGCTGTGATCTTCATCAAGTTGAACAAATGCGCCAAACTTAACAATCCCCGTCACAACGCCGTCTAAAACACTTCCCACTTCAATTGCCATACGTTAGTTTATGTCCTCCTTATTGAGATCGCCCTCGCGATCTTTATTTTTATCAATATATATAACTTCTCTCGGCTTGACCATGCCCAAATCTTCTCTGGCTACTTTTTCGACAAAATCCAATCCGTCACTGTGACGAATATCGTGACCGGTGCGTTTAATATCCTTCGAACGACGCTCTATCTTTTGACGGTTTTCCTCCAACAACGCCTGTTTTTGCGCAATCGTCCTATGCGTGCGAATCGTCATGATTGCGCAAATGACAGCGACGATCGCAATTAGCCAACGCGCTGTCTTTATCGGAACTCTGTGCACTTGTTTTTGCTTTGCCATGGCGCCACCTCAATGTATATAGTATCGCACGTTTGGAGGATATTTTCAATCCTCCGGTAACATTTCGTACAGATCTTCCGCGCCTCTTTTCTGGACATTGTCCTTGATGTCGACGACGCGCACGCGCTGTTTGCGGTTTCCGAACTGCACCTCGACGATGTCTCCTACCGCCACCTCGTCGCCGGCCTTCGCCGTCTTTCCGTTGATCTTGACCCGACCGCCGTCGCAGGCGTCTTTGGCGACGGTGCGGCGCTTGATGATTCTCGCATTCTTCAAGTATTTGTCGATTCTCATAAATCTCCCTTCAAAAAAAGGGCCCTTGCGAGCCCTAACTTTTTATTTATTGACCGATTCTTTTAAAGCTTTGCCTGCACGGAATACCGGTGCCTTCGACGCGGGGATCTTAATAACTTCTTCAGGATTTCTGGGGTTTCTGCCTTCGCGAGCTTTGCGATCGCGAACTTCGAAGGTTCCGAAACCGACTAATTGTACTTTTTCACCTTGAGATAAAGTTTCTTCGATGGTCGATAAGAAACCGTTTAATGCGTTTTCAGCATCCTTCTTCGACAAGTTGCTTTTTTCTGCAATGCTGGAAATAAGTTCTGATTTGTTCATAATATCCTCCTAAAGTTTTAATTCCCTCTGTCTTCTCTATCGGAGAGGTAATCACTCAACGCTCCGAGAGCGTCATCGAGCGCCGTCTCCGCTTCAATATGCCGCTGATCGGCCTCGTTCAACAACTCAAACATGCGCTTTATCCACGCACCCTCTTCTCGATTCGACGCGTAATCTTCTAAAAACTCGAGAATCAGATTCTCG
Organism: Bacillota bacterium; assembly: GCA_028724185.1. Lineage (GTDB taxonomy): Bacteria > Bacillota > Clostridia > Tissierellales > Peptoniphilaceae > Aedoeadaptatus. The sequence goes on from JAQYDN010000002.1 coordinate 95,352, forward strand.
TCGTCCACCCGCCTAAGCGCCTTGGCGCCGCGCATCAGAGCGGGCAATCCTTCGTCGTGTCGCAATTTCTGCGATGCTGTTACATCGCCCGTCTCCTCTTCTTTCAAAGCGTCCCAATTTTCTCGGCCGCCTCCGAAGACGTGCGGGTGACGATTCACCATTTTCTGAATGAGTCCCTCGGAGATCGTCTGTAACGTAAAAGTTCCTTCCTCGGCCGCAATCTCCGAATGAAAAATAACTTGAAAAAGCACGTCGCCGAGTTCTTCCTCGACCCGGAAACTGTCGTCTCGCCGAATGGCGTAAGCCGCCTCGTAGGCTTCTTCAACTAAATTCGCATTCATGCTCTCGTGCGTTTGCCTCCGGTCCCAAGAACAGCCCTCCGGACCGCGCAGACGCCGAACGAGCGCGACGACATCTTTTATGTCTTTTCGCGCACTCGACTTCGGGACGTAGAGGCTCGTTTCAAAGCCGTAGTCGTCGAAGCGATCGAGCTGATACAACGCGCGCTTTAGAACCGATTCCTTCTTCGGATGTCCGGCGTGCGATAAGACATAGACCGCGTGTTCGTCGCCGTAAAGTTCCGAAAGCGTCAGTTTTAATTCGCGAGCAATGCGCTGATTGTACACTTGCGTCACGATCATGTCTTTGTGAATGTCTATATCGAGATCGGTAAAGTCGTCGCCGTTTAAAAAGACCAAGCCTTCGACGGGATCCTTTTTGACCGCATCGAGAATCGGCTCGATAAAACTTAAGCCATCCACGATTTCGATCTCCGGATCGCGCTCCAAGAGATATACGACCGTCTTTTCCGCGACTAGCGGATGCCCAGGCACAAAATAGCTAATCTTACACGTCTCGGACCGCTCGATCAAGTCATCGGCAATCGCACGATACAGCGAATCGAAATCGTCCATAGTCTCGTATAAGTGATCATAGCTCGTGTAAGGAATGCCGCGTGAACGGAAATAGTTGACCGCATCATGCGCTTCCGTTCTGAGAAATTTCTCGGAATCGTCTTCGATCGCTTCGATGGCCTTTGCCGTCAAACCGCTCTCGTCCGTAGGGCCCAGGCCCACTATGCGCAAATTTCCCATTGGCGCCCTCCTTTTACCTTAGCTATTGTACTATCCAACGACTTCTTTGTCTAGTATAAATGCAATTCTTCCCTAAATTTAGCCATTTTTAACGCATTTCTTTCGATTTCGATAAAAATATGGACCGCTTCAATCGGGGCAATGCGCGGGAAGAAAGCGCACGCGCGCTTTCCTCTCATTACAGGAATACCCATCGCGGATCAACTCCGAACGCTTTGCATAAAAAAATAACCGGCGGAGTCGCCGATTATTTTTGACGCGCACGCTGCGCGCGTTATTTATCTTCCTTATCGGTTTTCTTATCCTTCGACTGAGCTTGGTTCGAAGACTGAGCGTTGTTTGCGCCCTTCTTGTCCTTTGCATCGCCCTGCTTTGGTTCTTCCTTGATCGGTTCGACCGCGATGTCCTCGGACGTGTCGACGTGGCGCTTGACCTTTGCGTCACTTCTCAACTTCTTCGTGTGTTCTTGGAAGCGCTCCTGAATCATCTGCATCTTGACGTTTTCCTTCGCGCTGTCGAAGTCGTCGTTGATCTTTTCGAGCTTGATGATGTGATAGCCGAACTGCGTCTTGACGGGATCGCTGATTTCGCCGGGTTTCATCGAAAATACCTTGTCGTCAAATTCCTTGACCATCTGTCCGGGCGTGAACTCGCCGAGCGAACCGCCGTTTTCAGCCGACTGCTTGTCGATGCTCTTTTCCTTGGCGAGTTTTGCAAAATCGGCGCCGCCGTCCAATTCCTTCTTAACAGCTTCGGCCTCTTCTTTCGTCTTGACGAGGATGTGGCTCGCTTCGGCGGTCTTGTAACGATCCTTGTTCTTTTCGTAATACTCCTTGATCTCTTCTTCTTTCGGCTCGAGGTCTTTAAGCATTTTCTTTTGGTACTTTTGCATCAAAAGATTCGTCTTCGTATAGTCCTTGAGTTCGTTCAAGTCCATGTTGTTGGATTTTAAGATCTCGTTAAACTGTTCTTCGCCGCCATACATTTGTTTCATCTTGTCGAGTTCCGAATCGACCTCTTTGTCGCTCACGGTGATTCCCTTTTTCTCGGCATCTTGTTTGACGACTTCGAGACCGATTAAATTTTCGAGTGTATTCTCGCGCATAAGCTCGCCCATGGTCTTGTTGCTGCCGTCTTGAGCGCTTTGCTCCAAGAAGTCTTTGCCGAATTGCGCCATGGCCTGTTGTGCTTGTACCTTGTATTCTTTTTCATATTGTACGCGGGGAATATCTTTTCCGTTGACCGTCGCCGCGGCGTTTCCACTGTTTTTGCCGCAACCGACCAACATGACAGACGCCGCCAGGGCGACGACGCCGATTTTCTTTAACGACTTTGAAATATTCATAAACATCCTTTCTTTCTTTACTGGCTTTGTCTTATTATAACAAGGAATTATTTTTCCCGTGTGTGTGATTTGTGTATTTTCATGAGTTCCAATAATTTTTCGATCGAATCGAGCGGTTCCCTGTCCTCGGATAGGGTCAAACTGCTTTGCTCGCCAAAGGAAAAGACGACTTTTTTCCCGAAGACGCTCGTCACTTCGTTCATAAGCGCGATCGGCAATTCGTAGCCCTCCGTAAATTCGAGCGTATAATCGTCTTTTTTCTGCTGAATCGACTCGACGTGAAGCGTCGAGGCGAGGTGCCTTATCTTCGACAGGTGGATCAGCTGCAATACCGGCTTCGGCGGCTCGGAGAAGCGGTCGATCAACTCGTCGATAATGTCCGCCTCGTCCTCGTCGTCGGATACGACGGCGATTTTTCGATACATTTCCATACGCTGCGATTCGTCCCGGATATAGCGCTTGGGGATGTAGGAGTCGATCAAGACGTCGATCGTCGTCTCCACGGTCTCCTCGTCCTCCTCGCCCTTCGCGCGACTGACCGCCTGGCGCAAGAATTTCATATAGAGATCGTAGCCGATCGCATTCATGTGCCCGTGCTGACTCTCTCCCAAGATATTGCCCGATCCTCTGATTTCGAGGTCGCGCATCGCGATCTTATAACCGCTCCCGAATTCGGTAAATTCGCGAATCGCAGCGAGGCGCTTTTCCGCCACCTCCGAGATGCTCGCGTTTCTCTGATACGTAAAATAGGCATATGCCATGCGATTGCTCCTGCCGATTCGCCCCCGCAGTTGGTAGAGCTGAGAAAGACCCAGGCGGTTCGCCTCCCAAATAATCATCGTATTGGCGTTGGAGACGTCCATGCCCGTTTCGATGATCGTCGAACACAAGAGCACGTCGACCTCGCGATTGACAAATTGAAGCATGGTATCCTCGAGTTCCCGCTCGCCCATCTGCCCGTTTGCCATGGCGAAGCGCGCCTCGGGCACGAGCGCTCTCAACTCGCCGAGCATCCTTTCCATCGACTGCACGCGATTATAGACGAAGTAGACCTGTCCGCCCCGGTCCAGTTCCTTGAGAATCGCCTCGCGCACCATCATCGGATTGTATTCGATGACGTAGGTTTGAACCGGAAAGCGCTCTTGGGGCGGTTCGTCGATGACGGACATGTCGCGTATTCCGGCGAGCGACATTTGAAGCGTCCTCGGAATCGGGGTCGCCGTAAGCGTCAAGGTGTCGACATTTTCCTTCAGCAATTTCAACTTTTCCTTGTGTCGTACGCCGAATCGCTGTTCCTCGTCGACGATTAACAGGCCCAAGTCTTTAAACTTGACGTCCTTCGACAACAGGCGGTGGGTGCCGACGACGATGTCCACGTTCCCGATTCTAATGCCTTCCAAGTCCTCCTTGATCTCCTTTGCCGTGCGAAACCGGGAGAGGATCGCGGTCTTGACGGCAAAGTTGGAAAAGCGCTCGCGCATGGTGTTGTAGTGCTGTTGGGCGAGAATCGTCGTCGGGACCAAAAAGGCGACCTGTTTTCCGTCCAAAATCGCCTTAAACGCCGCCCTCAACGCGACTTCGGTCTTTCCGTAGCCGACGTCTGCACAGAGCAGGCGGTCCATGGGCTTCGCCCGCTCCATGTCGGCCTTAATTTCTTCGGTGGCGAGAAGTTGCCCCTCGGTCTCTTCGTATGGAAAGGACGCCTCGAATTCCTTCTGCCACGGCTGGTCTTTGCTGAAGGCGTAGCCCTTTACGTCCTCGCGCTTGGAGTAGAGTTCGACCAAGTCCTCCGCCATCTCCTCGACGCTGCGCTTGGCCTTCGCCTTGGTCTTTCGCCAAGTCTGCGTGTTCAATCTACTGATCTTCGGTGGCGCGTCGTCGGTGGCGATATAGCGGTGAATCAGGGAGAGTTGATCCATCGGCAAGAACAATTTGTCCCCGTCGCGATACATCAGCGAGATATAATCCCGCTGCACGCCCTGCACCTCTAAATTCGTCGTGCCCATAAACTTTCCGATTCCGTGGCTTTCGTGTACGACGTAATCGCCGACGTGAAGCGTCCCGAGATCGATCACATCGCGCTTCTTTTTGCGTTTCTTTCGCCGTTTGTAATCGCCGAAGATCTCCGTCGAATTTAAGAGCACGAAGCGCTCGTGTTCGAATTCGAACCCGCCGTGGACATGCCCTTCGTCGATCTGGACGACGCCGGGCTTTAACTCGGATGTGAGCTCGGAGACGGAAAAGTCCATCTCCTCGAGTGTTTCGACGAGCTTCTTCGTCTTCTCGGCGGTTCCGCCCAACAAGACGACCGTGTAATCGTCATCGACGTAACGACGGATTTCCTCCTGAAAGACACCTAGGCGCCCGCCGAAACTCGTCACGGTTTTAACTTGAAAATTGACGATCTCCTTTAACTCGCGCTCGTCGTAACTCCGGACGATATGGCTCGAGATCAGGCGGTCGAAGCGCTTTAAGTCCCTTCTCGTGGACTCGTAGTCGATTTGAATATTTAAGTGCTCCCTCAACAGTTCGCCCGCCTCCGCGAGGTCGGTGAGCGTATCGACAAGCGTCGTCGCCTGCTTTTCCGCGACCTCTCTCATGCGCCGCGGCTCGTCGATAAAGACGATCGGCGGTCTCTTAAAGTAATCGACGACGTTTGCGCGCGCGCGTTTCGGAATATAGGGAAGCAGGAGATCGGTGTTGTTGATGCGCGCACCGCTTCTCAATTGCTCGATCAGCGGTTCGTACTTCTCCGAGGCGCGTTCTTTCGACGCCAATGACAGTTTGTCGATCCCCTTCAAATCGCGCGCGATCCCCTTCGCCGCGACCTCGCTCAAGCGCTCGTCCAGGATAACGTCGTGGACGGGGAAGATCTCCACGCGCTCGACCGTTTCGATCGAGCGCTGACTCCCCGCGTCGAACAGGCGAATGGAGTCCACTTCCACGTCAAAAAATTCGATTCGGCAAGGGTACGCGGACGGCGTAAAAATGTCGACGATGCCACCGCGAACGGAGAACTGTCCCATGCCCTCGACGAAGTCGACGCGCTTATACCCCGCCTCGACGAGCGAGGCGATGAGGTCGTCGAGTTCGATCACATCGCCCAAGCCGATCGAAAAGGCGACTTCTTCGAGATAGGACGGCTTGAGAAAGATGCCGCCGAGCGCTTCGGGAGTCGTTACGACGATCTTCGCCCTATCCGTCATCATGGCCTGAAGCGTCTGTAGTCGCTCGCCCAAAAGCTCCTGACTCCCCGCGTCGCGTTGAAAGAAAAAGAGTTCTCGCGCCGCCAATTGGTACACGCCGTCCTCGGCGTAGTAACTCAAATCTTCCGCCAATTTTTTCGCGCGCGCCACGTCGTATGTGACGAGTAATATCGGACGACGCTCCGCGCGCTGAATCGTCTCGACAAAGGGTGCGATGACCTGCTCGGCGAGTCCGTAGACGCCGATGGGCGTTTCGCCGTCTCGAAGACTCGACAGGACGCCTCGAAAAGATTGATTCTCTTCTAATAATTTATTGTAAATACTCGCCATATGTCCTCCTAAAAAGCAGCTCAATTCCTTGAGCTGCTTCCTATTTTCCGTTCCAGGTATTCATGGCGCTGTCGACGCCCTCTTTTAGTAGAGTGAGCGTCGCCTTCTTCGCCTTGTCGATGGTCTCTTCCATCACGGGAATCTCCTCTTTGGAAAAACCCGACAAGACGAAGCTCGCCAAATCCATATGCTCTTTTTTCTGTCCCACCGCGATCTTTAAACGCGGAAATCGGTCGGACTGTATCTGATAGATAATCGACTTTAAGCCGTTGTGCGTTCCGGCGCTACCCGATTTGCGAATGCGAATAGTCCCGAACTTGATGTCGATATCGTCGACCAGGACGAGCAGTTCTTCGGGCGCGATCTTAAAGTAATTCATGCACTCTCTGACCGACTGACCGCTCTCATTCATATAGGTCATGGGCTTTAACAGACGCACTTTCTCTCCCAAGATACGCCCTTCCCCGTACAGCCCCTTAAATTTATTCGTCTGTACGGGAACGGACAAGTGCTCCGCAACCGCATCGAGCGCCATAAAACCTACGTTATGCCGCGTATTTTTGTACCGATCGCCGGGATTGCCGAGTCCTACAATTAACATCGTCTGCGCTACTCAAAGATCTCGCTGACGGATTGGTCGGTGTTGACGCGGCGAATGGCATCCGCAAAGATGGGCGCGACCGAAATCACGTCGATCTTGTCGATCTTCTTGTCGTCGGTCAAGTGGATCGTATCGGTGATGAGGAATTTCTTCATCACCGAATTTTCGAGGCGCTCGATCGCCGGCCCCGACAGGACGCCGTGGCTCGCACAGCCGTAGATATTTTGTGCGCCGTATTCCTTAAGGGCCTCGGCGGCCTTACAGATCGTCCCCGCCGTATCGACGATGTCGTCGACCAGGATGCAGTCCTTTCCTTCGATCGATCCGATGACGTTCATGACGACATTTTCATTCGGCTTCGGACGTCTCTTTTCGATGATGGCGATCGGTGCGCCGCCCAGCGCTTCGGCGAGTTTTCTGGTCCTCGGCACGCCGCCCAAGTCGGGGCTGACCGCGACGATGTTCGAGGTGTCGATATTTTCCTTAAAGTACTTCGCGAGATAAGAAATCGCCGTCAAGTGGTCGACCGGAATGTCGAAATATCCTTGAATTTGGCCGGCGTGAAGGTCCATGCAGATCACGCGATCCGCCCCGCTCACGGTGATGAGGTTGGCGACGAGTTTCGCGGTGATCGGCTCTCTCGCCCTGACCTTGCGGTCTTGACGCGCGTAGCCGTAGTAGGGAACGACGGCGTTGATGCGTCCGGCGGAAGCGCGCTTCAGTGCGTCGATTAAAATAAGAAGTTCCATCAAGTGGTCGTTGACGGGACCCGACGTCGGTTGAATGACGAAGACGTCCTTGCCGCGCACCGAGTCCATGATGTCGATCGAAATTTCGCCGTCGCTGAATTGATTAACTTTGCAGTCGCCCTGGGGAAGATTTAATTCCTTACAAATTTTTTCGACGAGTTCCTTATTGGAATTTCCAGAAAAAATGACAATATCTCCGTGATTACTCATATTAGCGATCCTTTCTCTTCGTCCATCCGGGGATGTTTCTTTGTTCGCTTCGCTCGACGGCGAGAGATCTTCCCTCGACGTTTTTCGTTATCGTACTTCCTGCCGCGATAAAGGCGCCTTCGCCGATTTCAACCGGTGCCACCAAGTTGGCGTTTGATCCGATAAAGGCGTCGTCGCCCACGACGGTCTTAAATTTTTCTTTTCCGTTGTAGTTACAGAAGATCACGCCGCAACTGATGTTGACACCGCTCCCGACGTCGCCGTCGCCGATGTATGCGAGGTGACCCGCCTTGGTTCCCTCGCCCACGCGCGATTTTTTCACCTCGACAAAATTGCCGATATGGACGTCTTTTTCCAAGACACTGTTCGGACGCAGATGTGCAAACGGTCCGATCGTGACGTTTTCGCCGACTTTCGACGATTCAATCACCGACGATTCGATTTCGACGTCGTCTGCGATCACGCTGTCGGAAATTCTGGAGTTTCCGCGCACGCGACAACGCTTTCCGATTTTCGTCTCGCCTTCCAAGTGCACGCCCGGATCGATGACCGTATCGCATCCGATCTCGACGTCGAAGTCGACCATCGTCGTCTCCGGATTTAAAAACGAGACGCCGTTTTCCATGTGTTTTTCATTGATGCGTCTGCGCATAATGTGTTCACAGCGAGCGAGTTGCACGCGCGAATTAATGCCGAGCATTTCTTCTTCGCAGCCGATCGTAAATCCACCGATCTTTTGTCCTTTGTCTCTCAACAGACGGATGATGTCGGTTAGATACAGTTCCTTTTGATTGTTGTCCGTACTTAAATTTCCGATATTTTCTCTTAACACGCGCCCCTTAAAGGCAAAGATGCCGGTGTTCACTTCGGTGATGGCCTTCTCCTTGTCGCTCGCGTCTTTCTCTTCGACGATCCCCGAAATATCGGAGTCGACGCCTCGGATGATGCGTCCGTACCCGAAGGGGTTTTTTACGATCGCCGTCAAAACACAGGCGTCGAAATCGTGGCTTTCCACATAGTTCATAAACTTGGCGATGGTCTCTTCCTTAAACAGGGGCGTATCCCCCGTCAAGATATAGACCATGTCGTCGTCGTCAAACTCGTCGATGGCACAACTCACGGCGTAACCCGTGCCGTAGGGGATGCCCTCGCCGACCTCTTGTTCGATAAACGTCAAGTCCCGATCCTCAAAATGAGCCATGACCTCGTCTTTCTTATGCCCGACGATCACGACATTTTTGTCGATCGCGTTGGCCTTGCAATTGTCGACGACATAACTCAAGATAGTCTTTCCTGCCACTTTATGCAGCACCTTGGGGATGGACGACTTCATCCGCGTCCCCTCGCCTGCCGCTAGAATAATTGATACATTCACGCTTACACCTCACTCGTAATCGTTCTGCAACTATTATATCGAACCTGTCGCATTCGCTCAACAGCACGATAAAAAAAGACGGTACCCCGGTTCCGAACGGGTACCGTCTTTAAACGTCCATACTCTTGGTCATTAAAAATCGATTTTATCTAAAATACCCTTCGCCGCGGCGATCACCATGCCGTAGTTGGTGACGCGGACCCCGCTTTCGAGCGCGCGCCGTATCCGCGACTGGACGACGGGGCGCTGAAACATACAACTGCCGCACATGATAACGACGTCGTAATCGCCCACGTCGTCGGGGAAATTAAGCCCTCTCGAAAAATCGATCGTGATCGAGTCTCCGAGCTTCTTTTTAAGCATTCTCGGAATCTTGACCCGTCCGATATCCTCTTCCTTCGGCGCGTGGGTACAGGCCTCGGACATTAAAATTTTCGCATCACTTCCGAGTTCGAACAGATAGTTCGCTCCGTCGATCATCGCCCGCTCGTCGCCCTTGGCGCGCGCAAAAAGAATTGAAAACGACGTGATTTTCGACTCGCGCGGCTTCTTGGCATAGACCTCGGAAAATACTTGAGAGTCGGTGATAATCCAATCCGGCGCGGCGTGAAGGCTCTCGATCGCGCGGTCCATCGATTCGAGCGTGGAAATCGTCGCGGTGTATCCCGCGTCCAATAATTCGCGCATGGTCTGCACCTGCGGCAAGATGAGGCGCCCCTTCGGCGCGGACTCGTCCTGCGGCATGACCAAAAGAAAGCGTCCCTCGCCGAGATCGAGGCCGTCGAGAAGCCCGGGTATTTTCTCTTTTTCCTCGAGCAGCTCGGAGAGCTTCTTTAAGATCTCATCCTTTGCGGGAAACGGATAACTCAAGTGCAGGACGGGGATATTGCGCCGATGGAGCGACTCCAAAAACGTATCTTCCACGCCCTCGAGTGCGATGGCCGCGTCGATTTCCTCGGCAACTTTGCGCGTCCTGTCCATCCGCCTGTCTCCGAGCGCGGTGTCGTCCGAAAAACCCGCGGTGTCGATCAACGTCGCCGCACCGATTCCGTCGATCTCCATATTCTTATATACGGGATCGGTCGTCGTCCCCGCCTCGTCGGAGACCATCGACGTCTCCTGGTCGGTCAAGAGATTCATAAGCGTGCTCTTACCGCTGTTGGTCTTTCCGAATATGGCGATATGCGTCCTCAGTCCCTTTGCCGTCTCCATCTTAGAACCGGAAATCTCTCTCGCCTTGTCGGATGCGGCCGACGTATTCCGTCGCCTTCGTCCTCAGGTCGTCGCGTTCCACTTGACTTAGGAACTGTTTGATCTTTTCTTCGCCGACCTCTTTGGTATCCGGCATCGCGTAGTCCGACAGATACTCTTGGAGCGTCATAATCGCATTCGGCTGACAGAAGTCCGCAATGTGGAAGCTCTTTACTTCCTTCATAAACGTCTCGCCCGTGCGTCCCGCGCGGTAGCAGGCGGTGCAGAAACTGGGCAGATACCCGAGGTCCAAAAGCCAGTGGATGACCTCGTCGAGCGTCCGCGTATCGTTGGTGTCGAATTGCGCGGAGTTATCTTCTTCTTTGTCTTCATTGTATCCGCCGACCGATGTCTTCGAACCGCCGCTGATTTGCGAGATGCCGAGTTCCAACGCCTTCTCGCGCATGCTTTGGCTCTCTCTCGTCGAAATGATCATGCCCGTATAGGGAACGGCAATGCGGATTAAGGCGATGATATCTTCGAAGATTTCATCCGGCACGCCGTTTTCAAATTCGTCGGGGTCGATGTCGTCGGCCGGGCGAATTCTCGGAACCGAGATCGTGTGCGGGCCGACGCCCTTGAAAGCTTCCAAGTGTTCGGCGTGCATCAATTGACCGACGAAGTCGTATTGATAGTTGTTTAACCCGTAGAGGACGCCGAGTCCCACGTCGTCGATGCCGCCGTCCATCGCGCGGTCCATCGCCTCGGTGTGGTACGCCCAGTTGGACTTCGGTCCGGTCGGGTGCAATTCCTCGTAATGCTCTTTATGATACGTTTCTTGAAAGAGGATATAAGTACCGATTTCGGCTTCCTTCAACTTGCGGTAGTTTTCGACCGTCGTCGCGGCGATGTTGACATTGACTCGTCGTATCGAACCGTTTTTATGTTTGATCGAATAAATCGTCTTAATGCTGTCGAGGACGTATTCAATCGGGTTGTTCACCGGGTCTTCGCCGAGTTCTAAGGCGAGGCGCTTGTGTCCCAGATCCTGCAGGGCAATAACTTCGTCCCGAATTTCATCCTGCGTCAACTTCACGCGGTCGATGTGCTTATTCTTGTGATGATACGGACAGTACACGCAGCCGTTGACACAATAGTTCGACAAGTACAGGGGCGCAAAGAGGACGACGCGATTGCCGTAGTATTTCTTCTTGATTCGAATGGCGAGTTCCCGATACGCTTTACGAATATCGTCGAGTTCGCTCAACAAGAGAACGGCTGCCTCTCTGTGGTTTAAGCCCTCCATCTTTTCGCCTTTTTCCAAGATCTGTTCTTGCAGCTCGCGATTTTTCGAATTCTTCTTTGCCTCGTCCAAGGTCTCTAAAATTTCTTCGTGATTGATAAATTCTTCCGCTTTCGGCGACATGATATTATACATACGTTCACTCCTTATCCGTATAATCTCCGCGATTCATGACTATTTCATAACCCAGACTCGCTATTTGATCCTTCAATTCTTCTAAATTCTCCGCCGCTTCGAGTGCAAAGGCCGCCTTGTGGTCGTACAGCGCGTAGCGCCTTCTGACGGCAGACGGCGACAGATTAGGCATAAAGACGTTGGCACCGGCTAAAATACCGCGGTTTCTTCCGTCTTTGGCCAAGGTCTGCATGGCCGTGGTCGAAGGGATGTTGGCCTTGGGGAAGAGCAGTCGCAAGATGGCGATACAGACGGCGGTGAGCTCGACGCTCCCGTTCGGAAAATCCTTAAACGGCGTCGCGTGATGCGACACGTAGGGACCGATCCCCACCATCGCGGGTTGAAGCCTCTTTAAAAATAAAAAGTCTTCCACCAAGTTCTCCGTCGTCTGATAGGGACTTCCCACCATAAAGCCGCTTCCGACCTGATAGCCCAGATCCTTTAAATCCTCCAAGCATCTAATGCGCCGCGTTCGATCCATCGCGCGCGGATGCAGCTTCCCGTAGTGCGCCTCGTCAAAAGTCTCGTGGCGCAACAAGAAGCGATCGGCTCCCGCCTCTTTCCACATCGCATACACCGACTTCGGACGCTCGCCGACCGAAAGGGTGACCGCCGCCTCGTCGTCGATCCGCTTGATGCGCCGGACCCAATCGGCGAGGAGGTCGTCGCTGAAGTCGGGGTCTTCCCCGCCCTGCAGGACGAAGGTCTTAAACCCCATCGCGACGCCCGACTTGACGGCCGCCTCCATCGACTCCGTACTCAAGCGGTACCGTTCAACTTCCGCGTTATCGTGGCGAATGCCGCAGTAGAAGCAGTTATTTCGGCAGTAGTTGCTAAATTCGATCAAGCCCCGCACAAAAATCTTTTTGTGAAAGTGACGATCGCTCACTTCCCTCGCCTTTTCAAATAACGGCTCGCTCGCCTCCTCCGCGTGCTCGAGGATATAGTGGATGTCGCGGGCATTGAGGGTGTGCGTCCTATCGTAATCCCTCAATATCTTATCTATCATAGAACACCCGCTAAGGTCGTCTTGACCGTCACATGATCCAACATCCCCAATTTCCCCGACAACGCGTTGATCTGATCCAGATCGCCGTCGACGACGATGCTGATCAGAGAAAGACCTCGTTTCGGATAAGGAATGCCAAGTCGCCCGACGATGATGTTCCGGTTCTCGTGTAGAAGCTTATTGATGCTGTCTACGACAAGATCGGAACTCGCCTCGACGATGATGGCGATAATTCCTAATTTTTCGTTCATACATACCTCCTACCTCTGCTCAAAGGGCAAACCTTGAAGAAAAGGTGTCGTTAATTTTCCTACATTTGTCATTGTAGCATACTCTTTTTATTCTGCCCGCTTTTTGACGAAAAATACAGAATACTTTTGCGCACGAAAAAAGAGCCGACGAACGGCTCTTTTTCGTTTTCGATTAAAAAATCATTTGGTTGACGCCGATCTCTTCGTTCATCTTCCGTTCGATCGCGCCGTCGAAGGGACGGATAAAGAGTTCCGCGGTCACGGAAATGACCGCGCGATGCAAATGACCTCCCCGAACGATGCCGTCGAGGCCGCCGAGGTTGATGTGGCTGTGGAGATAAACCTCCCCGTCCTTTCTCGACAGATTCCCGATAAACGAGGTAATCTCAAACGGTTCTTTCATGTCGGTTCTCGTGTATTGCTTCGACGCCAAGTCTAAAATACCGATCGTAACATCGTCGGTCGCGCCGAGTCCCGACACGGTCGCCGCCTGAATATTTTCTTTTTCCGCGACCTCCATAATCAAGGAGACGATCTCATCGCCCGGGTCCAGTCGCAGGGCGATGACGGGGTTTGTTCCGTTCGGATATACTCGATAGTCCATCTGTTACCTCCTTATACGATACACATAATTACTTCGTTCTCTTGTACGGGAACCCATTCGCGCTCGGTCCCCTCGCCTCGCCGACAAAGAGCACCATCGAAATCATCGTGATGACGTAGGGCAACATATTGAGCAAATCCGGCGAGACCTTGATCGACGTCGAACCCATAAAGATGACGAGACCTTCCGCCGCGCCGAATAGCAAACAGGCGAGCAGGGTGGTTTGCGGTTTCCATCCGCCGAAGATGACGGCGGCGAGGGCGATAAAACCTTGGCCCGAAATGAGCGTCTCCCTAAAGTTTGCGACGACGGCGAGACTTAAGCTCGCTCCGCCGAGTCCCGCTAAAAACCCGGAAGTGAGGACGCCGATGTATTTTAACTTGTACACGTCGATCCCGAGCGTTTCCGCCGCGTGCGGGTGTTCCCCGACGGATCGCATGCGCAAACCGAGTTTCGTCTTGTATAGGATAAAGTAGATGATCGCCACCAACGCGAAGGCGATGTAGACGGTGATGTATTGGTTGAAGATAATGTCTCCGATGCTCCCGTCCGGAAAGACATTTCCAAGTACCCTCGGCATCTTGTTTTTAAAGGGAATCGGCTCGGTCATGGCCGCGCCGTCGAAGAATAGCCGCGCGAGGAAAATCGCAAGCCCCGGTCCCAATAGGTTCAGCGCCGTCCCGCTGACGACGTGATCCGCGCCGAAGTGAATCGTCGCGACGCCGTGCAAGAGGGCGATCGCCATGCCGCCCAGGCCGGCGCACAAAAAGGCGATCCAGGGATTGCCGACGTAAAAGCCGACGATGGCCCCGACCACGGCGCCGATCGTCATCATGCCCTCGAGGCCGATGTTGACGACCCCGGTGTTTTCACTGACGACACCGCCCATGGCCGTGTAGATCAAAGGAGCGGCGTAAAGCAATGTGATGCCGATAACTCCGGCGAAATTCGTCAAAAAGCTACTCAACTTCTTCCCCTCCCTTTACTCGTTTCGATTTATTAAAACTAAATTTCTTGCGAATTAATTCCATAAATTGCGGCATCGCGATAAATAATACGATGATGCCGATGACGATGTTGATGATTTCAGACGGCGTATGGAGTGCCGAGTTCAACTTGCCGCCGCCGTAAGTGAGCGCGGCAAATAAAATACCCGACGGGATACACGCGATGGGGTGGTTCGCCGCGATCAACGAGACGGCGATTCCGTTAAAACCGTAGCCCTGTTGCGTCGCCAAAAGACCGATATTCCCCGCGACCCCCAGGACCTGGACGGCGCCGGCAAGACCCGCCATCGCCCCGGAGATGGCCATCGAGATGACGGTATTTTTCTTAATATCGATGCCGCCGTATTCCGCGGCGAAGCGGTTAAATCCGACCGCCTTTAGTTCGTACCCGAGCGTCGTCTTCTTCAGGATAAACCACACGAGAATCGCGACGACGATCGCGATCAATATCCCCCAGTGTACCGGCGGATTTAAAATGCCCCGTAAAAAGTCGTTTTCTTTTAAGATCGCGCGACCTGCCTCGGAGCGCTTCCATTCTCCCAAAAAGCGAATGCTCGCCGACGGCTGAATATTAAAGGAATAATTGCTGTCGGGCTTTCTCAAAAACGACTTCGTCAACATATAATTGCTGAAGTAGAAGGCGATCCAATTCAACATGATCGAGGAAATAACTTCGTTGACGCCTCGCTTCGCCTTAAAGACGCCGACGAGCGCGCCCCAAACTCCCCCGCATACGATGCCGGCGAGCAGTGCGACGATTGCGTGGATCACAGGCGGCATGTCAACGGCGACGCCGACGATGACGGCGCCCAAGGATCCGACGATAAACTGACCTTCCGCTCCGATGTTAAAGATCCCCGTCTGAAACGCGAAGGCGACGGCGATACCCGTCAGGATAATGGGCACCGCCTCGACGATCGTCCACGAAATATACTTCGGTTTACCGAATGCGCCGAGAATCATGACTTTGTACGCTTCCAACGGATTGACGCCGACGATAAGGAGGATGATGGCGCCGACGACGAGGCCGAGAAAGACGGACATCACCGTATAGTAAAGCATGCGTTTATTCACGATTCTCACCTCCTGCCATATAGTAACCCAGTTCATTTTGGTCCGCTTCGCCCTCGCGGAAAATCTTCGTAATCTCGCCTTCGTAAATAATGCCGATCCGGTCCGACAAACTCATAACTTCGTCCAGTTCAAAGCTGATCAAGAGGACCGCTTTTCCGTGATCGCGCTGCTGCACGAGGAAGCGGTGGATGTTTTCGATCGCGCCCACGTCGAGGCCGCGCGTCGGTTGCGCGGCGATCAGGACGTCCGGATCGTCGTCGATCTCTCTGGCGAGGATGACCTTCTGTTGGTTGCCTCCGGAAAGATCGCTCGCCAAATAATCGCTATTTCGCGGCCGAATGTCGAACGATTCCATGAGCGCCTCCGCGTGATCGCGGATCGGCTCCTCCTCTAAGATGCCGTGTTTAGAATAAGGCGCCTGCTTAGAGACGTGCAAAATCATGTTTTCGGCGACGGTAAACTGCGGGACCAGTCCGCGCTTGTTTCTGTCCTCGGGAATATTATTGAGTCCCGCCTCCCGGATGGCGCGCGGCGATTTCCCCGTCACTTCCTTGTCGTGGATGATGACTTTTCCGCTTTCGATCTTTCGAAGGCCGGTGAGCGCTTCCAGCAATTCGCTTTGGCCGTTTCCGTCGACGCCGGCGATGCCGAAGATCTCTCCTTCTCGAACCTCGAGATTTAATCCCCGCACGACCTCGACGTCGCGGACGTCCTTGACGTGAAGATCTTCGACGCGAAGCGCTACCTCTCCCGCCTCCTTCGGTTTCTTATCGACCTTAAACTTAATTTCGCGACCGACCATCATTTCGGCGAGCTTCGCCTCACTCGTCTCGCTTACATCGACCGTGCCGATGCGCTTTCCCCGTCGAATAATCGTACACTTTTCCGCAAGCGCCTTAATCTCCTTCAGCTTATGCGTAATGATGATGACGCTCTTCCCCTCGGCGGCGAGCGCCTTGATGATGTCGATGAGCTCTTCGATTTCCTGAGGCGTGAGGACTGCCGTCGGCTCGTCGAAGATGAGTATTTCCGCATCGCGATACAGCGCCTTTAAAATTTCGACGCGCTGCTGCATCCCGACGGAGATATCTTCAATCTTCGCATCAGGGTCGATCTTTAAATTATACTGATTCGAAAGCTCGACGACGCGCTTTCTCGCACTTTTCTTGTCCAGTACGATTCCGTTGGTCGGCTCTTCTCCCAAGATAATGTTTTCGACGACCGTAAACGGCTGAAACAGCATAAAGTGTTGGTGCACCATGCCGAGTCCCCTTTGGATCGCATCCTTCGGACCTTGGAAGTGGACGATCTCCCCGTTTACCTTGACTTCCCCCGAAGTCGGTTTATACAGACCGTACAATATATTCATGAGCGTCGATTTGCCGGCGCCGTTTTCGCCGAGCAGCGCGTGAATTGTTCCCTTTTCCACGACGAGATCGATCGAATCGTTCGCCGTAAAATCACCGAATTTTTTGGTGATTCCGCGCATTTCCACAGCCGGCGCGAGTTTTTGTTCAACCATCGTTTTCCCCTTTCATATACTCGTCTAATTATACACTATCGACGCATAAATTTGTGAGGATATAAAAAAAGAGGGCCGAACCCTCTTTTTTTGCGATCAAATTTATTTTGCTTCAAACGCTTCATATTCTTTTTCCGATGCGGGAACTTTGATTTCGCCCTTGATGATGCGTTGTTTCAACGGTTCAATCTTTTCTAAGATTTCAGGTTTGACGTTCTTGTCGCTCGTCGGTGCGATATCGACCGTGTCGCCTTCCTTCAAACCGAAGTTCAAGTTTTCTCCGCCCGGGAAGTCTTCGCCCTTGGAGAGACCTTCAAGCACTTTGTAGATAGCGCTGTCGGCACGTTTCATCGCCGATGTAAGGACGTTGTCCGGAGCGATGTCGTTTTGGTCGCGGTCGACGCCGATGACCCACTTGTCTTGGTCCTTGGCCGCCTCGATGACGCCGTCGCCGGCTCCTCCGGCAGCGTGGAAGATGACATCTGCGCCTTGTTGATACATATTCGTCGCAATACTCTTACCCTTTGCGGCATCGGAGAAGTTTCCGACGTATTGGCTGACGATTTCAACTTCTTGGCCTTTTTCCTTGGCCGCTTGATCGACGCCCGCCTTGTATCCGCATTCAAATGCCTTGATCAGGGTCGATTCCTGTCCGCCGACGAAGCCGACTTTGTTGCTTTCTGTGGTAAGACCTGCGATGTAGCCGACGAGGAAAGAAGGCTCTTCCGCTTTAAATTGAAGACCCGTTAAGTTGTCGGGTGCGTCCTCGTATCCGGCATCGACGATCAGGAAGTTGACGTCGGGATTGTTTTCAGCTGCTTCGAGCATCGCATCGGCCAAGTTGAAACCTGCCGCGACGATGATGTCGTTATCCGCATCCAACAGCGTTTCGATGTTCGGTGCGTAGTCGGTTGATTCCTTCGACTCTTGATAGGATACCTCGTAACCTAAGTCTTCATGTGCTTTTTGCAAGCCTTCCCATACCCCTTGGTTAAAGGACTGGTCGTTGATACCGCCTTCGTCGGTAACGAAGCCGATCTTCAACTTTTCGCCGTCTTTCTTATCGCCATCGTCCTCTTTTTCATTGGCCATGGCGTTGTTCGCATTGTTGCTTGCCTTGCCGTTATTGGCACTTTGATTGTTCGATGCGCTGCCGCATGCCGTCAAAGTGAAGACGAGGAGCATCACGAGTGCGAGCAATAGTGATCTTTTTTTCATGTATTTCCCCCTTTATTTGATCTGTTTATATTATATTATGTACAATTTTTATTTTCAATAGCACAAAAATTTTAATAAGAGAGAGCGTGCCTTCCGCACACGCTTCTCTCATGCTATAGATAAAACCCGTTCAATATGGCGAATACATACGTCGACAGGATAAAGACGAGAATCGCCATGCCGCTTCCCTGTCTGAAGTCGATGGATTTTACTTGAAGCCCGGGTCTCCTCATCAATTTATACATGATAAATCCCACATACGCGAGGAGGGGGATCGCCAAAAATGTCGCGAGCTTCGTCGGCGCCTGCATCTTTGCGGTGGGAAGCGCGAGTAAAAAGACGACCATGGCCGCATAAACTGCGGAGTACTTGTTCTTTTTATCGGTTAAAATCACGAACAGCCCGCCCACAACCGAGACGACACATAAGATCGTCGCGACGGTCTTGGCCGTCTGCATTCTCGAATAAAGCGGCCCGTTTATAAGCTCCAACGTATTGACGTAGGTTCCCGACTGCGTCTTTGCCGAGGTGTGCGGCTTTATGTCAGCATCCTTTATGCCCAGGGCGTCCGAGAACTTCCCGATTTTTCCGTTGGTGATAAAGACGCCGATATCGGCGAGCGTCTTTCCCGATCGTATGTCGACGGTGACGGGATCCGTTACGACGCTGAAGGCGTAGTCTTCGGTCTCTTCGTCGAGAGGGAGCCTTAACTCCGAGGCGGGTGCGAGCGAAAAGTTTCGCTTCTCCATGATATCTTTCAGTTGAAGCGACTTCATCACGGATGTATTGAGTTTGTCGTATTCGCCCTTGAGCGTAGCCTTGCTCTTCGACGGATCGACGCCTTCTTTAAAGTAAATTTGTCTTACCGGCGTGCCGAGAATGCGCACACTCGACGGATCGCCTTCATAACGAAATTGAATATCGTAACGATACAACAGAGGCTGTTTATTTTCCAATCGGCGCGTCACCTGCAAGTGATCGACGCGAGAGGGGTCGTCGAACATGAGTCCGTCAAACGACGCATTCCCGATTTCGTCCGAAATAAACAGTGCCTTTTCCGTTATCAAGGGCGTTAACGTCAGTAGAAAACAAATCAATAAAAAAACTGCGAAAATAATTCCATTTTTCATCTGTTTCTGCATGGTTATCCCCCTAACTGATGTATGATTTTTTCTATCATACCATATAGCATACCCTATTAGCAGAATAAAATCGATAGATGTTTTTCATTCAAAAGGCCTTGTGCTATACTGTCTTCGGAGGTAATTATGACCATAGACAAGACCAAATACATAAAAGCTTTAAAGGCGATCGATCAAATGAACATCTTTCTCATGCTCGTACTCGCCCTCATCCACCCTTATCTGCCGGTTTACGACGAGGCGGGAAAGATGAACGAATACTACGCCTTTCTCCGCATCCTCATCATCGTCCTCGTGCTCTTTATGGGGTTACCCATTTTTAAAAAGGAGTTAAAGCAAATCCGAGAAAATAAAAAGCCCTATCAGATCAAAAAGAAAAACAACGTCGTCCACATCCCCAAAGTCAACTACTTCGTCGCCGTCGCCTTTGCGGTCTGCCCCATCGCCTTTATCCCGATGGCGATTTACCGCTACGCGCCGGAGGGGATCCAGGCGCAGGCGTTTTACGCGCTGCTCTACCTCTTTATCTACGTCGGCGTCGGCACGCGACTCCAAATGAAGATCGGATTGAACACGTCCAAATAAAATAAAAACCATCCCGGACACAGGCCAGGCCTTGCATCCGAGATGGTTTTTTTACGCCTCTCTCAATTTAAACGGATACGCGCCTTCGAGCGCTTCCTCGATCGGCGCACGCTTTTCGACGAATTTTCGATACGCGCCCATTTTTTTCGTGTTGCCGTAGAGGACGACGCCTTCGACGCGGCCGTCGTTTACGTAGAGACGGTGGTGTTCGTCGCCCTCGTCGTAGACGTAGACGTCGTCATCGTCGTCGCCGATTTTTCCGGCGCTGAACACCTCGATGTCTCCGATGTCGAGTTTTGTAAAGGCCATCGGATTTTCGTAGGTCTTCTCATCTCCCGTCATATTCGCGCCCGCCACTTTTCCCATGGCGCGGGAAGCCGACCAAAGGCCCATCGTCCGTCCCTCGACTTCGGCGACGTCGCCTGCAGCCCAAACGTTTTCGAGGTTGGTCTTTAAATAGCGGTCGACCACGACGCCGCGGTTGACCTCGAGCTCGGTGCCCTCAAACAAATCGATGTTTGCGCGCACGCCGATAGAGACGAGGATGCAGTCCACATCGACGACGGTTCCGTCCGAAAACTCGATCCCCTCGACGCGATCCTTCCCAAGGAAACCCTTCGTATCGTATCCGGCGCATACGTTAAAGCCCTGCGCTTCCATTTCCTCATTGAGCATCCGGCCGAGTTCTTCGTCCAATTGATTGGACAAGAGATAATCTCTCCTGTGGACGATCGTCACGTCCTTTCCCCGCGCCTGCAGGCTCTTCGCCGCCTCGAGGCCCAAGAGTCCTCCGCCGATAACGCAGACGCGCTCCATGTCGTCGAGGTAGGTGCCGATGGCCTGTAAGTCGTCGAATGTTCTCAGCGTAAAGACGCCTTTTAAGTCGCTGTTTTCAAAGGGCGGCAGATTGGCGTGACTTCCGTTGGCGAGGAGAATTTTCTCCGCCTCGATTGTCTTTCCGTCCTCTAAGGTCAAGGTCATCGCGTTAAAATCGATCGCGCGCACGCGCGCATCGTAGTGAGCTTCTATATTTAACTCCTTGCACCAGCCCTCCTCATTGAGAACAGGAAGTTCCGGTTCTTCTTCGGCCATGAGGTGAGAAAGTTTAATGCGAAAATACGGTTCGCAGTTCTCGTCGCCGATCAAGAGAACGGATCCGGCGCTGTCTTTTTTTCTAATCTCTTTTGCCGCAGTTACGCCCGCTATTCCGCTACCTACGATTACATAATTATAAGCCATGCTACCTTCCTCCTTGCGAAAACTTTTATCTACATCTATTCCGCCGTAACCTCCGTCCATATCCTGTCGTACACCCTGGTCAAATCGCGTGGATCGCGATAGACCTCGAGAGGGGGTAGTTGATCGATATCGGGATAGGCGATGGGATCTTCCCGAAGCGACCGAGGCAACAGCTCGATCGCCTCGGGAATCGGCGTCGCATAACCGACACTGTATGCCGCGTTTTTCGCGGCGATGTCGGGTCTCGACATAAAGTTAATAAATTTCATGGCCGCCTTCGGATTTTTTGCATTCTTCGGAACGGCAAATGAATCGTACCATATATTAGTACCCTCTTTAGGTAGAATATATTTCAAATTTTTATTTTCGCGACACATCATCGCCGCATCTCCGGAATACATCACCGAAAGCGCCGCATCTCCCTGGCTCATGACGTCGCGACCTTCATCGGCCAAGTAGGCGTACACGAGCGGCTTCTGCGCGATCAAGGCCTCTCCCGCCTCCTCGAGCTGCGAAAGGTCGCGGGTGTTCATCGAATACCCGAGCATCTTAAGCGCCACCGCGATCGAGTCGCGCTGAGAGTTGTACATGATGATCTCGTCTTTGTAACCGGGATCCCACAAATCGCTCCACGAATCGATGTCGGAGTGGATGCGTTTCGTATTTGCGACGATGCCGAGCGTCCCCCAAAAATAAGGCAAACTATAGCGATTCCCCGGATCGTAGTCCATATTTAAAATGCGCTTATCCAACTTCTTGCTGTTGGGGATCAGATCGTAATCCAGCGGCATCAACATATCCTCGCGGATTAACCGCTCCACCATATACTCCGACGGCACGACGACGTCGTAGATGTCGTTTGATTTCTTGAGCTTGACGTAGAGGTCTTCGTTGGAGGCGAACGTGTCGTAGATGACGCGAATTCCGGTCTCTTCTTCAAACTGGCGAATCGTCTCCATATCCACGTAATCCCCCCAATTATAGACGTGAAGCGTCTCGCGACTGCTCGATGCGGAGCTGCAGCCCGTGAGGCCGACGAGGAGGGTGAGTGCCGCTATCCATTTTATCCATTTCATCATGTTCATCTTACACCTCGAGATCGACGATATCGACGTCGCGTTTATTTAAGACCAAAAGAAGGATAAAGACCGCGACGAACAAAATCGTCGATATCGCGTTCATCGATGGATTAATACCCGTTTTTGCCATCGAGTATAGCGTAATGGATAAATTGGAGACGCCTTGTCCGGTCGTAAAGAAGGAAATAATAAAGTCGTCGAGCGACAAGGTAAAGGCGAGCAGCGCCCCGGTCACGATGCCCGGCTTAATCTGCGGTATGACGACGCGAAAGAGCACCTCCCGCGGTCTCGCCCCGAGATCGAAGGCCGCCTCGACCGTATGTTGATCCAGCTGATCCAGCTTGGGGAGCACGGACAGAACGACGTAGGGCAGACAGAAGACGATGTGCGAAAGCGTCATCGTCAAGAGCCCCTGCTCGATCGCGAAAAATCCGTACAAACTCATAAGCGCCACCGCCGTCACGATGTCGGGATTGAGCACCGGCAAGTAATTGACGTTCAAGATAACGTTTTGACTCCGCTTTTTAAACGCGCGGATTCCGATGGCGGAGATCGTACCGAGCAAGGTCGAAACCGCGGTCGAGACGACGGCGACGAGCAGCGTGATGTAAAGACTCTTCAAAATGATCGGATCGGTAAAGAGATCGGCGTACCAATGCGTCGTAAAGCCGGCCCAAACGCCGCGCAATTTCGTGTCGTTGAAGCTGAATACGATCAAGACCGCAATCGGCAAGTATAAAAAGATCAGCAGCAGCCCCATGTAGATGTTTCGCAATTTATTTCTCATACAGTTCACCTCGCCTTCCCTTATTTTCAAAACGTCTGAAGATAAAGAGCATTCCGAGCAAAATGACGATTAACACGACGGCGATCGCCGAGCCGAACGGCCAGTTTCCCGTCAGTCGAAATTGCTGTTCGATGATATTGCCGACCAGATAATATTTGTTGCCGCCCAACAGCGACGAGATGACAAAGGTCGAAAGCGCCGGTATAAAGCACATCAAGATGCCGCTGAATACCCCCGGCAACGACAGAGGAAAGGTTATTTTGATAAAGGTCTGAAAAGGCGTCGCCCCGAGATCCTGCGCCGCCTCGACGAGCGAACGATCCATCTTTTCGAGTATCGCGTAGATGGGAAGGACCATAAACGGCAAAAAATTGTAAATCATCCCCATTAAAATCGCGCCTTCGTTATACATCATGTCGAAGGGCCCCAGTCCGATCAGCGACAATGCGCGGTTGATTACGCCGTTTCTCCCGAGGAGAGTAATCCACGCGTACGTCCTCAGTAAAAAATTCATCCACATCGGAATGACGAACAAGAGGATCAGCGTCGCGGCCGTCTTCGGCTTTTGGCGGGAGATGCTGTAGGCGGCGGGGTAGCCTAAAAAGAGGCACGCCACCGTCGAAATTGCCGCGAGCGCGACGGATCGCCCGAGGATGCGCAGATACGTCGGCTCGAAAAAGCGGACATATTGCTCGGTCGAAAAGCGGAAATTCGCCATATCCATCGTCGGCTCTCCGTTAAAGCTGATAAAGACGACCAACAGGAGCGGCAGGACGATAAATAATATCGCCCACGGAATGTAAAACGTCGCATATCGCCTCATCATCCTTCTCCCTTCATCACGTGGAAGTTGTCCGGTTCGATGTAAAGTCCCACGACCTCCCCGGGTTGTTTCGCGAGTGTCGACTGTACCATCCACTTATCGCCCGCGACGTTTAGGATCATCTCGTAGTGGACGCCCTTAAAGACGAGCGACTCCACCTCTCCTCTCAAGAGATCCTCCGCGTCCCTCTTCAGCTCGACGTCCTCGGGTCGAATGACGACCTGCACGGATTCCCCGGGCGCGAAGCCCTTGTCGACACAGCGGAATTCCCTCCCGTAAAAGGAAACGACGCCGTCTCTTACAAAGGTCGCGGGGATGATATTGCTTTCGCCGATAAAATTGGCGACAAAGGCGTTCACCGGTTCGTTGTAGATGGAAATCGGCGTCCCGATCTGTTGGATCGTCCCGTCTTTTAACACGACGACCGTATCGCTCATACTGAGCGCCTCTTCCTGATCGTGGGTGACGTAAATAAAGGTAATGCCGACCTGTTCCTGGATGCGCTTCAACTCGAACTGCATGCGCTTTCTAAGCTTTAAGTCGAGCGCCCCGAGCGGTTCGTCCAACAAGAGGATCTCGGGGTCGTTGATGAGCGCCCGGGCAATGGCGATGCGCTGTTGTTGCCCGCCCGATAAGGAGGCGATGCTCCGCGATCCGATCCCCGGCAAATTTACGAGTTCGAGCATCTCCTCGACGCGACTTTCGATCTCCGCCTTCGGCAGTTTTTTCAGTTTCAGGCCGAAGGCGATGTTGTCGAAGACGTTTAAATGCGGAAAAAGCGCATACTTTTGAAACACCGTGTTGACCGGCCGTTCGTAGTGTTTCATCGCCGTCATCGACTGCCCCTTGAGGAGGACATCTCCCTCGTCCGGCTGCTCGAATCCCGCGATAATTCGAAGGAGCGTCGTCTTCCCGCAACCGCTCGGCCCGAGAAGCGTCAAAAACTCATGATCGCGAACCTCGAGGTCGATCCCCTTCAATACCTGTGTCTCTGCGAACGATTTTTGAATGCCGCGCATCGTAATAATCGATTCCATCCGTCACCTCCTAGAAATTGGGCGGGTTCGATACCCACAACAGCGTCGCCTCGTCGCGCGACGCATTTTCAAAATACACACGCTTATCTCCCGGGCCGTAGAGCGTATCGCCCGCGCCCGCGGAGTAGATCTCTTCCCCGTAGTGTACGAGGAGTTCGCCCTTTAAGATGTAGGCGAACCATTGACCCTCAAACGGCGTGAGGACCGACGAATTTCCGCCGGATTCGATGTGCCAACGTGTCGGCTCCATCGCGTTTTTTTGCGCGTTCGGCACGATGTACTCGAGCCGGTAGCCCTCGTCCTCCGAGATAAACGTCGAGGCGTCGGAGGACGAAAAGACGATCTTCGCCTCGTCCATCCCCCCGAAAAAATCCTCGGGGCGCGTGCCGAGCGCGTCCAGAATGTCCAAAAACGTCGCGACCGACGGACTCGCGAGATCCCTCTCCACTTGGGAGATAAAACCCTTCGTCACCTCGCTGCGTTGCGCGAGTTCTTCCTGGGTCAATTGTTGCATCAAGCGTAAGCTTTTTATTTTCTCTCCGATATTCATACTATTTTAAACTCCATGATTAATTTACTAAACTTCATGCTATTATAAACAGAAACGACGCGCGCGTCAATACGGAGGTGGCGCCGCAATTCGGCCAATAAAAAATCGACGCGACATAGACTGTCGCGCCGACTTTCCCGCGTTTCGCGTGTTATTTATGAGCGTATGCCTTGGCGATCTCCGCGCCGAGCCTCGTATTGTTAAAGACCAGGGCGATGTTCGATTCCAAACTGTCGCCGCCGGTCACTTCGAGCACGCGTTGAAGCAAAAACGGCGTGGTCTCCTTGCCGGAGATGCCCTGTTTTTTTGCGTCCTCGAGTGCCTCTTCGATGGCCTTTTCGATCAGCTCTTCGTCCATCGCGTCGGCTTCGGGGATCGGGTTGGCCACGACGACGCCGCCGTGGATGCCGAGATCCCACTTCGTCTTCATCAATGCCGCGATCTTTTCGGGATCGTCGTAGCGATAGTCGAGTTTATGTCCGCTTCGTCTCGTAAAGAAGGCGGGCATTTCCTCCGTTTGGTAGCCGACAACCGGCACGCCGAAAGTCTCGAGGTATTCGAGGGTGAGTCCGATATCTAAAATCGACTTGCAGCCCGCACACACCACGGCGACGTCGGATGTGGCGAGTTCCTGAAGGTCGCGCGAAATGTCCATCGTCGTCTCGGCGCCGCGGTGTACCCCGCCGATGCCGCCTGTGACCAGCAGCGGAATGCCCGCAAGGCGCGCCGTCAAAATCGAGGTCGCAACCGTCGTCGCTCCGTTGAGTCCGTTTGCGACGATGTGGGCATAGTCACGCGTCGAGCTCTTAATGACGTCCTTCGAGGTCGCCATAAATTCGAGTTCGTCTTCGCTCAAGCCGACTTTGATGCGGCCGTCGATGATCGCCGTCGTCGCCGGCGTCACGCCCGCCTCTCTCAAGATCGCTTCGCAGCGCTTCGCCGTCTCCAAATTTTTGGGATACGGCATACCGTGCGAGATAATCGTCGATTCCAGGGCGACGACCGGTTTATTGGCCTCGAACGCTTCCCGTACCTCCGGGGCGATATCCATGTACGCTTTTAAATTAGATAATGTCATAGTCAACCTCCTGTTTTTCCCGCTCCCACGCCTCTCGATGAAAACCGCGCAGGTCGCTGTCGTCACTCTTCAGCACCAGACGCGACGCCGCCATCGCGCCGATCGTCGCGTCGATAAAATTTTTTCCCTCGACGAGCTCCGCGGTCAACATTCCCACAAAGGCATCTCCCGCGCCCGTCGCTCCCTGGATTTCCATGGCGGACGTCTTAAAATGAATCGTCTCGCTTTTCGAAAAGACATACGCTCCGTCGGCACCGGCGGTGATGACGACGCGCTCGGCCCCCTTCCGTAAGAGGTCCGCGCCGCAGTCGATCAACCGAGCATTTTCTCCCAAGCCGGACAAGGCCCGCGCCTCCAGAATGTTACATTTTAACACATTGATCCGGTCGATAAAAGCTTTAAATTTCTCGACTTTTACGGCACTTACGCCGTCGACGACGGCCCGTATGGACCAGCTGAAAATTTCGGCGAGCGCCTCCGCGCTTAAGTTGGCATCGACCACCGTATAGCGACAACGCTCCGCGAGCGCCCTTCGACTTGCGAGTTTTTCCGCAGTTAAGCGGTCGATAATTCGCATGTCGTTTACCGCGGTATAGAGCTCTCCTCTATCGTCCAAGACGGCGAGATAACTTCCCGTCGACTCGCCCCGAAAGACAAACGCGTCGTCGAAGCTCAAGCACGCGGGCGCAGAGGCCAGGATCATCTCTTTTTTATCGTCGTCGCCGAGCGCTGTCACAAGCGTCGTCTCGACTCCCGCCGATGCGATGTTTGCGGCGATGTTTCGCCCGACGCCTCCGGGCGTCATCGTGACGATGCCCGGATTCGAGTCGTATAGATGCTGTCTGCTCAGACACCTCCCGCTGATATCGAGATTACACCCGCCGAATACGGCAACGCGAGGCTCTCTCATAGATTCACCCTCTCTCCGCGATTTTTAATCCGCTTAAAACACGCTCGACAAAGCGGCTCGTACTTTTCCGTGGCGCCGATGACGACCCGGTCGGATTCCGACGTCATGCGGTGACTTACCCACGCGTCGCTTCCGCAGTGCGCACAAACCGCGTGGTGTTTTTCCACATAGTCCGACACCGCCATCAGTTCTTTGACGAGTTCAAAAGGACGTGCTTCGTAGTCCATATCGAGACCTGCACAGACGACGGTCTTCCCCGCGTCGAGCAAATCGTCGAAGCGTCGAAGAACCTCCTCGACCTCGCCGCCTAAAAATTGAACCTCGTCGATCGCGATCACATCCGCATTGGCGCGGTTCGCCGCGCTGACGACGCCCTCGATGTCTTCGACGACGACCGCCTCGAGCGAGGTATTGTCGTGGCTTGTAATCGCCGAGTGAACAAACCGCGTATCGAGCGTCGGCTTAAAGACGATCGTGTTGTAACCCGCGATGCGAAACCGCTTGACCTCTCGTTCCAAGCTCGACGTCTTGCCCGAAAACATACTTCCCGTGTGTAAAATTAACCTTCCTCGATATTGATGCATCTCGTCCTCCTCGATACAAATTATAGCATATTTTACCCCGATCCCTTCGGCCGTCTCTTTCGCGCGTTGTCAAGCGATCCCGCTTTTTATATAATGATGACGTACATTCTGAGATGTTTTCTCGAAAGGAGATGTTATGTTAGAAATCGACAACCTTTCTAAATTTTACGGGCAGAAACAAGTCCTCCACGGGATCAGTTTCTCCCTCGGGCCGGGGGACATCTGCGCCTTTATCGGTTCAAACGGCGCCGGCAAGACGACGACGATCAAATCGGCGCTCGGACTGATTCCCTTCGACGACGGACACATTTTAATCGACGGCCACGACATCGAAACCGACCCGCTCGAGGCGAAACGCGTCTACAGCTACGTGCCGGACAATCCGGAACTCTACTCGTTTATGCGCGGCATCGACTACTTAAACTTTATCGCCGACATCTTCGAACTCGACTACGACACGCGCAAGGAACGCATCGACGCGCTCGCCGAGGACTTTCAAATCTTCGACCGACTCGGCGAATCCATCGAAAACTACAGCCACGGCATGCAGCAAAAACTCGCCTTAATCGGCGCCTTATTGCATCGACCGAAGCTGATCGTTCTGGACGAACCCTTCGTCGGGCTCGACCCCCTCGCGACGCGCATGATCCGAGAGCACTTTAAGCGCATGGCAAGGGAGCACGCCGCAACCATCTTATTTTCGACGCACGTCCTCGAAGTCGCCGAAAAACTGTGTAACAAGGTCGCCATCATCCGCGACGGCCGCCTCGTCTTCTTCGGCGCGACGAAAGACATCCTCGAAAAGGGCAGCTTAGAAGATCTCTTCGTAGAAAGGATGTCTTCCGATGTCGACGCTTAAAATCTTATCGCAGCTCGAAATCAAGCGCGGCTTCGCACAATTCCGCAACGGAAAGCAAAAGGCGTTCGGCATCTTCATCTACCTCCTCTCGCTTTGGGGCGTCGTCGTCATGGGCGGCATCTTCCCCATGTTTTCCTCGACGGGAATGTTGGAATTGGTGCCCGACAGCGAACAGCTCGAACTGGCGGAATTCCTCCAAACATACGACATCTTCGCGGCGATCGACATCACCGCCTTCGTCTTCTTTGTCGGGATTCTCTTAATCAGCTTTTTTCAGTTTAAACAGACCTTCTTCCACGCCTTCGACCAATCGACGCTCTGGTCGCTCCCCGTTCCGAAGAGACACTTGGTTCTCTCGAAATTTACGGGATCCTGGGTGTGGGATGTTCCGATCGTCATCGCCTTTTCCGTCGGCTCGCTCGTCATCTGTGCCTTGACGACACATTCGGCGGCAAAGACCGTTCTCTTATTCTTCACATTTCTCGCCTTGGGTTTGCTCGCGGAATGCCTCGGCTATTTTCTCCGCACGTTGAGCACCGGGGCGGGCAGCAAACTCAACATTCCGAAAATCGTGAAGTCAATCTTCGGCGTCTTCATCTTCGCGATTGTCATGGTTTTGTACTACTACGAAATCGCGAGAGAGTTTAAAGATTTCGCGCGCTTTCTCCTGTTCTACGGATCCCTGCCCGCACCCTTCCGCCTGATGTCCTACACCCTGCACGGACACACTTGGATCGGCATCCTCTTTATCGTCCTCGCGATCGCTGCGTTCTTTTTATTCTTGAACTACTTTTCTTCCCGCTTCTTCTCGATCGCCGAAAAACTCGCTTCGCACTCCGACGCGAAGGCCGTCTCGGATAAGGACTTAAAACCTCGCTCTCCGCGGCGCGCGATGATCCGAAAAGAAGTCCAACTCTACTGGGATAACTCGTCGGTCGCCTTGGGCAGTTTCTTCGGCGTCCTCCTCCCCGTCATCCTCGTCATGTGCCTGCTCGTTCCCTCGATTCGCGACGGCTTTACGAGCTTCCTGTACGACCAGGAGATGGTACCGCCTCAGGCGGCGCTCTTTCTAATCCTCCTCTTCGCCGCGGGATTCATGAACGTGTCGAGCTTCAGCTTTTCTCTCGAGGGAAGATCCGCCTACATCACCTACACCCTGCCGATAAAGGGCCGCACGATCTTTCTGAGAAAACTCGTCTCGTCGCTTATCATGGTCGTCCCCGCCTATATCGTCACTTTCATCCTGCTCGCCGCCATCTTAAAACCCGACGCCCTCTATCTTCCGCTCTATCTGATCGGGCCTCTCGCCTATATCTTTTTTATCAACAGCATCAGTTTGTTCATCGACTTTAAATTCGCCAACTACACGTGGACGTCGGCGAAGGAGATCGCGAAAAACTCGAAACAATCTTTCCTCTCCTCACTCGGCGGTCTCATCATCAGTCTCGTGATTATTTTTATCGGCGTCAACATCATGACGGCATACCCCTTTCTCTACGCCGTCTTGTTGAGCTCGATTCTGATCGCCGCCGATGTCGTCATCGTCCTGCTTATTAAAGATCTACACGTTTACCATATCTAAATCATCCATACATCGCCGCACAAAAAACGGGCCGAAAGGCCCGTTTTTTGTGTACTAGAGACTTTTTATTCATAGAAATTAAATAGTTCTATGGAATCCTTTGCAGGATAGGATATACTTAAGAAAGTACTCAGAAAATACATAATATCTCGGGTAGTACTTGTCATTTAATCTTCTTTGATTTGAAAGAAGAATATAGAAAGGAGTTTTTATCATGAAAAAATTTTTATTGTCCCTTTTTTGTCTACTACTCTTACTCCCCTTGCCAGCTTTTGCCCAAAATCCAATACATCTTTGTATTAACGACTTCTATGTCGAGAACGATGTCGACCCTATTATGGAAAATAATCGAGTTCTAGTTCCTATTCGAATTGTCAGTGAATATTTAGGCGCTGAAGTCGAATGGGATCAAAAAAGTCAGATGGTTTGGATTCACTCCTATGGTTCAAATGAAAAAACTCTAGAGCTTACTATTAATAAAAAAACTGTCAAGGTCTATTCCGAAAGAGGCACTCGAATCTATACTATGGATGTGAAACCGAAAATTGTGGAGAACCGAACTTTAGTCCCCATCCGATTCGTCTCAGAATTAATGGATAAACCCGTCACCTGGGATCAGGCTAATCAAACGGTCGCCGTTGGAGACTCTTATCATGCCATTCAAAGAAAAGGACACTTAAAAGTACAATGGAAAGGACGATCTTTCCCTGTAAAATTTTTACAAATTGCAAATAGACCCTTTGTATCCCTTCGTGATTTTTCTGAAAAAATGAACTGGCCCTACACTATTGACCGCTATACCTATGATTATGGTGGAGGCGGCATTGGGCTGATTTTGACAGATCCTATATTAGACAAAAAAATCATTTTCCATTCTCGAGGCACAGAATGTGACGGAGTTGCGATTAGCGCATCAGATAATTATGACGCTAACCAAGTATATTATAATAAAGAGTTCTATATCCCCTTGGACGAACTTATTCTTGGTTTTCATTGGAACGCCTCCTATAACGAAGACAAGACCCAAGTGTCCCTTATAGAGAAAGAAGACGGTGTGACTTATCGCTTATTCTATGACCTTCTCGACCCATCCTCTTCTCCTGAAGAATATAAATATATGCACGTCCCCTCTACTCTCTATACAATTGTTTACAAAAACAATCATTTCACATTAGTGCCAATGAATCGTACAATCGAAGACTACACGAATGAACTCTATACAAAAATCGAGCAAGGCCTCTATTCTTATAGGGAAGATGATGCTCATCTCTATGGCTGTTCTGTTTTTGTTTTAGATGAAGAAAATAAAACTATTACCGGTTTTCAGGCAAATTAATTTCCGATTGAACTATATAAAAAGGACCTGTGACTAAAAATCACGGGTCCTTTTTATATAGTTTTTTATCTACTATTTAATATTTAAATTAAATACTTATTCGTCCGTCTTATTCTTCAAAGGCGAAAACTTCCGCACTTTCAATCACGATGTCCTCATCCGGCT
Source organism: Bacillota bacterium (assembly GCA_028724185.1). Taxonomy (GTDB): domain Bacteria; phylum Bacillota; class Clostridia; order Tissierellales; family Peptoniphilaceae; genus Aedoeadaptatus. The sequence goes on from JAQYDN010000002.1 coordinate 127,371, forward strand.
TATCCATGGCATTTCGATCGGCATTTGCGATCGCATCGACCACGTCCATGCCGTCGTACACTTGGCCAAAGACGGTATGCTTTCCGTCGAGCCAGAACGCGCCGCCCTTTTCCTTGTAGGCGTCGATGACGTCTGAGCTGTAGCCGTAACGCTCTCCGGCATCTTCCATTTGACCGATGATGTCGGCTTCGACGGTCGGTCCGTGGACGATGAAAAACTGGCTTCCGTTCGTATTCGGCCCGGCATTCGCCATCGAGAGGGCGCCGACGATGTTCCTATAGTCCTTGTGGAATTCGTCTTGAAAGGCGCTTCCCCAGATGCTCTCTCCGCCGCGGCCGGTGCCGGTCGGGTCCCCGCCCTGAATCATAAAGTCGGGGATGACGCGGTGAAAGATGACCCCGTCGTAGTATCCCTTCTCGATCAAGCCTTTAAAGTTTTCGACCGCCTTCGGCGCGGCCTCGGGAAACAGGCGGATGACGATGTCGCCCGCACTGGTGACGAGTTTCGCCATGGGATCGCCGACATGCGGTCTTTCTATTTGTTTTAACATATTAGCCTCCTTGTTCGGTTAAGACGATGACACCGTCTTCGGTGACCGCCAATGTATGTTCGTATTGGCACGACAGCGACCCGTCTCTGGTCCGTGCCGTCCATCCGTTGTCGTCCATCTTGATGGGCCAATCGCCCGAATTAATCATCGGCTCGATCGTAAAGACCATGCCCTCCTGAAGGCGCAGGCCCCGATCCGGTTTACCGTAGTGGAGGACCTGCGGGTCTTCGTGCATATTCGTCCCGATGCCGTGCCCGACGAAGTCTCTTACGACCGAAAAGCCGTTTTTCTCCGCATGCGTTTGAATGACGTGGCCGATATCGCCCAAGCGCGTGCCGGGTTTGACGATGTCGATCGCCTTGTAGAGGCACTCTTTGGTGACCTTCATGAGCTTATCGACCTCTTCGCTCGTCTCGCCCACGGCGTAGCTCCACGCCGAGTCGGCGAGATAGCCGTCGACGTTGACGACCATGTCGATCGTCAGCAGGTCGCCGTCTTGTAATTTTCGAGACGACGGAAATCCGTGACAGATCTCGTCATTGACCGACGCGCAAATACTGTAGGGGAATCCCTCGTAGCCCTTTTGTTCGGGATAGCCGCCGCGCTCGGTGATAAATTTTTCGACAAATCGATCCAATTCGAGCGTGGTCACGCCGGGTTTGACCTCGTCTCTGAGCGCCCTGTGCACGGCGACCAATAGATCGGCTGCCGTCTGCATTTTTTCAATTTCGTGTTTGGTTTTTATAATAATCAATCGTCTACCTCCCCGACAATTTCTCTTAAATCGTCGTCCCGCGACGCCCACATTTTGGCGTCGCCGTTAATGTCAATCGCCTTCTTCAAATCGCCGATGGCGCGTTCTCTCTCGCCGAGGCGCATGTAGCTGCACGCGCGATTATAGTAAAGATTGACGCTGTTTAAATGAAGGAGGATGCCCTTCGTCAAAATAGCGACGGCCTTTTCCGGTTCGCGACGGCGCAAATAAATCGCCGACATATTGAGATACGTCGGCGCATAATATTCGTCGTAAGACAAAGACTCTCGATACATCTCGAGGGCCTTCGCGTCCTCGTGCGTCTTTTGGTAGATTACGCCAAGGTTATAATACCCGATACTGTAAGTCGGGGACAGCGAAACCGCTTTTTTCGCGAGGGAGAGCGCCTTTTTATACTCTCGTCGCTCCTCGTAGATCGACGACATATCCGAAAAGACGATGCCGTTTTCCGGCACGAGCGCCGCACAGCGCTCGAACAGAGCGAGCGCATCGTCCTTGTATCCCCATCGATCGTAAAGGAGTGCGAGTTCGTAACAGGCGCTTTCATAGTTCGGATCCTTCGAGACCGCCTCTTCCAAATATTTAACGGCCTCCTTCTCCTTCCCGGCATTTTCCATCAGTACGCCCAGGGCGTAGTCCGCGCCGGGGTAATCTCCGATCTCCCGAATTTTACGAAATACCTCCGCGGCGCGCTCCTCGTCCCCTCGCTGCCAATACAAATCGGCGATCGAAAAGTACGAGTCGACCAAGGCCTCTTCATTCGGTGCAAATTTCAGCGACTTGACCAATAGTTTCAAACCCTTGTCGGTATTTCCGCGTTCCAGGAAGTTTCGACTGAGGATTTGATAATTTTTCCATTTATCGGACATATTCGCCTCCCGCATGTATTATAACACAGTTATTTCGAAGACTTATAGCCCAGTATGGTCATGGCGATGGCGACACAGATGAGCGAGACGCCGACGTCGGCGAAGACGGCGAGCCACAGATTGCCGATCCCCAACAAACTCAAGATCACGACGAGTAATTTGACGACGAGCGCCAAGGTGATGTTTAAAAAGCTGATGTGGCGCGTCCGCTTCGAGAGATCGAATAAAAACGGCAGTTTCGCGATGTCGTCGCCCAACATGACGATATCGGCACTTTCGATCGCCATGTCGGCACCTCCCGTTCCCATCGCGATCCCGACGTCGCTCTTTGCGAGGACGGGCGCGTCGTTGATGCCGTCGCCCACGTAGACGACGTTTTTATTGTCGGAGAGCGCGCGGTTTAAGGCGCCCACTTTCTCATCGGGCAGCAAGCCGCCGAAGGTCTCGTCGACTTCCAGTTCGTTTCCGACGCGTTCGACGAGCTCTTTCTTATCGCCCGAGAAAATATACATCTTGAGGTTGCGGTGCAGTTTTTTAAGCGCATCCGCGACGCCGTCCTTAATCGAGTCCGTAAACGAGATGCGGCCGAGCAGAACTTTTTCCTGCACGACGAAGACCGACGTCATTGCGACGGATTCAAAGGGCGATTTCAGGCCCAAACTTTCGAGGAGCGCCTCGTTTCCGACCGCCGTCTCTTTTCCGTCAATCTCACAGACGATGCCCTTCCCCGAAATTTCTCGGTAGTTTTTCGCCCCTCCCGCGGGTTCCGCCTCGGCGAGAAGCGACTGCGCGATCGGGTGGTTCGAGTATTGTTCGGCCGTCGCGGCCACCGTAAGCACCGTCTCTTCGTCGACACCCTGTGTGTCGACGCGCGCGACCGAAAACTTCCCGTCGGTCAGCGTCCCCGTCTTGTCGAAGGCGATCGCATCGGATTCCGAGAGCGTTTCAATCGCCGTCGCGCCCTTGACGAAAATACCCTCTCTCGACGCGCGGCCGATGCTTGCAAACATCGTAAGCGGCACCGAAAGCACGAGGGCACACGGGCAACTGATGATTAAAAACGCACACGCCTTGTAGATCCACGCGTCCCACACGCCGCCGAAGAAGAGCGGCGGAACGATCGCGACGATGAGCGCCGCGACGACGACGATCGGCGTGTAAATCGATGCAAAGCGGTTGATCCACGTCTCCGTCGCACTCTTATTGAGTCGCGCGTCGTCGACGAGTTTTTCGATCTTCGCCATCGCGGAATCTTCCGCGCGCTTGGTGACGACGACTTCAAACGCACCGTCCAAGGCGATCGCACCCGCGAGCAACTCGTCGCCCACGTCGGCGGCGATCGGCGTCGATTCTCCCGTCATGTGTTGGTTGGAGATATGGCCCACTCCCTCGACGACTTTCGCATCGGCGGTGAGCGTATCGCCCGCCCTCAAGACCAGGCGGTCTCCGACGGAGACGTCCTTCGCTTCGACCTCGACGACCTTTCCGTCTTTTAAGAGGTGAGCCGTTTCCACGTCGCGCTTCAAGAGATCCTGCACGGAATTCGTCGCCCGATCGAGCGCGTAGTCTTGAAGCGCCTCGCCGAGGCGATAAAATAAGAGGACGCCCAGCGCCTCGTAATGTTCGCCGATATAAAATGCGGCGATCGAAGCGATTGCCATAAGCAGGTTTTCGTCGAATACCATCCCGACGCGAATTCCCCGAATGGCATTTGCGAAAATATCATACCCCGCGATCACCAAGATCACGCCCGTGACGATCGTCTCGGCCGGCCCGTCGAGAAGCCTTCCGGCGATAAACGCCGCCGCGATCAGGACCGCGATCGTCAAGACCTCTTTTTTCAGAGGGCTTTCTTCGCGTTCTCCGTCGCCGCGAGCTTCTTTACCCGTTTCCCGGACGACGATGTCTCGCTCCACGTCGGAAGCAATTTTTTGAATGTCCGCGCGCATCGTCGGCGATTCGCCTTCGACGACGACGCGCTTGTTCATAAAATCGACGGTCGCATTTTCGACATACGGCAGTTTTTGAATGCGCTGTTCTATTTTATTCGCACAGCTCGGACAACCTAAATTTTCCAGTTCATACGTCCGCAAAACATTTCCTCCTATTCATATGTTTGTTTACTCATATATAGTCTATTCGTCAACTGTGATTTTGTCAACCGTTTTCTTCGTTTTCGCCGCGCCCCTTTACGGAAAAATCTTCGCCTCTAAAGCCGTCCGGTTCTATCCCGATCGAGGTATGGTCCGACAAATAAAAAAGGCCGCGAGAGGGGCTCGTGACCTTTTAAAAACATATTGTTTAGCTGTTTATTATTAGAGGGAAGTCTTTGCGACCGGCTCGAGTCCGTCGACGTCGGCACCTTCGATCAATTCCCATCTCTTTTGCGTTCCCGTATTGGCGAGCATGGCTTCGTAGTAGTACATGACGACGCCGATATCGACGTAGCTCTTTTCGCCCTTGCTCTTGTCCATATAAAGCGTCACCGTTCCGTCGTCTTTTAAGAGGAAACGCCAAGGTTGCGCGTTGACGTGGCTCGGCGCAAAGCGGATCGACGAGAATAAGTCGAATAATCCGTAGTTTTCGAGGTCGGCAAGCGACGCCGGCGAATCCAAGTGGTCCTTAAATACCAACTCGTCGACGCTGTGTCTCGGGCTGACGCGGTCTTCGTCGAAAACGTCTTGAACTTTCGACTTGCCGAATCCGATGATATAGTCGACGAATTCCCCGCCTTCTCCGAAGAGTGAGCGCTTCGTGTCGGCATCGACTTGGGTTACGGTGATCCAGCACGTTCCGAAATTTAATTCGATTAAAGCCGTATTCAACATTTCCAAGTAGTATCCGGTGCGAATAAGCTCGGCCTTATCGTGGCTCTTTACGCGAAGTGCGATATAGTAAGGTGCGGCAATCATGACCCCGCCGTAACCGGCCTTGCCCTTGAGGCGTTCGGCGATCGTATCGCCGTTTTCGTAAAATGCAAAGCTGACGTCGCTATCTTTCGCCTTGGATTCGACCTCGCTGATTTCATCGCGTACTGCTTTCATTTCTAAATCGGATAATTTTGTCGGTGCGAATTCGCGAACCGTCCTTCTCTTTTGCAAGAAATTTGTCATGACCATAGTATCGTCCTCCTCTTGTTAAAACCATTTTGCCACGGCGCCATAAACATATATATGTACAACGTAACCGACGACGACGCCGATTATCATCCCCGCCAATACGTCGGTGGGATAGTGCACAGCTAGATATGTTCTTGAAATCGCCACGAGTAACGCTAAAATAATGAATATCGCGGCTAACTTGGGAAAATAAAGAGAAAATGTCGTTGCGACGGTAAAGGCTGCCGTCGTATGTCCTGAAGGAAATGAATAATCCCTGAGATCGATGCCGTACGTATTTAAATTCTTCGTCACCCAATACGGCCGGCTGCGACTGACTGCGCGCTTTAATATTTGAGCGACGATCGTACTTATGACAAGAGCCAGTACCGATTCGTGGGCGGCATGGCCGATCCAACGTTTTCCGAAAACCAACATGACGACGGACAAGACCACGAGAAACTTCGGGCCCGCGATATGGGTATAATGATAGAAAAATACATCACCCGCTCGGCTCTTCAGCTTCTTGTTGATCGCATCCATAAAATAGTCGTCAAAAGCTTTAAATGGATTTTTCATCTTCACCATCCCGTACATACCTACTCCATTCATTATATACCAAGCGTTTCCCGTTGAAAAGGACAATTCGAAGAAGAAGTGATATACTCCCTTCGAGGTGACTATGAATTTAACAGACGAACAACGCCGCGCGATGTGCCACGAGACGGGTCCCGCACTCGTCTTGGCGGTTCCCGGAAGCGGAAAGACCACGATGCTTCTAAGCCGAACCAAGCGCCTGATCGACCGCGGCATCGACAGACGACGAATTCTTACCATTACGTTTTCAAAGGCGTCGACGCGCGACCTTCGCGTGCGATATGCCGACTTGTTCGGGGAGAAAGACATCCCCTCGTTCTCGACGATTCACGGCTTTTGCTACTCCGTCTTAAAAAACTACGAGCGGCGAAGCGGCATCCGCTATACCCTGATCGAATCGACTCGAGGCATCAACAAGTGGCGCATCCTCACCGACCTCTGGAAAGCGTTGCTACACCGTTTGCCCAACGAAGATCAGATCGAGACGCTAATTGAAGAGATCAGCTACGTCAAAAACAAGATGCTCGATCCCGAAGCCTTTCAAAGGGACGCCCAGTCGCCGCTGTTTCTAAAGTTTTATACCCGTTACGAGGCACTTAAAAAAGAACGATTGTGGATCGACTTCGACGATATGATCACCCTGACACTCGAGATCTTTAATAAAGACCCGGGACTCCTTCGGGCCATCCAAAAGACCTACGATTACGTTCAGGTGGACGAGGGGCAGGACACCTCGAAGGGGCAACTTCTCATCATCGACGCCGTCATCTCGCCCCACCGAAACCTCTTTATCGTCGCCGACGACGACCAGGCCATCTACAGCTTCCGCGGCGCCGACTTCCGCGAACTCCTCGCACTCCCCGACCGCTACCCCGATCTGAAAACCTACTACCTCTCGAAAAACTTCCGATCGAGCTCGACCATCGTCGAAATGAGCACGCGGTTTATCGCGCAAAACAGAGGCCGCTACGACAAGACGCCCGTCGCCGTTCGCCCCGAAGGACCCGAGATGCGCGCGATCGAACTCAACACACTCGACAAACAATACGAGTACATCCTCTCGGAGATCGAGGCAAATCATCTGAACGACGTCGCCGTCTTATATCGCAACCACATCTCCGCCATCGGCCTCGTCGAGTGTTTGGAGCGCCATCAGGTGCCGTTTACCTCGCGCCGGGGCGGGCTCCGATTTTTTCACCACTGGGTGCTGAACGACTTGATGACGATCTATCGATTCGCCGAAGACCCCTCCGACCTCGAGGCGTTCTCGACCTTTTACTATAAAATACGCGGCTACATCTCTAAAAAAATGATCGCCGCCCTGGAAAAAAAAGGCGTCGCCTCGTCGGTCTTCGACTCTCTCCTCGAAATGGATCTGCCCGATTACATGCGCAGAGATCTAAAGGCGCTGAAGCGCGACTTTCTCTATTTAAAGGACCTGCCTCCGAGGGAGGGTTTCCGCTTTATCCAAAAGGATCTCGAGTACGAACACTACATCCGCCACCACGCCGCCACCTTCGGTTCCTCGGCGGCGACGTCGATGCGCATCCTCTACTACGCGAAGTACATCGCGAAAAAGAGCGCGAACTTCGACGAATTCCTCGGGCGGTTAAAGACGCTCGACCGCCTGTTGCGGGGCGGAGCCGCCGCCGAACCGGGCCTCGTGCTTTCGACGCTTCACGGCGCGAAGGGCCTCGAGTTCGACGCGGTCTTTCTGATCGACTTAAACGACGACACCATTCCCGCCGAGGCGAAGGCGAACGACACTGTTTCCGAGCGCGCACGCGCCCTCGAAGAGGAGCGACGACTCTTTTACGTCGGCATGACCCGTGCAAAGAACCGGCTCTACTTTCTGCGGTCGAAAAAAATCGATCGCGAGGCGACCTCGCCCTCGCCCTTTTACACCTGGGCTAAAAAAGATATCGTGACACATAGAAAAAAGCGGTGATACCACCGCTTTTTTTAACCATTTTTAAGCATCGCCGACTCGAACTCGTTGGCACACGTCTCGATGCTGTCCATGCAGTTTTCCAATAAATGGAGGATTTCCTTCCATACGATAACTTTTCGCGCGTCGAACGAACCCGAAAAATCGAAGAGCGAACGCATCGAGTTGATGTAGAGCCCGTCGCCCTTTCCCTCCAGCGAGTTGATCTGAATGATCTTCTTCTTCACTTCGTTCGAACGCTTAAAATTACTGAATTCCAAGACGACTTCCTCTAAAATCATCGTTCCCTCGACGATCAGGTCGACAAACTCCAGCGTCTCCGGCAGAAGATGGTGCACGCGGTACATATAAAGGCCGAGCAAGACGTCCTCGATGCTGTCGACGACGGTATCGAGTTTTTCCGTAATCTGAATGATGTCCTCTCGCTCGATAGGCGGCAAAAATTCAATGGCCAGCCGGTTCATGATCTCGTGCATAATCTGGTCGCTGTCGTTTTCGATGCGCTTCATCGCCTCCCCTTTTTTCCGGATCGACGTCGCGTCGAATTGACCGAGCGTCGTCTGTAAAAGCTCCGCGGCATCCGACGCTTTTTGCGCCATTTGACTGAACTTATTGAAATAATCGAATTTTATTTCTCTCATGGAAACTCCTAAAAAATTCTGATAAATACATAAGTCACGGCATATCCGATGAGGCCGCAGCCCGGAAATGTCAACAGCCAGGCCAGGACCATCTCGCCGACGAGGCCCCAGTTTACGTTTTTTAAATGCTTCGAAGCGCCGACGCCCATAATCGCCGTCGTCTTTGTGTGGGTCGTCGATATGGGAATCCCCGTCAAAGACGCCGCGAGCAAACTGACGGCGGCGCCGATATCGGCCGCGAAGCCTTCGTAGGTCTCGAGCTTGACCATATTGATCCCCACCGATTTGATGATCCTGAGTCCGCCGCAACTCGTGCCGAAGCCGATCACGATCGAGACCATGATCATAAGCCACGTCGGAACGACAAAGTGACCGCTCGCGCCCATTCCCGAGACGAGGCCGAAAGCGAGCATAAAGACGCCCATAAACTTTTGGCCGTCCTGCGCCCCGTGCATAAACGCCATCGCCGCGGCGGAGACGACCTGTCCTTTTTTAAAGAAGTCCTTGGACTTTCGGCGGTCGGTATTGACAAATATCCGCTTGATGATGCCGACGACGACATAGCCCATCGCAAAACCCAAAAAGGTCGACAGGAACAGACCGTAGATATTTTTCATCCACTCGCCGCCGTTGATGCCGCTCAGGCCGCCGTGCAGGGCGATCGCCGATCCCGACAGACCCGCGATGAGCGCGTGCGATTCGGAGGTGGGTATGCCGAAGTACCACGCGCCCGTCGCCCAGATCACGATACTTACCTGGGCGGCACAAAGGGCGATCGCCGCCTCGTGCATATTGCCGTTAAAATCGACCATGTTAAAGATCGTCTCGGCGACGTCGGCGTTGATCGCCGTCATAATAAATACGCCGAGAAAGTTAAACAGCGTCGCCAGGTAAATCGCCTTTTGCGGCTCGATGGTCCGCGTCGAAATGGCCGTCGCGATGGCATTCGGCGCGTCGGTCCAGCCATTGACGAATACGACGGCCAACACGAGGATCGTCGTAATAAAAATAGCCGGGCTGTCTGCGAGCACCTCTATGAATTCTTGTAGCGTAACGGTCATGCCCTTTCCTTCCAGTGATTCATTGCCGAAACGTTAATTCTTAAAGCTGTGGATGGGAGCCGGAATAAATCCGCCCCGCTCTGCAAAGAGACTACAGTCGTTGTCGTGCATCGGCATGATGGGCGTCTCGCCCAAGAGGCCGCCGAAGACCGCCTTATCGCCGACGCCCTTTCCGTGGACGGGAATGACGCGCACGGCCGTGGTCTTGCTGTTGACGATACCGATCATCGCCTCGTCGGCGATCATCCCCGTTATGGTCGAAGGCTTCGTGTCGCCCGGAATCGCGATCATGTCGAGCCCTACCGAACAGACACAGGTCATCGCCTCGAGCTTGTCGATCGCAATGCTTCCCGTCGTCGCGGCCGCGATCATCCCCTCGTCTTCGGAGACGGGAATAAACGCGCCGCTAAGTCCTCCGACGTGGGAAGAGGCATTGATGCCGCCTTTTTTAACCGCGTCGTTTAACATCGCAAGCGCCGCGGTCGTGCCGTGGCCGCCGACGGTGCCGATGCCGATCTCTTCGAGAATGCGCGCCACGCTGTCGCCGACTGCGGGCGTCGGGGCGAGGGACAAGTCGATCGAACCGAAGGGCGCATCCAAGCGCTCCGCGATCTCGCGACCGACGAGTTCGCCCATGCGCGTGATCTTAAAGGTCATCTCGCTGATACACTGCGAGACCTCCTCAAACGGACGTCCCCTGTACTTTTCGAGCGCGGTCTTGACGACCCCGGGACCTGAGATGCCGATGTGCAGGACGTGATCGGCGAGTCCCACCCCGTGGAAGGCGCCCGCCATAAAGGGGTTATCCTCGACGGCGTTTGCAAAGACGACGAGCTTCGCACAAGCGATCGAATCGGCGTCTTTCGACAGTTCCGAGGCCTTTACGATCGCATCGCCCATCAGGCGGACCGCGTCCATGTTAAGCCCCGACTTGCTGGTGCCGACATTCACCGAAGCACAGACCTTTTCCGTCGTCGAGAGCGCTTTAGGGATCGCCTCGATTAAATGGCGCTCCGATTCCGTCATGCCGTGGTGGACGAGCGCCGAAAAACCGCCGATAAAGTCGACGCCGATTTTAATCGCCGCCGCGTCGAGCGCCTCGGCGATTTTGACGAAGTCCTCGGGCGTGCCGTGCGGCAGAAGAAGCGACACCGGCGTCACCGAAATCCGCTTGTTGACGATCGAGACGCCGTACTTCGCGCCGACCGCATCGGCCGTCTCGACGAGGTCGGCTCCGAGCGTCGTAACTTTTTTATACACCTTCTCCGCCACGACGTCGACGTCCTCGGAGACACAATCGAGCAGAGAAATACCCAACGTCGAGGTACGAATGTCCAAATTTTCGTGCTCGAGCATATGTATGGTTTCTAAAATTGACGAAGTATTCAACACATGGTCCTTTCTAAATATGGTGCATGCGACTGAAAAGCGCCGCGTGCTGCATGCGAATATCCAACCCCAACGACTCCCCGAGCGCGGTGTAGTCGCCGACGACGTTCTCGAGCGCGAAGTTTTCGTCCTCGTGTTCGACCACGACGATCATCGTAAAATACGAGTCGACGATCGTTTGGCTGATGTCTAAAATATTGAACCCGTGTTTCGCCAATAATTGCGTTACCTGATAGACGATACCGATTCGATCGTGTCCCAAGACACTGACAACTGCTTTCATTCAATCCCTCCTTACTGTCGTTTATTATACCATAGAGTCTTCACCTCTCGGCCGCGCATCACTTGAATTTTCAAATCTTCTCGCGAAAAAAAGTTCTCTCTCGAGAACTTTTTTAATCGATGCGATGTATTTGTCTATTTCATATTCCGGAACAGATCGACCATTTCGAGCACGCTCATCGCCGTGTCGTAGCCTTTGTTTCCGCTCTTCGTCCCGGCGCGTTCGATCGCCTGTTCGATGTTTTCGGTGGTGACGATGCCGAAGCCGACCGGCAGGCCGGTATCGAGCGAGACCTTGGCGATCCCCTTCGATACTTCGTTGCATACGTAGTCGTAGTGCGACGTCGCCCCGCGAATCACAGCGCCCAGACAGATGACGCCGTCATAGTCGCCCGATTGCGCGAGCTTTTGAGCCGCGAGGGGAATTTCAAAGGCGCCGGGCACCTTGACGAGGGTAATGTCGTCGTCGTCGACCTCGTGCCTTATAAGACAGTCGCGCGCGCCGTCGACGAGTTTCGATGTAATAAAGTCGTTAAACCGACTGACGACGATGGCAAATTTTCTACCCCTACCCGTCAGCATACCTTCTATCGTGTTCATTGTCGTGCCTCCTTGGTCGCATGGTTCGAATGGCAATCGCATTCAAATTCGCGTAAATAGTGTTTCATTTTCTTCGCCTTGGTCTCCAGGTAAAAGTGATCCATCTCCTGAGATTGGATCTCGATCGGGACGCGTTCGACGATCTCCAGACCGTATTGCTTTAAGTGATAGACCTTGTCCGGGTTGTTCGTAAGAAGACGCATCTTCGTCACGCCGAGATCCCTTAAAATTTGCGCGCCGATGTAATACTCGCGCGCGTCTTCGGGAAAACCGAGCGCGATGTTCGCCTCGACGGTATCCATCCCCTGATCTTGAAGGGCGTAGGCCTTCAACTTGTTCAACAGACCGATTCCCCGTCCCTCCTGACGCATGTAGAGGACGACGCCCGTGCCTTCTTCTTCGATCTGCATCATGGCGCGCTGCAGTTGATCGCCGCAGTCGCAACGCATCGAGCCGAAGGCGTCGCCTGTGAGACATTCGGAGTGAACGCGCGTCAAAATTTCTTTACCTGGCTCGATATCGCCCTTGACGAGTGCGACGTGGTGCTCCCCGTTTAACAGATTGCGATAGCCGATCGCCTTGAAATTTCCGTATCTCGTCGGCATCTTCGCCTCGGCGACCCGTTCGATCAAGCGATCGTGCGTCTTCCGGTACTCCCGCAACATCTCGATATTGATCAAGGGCACGTCCAGTGCCGTCGCGAGTTCGCGAATACGGTCGCGCTTCATCATCTCGCCGTTATCTTCCATAATTTCACAGCAAAGTCCGGCCTGGGTGAGGCCCGCGAGACGCATCAAATCGACCGTCGCCTCGGTATGGCCGTCCCGCTCGAGTACCCCGCCCGGTTTGGCGACGAGCGGGAACATGTGCCCGGGGCGTCTGAAGTCGTCCGGCTTCGCGTCGGGATCGGCGATCTTTCGAGCGGTAAACGCCCGTTCCACCGCGCTGATCCCCGTCGTCGTCTCGACGTGGTCCACCGAAACCGTAAAGGCCGTCTCGTGGTTATCCGTGTTGTCGCTCACCATCGGCGGCAAGTGCAGACGCTTTGCGATCTCGGCGCTGATCGGCATACAGATCAACCCCTTCGCATAGCTCGCCATAATATTTAACTGTTCGGTCGTACACGTCTCGGCGGCGACGATCATGTCGCCTTCATTTTCCCGATCTTCCGCGTCGAGGGCGATAATCATCTTACCCGCTCTCAACGCATCCAACGCTTCTTCAACTGTATTCCACATGATAGCCTCCTAAAAGCCGTTTTTCCTTAAAAAATCCAAATCGATTCCCTTAGACTCTTCTTCCCATTCCTGCTGCCGTAATATATATTTCCCGACGATGTCAAACTCCACCGTCAGCGCGTCGCCCGCTTTCAAATCGCCAAGATTAGTCGATCGGAGCGTCTCGGGGATCAGCGATACCGAAAAGCCCGCCCGTCCGGCGCGGGCGACGGTCAAACTGACGCCGTTTAAACCCACCGATCCCTGCGGAACGTAGTAGGGAAAGTAACGCTCCTCCACCTCGATCGACATAATATAGCCGCCTTCGTCGGGTTCGATCCCCGCGAGTTTTCCGCGCGTATCGACGTGTCCTTGAAGAATATGGCCGCCCATGCGCGTCGTGGGAAGTAGCGCCCGCTCGAGATTGACGCGACTGCCGGAAGCCAATCGGTCGAGCCCCGACTTCTTCGCCGTCACCGTCATCATATCGGCGCAAAATCCCGATTCCGTGATCCGCGTAACCGTGAGGCAAACGCCGTTGGTCGAGATCGAATCGCCGATTTGCGTTCCCTCCATCACCTTCTCGGCCGCGACCTCGACCTCGATCTTTTGGCCGCGCCGATCGATGCGCGCGATACGCCCGACCTCTTCTACGATTCCCGTGAACATGACCGCACTCCTTGAATACATACGTCGGGGCCCAAGCGCATCACGTCGACGATCTCGAAGTCCTTTCGGTCGGCCAAACGCTCGATGCCCTCTCCGACGACCGCCTCTTTGCCGCCGCCGAAAATACTCGGCGCCATGTAGAGCACAAAGGCGTCCACGAAATTTCCGTCGATCAGGCTGCCGTGGAGCTTGCCGCCTCCCTCGACCAGGACGTGGCCGATAAATTGATTGGCGTAGAGGTCGGCCAAGACGTCGTCAAGCGGCAACTCCCCGTCGCGCTCCTCGATCGTCACGACGACGATCTCGCGCGCGCGGAGCGTCTCCTGCTTCTTGTCGTCCATATGCGACGTATAGACGATCGTCTTTTGCGTCCCGTCGTAGACGTTCGCGTCCTCGTCGATCACGCCGCGGCGATCCAGGATGATGCGCGCGGGTTGCACGCCCACGCCGCTTCGGTTGGTCAACCTCGGGTTGTCCTGGAGCACCGTCCCCGTTCCGACTAAAATACCGTCGACGCGACCTCTGAGCAGATGGCCGTCCAGGCGGGCTTCCTCGCCCGTAATCCACTTGCTCTCTCCGGTCTTGGTCGCGATCTTTCCGTCGAGCGTCGTCGCGTATTTCGCCGTGACGTAGGGCCGCTTCGTCAAAATACTCGTAAAGAAGGGGCGATTCAACACGAGACACGCCTCCTTCATCACCCCTGTCCTCACTTCGAGGCCGGCCCGTTCCAAGATGTAGACGCCGCGTCCCGCGACCTTGGGGTTCGGATCGAGCGTGCCGATCACGACGCGCTTAATCCCCGACTTGATGATCGCCTTGACACAAGGCGGCGTCTTTCCGTAGTGAGAACAGGGTTCCAAGTTGACGTAGATCGTCGCGTCTTTCGGATCTTCGGACGCATTTTTCAGACAGTCCACCTCGGCGTGGTCGTGACCGAAGCCGTGGTGCCAACCTTCTCCGATCACCTTTCCGTCCTTGACTAAGACGGCGCCGACGACGGGGTTGGGGCCCGTTCGCCCTCTTCCCCGCTTCGCCAATGAAATCGCGCGTCTCATATATTGCTCATCCATAAATCCTCCCATAAAAAAACCGAAGCGCGACGCTTCGGAGATCCATTCAAAGAAGACAACTTTTCGTTGTCTGACATTCTTCTCTCATCCGGACTATACCGTCGGTATCGGAATTGCACCGATTCAATCATACGACTTGTGGACTTTACCACCGGTGAGGAATTGCACCTCGCCCCGAAGAACCTTATTTAATTTAATTATAGGAAATGTTTTCCTGTGATTATGATAGCACGATAACATGCACTTGTAAAGTCTCTTTTCTCGCTTGGGCGACGGCGCGCGTCTCCCGCCCCGAGATATAGGCGGCGGATGCATCTTTTTCTCTTTTTATTTATAATTTCTTGTAATACATGGCGGTCTTATGCGTATTAACTGGTGAAAGACACACAAGGAGGTGATTATATGGACCTGACCGAACAAACCCGAAGTACCCCGATTGCCGCGGAAGCCCTCGCATTCGAGACCGTTTACGAACAATACTTTACACGCGTCTTTAAATTCGTCTCCTATCGGCTCTCCGATCGGGACGCGGCGCAGGACGTCACGTCGGACATCTTTCAAAAAGTATACCTGAACCTTGCCTCTTACGACGAGGATCTCGGCTCCTTCGACGTTTGGATCTTCACCATCGCGCGAAATACGCTGAACGATTACTATCGAAGGCGCTCCAAAAGACGTTGGATCCCGCTCTTTAAATTAAACGATTCGCTCCCATCCTCGGAAGATGTGGGCGAACACATCGAACGGGAAGAGGAGCGGGCGCACCTGCACTCCCTCGTCCAACAATTAAAACCGCGCGATCGGATGATTTTAAGCTACAAATTCGGCGCCGAACTGTCGAATGGAGCCATCGCCGAACTGATGGACTTGGAACCGGGCCACGTCGCCGTCATCGTCCATCGCTTACTGAAACAGCTGAAAAAAGATATGGAGGATTACTATGAAACGTAACGATCCCTCTTCCGTCGACAGCTATTCGGAAGAACAACTCATCAAAGATTTAAAAAACCTGCACGCGCCTACCCGCGTCGATAAACAGGAGGTCTCAAAGCGTATGAAACAAAAGAAAAAGCAATCCTTTAAAAAGCCCGCCATCGCGAGCGTCGCGGCGCTGCTCATCCTCACCTTGCCCTTTACGAGCTTCGGCGAAGGCATCTACGATACCATTCGTCAAGTCGTTACCCCGTCGAAAAGCATCGTCGTCAACGAGGAAAAGTCGAATGTCGATACGAATACATTGGCCTTCCCCGAGGAATTAAAGGGCAAGCTCTTCGACAAAAACGGCAACGAAATGAAGAGCGTCAAGCAATTAGAAAAAATGGAGGCCGTCTACAACGCCGACGGACAAGAGATCGACAGCATCAGCTATGACGAAAACGGCGGCGTTCACCTTCAACTCAAAAAAGATCGCGGCGAGGACGACTACGCCGTGCACGCCCCCGTCGAAAAACTCGCCTCGCGACTTACCTTTACCCCGCTCGTGCTGAGCGAACCCTACGCCTACCAATGTAGTTATCTGTTTACCGACGAGCCCACGACCGATACCGCCGCCTTCCTCTATACGACCGAAGACGGAAGAGAAATCTACATCGACGAACGCGTCGCGACGCGCGAAAACGCGTACGAGACCGGGAGCGATGAAAAAATCGAAGAAATCAATCGAGACGGCGTCAAGCTCATCGTCCAGGGCTCGTCCCTCTACTTCGAGCGCGACGACCTCTTGGTCAGCCTCAACGCAAAAGGTGCGGATAAAGACGAACTCCTCGCCATGTACGATCATTTAGCACCGCTTCAACAATAGAACATATCATGCTATAAAAAAATCCATGGAGGACGCCTGCTATCCTCCATGGATTTTTCTTTGCTTTGTTGAGATATCCGACATAAACCGTCATGCGATCGCGATACGTATCAGCCCCAAGATCAATAAGTGCGCGGGGTAAAACGCGTAGAAGAACCACTTTGAAAAAGTCCTCCATTTATCGGCCCGCTTGCCGTTATATAAGTACAAAATACATAGCGCCGCAAGCCCCGTTCCGGCCATACCCAAGAGGGTAAATGCGATATTTTGACTCGCCGGAAAATGACTCCTCCCTCCGAGAAAATTCATGGCACCGAATAAGAGCGTCGCGACGAGAAAGGCTATTTTTGTCTTTCTCTCGGAATGTCTCGCCCATATAAACAAAAGCGTATAGACCGGCGCCAAAATAGCCCAGGAACACAACGTACTTAATAAAATCGCTCCGATCGCGGCAACGACTTTTACAAAATTATTTTGACACACGTCAAAAACCCATATGAGACCGAAACACAGAGCGAGCGTAAACATCATATTTAAGTTATACGGTTCGATGATGCCCTCTTCCGCAAAAGCCATGCAATACGGTATCTGCGAGATGATGCCGAAGATCAAGAGTCGCAATATGTATTTTTTTCGTGAACGCGTATAGTCGTAACCCTCGACGAGAAAATAAATCATCGCAATCGCCGTAAAATACCCGACGGCTAAAAACAGTTCGCAAAGCCACGTCCCCGTTTCTAAAAAGATATTTGCGATGTGATTGAGTAACATCGTAAACATCGCTATATACTTAATGGCATCCCGGTTTAAGGGCCTCTCCTCCACATTTGCTTCGATCATGCTTTCACCCCTTCTATGTACGCTCCGGCATATATCGCCTTCACTACCCGCGACTATCGTACCGCACTATGTGCTTCCTTTTTCAATCATAGGCTATGCGATATCTCTTGTCACCGCCGATACACAAAACTTAGTCTCAACGACGACGTTCTTTTACATTCTTCGCCTTACCTACGACTTCGCTTGTCTATACGTCCAAACAAAAAAGTCCTCCGGGGACACCCCCGATGGACTTTTGCGATGCGCATATGTGATACAGACCTTTCGATTGTCGACGACCGCCTTATGTCGCCTTAAGTCCCCTCCGCGGAGGACCGATGATATGATCCGCCAACAAGATTTGAGACGGCAGGTAAAAGAGCCAAATCAACTTTCTCGAAATCGTCGCTATGAGACCGGGACTCAGCACATTGGCCACGCCCACGCAGATATCGCAACCCCAAAAGAGGCAATACGCTAAAGCGAGTTCTCTATTCCCGGAGCGAAACGCCTCCCACGTATTGAGGAAAAGAAACAGGCCATACGCGGCGGCGAGCGCCGTTTGCCAAGAGACGTACCGACTCAATAAGAACATAAGGCCGACTCCCGAAATCCCCGCGAAGTAGAGCGCCCGGTCGTCCTCTCCTCTCTTCCGCTCGACGTATCGAAAGAAGTGCACGACGTTAAAGAAAAAAATCCCCCACTCGTAGCAATCGGTGAAGAGCAGCAAGTAGTCCGTGAGAATCGTCAAGCCGGCCGCCGCCTTCCACCATCCTCTCTCCGTTTCTCCCCAAAGACACTGCGCGAGAAATAAGAGGACGATCGACATAAACTTCAATCCCGACGAAAAGGTCGCATAGCGGAGATAGAAGATATCCAAAAACAGAAAGACCGGCAACAAGAGCGCCAGAAAAAAACAGAGCCTCCGCCAATATTTATTGTTGTGAAAAGAAAATGAATCCTTCCTCATCATGCCTTCTTTCCGATGGACCGGCTGTCTTCTTTCACGTCCGACTCGTTTTCGTCTCCTTTATCCGATGCCGGACGCTGCGCCCGAGAAGGAGCAACCCGTCCGCTGCCACACCGCTTTCTCCACTCACTCGCCTAATCCGCCGACGAGTCTTTCTTTAAATCCTTCCGCATGTAAATCACATCGGAAAAGGGATTGTCGTAATAAGGCGGACATTCTTTAAAACCGAACCGTCTATATAAATCAATCGCCGTCGATTCTGTCTTTTGTTGTGAAATAAGCTTTTATATGCTCTTTATCCCATGCACACAAAAAAAGCAGGGCTTCCTCTATTTTTTCATTTTATACGTCAGCTCTCAAGCTCTTATATATTTCTCCCATAAATATCCCAAGCACTTCTTTTTGTACATCGGGATTGTCGAGCAGATAACTGAAGAAGCCTTGATTTTGGTCGAGCCCCTCGATTAAGGCATCTTCGACATTGGAGAAATAGGAGAATTTAAAGTCATCTTCCGTATTATTTTTGGCCGCCGTCTTCAGCGCTTCGGATTTTAACATTAAATCTCTTACTTGCATGGCGGCTTTAGTCGCCACATCGACATCGTAATTAGCGCCGGTTTTGGCATTGATCGCCGCGATAATTTCCGAAAGTCTTTCTTTTTTATCCGGGGGCACTTCAATGGGCCCTGCGACGGGGAGTTTTACGACGGGCTTGGATTTCTTTTTCTCGTTGATATGGGTCTCGCCCTTGTTTTGTGAAAAATTGCTCGCCTTCACTTTCCCCTTTAAATCAAAGCCGTGGCCGCTTTTATCGATCCCGATCATATCCAAAAAATAACAGATATAGATATAAAACTTATGAACATAGGTATCTTTATAACTCGATACTTGGATTAAATATTCATAAAATCGCTTAAAGCCTTTTAACTCGCTGATAAATTCCCTTTGCTCCTCTTCCTTGAATTCCTTGAGTCTGCGTCTCGAATTCTTTAAGGCCATGAGCAAGGTCTTTTGATCCGTGGTACTGATATTGCCCTTTCGCTTTTTAAAGATCAGCGCATTGGCCAAGTCGACATCGGTGGGATAGATGATATTGTAGCCTTCGATATCGGTTAAAATCTCTTTGATTTTTTCGGGCGTTAAATCGCCGGCTAAAAGGGTCGTCGTATAATAAGGGGCGAAGGCGCCTTGAATATCCTTGTAATCGTTGGCGAAATCGAGCACAAATACTTTCTTTTCAAAAGGCGGGCATACCCGATTGAGCCGCGATAAGGTTTGGACCGCATTCACGCCCCTCAGCTTTTTAAGGACATACATGGCGGAGAGCTTCTTTTGATCGAATCCCGTTTGATATTTATTGGCTACGATCATCACATTGTAATCATCCGAATCAAAAGCGTCCGGGACACTTTCCTCGCTCATTCGGTTCATACCGACTTCCGTATAGATCGTATCGTCCTCATCCAGTTTCACCTTGCCGGAGAATGCCACCAAGGCATGAATGTCGTCGTAGCCCTGCTTCTTTGCATAGGCCTCAAAGGCTTGAGTATACTTCACCGCGGCTTGTCTCGACGGCGTGACGACCATGGCCTTCGCCCCGCCGCCTAAACCGTCCATTACGTGGTTTCTGAAGTGCTCAATGATAATTTGTACCCTCTGGCTGATATTCGTTTCATGCAATTCGACAAAACGGGCGATTTGCCTTTTCGCCTCCGCCGTTTCGAGCTCCGGATCATTCTCGATGGTTTTGTTGATTTCATACATGGTTTTATACGTCGTGTAATTTTGGAGCACATCGAGGATAAAGCCTTCTTCGATCGCCTGCTTCATCGAATATAAATGGAAGGCTTCATAATTTCCGTTCTTATTCACCCTGCCGAACATCCTCAAGGTCGTCGCCTTCGGGGTCGCGGTAAAGGCGAACATCGACACATTTTCTTGTTTCCCCGATTTTTTAATTTGATCCAAAATCAGATCATCTTCATCGTCAAATTCACTATCATCGGAACCCAACGATTGGGCCACCGCCATCATATTTTTACCCGAGGTGGAAGAATGGGCTTCGTCGATGATCACGGCGAAATTCTTGTCCTTTAAGCCCTTTAACTCGTCCACGATATAGGGGAACTTTTGAATCGTCGTCGCCACTATTTTTGTATTGCCCTCGAGGGCCGTTTGTAAATCGTGGGAAGAACAGGTGTCGTCCATCGTCCTGATGAGGCCCGCCTGGTGATCCAGGCTCAAAACCGCCCTTTGTAATTGCCGGTCCACCACCACCCGATCCGTCACGATGATGATCGTATCGTAAATAATCTCGTTGTCCGCATCGTGAAGCGAGACCAGCCGATGCGCGAGCCACGCGATGGAATTGGTCTTGCCGGATCCCGCGGAATGTTGGATTAAATAATTTTGGCTCGTTTTATTGATCACTACATCGGCTAAAAGCTTGCGAATCAGATCCAGTTGATGGAATCTCGGAAAAATGAGCGTCTCCTTTACCTTCACCTTTCCGCTGATGGGATCCTCTTCTTCTTTTTGTTCCACAAAAATAAATTTAGAGATCAACTCCAAGATCGAATCCTTGGTCAACACTTCTTCCCACATATAGGACACGGACAGCTTATCGCTTACTTCGGGATTGCCGGCGCGGGTATAAATGCCTTCCCCCTTGCCCTTGTTAAAAGGTAAAAAGAAAGTAGATTCGCCGTCGAGTTTCGTCGTCATCATGACTTCACTGGTATCCATGGCGAAATTTACAAAGCAGCCCGCCTTCCATAAAAACAACCGGGACTTCGGATCCCGCTCCGTTCGGTACTGGCGGATGGCATCGTGATACGTTTGGCCGGAAAACTCGCTTTTCAATTCAAAAGACATGATCGCGAGGCCGTTTAAGAAGAGCACCAAATCCACCCGTTCCTTATCGTTAGCCCACACTTCCTCCATTACCGAAAAGATATTGCCCTTGTATTTTTCTACCAAATCCTCGTTAAAATCTGTGGCCGGCTTGGTATACATCAGATCGAGCTTTTTATTGGCGATCTCGATCCCCTTTTTAAAGACATTTAAGAGGGAGCCGCCCTTTTTGGTGATTTCATTATTAAGGAAATTCACCAACGTCTCTTTGGTATCCTCTTGATAGACGGCTTCCAATGCTTCCATAGTCTCTTTTTGAGTGGCGTAAAGGAAATCAAAAAGAAGATCCGTATCCATGGCATAAGCCTTATCAAAATAGTTGCTCTTCCTTTTAATAAAGCCGTTTTCTTCCACCAAATGGCGGATAAATGTCTGTTGAAATTCATTCTTTTCACCGAAAATAGAAAACTTAGGCATCAGAAACCTCCTTTTTGCCCGTAACATATTCGTAGATCAGGGATTTTTTATAGTTTTCCAGGATGGAGAGTTGTTTTTGCTTCAATCCCATTGATTTCTCTATTGTCTCATCAATTTTATCCAAATAGTCTATTATTCCTTTCAATTCTCGTTCATTAGGTAAAGCAATATACATATTAGCAAGCATATCTATTTGAAGATGTGTTTGATTGGTTGCTCCTTTTGCAAAAATACCATTTAATAAATCGTATTTTGTACTCAAAAAATAATAGACTAGTTTAGACTGTTCTGGATTACTTATCCTAATAAAGGCAACATCTGCTGAAGCTAAGTATTCTTCATCTTCTTGGAAGTAATATGTTTTACCTAACACTCCACCTCCAGTGGTGGCAAGGAGGATATCATTCTTATATAATAATCCCTCACTTTTAATACTATCATTACAATATTTTAAGTCATAATCAAAATATCCTTTGCTAAAAGTTGCCTGGTTAACTACCGGAGTGAGTTTTTCCTCGACATAATTAGGACTTATTCCTTTAGTTATCGTGTCAGCAACATTTTTTAATTTAATAATTTCCCAATGTTTAGGAATTTCCCCAATCCACTCTATGCCGGAATCTTTCATCTCTACATTTTTATCCAAGCCCTTGGTTACCGCTTCTGTAATTAAGGATTTCTTATAGTCTTCAAGGGTTTGGATTTCTTGAGTGAGGTTATTATTTACCTTATCAATTATATTAACGTTTCTATCTATATAATCGGATATTTTTTCTTGCTCCTTGAAAGGGGGCATAGGGATTGTTATTTTCTTCATTTCATCCCAGGTGGTTGTCCATAAATCATCAACTATCCCATTACCCCATTTATAAAATTCATCAGCAAAAAGCGAAGTATTGAATAGCCAGTCATAATAGTTTGGGTGCATGTTTTTCGTGGGCTCCAAAACGGTATTTATTAATGACACAGATCCTTCATAATTAGAAATACCGCAAGATCCTCTTCTATCCGACCTACTATTAATAACAAAATCACCTTTTTTTACTAATTTTCTGTTAGCAGTGTCGTTAGTTTTGGCAACATGTTCTAGTTGCGGAACAACGCCTTGCTTTGTTACTGATAGTGGCGGATATTGAACATCATCCACTTTTGTTCTTCTTAGTTTATATACATTACTAATCTTACTTACTTCCCAATCCTCAGGTATTTCTCCGATCCACTCGATCCCGGAATCTTTCATCTTCCTCGCCATCTCAATCCTCCCCAAAGAGCTCTTTTACTTTTTGATTCACGGCTTCTTCCAATTCCAAGAATTCCCGGGCCAATTCTTCGGAGGGGCGGGGCGCTTCGTATCGATAGAAATACCGGGTAAAGGGAATTTCCGCCCCCGTCTTGATCTTGGGGTTTTTCAATGTAAGATCTTCTTCAAAAAAGGCGGCGGCATCGGGAATATGGGGGAGGACTTCCCTTTCCATATAGTCGTCGATATCTTCCCGTACATTGACGATTTCCGTGTCCTTGGTGTCTTTATCGTAGAGGATGTGGCCTTTTTTATCTCTTTCGATCCGGGCTTCTTTATCCATCAAGGAAAGGCCGTCTATGATTTTGGTAAAGATCGTCTTGGGTAAATCGATATGCGATAGAATATCCGCCAAAACGGGTTCAAATTCATCTTTTGACAAATATTTTTGATCCGATATATGACGATTGAGAAGGAGGAAGATTTCTTCATAATCCCTTCGGTTTTTCTCATATTTGGCGAGATTGGTTTTTTCCGTCTTTTTAAGTTTTTCGCCCAGTTCTTCTTTTTCCAAGAGTTCCCGATGTTTCGCCTCGTCGTAGAAGGTATTGAGGGCATTGGACATCTCCAGGTTTTCGATTCTCTCTTTATTGATCGCGTAGGATCTCTGGAGGGGCTGCATCACCGTGTATTCCCTGTAGATGAAGGTTTCGTTATCGTGGATTTGGGATAAATCGTTTTCTTCAAAGTCGGCATAAAGTGCCGTGATCTTTTGTCGATCTTCTCTCGTAAATTCTCTTCTTTTATTGCCCAGGGATTTCCGGAGGCTGTGGTAAATGTCCCTGGCGTCGATAAGCTGAATTCTGCCTTTTCGCTCTTCTCGTTTGTTTTTAGATAGGATCCAAACATAGGTCGCGATGCCCGTGTTGTAAAACATATCCGTCGGCATGGCGATGATGGCCTCTATCAGATCTTCTTCCAAGAGCCATCGCCTGATTTGGCTTTCCCCGGAGGAGACGCCGCCGTTAAAGAGGGGGGATCCGTTGGTGATAATGGCCGCTCGTCCCGTAACTTCATCGAGTTTATCGACGGCCGATTGCATAAAGAGAAGTTGGGAATCGCCGCCGGAGGGGAGGCCCGCTTTCCATCTGGACGTTTCTTTATCGTGTTCTTTTATGACGGCTTCTTCTTGACCGGATTTGGCATTGGCCCCTTTCCACGGGGTGCCGAAGGGTGGATTTTCCAGCAAAAACCGCATCTTGGTATCTTTAAAGCAATCTTCTTTTAGGGTATCCGCATGGCGGAAGTTTTCGGCATTTTGGTCTTTAATGAGCATTTCGGCGAGGCCGACGGCATAAGATTGGCCCATAAGCTCTTGCCCGAAGAGCCGAATATCCGCCGTGGGGTTTAGGTTTTTTAAGTGGCTATAGGCGGTGGAGAGCATGCCGCCGGTTCCGCAGGCTTGATCGAGAATGGTAATGACTTTCCCCTCGTCGAACACATCGTCGCAGCCTTCCGCCGTCAGGACGGAAACCATCATTTTAATAATATCGCGGCCGGTGTAAAACTGACCGGCGTCCACATTTTGATAAAATCTGCCGATTAGGTTTTCAAAGATATAGCCCATCTTAATGGAATCGAAGGACGCTTCGGACAAATCGAGTTCCGAGAAGGCCTTCACCACATTAAATAGGCAATTTTCTTTGGCCATTTTTTCGATATGGCTATCGATATTCAATTGGTTCAGGATTTCCCGAACATTGGGCGAAAATCCGTCCACGTAGGCTTTGAAGTTTGCAGCCATATGATCGGGATCGTTGCAGAGTTCTTTTAAATTGTATCTGGACGTATTGTAAAATTGTTTGCCGGAAATCCGATACATCGCCCTCGCCGGATAGGATTTGTTTTTCTCGTAGGTTTCGATGACTTTGTCTTTGCTCGGTTCGAGGACGCATTCAAATCTTCGGATAATGGTCATGGGAATGATCACATCGCCGTATTTGTCGGGCATGTAGGCCGCCCGCAGCATATTGGCAATGCTCCAAATAAAGTTGGCTTCTGCGGTGATATCCACCGGCATATCGTCTACAACGCTTGTAGAGAGTAAATTCTCGTTCATTTTTATGCTCCTCGTAGTTTCATCTTCATCTTCTTAGGACAAAATTTATCCAAGTCATGTCTAATTCAATCTTCACCGTACCCGAAGGAATTATTTTTATGTGTTTCATCACGGGTCCTAGATGCGATACATACATTGTATCATTTTTAAGCGCCTCATCGCCCGATGTATATACGGATTTAATCTTTATAGGGAAACATGTCATCGTCAATTATCTCCCATATCTAGATCCATTTTTTCGACATCCACACTATACCAGCTGTCGCCATCGAATGAAAAAGTAACCTTCGTTTTGATTTACATCATCTCTATGATTTATTTTCTATCCAAAGATTTTAAATCTACTATTTAGATTCTTCTAAACTTCCAAATTCGTGAATTGCTCTTGATCTCTAATGACCCTTGCACGGTTGACAGACCACAAGCGCATAGTATCTGCCAATTTTCATCGCTAAAGCTCTACACGGGACCCTGCGTAACCGAGGTTTTTCATACAAAAAAGACTCGAGAAGCATCTCTCGAGTCTTTAAACTTTACTTTTATCGTCAACAGCCCGGTGCCGCGTCGAACCTCCTCTAGTCGCGGAAGGCGTCCAAGTCCCTATCCTCCGTTATGTTGATCCGCCTGAGTCTTTTTAGTGATTCGGGCAGGTTTTTCGTTATGGTATTGATCCCCTCCTCCGAGGTGACCGTCGCCTTAAACCCTTCTTCGGCGAGGAGGACTTCGGTCAGATCGTCGTGTTCTCCGTCCGGATAGGCGAACACATAGGGTGCGTAATCCGCAAGCTGTTTAAACGCGTCGCGTTCTTTTTGAGCGTCCTTGCGGAACGCTTGAATATAGTCCGCTTCATCTTCATTTTTTAATTTTTTAGCGGAGGGCCTGAAGCTTACGCCCGGCAATTCGAAGGATTGGTGCATAAAGTACGTATGCGAACCGTACTCGAAGACGTCGCCCGCCTTCTTCGCCTCCTCGCCGTTAAAGTGCGCATAGATCGCCTCGCCGTTGACCGGGTACTTGTCCAAACCGACGAGCCTTCCGATCGGAAAGATCGTCGCCACCTGGTTGTATTTTTTTAAAAGAGGGTAGGCGAGGTTTAAATTCGAACGGTAACCGTCGTCGAAGGTGATCAGTGCGATTTTTTCGGGCAATTCACCTTTGCCGTCGACGTAATTTATAAGGTCCTTAAAGTGGACCGTCTGGATGTGTTCCCGCTCCAGATACTGCAGAAATTTTTCGAATCGCTCCGGCGTCACGACATACTCGCCGTCCGCGCGATCGCCCAGATGGTGGAAGGTAAAGATATAGAAGCGCTTGTCGTACAGCTTCTTTTCCCCTTCGACGGGCTCGGAGACTTTGTCGACGTATCGGCCGTAATCGCCTTTGTTCGCGAAGATTTTGTCCAACATCAAATCGCCGAGGGCATTTCGAAAGTGTGACGGATCGTAGAAAAATCGGGGATCGTGTTCGAAATGTGTCCCCGTGAAATCCCAAAAGTCCGTAACTTCGGAGAGCTTTTTATAATATTCCCGGACTTCTTTTTTGTCGTATCGCGCGTTTTGCTCCTCGTACATCGGCGTTAAGAGAAACGTAATCTCGATATTGTTTTCGTCACATATCGCCTTGATTTTTTTAACCGACGCGATCGCATCGTCGATATGGTTGAGCGGAATCTTCTCCCCGGGTATGTCGAAGCCCGCGTTCTTCTTATATTCGTCGACGCTTCCGATAAACTCCGAATCTCGCGTGGTCTTGTCGTAGGATCCGTTTTCGTGAAACACGTCGAAGTTTTGCTGTACATACGAATTTTCGGAATAGCTCCTTATCTTATCGATGCCGTATCTCGGCGTAGCGAATAAATATTTCGCATAAAAAGAAATCTTATTTTCGCCACTCACGTCGGGATGCAGAAGATAGTTTAAGTCTCTTCTATTCTCGTGATATTTACTCGCCGACGGGATCGCAAGAGGCATGATAAACGAGCGGACCTCGTAGTGGTCGACCAAGTATTCCACCGTCTTGACGGTGTCGTACAGGTCGGCCCCGTAGTAGAACACGTTGTAATAATCCCGGCCGGTGTACTCCTTCAACTTATCCAGAGGAATGGAACTCGCACCGGACGCTCCAATGATAAAATCTTTGTACGGCTTGCCCTTTAAATACGTTATCTTCGCCGTCCGCGGATTTTGCGTAAAGTCGTAAGCATACCATTTAAACAACCGGTCGCCGAACACATTGAACGAGTCGGTCGCGATATTAAAAGCCATGATGCAGACAGCTATGATCGTGACGATGGTCATAAACAGTTTATTGAATTTTTTAGATTCCATAGGTCACCTAGTAATTCCTATAAATAAAGTCGACCGCCGTATATCCCTTGTCAAAGACGCCGAAGTAGAGCACGACCATCACGCTCGCCAGGATAAAGACGCTCTGCCACGGCGTCGATCGGCTCAGCACATTTTCGGTAATGTCGACGTCTTTTTCCTGGAGTGCGGAAATGAACATGACGACGATGACGGCCAACAGAATGATGATTAAATCTTTTCCGGTAAGGCCGAAGTCGACATAGCGAAAGGTCCAATCGGTCAATGTCTTTTTCAAAAGCTCGAGCGCCTGGTGCAAGTCGGCCGATCGGGTAAAGTATCTACCTATAAAGACCAAAAACGCCGTCCTTACGACCTGAAATGCGTGGTACCACCGACTATCTTTCGCGATGCCGAGATTCTTTTTCCACTTGTTGAACCGTCGTTCAAAGATTAGCGCGAGAGAAATCAGCGTCCCGTTATAGAAACCGAACGCGATGAAATTAAGACCCGCTCCGTGCCAAATGCCGATGATCAGGTACACGACGTAGGTCGAAATCGTAAGCGTCAAAAACTTCCCGGCGCGCCTGCCCATCACTTTTCTCGATTTTTTATTGATAAACGCAAAGAATTTGGTAAAAGACAGCGGGTAAAATACGTAATCTCTCATCCAAGATCCGAGCGTAATATGCCATCTCCTCCAAAAATCGCCGATCGACGTCGAGAGAAACGGCCGCTTAAAGTTTTCCGCGAGCCTGACGCCGAACAGATACGCCACACCCCTCGCAATGTCGATGCCGCCGGAGAAGTCGCAGTAAATCTGTATGGAGTAAAATATAATGGCCACAAAAATAAAAAGACCGCCGTAATCAGCCGGATTCGAAAAGACGCTCCCGACCAAAACCGCCGCCCTGTCGGCTATCACCAGTTTTTTAAAATATCCGTATAGTATTAAAAGCAGTCCGTGGCTAAAGTCGAAGCTCGTGGCCTCGTCGCTGTAGAGCATGGGCGAAATCTCGTCGTATCGCGAGATGGGCCCCTGGACGATTTGGGGGAAAAACGAGACAAAAAGCGCATATTTAAAAATATTCTTTTGAGGCTCGTACTTTCTCCTGTAGAGATCGATGACATACGACGTGGACTGAAAGATGTAAAACGATATGCCCAAGGGAATGATGAGGCTGTATTTCGTAAAGTCCGTAAACTTGACGATCGACAACATCCCGAAGTTGATCAGCAGGACGACAAACGTCAACATTTTCGACTTATTGCGATACACCAAATTCCCGCCCACATACGTCGTTACGATCGTAACGGCGAGATATGTGAGCGCCCTGACGTCGTAGAGTCCGTAGTAGACGAGCGACGCCACTAAGAGAAATTGCCATTTGTACCTCGTCATCCGATAGATCAAGGCACAAATGGAAATAAACATCAGAAACGTTACGTCAGTAAAGGCCATTAACGTTCACTTAAAAACTCTTCGATGGCATTAACATCCTGAAAATTTTCGGGCAAGAGCTCCGCCACTTCGATCTTGACGTCGAAGGCCTCTTGAAGTTCGAGCACGAGACTGACCATGTCGAAGGAATCCAAAATTCCCTCTTCGATGAGATCCGTGTCGTCCTCTACTTCTTCGCCCGTTACCGATTCGATGATTTCTTTGATTTTTTCCTTCATAATTTCCTCCTCATTCATAGAATAAGCATATAATCAATCGTTCTCAAATTCAACTACCTTGTCAGCACGATCGACTTCATTCCGTCTTTTTTGAATCCGCAATCGAGGTATAGGTTCTCGACGAAGTAGCCTTCATTTGCCCATACCGTCTGTCGCTTCTTGAACTTCTCGTTCGAAAGATAGTGCATGAGCATTTCCCGGGCGACGCCTTCGCCCCTGTATGCGTCCTTGACGTAAAGATGTTCGATCGTCTGTTCAAATCTTCCGACGGAAAACTGCAAAAATCCCTTGCCTTGAATCCCGATAATCCTCTTGTTTTCGATGTCCGAATGGATTCGCGCATCGGAATGTATATTGCCCGAGATCTCATCGAAACTGTCGATGCCGTCTTTTATAAAATCAAAGTCGTCGATCGATCGGACCCGCTTTGAGAAATAGTCGGGCGCCTCCTTCAATCGAAATCTCACGCGCGTAAGATAGCGTTTAAATCCTACCTTTTCTAAAGGCACGATGTCGATGTCTCTGCCCACAATTTCCGTCACGAGCTTGTCGTCGACCTCCAGCGGATTTTGCGCCTTTAAATAAAAATACGTGTCGAAATAATCTCTGTTTTTGATAAAAATATAAAAATCTCCGTTGTCGACGTAGCGCAGCTCCTCGAAGTGCTCGAGATACAGGTCCCGATTGAAGTAATCGTTGTTGTAAGAATCGCTGTATTGCGAAAGTTTCGAAAACAACTCCTCTTTATTCTTAAAGTTCTCCATCGACGTAACGCTCCCTCAATTTTTTTCGATCGATCTTCGTATTTTGCGTCCGGGGAAGCGACTCGAGCCTTATAAATCTGGACGGAATCATATAAGTCGGAATGATCTTCCTGAGCGCCTTTTTAAATTCGCCCTTCGAAAACTCCCTCCCCGAATAAATCGCCACGATGATCTCGCTCGCGTCGTCGTACAGACAGACGACGTCTTCGATATCGAGGCTCGCCATCGCCATCTCCACTTCGCCGAGTTCAATCCTGTAGCCGTGCAACTTGATCTGATGGTCCTTGCGCGCCAAAAATTCGATTTCCCCGTACGCGTTTCTCCGGACCCTATCGCCCGTCCGGTAGACGGTCTCGGGATAGGCCGTATTGAGCGGATTCTGAACGAACGCGGCCTTCGTCTTGTCGCAGTCGTTATAATAGCCGTAGCTCACCGCTCCTCCTCGGATGACGAGCTCGCCTTCGTCTGCAACCTCATCGCCGTCTAAAATCAAAAGTTCCATATTGTCGCAGGCTCTTCCGATCGGGATAATGTCCGCGTCGTCAAAATCTCGATCCACCTCGTAATAACAGGCATCCACCGTCGCCTCCGTCGGTCCGTACAGATTAAAATACCTCGCGTCGACAAATTTCCGCCAATAGTTCAACTTGGACGCGGGAAGTGCCTCGCCGGCAAAGGCCACGATCTTTAAGTGTTCGGGATAGACCTCCTCGAAGACCTTCGAATTCGCCATAATATTGACGGCGGAAACGGACCACAGAATCGTATTGATCGCGTGATCATTTAAAAATTCGACGGCCTTGACCGGAAACATAAACAGCGTCTTGTCCATAATGTAAATCGTCGCCCCGCCCAGCATCAACGCAATCTCTTTTACCGACGCGTCGAAGAAAAACGGCGTCTGATTCGCAATTCTCTGGTCCTCGATCGAAAGCGTGGCGAGGATCCAGTCCATAAAATCCAGGACCATTCTGTGCGAGATCACCACGCCCTTCGGCTTTCCGGTCGACCCGCTCGTAAACAGGACATAACACGGATCGACGTCGATCACGCCTTGGTTCGACGGCGCGTTTTCCGAGTCTTCCTCTTTGAGCATCGATTCGTCGTGAAAGTCAATGTCGATCATATCGCCAAATATATTTCTGTCGTGAAAAACTCCCACCTCGGCCTCTACCTGCTTCGCGATTTCCGCGATCCTCGAAGCCGGCTCCTCGTGATTGACCGGCACATAAAAATTTCCCGAGTACAGGACGCCCATAAAGCAAATGACGGTTTCGACCTTTCGATTCACCTCGACCAGTACCGGCGTATTGGTCTTTTTATATCGATTATGTATTTTTGCGGCGAGAGACAGTGCTTCGTCCCTTAATTCCTTAAACGTCACGCTCCGGTCCGCGTCGACTAACGCCAATTTTTCCGGAACCGTCTCCGCCAAATCGTCCAATTTAGAAGTCAGTAACATAATCCACCTCATGTAAATTTTACCACAACTGTGCTGGAGATTTGATCAAAAACACATGACAAAACGGTCAAGCGGCGAGACGAAAAACCGCGCGTCGCGTTCTGTCAAACGCCCTCGGCCGAATCCCCGGCGAGAACATCAACGGATCCCTATTTTCACGGGACCCTAACCGCCGATCGAGAACCGAGCAGCTATTGTCGCACCGCCCGATGGACCTTTCCCCTACATGGAAGTGCGCGCCGGCGGAAATCACACGCGGTCGTTCACGCAAATCGGAATACATCCTCCCCGCCGGCCTCTATCACAAGTGATCATCCGACGATCACCTCATAAAAAATATCCATTGAGAACTTACTCCCTATGGATATTTTTTGCAAATCTCGCTTTTATGAAACTGTCTTTTTCCCCGCATCACGCGAGTATCTTTAATCGGCGACGATCGGAATATACCCGCCCGTTACCGGATCACTTTCCATAAGGATCGCGCCTCGTTCATCGATAAAATAGTGCCCCATTAAAATCGTCATGATATCAATAAACGGGTGATCTTTTCTTACCGTCACGAAATAACCGTGCGCGCCTCCGTATTCGGCGGGCAACGTAATTTCACCCGCATCCGCGTAGTAAAATTCGTCCTCGAGCCGTCCCATCCTCTTTAACCTCTGGACCACCTCTTGGCCGGCGTTGTATTTGTTGACGTATTCTTCCGGATTTTCCGTGCGATCCGACATCGATACCGTCCTCGCCTCGCCGTTCCACGCGACGTCCATGCCGAATAGTTCGGAGACTGCCCGAACCGGCAACATCGTCCTGTTGTTGCGGACAAATACGGGAACGTCCAGAGTTACCGTGCCGCCCGCATCCTTTGTAGAAATCCACACCTCCGCCTCGCCGACAGTCATGTCGATGGCCATATCTCCCCTTTGAATATAGACCGTTCTGTCTTTTGCGTCGTAAGAGACCTCCGCCCCTAAATATTCCGCGATAACCCTAACCGGAACAAACGTCCTCGAATGTTCTATTATCGGCGATTGATCCGATTTTACCGGCACCCCGTTGCAATAAATCGTCACTTCCCGAGGCGCTTGAAAGCCCAACGTCAAGAGGAGCAGCGGCAGTAACAACAGTGCGATACGATTCGATCTTTTCTTCATCTCCATCCCCCTTCGTCCACCTCGGTAATCGCCACACTTCTCGACGGATGCTGTCGAGTCCGACCGAGCCGCGTCGGTTAAAAAGGTGCCATTCCGTTCAACTTGAGTTGTGCCGCATCGCATCTCGCTTTCGGTCGATGGATCGACGGCCGTTATGGGTACTTACCTCATCCGATACATATCGGAAAATATTTTATTAAATGCATGATACTATGTGCCTTGACGCGCGTCAATCTCCGCTCCGAAAATTCTGCGATTTGATCGATCGATATCAAAAAAACAGCTTTAAGATAGCAAGTCCCAAAGCTGTTTTTATTCCGCGACATACGCGCGACATTGCCGCGCTCCTATTTATCTTCAAATTCAAAGCGGAAGATATCCTCTCTGCTGTAGTGCCCGCAGACGTCGAATTCCATGCGGGACGCGGGGACCTCGTCCATGTCGAGATCCCCGTAGACGATCCCCTCCCGGTCCCACAACGTCTCCGTCACGGCGTGTCCGAACGGGTCGATGACGTTGCTGCCTCCCCGACACGCGGTCTTTGCGTCGATCTTTGACCCTTCGTTCATCGTCGGATACATCGCCTTCGTGAAGTACAAATCGGCATTGACGACGTAACAACGGCCCTCGATCGCGATGTGGCGAACGGTGTTTTGCCACTCCGCGTTGTCGTTTGTATTGCTCGAAATATAGATCGTGATCCCCTTCTCGTACAGGGCGACCCGCGCGAGGGGCATGTAACTTTCCCAACAAATCATGTCGCCGACCGGTCCCCAAGGCGTATCCATCACGGGAAAATAATCTCGGTACGCCTCGCCCCATATATTGCGCTCCGATCCCGTCGGTTTTAATTTCCGATGGTTTAACCTTCGTCCGTCCGGCGATAGCATCATATTTGAATTATAAAGCGTCGCGCTCACGGCGTCCCGTTCGGAGTAGCCGATGCTGAGGTAGACGCGACGCGCCTTGACGCATTCCGTCAACCGATCCATCTCTTTCCCATCGGCTAAAATGGAGTTGTCGTAGTATATCTTCCAGTCCTCCCGCCCGGGTTGCGTCCGCTTGCCCACCGAAAAGCCGAAATTCATCCCCAGGGGATACCCCGGGATAAATAATTCGGGGATGACGATAAGCTCCGCCCCGTGATCCGCGGCTTCTTCTATCAGTCGGATGGCCTTTTCGACGCAGGCGTCCTTGTCGAACATCACGGGAGCCGCCTGACACACGGCGACCCTGCACGTCTTCTTTAAATCCTTCATCCCGCATCTCCTTTCCGGTTCTTCGCCGACCGCCCATCACACTCACAGTAGGCCGACGATGCCTCTACATCTCTTTAATCTCCTCCATTTAACGCTGTCAACATGCCCGCTCGTTAAGCGATTTATCAACTTTATAACCGCGCTCCGGATGATCGACGCTCGATCAGAACATACGGGGTCTTGCGGATCATTTTTCGTTTTCGCCGGATTTAAAATACTCCCTCGCCTTTTCCATATCGTCGACCAGTTCGAGCGTTCCGAGGTAATTTTTATTTTTATCCCTCACCGCCATATACCTGACGAGATAGATCCTGTCGTTTTTCTCGGTCCACACTTCCACGACATCTCGTTTTCCACTTTTAAAGTCGTCGATAATTGATCTGACCATCGGCTCGATATGGGCCGGGTGCGAGGAGTAAACATCTCTTCCCAGGGCAGACTTCGGTCGCTTAAAGACCTTTAAGCCTTCGCCATCATTAAAGTACCTGTTGATGTCGGACCTGTCTACAAAAGTAATCTCGGACGGAATGATATTGAGCACGGCTTGTATCTCCTCTATTTCCAAAGATCCCGATCCGAGTTCAATCCTTCCCTCGTGAGACCGGGGCTCTTCCGCCTCGAGCGTTTCTCCTTCTTCCCAAACCGGAAGTTCTGTATCAAACATCCACGCGTATCCCTTTAGGTCCCTGTAAATTTCCCTCCACTCGTCGTCTGAAAATTTATCGGCGCATATCGGAAATAGGATATTTCTCTCCTTGTAGACCATCTCTTCCGCTCTCTCTAAAACATTCTCGAGCCTCTCTTTCCACGCCGCATCTCTTACTTTTATCCTTTTTAATTCAGATAGTTCGTCCCTTATCTCGTCATCGACCTTCCACATGACATCGTGTGGACCGGACATGTCGTAAGTTACTTTTAAGAGCGGGTAGAGGAGGTCGCCCTTCTTACTGTAGTGGATCGGAAGCTTGGTTATTTCATGAAATAAATCTTCGCTCGGATGAGCGCTATATTCCTCGAGGATTTTCTCTATATGATCATTTTCCCTTGAAAAAGCGTATAGAGGATGGCCTTTGATGTCGCTCAGCTCTCGATCCGCCTTGAGAGGAGAACTCTTTGCTTCCCGTTCATTTCTCTCGATGAAAGATTCCGTCACAGCCTCCTCCGCATGTCTGATCTTCTCCTCCAACGTGTTCCCGTGAAAGAGAGCGGAGTGAAGGTCGCAGAGCCTTTGAACTTTCTCCAGCCCCATGCCCTCTTCGATCAGATCTTGTTCGGCTTCCATTATTTCTGCCGGCTCGACATTCGAAAAGTTTTTTACAAAATCTTTTCTTACGATCTCCAAGTCTTCCTTGT
Source organism: Bacillota bacterium (assembly GCA_028724185.1). GTDB lineage: Bacteria > Bacillota > Clostridia > Tissierellales > Peptoniphilaceae > Aedoeadaptatus. The sequence continues at coordinate 162,391 of JAQYDN010000002.1, forward strand.
CTTCCAATCTGATCAAGTAGGACTTCAGTCGCTCTTTGCGCCCTTCCTCTCCTTTGGGCGCTCGATCTCTTTTATTTTCCTTTTTTTCTTCTAATTTATTTTCTTTTTCCAAACCGCTTAGTTCAAATCCGGCTTCTTTTAAGGTGTTTTCAATTTTATCCATCGGTACATGTCTTAGTTTTGCGCCTTTTTTCAAGGTCATGATCTTTCCGACGCTGTTTAACATGCCCTTCTTTTTTATCTCGCTAAATCCGAGCTCGTCCATGATTTCAATCAATTCGGGATACTTGCGAACGGATTCAAAGATACTCGTATCCGGATCGATGACTTTTCTCATGCTCACACTTCCTTTCGGCATTTCGGGAAAATAATTGAATTTTCCTTGAATATATGAAGGAAGACGTCCTTTATGAGTCTATCCAGATCCCGATATGTCTTTTTGAATGTCGGGCAAGCATCTTCCGGCACGTTAAAATCGTCCGTGACATCGATCATGGCCTTGATGAGCTCGCCCGCTTGCTCGTGTTCAGCCTCGAGCGTCTCGATTCTATCCATAATTGCTCGATTCGGCTTCGGATTGTTTAACATCAGAGGGAACGTTACCGCTTCTTCGATGAGGAAATGCTCCTCCAGTTCCGTCTTTAGATTCCCGAACAGTCGATGAAGTTCCAAGAGTTCCTCGCCGTGGTTTTCAAAGTGCACCAAGAGGATTTTATTGAGCAGAGGATCGATCGACGCCAAGAGTTTTCTCTCGAGAGTATGGTGAAAGTCTATTACGGAATCGATCATTTTCTTGGTAGAACGTTCTTTAAAACGATCTAACGCGATATCTTCTCCGTCCTCCTTATCTTTATCTAATTCGGAAAACGCCTTTCTGATCTCGGAAAGAAGTTTTTCTTCTTCGAGAGAAGATTCTTCCGCGGCCTCGCTCACGGTCATATAACCGTGACAGCAAAAGTCTATCCTCTTTTCATTAAAAAACGTCGTCATCTCGCTATTTTCATTGACTATTTCTTCTAATCTTGTATTTAAATTGATATCTAACATATAATCACCCTTTCTTTGATTCCATTGTAGAGGACTATATGTTTTAATTCTGTGGTCCAAGTCACAAACTTATTCTTTTACAATGTCACGTAGACCTTCCTTATCTACAATTTGGATTCTCCTGTAGGCGAGAGTCTCTATATAGCCGTCGGCTTCCAATTCACTGAGCTTTCTGGAGACGGTCTCTCGACTTAAACTCAAGGAGGACGCGATATTTTCTTGATTGAGTTCCACGAGAGGTTTCCCGATCATTTTCGACCGGTAGAGTAAAAAAGCCCCCAATTTTTTATAGGCATCCTTGATGGAGAGAATTTCCACAAGATTTTTGCTCTGATACAGTTTTTTGCTAAGATTTTCTATCATTTTAATGGAAAAATCCGGATTTTCAAATATTAGCCGTTTGATCGACGCCAAGCTGATAATGCAGATACCGGTTTTTTCGAGGGTAATTCCCCCCGTCTCAAACTTACTTTTTACAAAAATGCTGTCTTCTCCTATCGTATCGCCCGCCGTGTAGATGTCTCTAATGTATTCTCTCCCGTCGAGGTCGTAACTGGCGGACTTCATCTTGCCGTATCTAATGATGATAATTTTATCGATCGGCTCTCCTTCTCTAAAGATTTCTTCATTTTTTTCGACGTCCTTATGGATCGCCGTCTTATAAAGTTCACCGGATTCTTCGGGGCTTAAGTTTTTAAATATTTCTATTTTCGAAAGGCAGTTCCCGTGGTTCCGACAGTCTTTGCAAGCCATATGCCCTCCTCATGAAAGCGAGATTTCCTAAACGTGCGCTTTTAAAATTTTTTTTACGCGTCCAATTTCTCTTCGATCCAGTCCTTTAAAATCACAACGTGATTGTAGGTCTTGTCCTTGGCCGCATAGAGGAGTATCAGGTCCTCCTCTTTTAAAATATCGGATACCTTTTTCAAAAAATCATCCGCTTCCGGATTTTCCTCGAGCTCCTTGACATAATCCTCTTTAAAGGCTTCAAAGCGCTCCGGATCGTGGTTGAACCACTTTCTCAAGTCGCTCGTGGGAGTTATTTCTTTTTCCCAAAGAAAAGGTTCGATTGTCTCTTTCTTGATCCCTCTCGGCCACAGTCGGTCCACCAACATTCTTTTTCCCTTCATCCCCGGATCGAACTCGTAGACTCTTACCATCTTGATTTGTCCCATACCATCATCTCCTAAATCATCTTTTCACAATAAAATCTTCTCGTCCTATCTTTACCCGAAGACACGCCTCCTTTGAAGATCTCTAACCTCGGCCGTTAGCCGCTCCATGTTTATGTGAGACATGCCGTCCCTCCGACATCCGCCGATACTCGAACGATCTTACGTCCCACCGCATAGACACCGCCGTCTCTATTGTTCGCCTCCGACATCATTCAAACGGTCGGCAAAGGCGATCGCGTGCCGACGCTTCGTCTCGTCCATAAAGGGCTCCTTCAAATTTCGATGTCTCTCGCCGAGCATCCCTATATAGTCCATCTTCGTATGTTTGCAGAACCGCCTCAAGGCCTCGACGAATAAATCCGTCCCCCTCTCCACGGGATATCCGCAGGTCGTGACAAGTGCCAATTTTTTGCCCTCGTACAGGGACGGACCGTGGGGATCGTCGCCGTAATATTTACACCCGGCGTAGACGAGTCGGTCGAGGACGGCCTTCACGGGGGCGGGCGCCGACCATACATACACCGGCGCGGCGATCACGACCACGTCGGAGTCGGCCACCGCTTTTAAAATCGGCTGCATATCGTCCTGAATCACACAACAAATGTCGTCCGGATCGTCCTGACAGCCGAGGCAGGCCTTACAGCCCGCGATATCGCTTTCGTACACGTCGAAGTAGCTTATCTCGTTATCTCGGTCGCGCAATTCGTCCATCACGACCGACAGAAGGTTTGCGGTGTTGCCGCGCTTTCTGGGACTTCCGAAAATGATGCAATAGTTCATGTCATTTCCTCCTTAAATACCGTGTCGAGGTACGAATCGGATCGATGCGGATAAAGGATCCGCCGAAATCTGCGTACCGCGTCTCTTATATCAAGTATATCCTTTTTTGATCGTCGGGGCCGCATCCTACAAAAAAGAGACGAGATTTCTCTCGCCCCTCTCGTCCACAAGGGCCCCCTCCGTGCCCTTTGTTTCATCTTTCCTATTTAATTTTTGATACGATTATCCGCCCAAGGACCACATGGTCCGCAATTCGATGATCGAAAGACTTCTTCTTCCGAACGTCCCCGAAAGCACTTGATCACAAACGATTCTTTTCTATAATAAAAGTGATAGATACTGTCACAAGATGTAAAGGAGGATGTACTGTGAAAGCTGTCGTTTTTAAAGAATTCGGATCATCCGACGTGCTGGAGTTCGTCGAACGGCCGATTCCTTTGCCCGCAGAGGACGAGGTCCTCGTCCGCGTGGACGCCGTCACCGTCGACAATGTCGATATTATCATTCGCAAAGGTCTCTACCCGACGGAGCTGCAAAATCCCGCGATCACCGGCCGCGACCTGGTCGGCGCGGTCGAAAGCGTGGGGAAAAGCGTGAAAAATTTCCTCCCCGGCGACGCGGTATGGACCAATTCAGCGGGCTTCGACGGCAGGATGGGAGCCACGGCGGAATACGTCGCCGTACGGGCCGACCGCCTTTATCGCATCCCCGAATCGGTGGATCCCCATCGCCTGGTCGCCTCGGTTCACTCGTCTTCCACCGCCCAGATCGTCACCCGCGAGATGATGAAACTGCGCGAAGGCGACACCATCCTGATCGAGGGCGCCGGCGGAAATGTCGGCCGGAAATTTGTCCAGTGTGCCCACGCCTTGAAGGCGAGGGTGTTCACCACCTCGTCCGAAAAATCTTTTGATGCGCTTTACGCTCTCGGCGCGGACCGGTGTTTCTCCTACGATACATCGGGCATGGAAGAACTCTCCTCGATCCGCGACGACGTAGCGATTCGCCACATCATCGACACTTCCGGAAAAGTCACGTTATCACAAAACTTATCGTTGCTCGGATTCGGCGGCCAACTGACGCTTATTACCCCGCCGCCGGCGGATACTTCCTTCGACGCAAGCGCCTTCTACATGAACGATCAGTGTATCCGCGGGTTCGTGCTCAGCCACGCGACGTGCGCGCAGCTGGAGGATAATGCGCAGCACCTAAACCGATACTTTGAGCAAGGTTTGCTCCTCGAAGACCCGGTCGAGTTCCATTCCCTCGAGGACGTCCCCGAGCTGCACGCACAACTCGAAAAAGAAGGCGCCCACGGCATGAAGTACGTCATCCTGACGGAGGCGAATTTATTTTAAGATAGGCGAAATTTCTCACACCTTCCGCCGCGTCCGCTCAACTAATCGGACAATCCCTTGGGAAGTTCGCCCATGCGCGCTCCCCTGCCGTACTTTCTCGCCGCATAGATAAATGCCTCGACATTTTGCTTGGGCGTTCCGAGGGGGACTTGGCAACCCGTATTCAGAATATATCCCTTGGGACTGTCGGCCCCGCGTTGCAGGCAATCCTTGACCGAAGCGATGACGTCGTCGATCGTCCCCAATTTCATCACGTTGACGGGCGGTACATTGCCGGCGATACGCATCCTGTCGCCGACCAGCTCCTTGGCGTGGGCTAAGTCCTCGCAGTTGTCGATGCTTACAAAAAACAGTCCCGCATCCGCCAAATCTTCCCAAATTCCGTTCGATTTCCCGCAGATATGGGCTCCCGGAGGCATGCCCATGATGTCAACGGTTCCATCGATTAGTTTTTGTAAATAAGGTAGGGAAAATTCCTCAAACTGCTTTCTGCTGAGTATGTCCTGGCAGGTGACGGGATCGGAAAAACCGGTATTCGTCTTCCCGAATTCCTTCTCGAATGCCCTAAACCAATTAAGAGAACTCTCCACACAAATATCCAAGAGTTTCTTCAAATTGTCGGGATCTTTGCGAGTGTCTCTCAGCGCCTTCTCGACGGGTCTCACCGAAATAGCGGTCGTGATCGGACCCGCGACGCTGGTCGAGAGGGTCAGATCGGGGAATTTATCTTTCAATCTCTTTGTGCTCTCTAAGATGGGAAGGAGCACGTCATTCTTGTACGGGTCCACCGGCTCCAGAGCGTCTATTCCGTCATAAGAATCCGCCAAGAGATGTTCCTCGACATAGTCGATGCCGTGTTCGGGCGCCAACACGACGGATCCTAACGAGTGACCTATTCTTTTTAATCCCAAGCTGACATTGAAGTTATCAATTCCGAATTCCTCTTGTCTTCTCTTGATGACACCAATTTTCGCGTCGATATCTTTGCCGAATTGGCTGGTCGTGTAGCCGAATATCTCCGCCAAGGCGGGATCCGGCGATTGAAGGTCGTAGGGGATAAAGTCGACTTCCTCGCCCCTGTTATAGGCCTCCAACCTTTCCTTGGCGGTCATTTCCACTTTTTGTTCCGACATTTGTTTTTTTAATTCACTGTAATCCATGTTCACCTCATCCTTCCCTCGAACTATTCAAATGTAGGGAATAACATCGAGTCCCTAAATATCTTTTCGTAGTCGTCCGTGACGGCCAATTCCACATAGTGCATCTTCTTCGCCAAATGTTCGATTTCCCGCCTTACCCGCTCGCTCATCAGGCACATATAGGCGCCGGTTTTCGACGAATTGCCGACGTAAACGAGCTTATTTTCGACATCTCGGGGGAGTATGCCAACGCCGATTAAAGACGCTTCCGGCAAGTGGGCTCCAAATTGCCCGGCTATGAGGACCTTATCCAAGTCCTTCATCTCGAGCCCCGCCTTGTTGAGCAGGGCGACAAATCCGGACAAGATGGCCCCCTTCGCCAATTGGACTTGTCTTACGTCCGATTGGGTCACCAGGATTTCGGGATCCTCATTTAAGATAAATTCCCGCTTTCTCCCGTTTAGCTTAATGTAATCGTATCGGTAGTCTTCTTCATCCAGGCTGTCCTTTTTAATAAACCCGCCCCTCGAGGTCACGATCTTATGTCTCAACAATTCCTTGACGATCGCCAAAATACCGGACCCGCACAAACCTACCGGCTCGGCGTCGCCTATGACTTTCAATTCGATCCCGTCCTCGGAAATGACCACGTCTTCGATGGCGCCTTCCGCGGCCCGCATCCCGGAAGAAATATTCATCCCCTCCAAGGCGGGTCCGGCTGCACAGGAGCAACAGAGGAGTTCTCCATCCTTTGCCAAGACGATCTCGCCGTTCGTCCCGATGTCTATAAAGAGCGTGTTGCCGGTCTCCTTTTCCATATTGCACACATACGCCCCGGCCACGATGTCGGCGCCTATAAATGCCGAAACTTGCGGCAGGCAATAAAGCATGGTGTCTTCTCCCACATCGAGACCTACTCGCCGCGCCTCGATATAGACCGCGTCCTTGACTTCGGGCACATAGGGGTATTTCCCCATGGGTCTCGCATCGACGCCCAGGAGGAGATGGGTCATCGTGCAATTGGCGGCGATACAAATTTCCGCGATATCATCCTTGTCTATCTCCGTCTCAAAGACCAGCTCGTCGATCATTGCATTGAGCCCCGACACGATGGATTCTTGCAAATCCCTTATCCCGTCCTCCCCGTGCTCGTACTCGTAGCTGATCCGCGTCAGCACATCCAGGCCGTAGATCTTTTGCGGATTGATCATGGAGGCCTCGTCGATTTGCTCGCCGGAAGTCAAGTCGACCAGGCCGACGGCGACCGTGGTGGTGCCGATGTCGACCGAAAGCCCGTAGCCGCTCTCGCGGCGGTCTATCTCGAAGTCGGGCATCCATCCGCTCGTCGTAAATTGATGCTTTCTTTCCTTGTGCAGCGTCTCGACGACCATCCCGTCGATGGGATCGACCATACAGGCGAGTCGGATGTGACGGTCCGGATCATCCTTCTTGAGAAGTTTTTTCTCGTTTTCATCGGCCTCTTCGATCTCTCCTTCGAGGACTTTGATTCTGCACTTGCCGCACGTCCCCTTGCCGTTACACGGATTATCTACAAAGACACCGCCGGCCACCAGGACCGCGAGGAGACTCTCGCCTTCCTCGAAGGGCACGGTTTTATCCAGATTCTTTACATATATTTCGCTCAATTTATCACCAACATCCATCCTTTAGCGGTTCCGTTCTTGCCCGGTTACGCAGTCGTGCATGGCTCTTATATTCTCGATCGGAGACCTCATGCCGATCCCGCAGGCGGGCGATATAATATCCGAGCCCGCGTGGAGACAGGCCTCGGTTAGACTGCTCACCTTTTGGGGATCGCCGTACTCGAGGCTGTAGGTCGATACATTGCCCATAATCAACCGACCCGGGAGATTTTTCTTGGCATTCGATACGGATACAATCGAATCAAAGCTCAGTGCATGAGAATGGATGTGATTGACCTCTTCAAATACATTAGTCATTCGCCCGCATATGTGGACGATGACGGGTACGGATGTCGGCTCGATCGCATCGAGCAATTGATTGATGTAGGTCACCGTGAACTCTTCAAAGAGTTTCGGCCCGAGTATTTCGCCGGTTCCGCTGGGATCGGAAATGGTGATGATATCCGCCCCCGCATCTATCTCGGCCAAGGCGAATTGAATCAGTTGCTCCGTGATAAACGCCATGTATTCGTGCGATTCTTTATTTTTACGCCTTAATTCCTTGTAGTAGTGGACCGGTTCCATCAGAGAGGACGCAGTGGAGACGGGCCCGGTGATATTACCTATGACCGGCACCCCTTCCGTCTCCTCTTTCAATATCCTGATCGCATCCAATACGACTTTTCCCCGTCCCGCGTCGATGTCCAGGGGCTTCAACGTCTTATAGTCACTGACGGATTCGATGGGATACTCGTTCACCCTCGGTTCAAAAACCGTACTGCCCATGTCCACGCCGGCTCCCATGTCCTGGGCCTCGACCGTCATGCAGAACGGGACGCCGTAATTTTCAAAACACCCCTTGTCGTAGACCGCCTTCGCCAGGTCGGCCATCTTTCTGGCGTCGACGTGGGCCTCGGGAAGATAGACGTTTGAAAGCTCCATCAAATCTCTCGTCACCATATTCATCATGCCCCCGGGGCAAATGCACGGCGCCCTGTCCGCCTCCTCGCCCCGAAGCACGTTCAACAGTCTGTTTCTTTCATTCGCCATCCCGTCACCTACGCAATTTCAACCAAGCTGTTGGCGAGTCTTACCGCCTCGACCGCGTTCGCCGAGTAACCGTCTGCGCCGATCTGGTCGGCAAATTTTTGAGAAATCGGCCCTCCGCCGATCAATACCTTGACCTGATCTCTGAGTCCCGCTTCCTTTAACTTGTTTATGACCATTCCCATGCCGTCCATAGTCGTCGTCATAAGCGTCGACATACAGACGAGTTGCGCGCCCTCGTCTTTGACCGCATCCACAAATTTTTCGATCGGTACGTCTCTACCCAGGTCGATCATCTCGTAGCCCGCAGTTTCCAACATGATTTTAACGAGGTTCTTTCCGATATCGTGGGTGTCCCCTTCGACGACGCCGATAACGGCCTTTATTTTTTCGCCCTCGTCGTCGGATTCCTCGAGATGCGGCCTTAAGACCTCGAGCCCGGCATACATGGCATCGGAACATAACAAGACGTCCGTGATAAAATATTCTTCCTGGTCGTAGAGGTCGCTCGCTTCGTTCATCCCACTTACCAAGCCGTCCATGATGCCGTCGTGCGCCGGGTAGCCGGCTTCTATATAGTCTTCGGCAATTCCCACGACGTCTTCATCTTCCATGTCGACGACACATTCGCTCAGTTCTTCCAAAAATTGTTCCTTCGACTTCGTCATGTCATGTCCCTCCCCTTAAAACTCGTTTAAAACGATCGTCTTGATTTGCTTGGTTCCCATTTCTCGCGAAAGATTCTGTATACACATCTGCCCTACGAAATTGGACGTATCCTTGATATAGTCTATCGCCTCTCCGTAGCTCATCGCGTCGGGCAAGTCGATATCTACAAACGTCGCCTTTCCCGTGTCGACCAACATCAAACTCGTCTTCGGGCACAAGTGAACCACGGTCTTTCCGGCGGTGACCTCCTGCAGCTCTTTCAAAAAGTCATACGTGAAATCATCGACCAGCTCCTTCGCCATCTTCGGTCCCAAAATATTGACTCCCGCCGCGGAATCGGCGTACGAAATCATATAGACGCCCGACTTCACCGCCTCCCTTGCGTAGGCGATCAACTCCCTATGTAGCTTATCGAACACGTCCCTTACCAGATCTTTGTCCTTTCTCATGGCCCTGAACACCTTTCGGGCATCCACGAGCACATTCAGCATCGTCAACGGACCCGCTATTTCCAACGAGACCCTTTCTCCGTCTTCGGATAACTTGCGCGATGCCTCCAGGACCTCGTGAATCCTGCCCTCGCTGAAGTCCATGCTTTGAAGTTCCAAGACCTCTTCGAGATTGTCGCAAACGTAATCGGCGGCTCTGGGTCCGGTCCTCTCGTCTCCGTAATTCACATGGCCGCCCATGGCCTCCGCCTCGACGGTATGGCAAAACGGCAGCTCACAAAAAGGACGTCCATGGGCCTTCTTCGTCTCCAAGGCGATATCGTAAATGGATTCCGCGTGCTTGTGTCCCTCGGGCAGACTGAGCCCCAGCTTTTTTACAATCTCGGGATCGACGCCCGCTTGGTCGTCACTTCTACATCTATAGTCTCTGATCGTCAAATCTTCCACCTCCTGTAGGCTCGACACATAAACATTTATTCATTTTTATTCTATCATAGTTAAGTAATGTCGCTTTATTGTTATTTACTATATGAATTTGCTGTTTAGCGGTTTTATCAATAGTACGCGCGAACCGTTTCTCGACGATACGGCGAGCGGGAAAAAGCGTCTCTCTCCATGAAGGTAAAAACACCCGCCGACCCTCTCCGCGGCGCGCGGGACGGGATAGAAGCACGCGGAGGCGGAATTCTACGCCGTACTTTTTAGCGCGAAAGACACGGTTTTTCTTGACACAACTTTTCTCGCTTGTTAACCTGTGTATATACACGGTACCCATACGCAGGACGTATATAGTAAGAGGTGAATGTTCTTGCAGGACTTATATCAAAGCATGTGTTATTGCACAAATCTTCGGCGCAGCGCGCACGCCATTTCCGCTTTTTACGACGAAAGACTGAAAGCATCCGGCATTACGGCCTCTCAATATTATTTGCTGATCAATTTGTCTCGGATGGGCAGCGCCAATATTACCCATTGGGCGACATGCGTCGGATTGGACCGCAGCACCATGGCGAGAAACATCAAGCCCCTTGAAGCGCAGATGCTTCTGGAGCGGACGAGTGGACGCGGAAAAACGTACAAGCTGTCCGATAAAGGATTCGAGACGCTTAAAGTCGCCGTCCCGCTATGGGAGGACGCGCAAACGGACATCGAGCGGTTTTTAGGGGATCGCGATGCGGAAGCGATCCTACGCATCGGCCAAAATCTTCAGTACTTAAAATAAATCGAAACAAGGAGGAATATTACATGAAGACGAAGAATTTCGACACGCTGTCTATCGAACGGGATGAGGATATCGCCATTATCTACTTCAACCGCCCCGAAGCCATGAATTCCCTCACCTTGGAGATGGTGGATGACATTCGATCGGCCTTGGAGTCCCTGAAACGCGACGAAACCGTCCGCGGCATTATCTTTACGGGAAGCGGAGACCGGGCATTTATGGCGGGCGCGGACTTGTCTATTTTTGCCGACATGGGACCCTTGGAATTGCATCGATTTTCGGAATACGGTCAGACACAGATCTGTTCGTATATCGAAAACTTTCCGAAGCCGACTGTCGCCGCTATCAACGGCTACGCTTTGGGCGGAGGCAGCGAGCTGGCCATGTGCTGCGACATACGGATCGCCGGCGAAAAGGCCTCTTTTTCTCAACCGGAAATTAACTTCGGTATCATGCCGATCTACGCGGCCACAAAGCGACTGCAACGGTTGGTCGGCTTCGGACGCGCGAAGGAACTGATTATGACGGGCCGCCGCTTCGACGCGAAAGAGGCCGAGCGCATCGGCTATGTCACGCGCGTCGTCGCGCCGGAGGCGTTGCTTTCGACCGCTAAGGAGACCCTGCGACAAATATTTAAAAACGCGCCCCTCTCGGTGCACTTTGCGAAACTTGCCGTCAACCGCGCGGCAGACCTGCCCATGGATACCGCCTGCGCGATGGAACGGGAAATGGCCGCCACGCTCTTCGGGACGGAGGATAAGGCGGAGGGAATCGAAGCCTTTTTGGAAAAGCGTCCCGCAAATTATCGGGCGAAATAATGATATAACGGAACTCTCGGCTAAGCCGGGGGGTTTCTCATACAAAAAGAGACCCTCTAACGGGTCTCTCTTTCGTTAATATAAAACCGGAATAAATAATTAAATATTTTCTTTCAGTAAAGCCTCATAGTCCTTATTGATGAGATATTTTGGGGGGACATCCAGTACTGTGAGGGCTCCGGATATTTTTTCTTTATTCATTTTATAAACTGCCCTTGCATAGGCCACATCGATCGCGGCGGTAAAATCCGGATTGTTTTCAAGGTCCAAAGAAAACTCCATCGTCGAATGGTTTCCGGACGGGCTTTTACCGTTTCTTATTACTCGACCGCCATGCGGCATGCCCTTATGGTTTTTTTCTAGTTCTTCCTTACTGATAAAATTAACATGTGTTTCATACTTATCAAAATAATTTGGAATGGTTTTAATTCTTTTTTCCAAGTTTTCTTGATCATATCCTTCTTCTTTTACGGCATATACTTGTCTTATATGGGCCATCTCCGGGCTAAAGGCAATGTCTTCATTATTTCTTACCTTTTCAACTACGGCATCCTTCGGCACAGTGTATTGACTGGCATCGGAAATTCCGTCAATATTTCTAACCGCTGCCGAATGTCCTTGACTTATCCCCTTTCCCCAGAACGTATAGGTCTGCCCTTTTTCCAAAATAGCTTCTCCATATGTTCTTATGATTGAAAACAAGCCCGGGTCCCAACCGGTCGATATTAATGCAAGTCTGCCGGCCTCTCTCGCCTTTTTATCCATAAGATGATGATATTCATATACCTTTTTATGCGTATCAAAACTATCTACCGTATTAAAATTTTCAATTAAATTAGGTCCTTGAACCGTAATATCCTTATCTGAAGATCCACATAAAATAAGCACGTCAATCTCGTCTTTAAAATCTAATATCCGATCTAATTTATAAAATTTGTCCTTTTTTATATCTCTTCTCGAGAAAATTCCCACAAGTTTCATATCGCTTGTGTCATTCACTAAAGCTTCACATGATTTGCCAAGGTTGCCGTAACCCACGATTCCTATATTTATCATTTTTTCCCCTATCTTCATATTCGCATCAGTTCTTAATAAATCTATGATTTTTAACCTATACCTAAGATTTCATCGAAATCGAACATTCCCTTATCCTTACCTATTAAATACTCTGCCGCTTTCAAAGATCCCAGGGCAAAGATTCTCTTGCTTGACGCAGAATGGGATAGAGTAATCACTTCATCTTCCCCGGCAAAGATAATTTCGTGCTCCCCATTAATAGTTCCTGCTCTTAAAGAGTGCATGCCTACTTCATTTTTGTCTTTTTTATCGGTAAAGCCATGTCTACCATATACCTTTTTTAGCTTATGATCTTTTATTTGATTGACCGCATCATATATCATATTTGCCGTACCGCTAGGCGCATCCTTTTTCTTATTGTGATGTTTTTCTATAATTTCTATATCGAAGTCGTCGAGCAAGCCGGCTAAAATTTTTGATACATACACCATGACATGAACTCCGAGTGAAAAATTACCCGATTGCACAAGGGGAATCGATTCACTTGCTTTTCTTATATTCTCCATGTCTTTCTCATCATAGCCTGTCGTTGCGAGGATTAGCGGAAGGTTGTTATCTTCGGCATATTTTAAAAGGTTATTTAGATTATCTTTAGAAGAAAAATCAATGATGACATCGACATCTTCAGTAATATTATTGATATCATCATAAATAACAAAATCCTCTAACTCCTCGTACGTCCTGGCCAGTCCGGCACTTATAAAGAATTTCTCATTTTCTTCTACCAGTTCAGTCAAAACTTTACCCATGGCGCCATCGGCGCCCGATAGCAAAATATTAACCATGAATCATCTCCCATGCTTGATCTACTAAGCTCTCTGTTCCCTTCGTTGCTTTTGTAAGAGGTAATCTTAACTCATTTTTACAAAGCTTGATTTTTGAAAGACCATACTTCACGCCTACCGGGTTTACTTCATGAAATAGAGCACTTATTAAATCATAATATTTAGCTTGAAGCTTGGCCGCCTCTTTGTAGTCTCCGTCTAAACATATCTTTATTAAATTATGAACTTCATTGGGAATAACATTTGCAAGAACCGATATAACGCCATTGCCGCCTACCGACATAATCGGGACGATTAAATTGTCATTGCCCGAATATATCGCAAAATCTTCCGGCAATTCTTTCCTTATACTGATTGTGTAATCCAGATCTCCCGTAGCATCTTTTATTCCCACAATATTCTCAATTTGCGCTAATCTTTTTAACGTGTCCAGGTCGATGTTTACATTCGTTCTACCCGGCACATTATAAAGTATAATATCTTTGGATGAATTCTTAGCGATTGTTTCAAAGTGCCTATAGAGCCCCTCTTTGCTCGCTTTATTATAGTATGGAGTTATCACCAAGAGACCATCAACCCCATCGATATTAGATACTTTTTTCGAAAATTGCACACTTTCGTATGTGTTATTACAGCCGGTTCCTACGATAAGAGGGATTTTCCCACCAATTTTTTCGATACTGATATCTATGAGTTTTAATTTTTCTTCTTCGCTTAAGCAAGTTGCTTCGGCGGTCGTACCGCAGGCGACGATAGCATCGGTATTGTTCTTTAAGTGATAATCAATTAAATTTTCATAAGCTGTATAATCTACACTTCCGTCTTCATTAAAAGGAGTAGCTATGGCAACTCCACTACCTTCAAATAACATATATTCCTCCGATAAAAGTTCCATATTTTATACTGCATTATTAGCAATATCCTTTATATTATTTGCTACTATCCACCTATTTATTTCGTCCTTTAAAGAGAAATTTCCAATATATCTCTCTTTCTTTGTAGCTCCTGTCGACAAAGGTAAATCCCAAGTAACCTTCACTTTAGATCTGTCGTTGAACTACGCTTACGTGGATTTCTTGTATTTTAAACATCCTGTTTATAATACAAATCGTTTTCTATTAAATGCTCGATATCTTGTCTTTTTACAGCTAAAAAATCTTTTCCGTCTTCCACAAAGACGACCGCCGGCCTCACTAATTTATTGTAGTTAGAACTCATCGCGTAAGTATAAGCTCCTGAGAACGGAATTAATAGCAAGTCGTCTCTTTCAGGAATAGCTAATTCTTCTTCCTTGATTAAAAAATCTCCGGATTCACATAATTTCCCTCCTACTCTATACTTTTTCTTTTTATCACAATCCATTTTATTGGCTATAAAAGCGGAATATTTCGCATCATATAAGCTAACTCTTATATTGTCACTCATTCCGCCATCCACAAAAACGATAGGGTGTCCTTGTAATGTTTTTTTGATACTCCCCACCCTGTACAGCGTGGAACCCGACATCCCGACCATCGATCTTCCCGGCTCTATGCCGATATCGGTAAGATCCAGACCGTAATCATCGACTAAGCTTTCTATTATGCTTATATAGTTTCTCAACAATCTTTCTAAATCTAAATCATCATCATCAAAATTTTCCTTACATCCAAAGCCACCTCCCAAGTTTAAGCTGGTAAATCTATAAGAAAATTCCTCTTGAATTTTCTTGGTAAATTGAATCATTACTTTCGCTTCTTCTTCGAAAAAGCTCAGATCCTTGACTTGACTTCCTATGTGAGCATGAAATCCTAAAAGATTCATGTTTTCATTTTCTATTAAGTTTTTTATCAATTTTTTTGTATTGTCATCTCTGATGTTCACACCGAACTTGGAATCGGCATTCGAGGTTTGGATAAATTGGTGTGTATCGGTCTTTACATCCGGATTTATTCTCAAAAGCACATCTACTTGTTTCTTTTTATCCGTCAAGATCTCATTTAACAAACTATATTCATCGGATGAGTCGATAATAATAAGTCCGACATGATGATCCACTGCAAAGCTAAGTTCATCATATGTCTTATTGTTACCATGAAAATGAATGTTTTCGGCTCTTATACCTGCTTTCAAGCATACTGACATCTCCCCATAAGACACACAGTCAAACGAAAATCCATAAGTATTTAGCAAGCCTAAAACGTAAAGATTCGAAAACGCCTTCGTCGCATAAACTATTTCCGTATTAAATTGGTTCGATTTAAAATTCTCTTTAAAGGCCTCGGCTGTTTTCTTCAAAAGTTTTTGATCGTATACATACAAAGGCGTTTTATATTTATAAGCCAAGCTCTCTACGCTCACGCCTCCAATGTGCAACACCCCGTTTTTATTTCTGAAATTAAGGTCTAACATCCTTCCTCCTAAAAAAAGAACCATGGGCAAAAGATCCCCATGATTCTTTCGCCTCAACATAGTAAGTCCTCCAAATGAAGATTGGCACATCTTCATCGACAGCTACATCCTTATTCAGAATGCATCCAGCATAAATCTTAGATTTACACTTCGGCGGTTACACCTTTCATTACTTACTCTTTGCAACCGCGACCTCTTG
>JAQYDN010000003.1 GCA_028724185.1 Bacillota bacterium
AGCGTTCGTCCTGAGCCAGGATCAAACTCTCAATAAAAACTTGAAGTTTGCCTAAACTCGGATTCACTGACTGTGTTCCGCTTTAAGCTTAGATGTGTTATGGTTTAATCTCTTATACCATTTAATTAACTTGGTTCCATGTGCCGCTCCAACGAAGCAGCTTATTTAGTATATCTCGCATCGAACTGAATGTCAAGGACTTTTTAAAACTTTTTCAACGTCTTGTAAAGCCTCAGCTGTCTTCGCGAGACAACTTTTATAGTCTATCTCGAATTCGTTTCTCTGTCAAAAGGCTTTTTACATCTTTTAAAAAACCGCTCGGCCAAAGGCCCGTTTTTCGAGACAGCCTGTTTATATTACCATCGACTTTTCATTTTGTCAACAAAAAAAGAGCGATCAATCGCTCTTTTCATTTGGAGATTCTATTATTTCGTCTTCCTTCTTATTTATCGATCGTCCGCAAGACGATGGCGGCGATTTCCGCACGGGTAATGGGGGATTTCGACGCGAGATCGCCGTCTTCTCTGCCCAAGACGATCTTGTTATTCGTCGCCCAGGTCATCGACGCTTGCGCCCAATCCGAGGTGTCCTCCAGTTTTTTAGGTTCTGTCACGTGTCCGATCTCGCCTTTTTGCTCGAGGTAGCGATACATCAAGGTGACGAAGGCTTCTCTCGTAATTTTTCCGTCGGGAGCGAAGGAGGTCTCCGAGACGCCCTCGGTGATGTGGTTCGCCTCGGCCCAAGCGACGGCATCGCCGTACCAGCTATCCGCTTTCACATCGGCAAATGTCGACGGTTGCGACATTTTCGGCTCGCCTTCCAGGCGGTAGAGCATGGTGACGACCATGGCGCGGGTCGCCTTGGCGCCGGGCGCAAACGTGGTCTCGCTCGTGCCGACCATGAGCCCTTTCTCGACGATCTTTTCAACGACATCTGCAAACCAATCGTCCTTCGATACGTCGGTGAACGACACTTTCGGTGCCGAGGGCGCATCTTCTTTGCCGTGATCCGGATCCTTGTCCGGTTTCTCCTCCGGCTTCGTCGTACCGGGAACGGGGATAAGCGGTCCGATCAAGTGGCCGTGTCCCCCGCCGTTCGGTTTATCCGGTTGGCTCGGTTCATCCGGCGTATCCGGAATTCCGGGGTTCGGGTCGCCTTCCTGCGTCACTTTGACGTCGTCGCGGTTGCGCACGCGGATGCGATTGCCTTCAGGATCGATGGACGAGAGGCCGATCGCTTCGACCGTGTCGCCTTTTTTGATTTCGGGCATGGTCTTGTCGTCGGATCCGGGACGGCCGATATATCCGTCGATAAAGATGCGGATGGGGCCGGAGCCGTCGTCGATGGTGACGGCCTCGACGATGTCGTTTTTCTTTTTAACCGATTGTACGACGCCTCGCGTCTTCACGAGGAGGCCGAGATTGTCCTCGACGGCGCCGGTCTTCAGTTCTTTCGGCGCGGGGGCTTTCCCCTCGCCCGCTTTTTCCATGCTCGTAATGTTCAGCTGGCCTTCTCCCTGATAGCTGCTGCGGACGCCGCGAATCACGAGCTTGTCGCCGATCTTATAGTCGCCCGAGATGGGGAAGATATTGATGCCGCCCGTCTCATCTTGAATATAGGCGGAGTCGAAGAACGCCGTGTTTTTATCGTGGTCGGAGGCATTGGAGGTGAGCACACCCTCGATCTGGAAGACTTCGCCTTCTTTCGCCTTGTGGACCTCTGCAATGGCCGTGGTCTTCAGGGATTTCGGATAAACCGTTAAATCGACGGTTTTCGTGTAGGTGTCCTTATCCGTCTTGATCGTTAAGGTGAGGGTACGCTTACCCTCTTCTTTCGGCGTCACGGTAATGGAATCCGCCACGCCTTGTGCCGTTCCGATGACGTCTTTGCCGTCGGTGACCGTAATGCTTTGTACCGTTTCGCCGTCGGCCTTAAAGGTGTAGTTTAATTTCTTTTCTTCGCCGACGATGCCTTCGTTGCCATCCGCCGGTGTGAGATTTGTAATGCCTTTTACCTGAACATCACTCGTCCAGATCGGTGCCGTCAGGATGCGGTCGCCGTCGGTTTGGGTGATGCGCACGAAGTAATAGGGATATTGATTGTCCAGGGTCAAGCTGAATCTCGCCGTATCCGCGGAGGAATTCATCGTATGAACGACTTTCCCGCCGGTGGTGATAATATCCACGGTACCGATCGCTTCGCCTTCCTGTTCGGAAACGTCGATTTTGACATCCAGTTTATCCTTGTTGCCCGTAAGCGTCGAACCCATCATCTGACCGTCGATGCTGTAGTCGACGGTAATGTTTTTATCTTCCGAGGCATACACGTGGAGATTGCGAATTGCCTGAATGATATCGTCTTTTTCCAAGTTCTCGGCGATGACGACATTGCGGCCGTCGTTGGCATCGCCCCATTTGCCTTTGTGGTTATCCTGATTGATGGAGGGCGCGAGTTTCCAACCTTGATCGAGGGCCTTCCAGTATTGATCGTAACTCGGGAAGTACCCGCTCCCGTGGATGGGGCCTTCGCCGTTTCCGATTTCGATCAATTTGATGTTTTGATTGGTCGCGGGATCGTAATGGGCGAAGTCGTCGAACGTTCCGAAGGTATCCCCCGGGTGGTTAAATTCCGAGAAGGTATTGTCGTCGAGATTTTTTAACAAATCGTAGTAACGAAGCAAGCCTTTGGAATTGTTTTTGTCGTTTAATTCCGCGTTGTTTCTGGAAACGAATCCGTTCGTATTATAGGTGTTGATGTGACCGTAATTGGCACCGGATTTCGTCCAGGTCATTTCAAAGCCATATAAAGGAAGGAAATCGTCCGTCTTCTTGGATTCGATGATTTCTTTGTAGCGCTTCCATTTGGACATCCCCGAGCCGTCGGGTGCTTTGAGTCCGCTGTTTTCGTTATCGAAGGTGCCGAGGTTTCCCGCTTCGTCGAAATAGTTGGAGTGGTCGGTCAAGGCGAAGAAATCGATGTTTTCCGCCTTGGAGGCATAGTCGACGGCCTGTTCAGGGGTTCCGGCGCCGTCGGAGTAGTTGCTGTGGGAGTGTAATTGTCCGCGGTAGTGATTGACGAGGCTCTTGCCGATGAAAAATTCCCAGGTCATGGCATTGGATTTTTCGCCGTCTTTCACCGAGACGGTGGCACTTATCTTGCCGTCGGCTAAATCGGCATCGGGCGTATAGGTGAATCGATCACCTTTCAACGTCATGGGCTTTTCCTCGCCGCCGTTTAAGGAGAGTGTCGCCGTCGCGGCTTGAGATATATTCTTGATGCCGACGGAAATTTCGGGCCGTTTATCTTCTCCCGTCGCGGAAAGATTTTCCGGTTTCGGCATGATGATTTGGGGACGGTTGTCGACTTTTAAAGTGACGGTATCTCCGATACTTTGAGATTCTCCGTATTTAAACGGCGCGCGGTACAGGCCTTCGGAGGTATTGCCCGCCTTATCTTTTGCCGTAAAAGATAAGACCAAGCTGTCCTTGCCGGCGAGATCGTCGCCGGGAATGCTGCCCGTCCACTTGCCGGTTTTCTCATCCCGCCTTAAGGGGATCTCTTTCCCGTCATACGTCATGACGACGCTCGTGGCGCCGACATTATCCACGACATCGACGGCGATTTCGTAGTCGACGCCCGCCCGAGCCTCGATCAGGTTGCCGAGGACGACATGGGGCTTCACCGTATCGTTGGCGATGATATAGTCCGAGGAGTCGTTTAAGCGAATTTGCGTATTTCCGTTGTGAGGAGAGATGGCGCCCTTAATATCGACGACATCGCCCTTTTGCGTGCCGATGGGATACTCCGGCATGCGATAGGTGTCCAAGGTGCCGGTGGCATCCGTAAATTTCGGGTACTTGTCCGCCGGATCGGGGAGCGTGACATCTTTTATATAGACGTATTCGTTCACTAAGTCCTCGCGATATTTGTCAATTTGACCCAAGGTCAATACTTGGGGCTCGATGGGTTCAACCGTTTCGACGAGCTTCATCGCGCTGACATTGGACATTTCCGGCAAGCCGTAGAAAGAGACCAAATTTCCCCGAGCGACGATGATTTCGCCCGGCAATACATTTTCGGTCGGTCCGTAAATTTGGAAGCCGTACACCTGTCCGTCGACGACATCTTCGATAATCAGGCTGCTGCCTCCGTCGAAAGCGTAGGTAGCGACGCCGATCACCATGGCGTCTTCCTGAATCATGACCGGCTGCGCGTCTTTATCCGAGGAAATATTTTTATTTTTATAAATCTCCTGAACCTCGGGGATGGTGAGAGCGCCCGGGTATTGGGCCTTGATCTCGGCGATTTTTTCGTCGGTCAAGGGATCGTGTTCCACTTTGGGCAGATCGGGTACCGGTGCGGGACCTTCCCCTTGTTCGGTTACGGTGATATCCGCGGGCGATTGCACGCGAATTTGCGCCTTGCCCTTGTGGATGCCGGCGACGCCTGTGACGGTGACGGTGTCGCCCTCTTTGTAATCCCCCGCGGGCATCTTATAAAGGTCCACACTCACGCCGTCTTTGGTCACCGGCGTGGAGAAGTCGCCGATTTTTCCGAGGGTGACATCTTTAACGACGACGTACTCGGCATTGTATTCGTCCTTGCCGACATCCGCCAAGGTAATTTCTTGGGGACTCGGAAGGGTGCCTGCACCCAAGTTTTTAATCTTTTCTTTATTGATCTGTACTTGATCCCCGTACTCTCCCCGGGTGCCCGTCACGCGTACCTTGGTGCCCGGAGCCACTTGGGGCGTCACTTTAAAGACGCCGATTCCCGCGGTGTCGTCCTGAATGAACACATTGCCGTCCGCGTGGGAGAAGGTGACGATCCCCTCTACGGTGACCTTTTCGCCTAGGGCCGCTTTTCGGGCCTCTGCGATACTCAGTACTTCTTCCGGCGGAGTTTCGGGATTTTCGCCGGGATCCGGGGTTCCCGGATCCGGGGTTCCCGGCTCGGATCCCGCCAGGAGATAATCGAGATGGCCCTTATTTGCAAGGACCGGTTCCCAATCCTCTGCATTGTCGCCCGTAATGTCCTTTTTATCGAAGATTCCGTCGCCGTTGACGTCTTTTCGAATCACCGCATATTGGTTATTCGGGGCGGGAGCTGCGCCCGTTCCCAAGAAGTCGTTCGCATCCCCTGCACCGAGCATATCGAGGATTTTCCCCGAGGAATCCTTCAGATAAATCTTAAAACCTTTCCCGCCCATGGCGACATCGACCTTTTGATTCGGCGCGGGAAGGTCTGCTTCTCCTCCGTTTCCCTGTCCGCCTTGAATTAAATAATAGGCGCCGGGTTCCAGACTCCCCGTAAGGGGGATCGTCCCATTGGGATAAGGGGTTGAGCCCTTGGCCGAATAAGCCTCTACGACCAAGCCGTCCAGGCTCACCGCTTCTTTACCCGTATTTTTTAATACGATATAATCATTTTTGTAATATGCACCGGAGTTTCCGCCGCCCCCGTACGCTTCGTACAGGACGACGTCGCTCTCAACCTCCACTACTGCCGCAAAAGCGGACAGGGGAAGGGATGCGACGATCATTAAGACTGCCAGAAAAAGAGTGATGCCTCTTTTTAATTTCTGCATCTTTTTCCTTCCTTTCTTTTCCCACGAGAAATCATTGTGTCTATACGTTCATGCATACCATATCAAGCGGGGGAGAGTAAATCGTCAATGAATCGTAAATTTCTCATTAAAGACTGTTTTTCGAGCGGCTCAATGATTGTCTCTTTTCTTTATTTTCCCTAAGTTATATTTAATTTTAGAATTTTGCTATTCGATTTTCCATTCCTTTCTGCTACAATATATGGTGTAGGGTTTACCTACATTCATCAATGTCTTGCGTTTCCTTTGTTTATAAACGGAAAAAAGGCGCCCCTCTTCGGAGGGGCGCCTTTTTGTCTTTATTTATTGAAAGATCTCCATTTTTTCGATCCGGTCGAAGGCGCGGTCGATTGCCTCTTCGTCGACGGTGACGGCGAATCTCAAAAATCCTTCGCCGCTCCTTCCGAAGGCGCTCCCCTTGACCGTGAGGACGCCCGCCTCTTCCATCAGCATCTTCCAGACGTCCTCCTCGCTCTTTCCCGTCGGTCTGACGTCGACGAAGATGTAGAAGGTCCCCCGGGGTTCGCTCACGCGTATGTTCTTCAGGCGCGAGAGTCTCTCGTAGGCGTGGAAGGTCCTCGTTCTAAACGCCTCGATAAGCGGCGGCTGTACCTCGTCGCGATGTCTCAACGCATAAAGTGCCGCGCGCTGAGAAATCGAAGGCGCCGAGTAGACGTTTTGTTCATTGACCGTCTTCGCCGCCCGGATAAAGTTTTCATCGCCCAAGATGTAGCCGATGCGCCAACCGGTCATCGCGAAATTTTTAGAGAAGGAGCGCAACGTAATCACGCGGTCTCTGTACGCCTCAAACGACGCCATCGGCACGAAGGGCGCGTCGTAGGAAAAGGCGGTGTAGATGTCGTCGGCGACGATAAAGAAGTCCTCTTCCTCGGCCAAGGCGGCCAAGCGACGGAGCGTCTCCTCGTCGAGGCAAAGGCCGCTCGGATTGTTCGGCGTGTTGACGATCATCGCCTTGGTCTTTTCACTCACCTTCTCTCGAATATCTTCGATGCGCGGTACAAACCCCCGGTCGGGATCGGTCTCGACAAAGACCGGTACGCCGCCCGCCATCTCGACTTGGTCGGCGTAGGGACTGAAGTAGGGCTCGATGATCAACACCTCGTCTCCAGGATCGAGCATGGTCTCCAGGACGAGCCACATCCCGTGACAGGCGGAAGTCGTCACGAACACGTTGCCGGCCTCCCACGCGATGCCGTATGTATCCCGCTGAAAGTCGATGATGGCATCGATCAGCTCCGCGTCCCCTCCGCTCTCGGTGTAGTGTGTGTGCCCGTCCAAGGCGTCGCGAAAGGCCGCCTCGATAATCGCCCGAGGCGTCGTAATGTCCGGATCGCCCAGAGTAAAGTCCACGATGTCGCCGCGGCTCTTTGCGAGGTCGGCGCTTTCCGCCAAACCGCCCGCCTGCACCGCGCGGTATTTCTTTGAGATTAATGATTTCACGATGATTCCCTCCGTTCACGTCGTCGGTTTTCTGTTATACTACATTTATTATCTTAATTTTTGTATGAATGATTCTATTATAAAGGAGTGCGCCCGTCATGGCAAAAAAAACCGACTATACGGTGCCTATGGTCGAAAAGGCACTGCAAATTTTGCGCTTTCTACTGGAAAACAACGGAACTCACGGCATCGGCGACATCGCCGGCCGATTGGACATTCCGAAGACCAGCGTCTTTAAAATTTTATATACGCTCGAATCGGAGCGCTTCGTCGCAAAAGACGCGGAGGATCGCTATTCCCTGGGTCTGGGCTTTATTCCCTACGACGCCGAGGTAAAAAACCGTTGGGATTTCACGAAGGTGACCCGTCCGATTATGGAAAGAGGGGCGGCTCTTTCCGGCGAGAGTTTAAATTTGGGGATTTTAGCCGACGATACCATCGTCATGCTCGATACCGTCCCCGGCGAAGAGTTTTTTATCATCCGCCACCTGATTCCCGTGGCGCCCCTGTACTGTTCCTCGATCGGAAAAATATTCCTCGCGGAGTTTGAGGACGAGGCGCTCGCCGAGTACTTCGAGCGCCACGAGCTCACTCCGCGCACGATCTCGACGCTGACCGACCCGGATGCGCTGAGGAAAAATCTCGCCGAGATCGAGGAAACGGGGACCGCCCACGATTGGGAAGAGTACGAGTACGGCTTAACCTGTATGGCGAAGGGAATTTATTCCGAGGGCGAATTGATCGCGGGGATCAGCCTCTCGGGGCCCACGAGTCGGCTTAAACACAAGGGGCTCGATTCGCTGGAGGCGATCCTCGCCGATGTCGCCGACGCGCTCGCCGCGGAACCCGGCCTCGGAAAGCTCTTGAGCCTGTGATCGCCCTCTATCTCCTCGCGCCGTGGATGCTCAGGGGATCTCCGGGCGCGGCACTCCTCGTTCCGGGACTGCTCGCCGCCTATGAGAAAAAAGTACCGAGGCCTTCGGTCTTTGTCCTCTCCGCCGCGCTCTACATCCTCGCCGGTTTCTCGACCGGCTGCGAGGAGTTCGTCGCCTTTTTGGGCAGCCTGGGAATTTTATATGTATGGGTTAAGGAAGGCGCCTCGCCCATCGAATGGCGTCCGCTTGTGCTCCTGCTTACGGTCGAGACGGCACTTCTCGCCCTGCGCGGCGACTTTCGAGTCGACCGCCTTCCCGGCGCGCTCTCCTACTTATTTACGACGATCCTCTTCGTTTACTCCGAAGAAGTCTTCCTGAGGAGATATCTACGCGAAAAAATAGGGCGGGGCCCGATTCGCGCGCTCCTATTGGGCGTGCTGTGGGGATGTTACCACCTCCCGTTCGAAATCAGCTTTTTCTACCTCGCGGCACAGATCCTCCACGGCGCGGCGCTCAGCGCGTTGATCGACGCGGTCTTTGATCGCGCGGGCATCGCGACGGCCGTCGCCCTCCACGCCCTCCACAACGCGCTCCCGCTCCTCTTTAGGGCGACATTTACGCTCTTCGACCACGTCCTCTTTTTTGTCCTCCTTCTCACCTTGACGCTTATTCCCGTAACAGGCGTTACGGACATGTCTCTAAAAGGAAGGTATCATAGGGGACAATAAGGAGGTCTTATGAGTTTATTTCTGGCACCCATTCATCAGCTTATGTACGATAAAATCCACTACACCGACGGCATCGCCTCCGCGATCGCAGATCGCGACCCCGCGATTCGGGATTCCCTCGACGCGCACTTTTCCTCTATAGAAAGCGACTCGCTCGCCGAGGTCATCGACACGTCAAACATCCACGGTTGGCTCGCCGAACGGGTCGTCCTCGCAGAGGAACGCCTTGCACACGCCGCGGGTCTCTTGGCCGAGACGGACGAGGAGGCGCTCCTTTCGACCCTCGAGGAGATCGGACGATCGGAACATTTTAACGGAGACGCCGAGGAGGCCTTTCGCTTCTACGACGGCCACTTTTTAAACGGCATGCCCTGCGACCGCGTGCACGCTCCTCTCGGGGGAGAAGGCGGGGACTTTTCGTGGCGCATCACACAAGACGTCCACGGCGGCTACTACGACGATCCCGCGCTCTACGATCGCATGATTACCGCCTGGTGGCGCGGACTCCTCGCCGAAACGCCGCTCGAGTACGATGCCGACGGCGACCTGCGCCGCGTCGCATAGCCTTTGACGACAGCCCCTCGAGGGCTGTTTTTTTGCGCCTCAAACACCCGGCAAGACCGTTTAATTCGAGGACTGCTCCAGGTCGACGATGCGGTCGATGGCGATCATGGCGGCGACCGCGGCGTCTTGATAGGCATCATCGACGATGTCGAGGACGAAGGTGTCGCCCCACGCCAAGATCTTTCGCGTAATCGATGCAACTTCGCGTCTCTGCTCGTCTGTGATCGCAAAATCCCACGACCAAATATCGCCGGAGATTAAGAGCGCCTTTCCCTCGTAGATGATGTCGATCTTCTTCTTAATCGGGTTGAATCGCGCCTTTACTTCCATTTCTTCCCCCGTATCGAAGATCGCGCGAAAGGTCGGCAAAAAATGCAGCATCTCCTGTCGGATCGTAAAGACCGGCGTGCGGTCCCTATCCGAGACGTGCACCTCGTAACCGAAGAACTTGATGTGTTGATCGATGTAATAGACGGCCTCGCCCCGGGCATCGGTGACGGCGTAGTGGTCTTCAATTTTAAAAACTTTCTGCTTTGCGTAAAGTGTCTTCATTTTCTCTCCTCATCGGTCGTCGGTACGAGCGCCATGAGGGCGCGGTAGAGTGTCTTATCCGAGAGCAGGACGTCGTAATCGAGTTTGTACCGCCTTCCCCAGGAGGAAAAGCGCACCTTGAGCACCCCTTTCTCGCGAATCAATTCGGTGACGGTGACCCAATGGTAGCGAAAGCCGCGCTCGGGATGATTCGTGTTTAAGAGCGCGACGGGGCGATCGGCCTTTAAGTGACGCGCGATAAACGGATACGCCGCGCGCCCGCTTACCCGCCCCGACATCGCCTCGACCGCGTAAGGAAGGCGCATATGCCGGATTGCGCGCTTTAAAATTCCCGCATTCGGGATGCCCCACGGGCGCGGCGGGGCGTAGGCGATCACCCGATCCATCCGCCTTATCGCCTCGGGTCCGCTCATTTTAAACGCGCCCTCGCCGTAACTTACGAGATTGGCGAGCGCCGCCACGCCGCAAGCGCGATCGACGCGGTAGGCGCTCCACCGCTCTTTTAAGGCCCTCTGATCGAATCCGTAATCGCCGTCGATGTCGATAAACCGCGGGTGTGTGAGTTTTATATTCTTGTCCATGTGTACTCCTTTGAGTTTCGGGTATAAATTATGAGTAAATAATATTTTTTGTCAATCGATAGCATGTAGAATAATGAATAAGTGTGGTGACATGAAAAAATTTATTAAACCTTATATCCCCCTTATTATTCCCGAGGTCTTGCTCATCGGTCTCAGTATTTTAGCTGATTTATTTCTACCCAAGCTGATGAGCCAAATTATCGACCACGGGGTCTTGAGGGGTAAAATTGACCTCGTCTTATACTACGGCATTCGCATGGTCGGACTCGCCGTCGTCTCCATCATCCTCATGACGATCGCGGGGCTTTTGGCCGCGCGCATCTCCATGGGCTTTTCGCGGGACGTTCGGCGCGGACTCTTTTCCCACGTCCTCTCCATGCGATTTGAACAGTTCGAGCAGTTCGGTGCGCCCTCTATCTTGACGCGCGCCACCGACGACATCAGTCAACTGGAGCGAATGGCCATCGTCGCCCTTCGCCCCCTCGTGCGCGCTCCGCTCATGTTTCTCGGCGCGACCTACATGGCCGTGACGACGGACTTGAGGCTTTCGGCGATCATCCTCGTGTGTGCGCCGATTCTCCTCGGAATCGTCTCGACGATCGCCAAAAAGTCCCTCCCCGGCTTCAGACGGATTCGCGAACTGATGGATAAAATCAACCTTCGCTTTCGCGAAAGACTCACGGGGATTCGCGTCATTCGCGCCTTCCAAAAGGAAGACTTCGAAAACGAACACTTCGACCGCATCAACAGCGACATGCGCAACATCTCGGAGCAAGTCAATAACTACCTTATCGTCATGCTCCCCGCGTTCAATCTCCTTTTTAATATGACGATGGTCGCCGTCTTATACTTCGGTGCCGGACGCATCTCGCAAGGCTCGATCGAAGTCGGCGACTTGATGGCGTTCATCCAGTATATTACCCAAATCATGTTTGCATTAAGTATGTTCTCGATGCTTTTCGCGATGTATCCGAGCGCAAAGGCCGCCTACGACCGCATCGTCGAAATCCTCGAGACGCCCGTCGTCCCGGAGGAAGCAACCGCGGCACTCCCCGAGGGCGAGACCTCTCTCGTCTTCGATCACGTGAGCTTCTGCTACCCCGGCGCCGAACGCCCGGTTCTCTCGGATATTTCCTTCGAAGTGAAGGGGGGCGAAAAGCTCGCCATCATCGGCGGCACGGGCAGCGGAAAGAGCACGGTCTTAAAGTTGATCCACCGCTTCTACGACGTCACCGAAGGGGAAATTCGCCTAAACGGCGTCCCCATCACCGAGATGTCCAAAGAGACCCTTCGCTCGGCGCTCGGCTATGCGCCCCAACAGGCGATGCTCTTAAAGCGGAGCGTGCGCGACAACTTGTCCCTCGCACATGAGGAGCCTTTAAGCGACGATGCGGCGATGCGTTATCTCTCGATCGCTCAAGCGGACGGATTCGTCAGCCACATGCCCGAGGGAATCGACAGCCTCGTCGCACAGACCGGTAAAAACCTCTCGGGCGGTCAAAAGCAGCGCCTTTCGATCGCGCGCGCCCTCGCGAAGTCGCCGAAGGTCTTTCTCTTCGACGACTCCTTTTCGGCGCTCGATTTTAAGACCGATAAGGCCCTGCGCCACGCGCTGACGCCCATGACCGATCGCGCCGCGACCGTCATCGTCGCCCAACGCGTGATGACCGTCTTGGACTGCGACCAAATTTTAGTCTTGGAAGACGGCGAGATTATCTCCAGAGGAACACACGACGAACTGATGGCCTCCTCCGAGGTCTATCGGGAAATCGCCGCTTCTCAACTCGGAGAGGAGGCCGTCTATGCCTAGAATGAAAACCGTCGTTCAGGAACGCGACCGCCGATCCTTGCGCAGCAAAGAAAGCAGGCGCATCGTCAAACGCCTCTTCGAGTATTTAAATCAGGACAAGATGCCGATGTTTTTCGTCGTCTTCTTTACCGCGGCGGCGACGATCTTGGATATCCTTACCCCGTGGATCTTGGGGCTCGGCATTACGAGCCTCTACGACACATTAAAGGCGGGACTCGGCGTAGATTACGATTATCTGAAAAAGATCATCGCGATCCTCATCGCCCTCTACGCCATCTCCTCGATCTTTTACTTTGCGCGCGGGCGGCTGCTCGTCACGATCACGCAAAAAATGATCTACACGCTCCGCAAAGAGCTCTCCGAGAAGATACGCCGCCTGCCCCTCTCCTACTTGGATCAATTCAGTGTGGGCGACTTGCTCTCGCGCATGACCAACGACATGGAGTCGATCGTAAGCAATATGCGTCAAAACATCGCCCAGATCATCAGTGCCGTGGTCACGATCGTGGGCACCCTCGCCATGATGATCTACATCGATCCGCGCCTGACCGTCATTTCACTCATCGTCTTGCCTATAAGCGGACTCGTCACGGCGAAGATCGCCTCGATCGGCCAACACTTCTTCCGCTTGAAGAGCCATCACTTGGGTCGCATTAACGGTTATATGGAAGAGATCGTAAGCTCCCAGGAAGTCGTCAAGAGCTTTACGTTTGAAGATAAAGCTCTCGCGGAATTCGACGAAATCAACGAAGAACTCTACGATAACTCCTACAAGGCACAGTTCGTCTCGGGACAGATCATGCCTTTGATGGGCTTTATTTCGAACTTGGGCTACGTCGCCATCGCCGTCTTAGGCGGTTACTTCGTCTACGCGGGAACCATCACCTTGGGCGCGATCCAGGCCTTTTTCCAATACTCTCGAAAACTGAATCAGCCGATCAGCGGCATGGCTGAAGTTATCGGCGCGCTCCAGTCGGCGATCTCCGCGGCGGACCGCATCTTCCGCGTCTTGGACGCCGAGGAGGAAGTCGAAGCCGACGATCCCGTCGCGCTCGAACACGCCAAGGGCGACGTCACGTTCAAAGACGTCTACTTCGGTTACGAACCCGGACAGACCGTCATCTCCGACTTTAACCTACACGTCGAACCCGGCGAGACCGTCGCGATCGTAGGACCCACCGGCGCCGGCAAGACGACGCTGATTAATCTCCTGCTCCGCTTTTACGAGCTAGACAGCGGTTCTATCTCGATCGACGGCATCGACATCCGAAATTTAACGCGCGACGAGCTTAGAAGCCACTTCGGCATGGTCCTGCAGGATACCTGGCTCTTTACCGGAAGCGTCTACGACAACATCGCCTACGGAAAAGACGACGCGACCGCCGAAGAGATCGAAGAGGCGGCGAAGGCGACCTATGCGGACAACTTTATCCGGACGCTTCCAAACGGCTATGACACCAAGATCACCGAGTCGGGCTCCGAGATTTCGCAGGGGCAACGCCAACTCCTCACGATCGCGCGGGCACTCATCTCAAACCCCGACATCTTGATCTTGGACGAGGCGACGAGTTCGGTCGACACGCGAACCGAAAAACTCATCCAAAAGGCGATGGACCGCCTGATGCGCGGCCGCACCAACTTCGTCATCGCGCATAGACTCTCGACCATCGTCGGCGCCGACACCATCCTCGTCCTGCAGGACGGAAACATCGTCGAGCAAGGCGATCACGCGAGCCTGATGGCACTCGAAGGCGAATACTACAAGCTCTATCATTCCCAATTCGAGGGAAAAGAAATTTAAGTGTCGACCGGAACTTTTAACACAAATTGATAGAACTCTGATTATCTCGAGCCACTCCGGGTAAATAAATAATGTTATCATCAAGATCTTATTTATTTTATCGACAGAAAGGAGTAAGCTATGCTTTTTTGGTTAATTTTCGGAGCACTGTGCGGTTGGATCGCCAGTAAAATCGTCGGGAAGGACGCATCGATGGGCGCCATCGCCAACATTGTCGTCGGTATCATCGGATCGTTTATCGGCGGGTTGATCTCGACCAATCTCTTCCACGGACAAAAAGTAAGCGGCTTTAACCTTCAAAGTATTTTTATCGCCGTCCTCGGCAGTGTTATCTTGCTTCTGATTGTTAACGCCATTAAAAAGCGTTAGTGATAGACGCGCAATAAAAAAAGTGCCTCACGGCACTTTTTTTATTGGAACCATTCGGAGGCATGCACTACGCCGATGCGAGGACCTCCTCTCGGAGGTTTCCGTTTTCAAAGTGGAGAATGCGGTCGGAAATTTTTTCGGCAAAGTTTCTATCGTGGGTCACGACGATCATGCCGATGCCCTTTTGTTTTAAGCTCTTCATCGTCGCCGAAAGCTTTTCGATCGTGTCCGCATCGAGCGCCGAAGTCGGCTCGTCGAAGCAGAGGATATCCGGCTCGAGCATACAGGCCCGTACGATCGCGACGCGCTGTTTTTGTCCGCCGGAGAGAGCTCTCGGGTATTTGTCCTTCTCGTCTTCGATATCCAAGTCCTTCATAAGCTGCATAGCGCGCTCTTCGGCGACCTCGCGCTCGATGCCGTGATATAAGGGAGCGAGGAGGATGTTCTCCCACACGGTGAGCTTGGGAAAGAGGTGATAACCTTGAAAGACCATGCCGATTTTTTTCGCGTCGGTCTCGCCGACCGCCATGACCTTATCGTCGAAAGAAATCGTCCCTGCGTCGTAGGTCTCCAGCCCGTTTAGACATCGCAAAAACGTCGTCTTTCCCTGGCCGCTCTTTCCGGCAATCGATACGATCTCATCCGAGGTGAAGTCGTAGTCGATATCTTTCCAGATAGAGCGATCGCCGAAGCTCTTCGAGAGTTGTCTCACAGAAATAATCATGACGCTTGAATCTTCCTTTCCATTCGATTGAGAACGACACTTAAAATACCCACGATGATGAGATAGACGATCCCTACGTAGATGTACGGTAAAATAGAGGACATGGTGTTGGAAACCGACTTCGCCGCCTTTAAGATGTCCATGACGCCCAAGATATAGACGAGGGAGGTATCTTTGACGAGCGTAATGACTTCGTTTGAAAACGCGGGGAAACTGCGCTCGATGACGACGGGCAATATGACCTTAAAAAATGTATAGACCTTGGAAAGGCCGAGCACCTTGCCCGCCTCCCACTGCCCGGGGTCGACCGATTGAATCCCGCCCCTCAAGATCTCGGCGAAATAAGCCGTGTAGTTGAGGATGAAGGCGATGAAAATCGAGGTGAAGCGCCCGAGCGTGACGGGAATCGGCAAAAGCGGCAATCCGAAAAAGACGAACATCAGTTGCAGCAAAAGCGGCGTCGCCCGCATAATATAAATGTAGATCTCCGCAATCTTCGATATAATAAGGTTACGGGATAAGCGAGCCCACGCGACCGGTATACATAAGAGCGACGATACGATAAGTGTCATCGCAAACACCGATGCCGTCGTCTTCATCCCCTCCAGGAAGAGGGGAATAAAGCGTTGTAAAATGTCCAAACTGTCCTCCTCGTCAAACTCTCTTTTTTATTCGCCTAGTCTGCGAAATACTTTTGGTAAATTTTGTCGTAGGTTCCGTCATCTTTCAGCTCTTTTAACGCCTTGTTGAGCGCATCCATCAGAGCCTGATCGTCTTTGCGCATACCGACGGCAAATTGTTCCTCGCCGAAGTTATCTTCCAGGACTTTGTAGTTGTCCTCGCCGTTTTGCTTCATATAATAGCGCGCGAGCACTTCGTCGACGACGACGGCGTCACACCGCTTTGCCTCGATATCCTTGAAGCATTCCGTATTGGTCGCGTATTCGACCGGCGGTTCCGCGAGCGTCTTGACGAACGCTTCGTCCTTGTTTACCGCTTCGAGTGCCGAGGATTCGCCTTGGACGGTGATGCGCTTGCCTTCCAAGTCCTTCTTCGACTCGACGGGAGAATCTTTCATCGTGACGATAATTTGTCGGTTATCCATGTAGGGATCGGAGAGAAGCAGTTTCTTTTCGCGTTCCGGCGTGATGGAGTAGCCGTTCCAGATCATGTCGATGTTGCCCGTTTCGAGTTCGGTCTCTTTCATCGTCCAATCGATGGGTTGACACTCGAGCTTAATGCCCATCTTGTCGGCCGCGGCCTGAGAGAGGTCGACGTCGAATCCGACCAACTCGCCCTTGTCGTCGCGGAAGCCCATCGGCGCGAACGTGTCGTCGAGGCCCAAGACGTACGTCTTATTCTTGTCGATCTCGCCCGCGGCCGCTTCGGTCTTGTTGTCGGCGCCGCCCGCGTTTGCGTTTTCATTGGCATTCGCATTGTCGCTCGTGCCGCCTCCGCCGCAAGCCGTTAAAAAGAGGAGCATCAACAAGCTCAATGCCACGAGTTTTTTCTTCATTGTCATCTTCCTTTCATAATTCTTTAATGCTTTATCGCTTTATCTGAGTGATGTACCATGTGCTTATCATACTCCCTTCCTCCTCTTTTGTAAAGGGGATTTTAAAATTTTTCTTTGGAGGTTTTATGCAAAATACCTACGGATTTTTAATTCTGTTGCTGTCGCTCTTCTTGGGAAACGCCGTCGCCACGATCGTACCCGTGATGATCCCCGGTCCGATTTGGGGCATGGGGATCTTCCTCGTGGGGCTCCTGTCGAAGGCGATCCCCCGCGAGACGGTCGATGCCGTCTGCGATTCGCTGCTCTTTCATATGAACTTATTTTTCGCACCGGGCACCGTCAACCTCATCGTCGTCTACCCTACGATTCGGGGACAAGTCCTAAAGCTCATCCTCGTGACCGTCCTCTCGACACTTCTCGTCATGATCGCCGCGGGGCATACCGCACAATTTCTACTCCGCAGACAGGAGGCCAACTATGAGTGATTCGATTCTTTTTCTCGTCGACTCTCCCCTATTCGGGATTTTTCTCACGGTGCTCACCTTTGTGCTCGCCGATCGATTGACTAAAATCATCAACAAGCCCTACATTACTCAGCTCTTTTTAATGATGGTGATCCTCATCACTTTTTTCGCCGTGACCGGCATCGACCTCGATTACTATCAACAGGGCGGCGACATGATTACTTTTTTAATCGGACCGATGACGATCGCTCTCGCGATGCCGATCTATCGGGAGCGCCATATCCTCGCGGAATACTTCATCCCGATCTTAGGCGCGATCGCCGTGGGCGCCGTCGTCGCGCTCGTCTCGGGCTACGCGCTCGGAAAACTGGTAGGGCTCGACAAATCCGTGATCTTAAGTCTCCTTCCCAAAAACACGACCACGGGAATCGCCCAGGAACTTTCCCTCGCGATCAAAGGCGACAGCCCGCTCACGATCGCCCTCGTCATCATCGCCGGCAATACGGGCTATATGTTTGCAAGTACCGTCTATTCCCTCACGCGCATCGAACACCCCGTGGCAAAGGGCGTCGCGCTCGGAACATCCTCCCACGCGGTCGGCACGAAGCGCGCGTTGGAACTCGGCGAGACGGAGGGAGCGGTCTCCTCGGCGGCGATCGGCGTTGCGGGCATGATCACGACATTCTTACTCCCCGCCGCGCTCGCCTTGATGTTCTAAACTTGAACCTCGCCCTCTATCGATTAAAATAGACATAGTACGTTTTTACTCGGAAAGGAGTTTTCATGGATACCCACGACTCAGCAAACTACAGTCTAAGGAAATTGCGCATCGACCTGGTCTTCGGCGGCGCCGTCGTCGGCTTGGCCTCGGGCCTGATTTCCGTACTCTATCGATACACACTCGGGCGATTGGACGATCTGAGAAACATCCTGTACGGATCGGTCACACTGCCGAGGGCCCTCCTCATGCTCGCGGGCTTTTTCGTCCTCGCCTACCTCATGCACCTGCTCCTCACCTGGGCGCCTCTAAGCGGCGGAAGCGGAATCCCGCAAATCCGCGGAGAGCTTCTCGGAAAGGCCGATATCGAGCCCGTCCCGACGCTCGTCTCGAAATTTCTGGGCGGCGCCATGGGCGCCTTCTCGGGCCTCACCCTCGGTCGCGAGGGCCCGTCCATCCAACTGGGGGGAACGCTCGCAAAGATGATCTCAAAGCTGTTCCGCGCCTCGGAGATGGAGCGACGCTACCTCATCACCGCGGGCGCCTCGGCGGGGCTCGCCGCCGCCTTTAACGCGCCGCTCGCGGGCGCCCTGTTCGCGCTCGAGGAGTTGCACAAGAGCTTCTCGCACTTCTTCGTCGTCCCCTGCGTCGTCGCATCGGTCGTCGCGAACTTTATCAGTTTCAGCTTCCTCGGGATGGAGCCGGCCTTTTCTTTTCCGATGACCGAAATGCTCCCCGTCCGCATGATTTGGGCCCCCATCATCATCGGCATCTTCGGGGGCATCTTCGGTTCTCTGTTTAACAAGGGACTCCTGTTCGGCGGCAGACAGATAAAAAAACTTCCCCTGCCCCGCTACGTCGTGATCTTTCTCGCCATGGCGATCGCCTTTGCCGTCGGCATCCACTCGCCGCTTCTCCTCGGCGGCGGCCACGGCCTGATCGAACAACTCGCAAAGATGCCCTTTGCGCCGAAGACGCTCCTCTTATTCTTCGCAATCCGCCTCGTCCTCGTCTGGACGGGCTACGATTCCGGCGCCCAAGGCGGCATCTTCCTCCCCGTCCTCACGCTCGGAGCGCTGCTCGGTGCCTTCTGCCACGGCTTTTTAATCCAAGGGGATATGTACTACGCAAACTTCCTCTACCTCGGCATGGCGGCGATCCTCTCCTCGGTCGTACAGGCGCCCCTTCTGTCGATTCTTCTCGTCTCCGAGATGAGCGGAACGATGTTACAGATGATTTCCATCACCGCGGCGGCCATGGTCGCCTACCTCGTCGCACAGCTGTTTAACAACGGCCCCATCTACGAGTCGCTGTACGACAATATGTTTTCAAACGAGGACGAGATCGTCGACCACGGCTATACCATGCAGTACTTCTTCGTCCCGGGCGATGCGGACTACGTCGGCATTCCCCTCGAGAAGTTGAAGATTCCGCACCACCCGCTCATCGCCTCCATCAAGCGGGAAGACATTACTTTTACACCCAACAAGGACACGATCCTACTCGAAGGCGACGAACTCCTCGTCCTCTGCAAGGAGCAGCACCTCGAAAGCCTAAGTACCTTCTTCGGAGATGTCGAATGAAAAAATACCTCGTCCTTACCCTCCTCGCCCTACTCCTGTTAAGCGGCTGCACGCCGAAGGAGAGACCGGTCGAAAACAACGCCGATCCCCTCGTCATCGGGGTGTTCGAACCGCTCAGCGGCCTTTACGGCGAGACGGGAAAAGAAACCATGCGCGGCATCTCCCTCGCCCACACGATGCGATCGCGTGCGATCGGAAAACCCGTGGAACTCGCCGTCTACAACACGAAGAGCCAAAGTTTCGAATCGGCCAATGCCGTCTCGACACTCACCGACCGGGGCGCGATCGGACTGATCGGTACCTTCGGAAGCGACAGCATGCGCCTCGCCAAGCCCGTCATACGCGCTGCCCGCGTCCCCACCGTCACAGGCTCTACCTCGCCGGATTTAAAAGACGCCTACTGGATCACCCAAATCAGCATCAGCGACGACGAACAGGCCAAGGCCATGGCCTCCTTTGCCGATAAGCATCTCCACTTAAAAGACATCGCCATCATGATCGACGCCGAGACGCGCTACGGCAGCGAGCTCGCCTACACCTTCGAACACTACGTCCCCGATTACGTCAATATCTACAAGGTCTATTATCACACCGGCGAATCGCGCTTTCACAATGAAATCGATCGACTGAAAAAACTCCCCGTCGACGGCGTCTACTGCCCGGGCGACGGCGCCGCGAGCGCCTACCTCGTCCGCGCGATCCGAGACGCGTACCCGGATATCCCCGTCATGGGCGCCGACCGCTGGGAAAACCCCTCATTTAAGTCCGTCGGCGAAGACGCCGTGGAAGGCGTCTACTACACCGCCCACTACGCCCGCTACGAGACTTTCAATTTGGCCTCGGACACTTTTCTCGAACTCTACCGCAAAAAATACGGAAGCGAACCCACGAGCTACGCCGCGATCGGCTACGACGCGTACAATTTGCTCCTTGAAGCCGTCGTGAAAACCGGGAGCGAGGACCCGAAGGTTGTCGCGCGCTACCTGCGCCACCTCGATTCCTTCGACGGCGCGCTCGGCATCTCCAAGCGCTTTACCTCCCGCTCGGTTCCCGTTCTGAAACAACAGGGTTCCCGCGGTACCTACGTCGGAAGCGTGGAGGTCGAACGATGAAAAATAATCGCGACATCCTGCTCGGCGGCTTTGCCCTCGCCCTATGGACGGCCCTCTACTTTTCGGGCCTCGCCTCGCGCGAAGAGGTCCTCGGCCTGGGACTCATGCTCCTCGCCTTTCTCGTCACCGAGTGGCCGAAGAAGAGCAAAACGCCCGTCAAAATCTTCTTTCTCTTCCTCGCGGAGGGATTTATCGCCTATAGCCTCATCGCCCTCCGAGGCGGCGCGCCCCAAGGCGTCTTCGCGGGTCTCCTCTCGCTCGCCTTCTCCCTCTCGTACTTTCTCGCGTGGAACGCGCTGCGCCTCAACATATTTAATCTCTTTTCAAAGCGTCGGGATAAGATCTTGGCCGGCATCTTCTCGGGTATCTGCTTCGGCCTTTTCGCGCTCCTCTTTCTCCCCGACTTTCCCGCCGTCGACGGACATTTTATCGCCTCACTTCCCGCGCGCATACGGAGCGGATACGAGCGGGCCGCTATCTTTGCCTGCCTATACACGGCTCTCTTCTTCTTCGTGCCGAACATCGGCATCGGGCGGAAGCGACCTACCCGCCGAACGTAAAAAACCTCCGCGACGCGGAGGTTTTTTTATTTCTATACATTCGGCTCACAAGCTACCCTCGCTACATAGGGCCTTTTCAGCCGTTTCGACGGGTAGGTGGACGAAGTCGAATCGCCCATCCCTCCTTCTTTATAAAAGACAAAGACCTCCCGGTCGGATGTGCACCCGACCGGGAGGTCTTACCCTATTTCATAAGAGGAGATAGATCTATCGCAACAATGGGGTATCCCGCTTAACTATTCGGCGACGGCTTCATCCGGAGCAGGTGCTTCCACATCCGCCTCGCCTTGTTCTTCGACGACCGGTTGAAGAGCGCTTGCCGCTTTTTCGATGGCCTTGGTCATCGTTTCATTGGCATCCTGTACTTGGCTGACCGTCGCATTTTTATTTCTCAAGACGCGTTCCGCATTCGAGATCTCACGATTTAATTCCTTAATGACGACGGAGTCGACCTGTCCCTTCAGACTGAAGTCGCGCAAATTCTTAGCTTCCTGAATGCTCTTTTCCAAGGGGAATCGCGTGACATCATCGGCAGCGCGTTGCTCTTCGGGGATGGAGAGGAACGCTTCGTCGACGGCATCGTTGAGTTGTTGTGTCATCGTCTTAACTTCACCGACGGTCGCCGTGCGATCGGCTCTGACGCCTTCCGCTTTGCGAATGATAAGGTCGACCTTAGCGAGTTCGCCGGGGTTGAGTTTGTGACGGAATTCTCTATTTCTCAAGTCTTTTGCTCGACTGATGGCTCTGTTCAGTCGCTCTAAGTTGTAATGCGATCTGACGGAATCCTCCGTTTGTTTCGGAATTTCACGAGCTCGTTCCAACGAGTCCTTGACATTTTCCGACGCCTTGTTTAAATCATCGGTCGATGCGAAGGGATCCGTACCCTTTAACAACGCCCGCGTTACGCCGAATCCGATGATGACGTGTGCCTGTTGCTCACTGTCGACGAGCTCCGTCGCATCGGCAGTGATCACTTCGGATACATTAATCATCAGGTCGATTCTCGCGATCAATTTTTCCCTGACACTCGATAAGTTGGCGATTTGTCCGTGGATCAACTTGTTGATCAAGTCGAATCCCTCTTTTAACTGCTTTAACCAATCTAACTGATCGCCGGTCAATATTCCCGAAATTTTTTCGAGGTCACTGATGGAACGGTTCAATTCGTCCATCTTAGAATCGATCTCGCTCAAAGAACCTTTATCGTCGGTTTCGGCATAAAGTGTCGTTGTCACAGCAGGACTCGTGTCTCCAACTGCGTAAACCGCCGGCGCCACAGTCGTGGATAACATGGTGATGGCTAAGACCGCTGTGATTGCGCTTTTACGTTTCATAAAATACCTCCCGTCATTGTCTGACAACATGCCTCCCTATAATAAAAGTACTTTACACGATACGTATCATTCATCGTTCTTTTATTATGTATATAATGATAACTCTATTCAACGACGTTTGCAACCGTTTTTGCATTATTTTACATATTTGTAACAAACTTATTCCGTCATTGCGTTAAATCACCGAAATATTTTTCTTAAGCGCTGTGCTATTGGATTAATCCTTCTTCTTCCTATCCTTACAAAGTTTGATATGATCTTATTTTTCCTCAAAGGGCATAAAAAACCGGCATAAAGGTCGATCCCTTATACCGGTTTCATAGAAACCCTGAATTCTTTATTCAAGATCTGAAGAGCATGGAAGATATTTGTACGAGATGGTTATTTTGCTTTGTAAGCCTTGAGACCTTCGTCCAAGATGTGCATAGCTTTTCTGATCGAGTCAGTGTTTAAGACGTAAGCGAGGCGAACTTGGCTCATGAAGTTTTCGCTGTGTTCGTAGAAACCTGCGGCCGGTGCCATCATTAAGGTTTCGCCGTCGATGTCGAATTCTTCGAGCAACCAGCGGCAGAAGTCTTCGGCATTTTCTACCGGAAGGTCGGCGACGGTGTAGAATGCGCCGCCCGCCATGTTACATTTTACGCCTTCGATCTTGTTGAGTTCTTCGACGATGACGTCGCGACGTTCTTGATAGATGTCGGAGATCTTGTCGAGGTAGGCATCGTCCATGTCGTAGAGTGCTGCCGCACCGATCATGTCGACCGTCGGCGCTGCGAGTCTTGCCGTAGCGAGTTTCGATGCCGCTGCGATAAAGTCCTTGTTTTTAGATGCGAGGTTTCCGATACGTGCACCGCAGCCGCTGAAACGTTTGGAGATCGAGTCTTGCAAGATCAGGCGATCTTGAATGCGTTCGATCGTGCCGAAGCTGTGGAATTTTCTACCGTCGAAGATAAATTCGCGGTATAATTCTTCGGCGATGATCCAGAGGTTATGTTCGATGGCGATGTCTGCGATCAGTTCGATTTCTTCCTTCGTGTAGACGGCGCCGGTCGGGTTGCCGGGGTTTGCCAACAAGATCGCTTTCGTCTTGTCGGTAATCTTGGATTCGATGACTTCTTTCGACGGAAGGTGGAAGTCGTCTTCTACGACCGTCGGGAAGGTGGTAACCGTCGTCGACGTTTCGATAAAGTAGGAATAATAGTTGGTGTAGTAGGGTTCGCACGTCAAAATCTCGTCACCGACGTCGGTAATGGCGAGCAAAGTGAAGAGAAGCGCTTCGGAACCGCCGACCGTTACGACGATATCGTCCGCGTCCATCGGAATATCGCGTTTTTGGTAGTATCTGGCAATTCCCTCGCGCAGTTCGGGAATCCCCGGAGAGGGCGCGTAGCTAAGAACTTTCATGTCAATTTTTTTAATGGCATCGAAGAATTCTTGGGGCGTTTCGACGTCCGGCGCGCCGATGTTCAAGTGATACACCTTCTTGCCGGCTTCCTTCGCCTTGTTGGCATAGGGGGTCAGTTTGCGGATCGCACTGTAAGGCATGGATTCAATACGGTTAGATAAATTCATAAAAATTCTCCTCTCTTGTCTGTAACTACCTTCATTATAGTTTAAATAGAGCGAATACTCAACCGCCCGAACAGAATAATTTCTTTAAATATTCTGTTCTCTTCGAAAAATATAATGTATTTATTTCCCCACGGAAATTACAGCTCGCTCTCCACTTCCCAGCGGAGATCTTTGCCGATAAAGGCCATCGGGACGAACTTGTCGAACAACCTCGAAAAGATGCGATCCCCGTAGACCGTCGAAATCTCCCGCGGCGTCAAATTCGTGCTGATAATCGTCTTCTTTCCCTCGATCAGGCGCGTGTTGAGCACGTTGAAAAATTGAGAGTTGGTAAAGGAGTTTACGAGTTCCGTTCCGAGGTCGTCGATGATGAGCAGCTCCGCCGAAAAAATACTGTCGTAGGCCATATCCGCCTCCGCATCCTTCGGCTTGTTGAACACCTTGTCCTCGAAGATGCGCACGAGCCCGAAGGCCGTCTCGTAGACCACCGACTTGTTCTTCGCCATGATCTCCGCGGCGATCGCGTGGGAGAGGAAGGTCTTTCCGAGCCCCGTCGGCCCGTAAAAGAGTAGATTCATATCGTTCATGTCGTCGAATGTCTCGATAAACACCTTGACCGTCTCCAAGATATCCTCCATATTTTCGCGCGGCGACAGCCCCGACTCGCCGTAGGGCAAGTCGGAGAAGATGTCCAGGCGAAAATTGCCGAAATTATTTTTTTCGATTTGCCGCTCGATGTGGCTGTGGCGATGCAGGTAGGCGGCGAGCTTTTGCTTCAGACAGCTGCACCTCTCCCCGTCTTCCAAATACCCCGTGTCTTTGCACATCTCACAGGTGTAGATGGGATCGAGGTAGTCCTTGGGAAGACCCGCCTTTAAGAGCAGCGACCGACGCACGCCCTCGAGCGTCTTCATCTCATCGAGCGCGTCTTCGACGACCTTGGGATCGCCGCTTAAAAGACCCGCCTTCGACGCCTCAAATCCCAGATTTCGAATATTATCGTCGACCTCTTTTAAGCCGTCGACCATGAGATAGGCTTCTTCGCGCCTCTCGGCGGCGATGCGTTCATTCTCCCGTCTGATACTGTCGTACTCGCGATTGATCTGATCAAAGAGCCGTGCCATCTACTTCTTCCCCCGCTTATGTTGAAACTGTTTCCACTTTCTCTCGGCCATCTTCTCGAGGTCGTCGCCGGAGTACTTCGCCGTGGCGGAATGTTGCATGGGCTTTTGGGCGCCGCGCCTTACCGCCTTGGGCTTTTGGTCCTTCGGTAAATCCGCGGGCGTCTTGATCTCCTTCGCCTTCCAGGCGATGAGGATGCTCTCGAAATAGCGCCAGTTCGGATTCGCGATGCCGCCCGTGCGCCGCGCCGCCTCCTCGAGCAGCTCGAAGTCCATGACCGTCAGATAGCGATCGATCAACTCGGACTCCTCGCGGATGTAGGGCTTTCTAGAAAGACCCATCAGCTCGAGCAGATGGCGGTAGCGATAATACGACGCGTCGTGTTCCCGGAAATTCTTCTCGAGATCTTCTTTCGTCCGCACGTTCTCATCCGCCCAATTCCTCACGATGCCCTCGATGTAGGGGATCGAGCGCTTGTTTTTTTCCTCCGTTCCGTAGCGAAACGCCTCGAGGATCATCTCCGTCGGCATATTGTACACCTCGCGCCACGAAGCAATGTCGAGTTTTTGCTGATAGGGAATCTGCCGGCGCATGTAGTACTCGCAGCGCGTAAACATATCCGCGACCTCCCTGTCCTCGAGTCGCTTGGCAAAGTCGGACTTGGTCTTTTGCGGCGTGTAGACCTCCCGCGTATAGAGCTCCTTCAACCTTAAAAAGCGGATGCCGTAGCTTTCGCCCTCGTAGATCT
Source organism: Bacillota bacterium (assembly GCA_028724185.1). Taxonomy (GTDB): domain Bacteria; phylum Bacillota; class Clostridia; order Tissierellales; family Peptoniphilaceae; genus Aedoeadaptatus. Next base: position 25,800 of record JAQYDN010000003.1, read on the forward strand.
TTTCGATAATGCCTTCGCTCTCCCAGTAGTCCCACGCGCGCTGCACGTCGGATTCCAAGATATTTAAGCGATCGGCGATGCTCTTGTGATCGCCCTCGCCGCCGTTTAAGGCCATCTGAATCCCCGTCAAATAGACTTTTACGAAGTCGCCGTCGGCCTGCGGCATGTAATCGTTCAGAAAGATATTTTCGATGGGCGTATCGCCGAGATCCAATTGCAATTGATCGACTTTAAATTCCACATTCCCACTCGCCTTTCCTCAGTTCCATGCGATCGACCAGGACCGCCGAAAAATGCTTGCCCACGCGCATCTTGTCGCGATACTTGGAAAACGCGTCCGTGGATGGCGCCTCCTGAGGCAAATCCACCGGCCGGTACAGGCGCTTGACCAAGCGAAATCCTAATTTTTCGTAGAGCTTGCGCGCGCGGTCGTTCCACGGCAACACCTCGAGGGCGATCGTCTCGAGCCCTATCTCGCCGAACCCGTAGTCCAGGAGCTTGGAGAGCGCCTCGCCTCCGATCCCGCGCCCGGTTTCTCCGCCGCCCAAGATGATGCCGACTTCGGCGGTCTTCCCGTCGCGCGACAAGTTTTTAAGGCCCATGTAGCCGACCGCCACACCGCGCACCAAAATAGAAAAATAGCGGTCCTTAGGGTTTTGCGTCTTCCAGAGGTACCAATCGCCGACGGTCTCTTCGGTCTCGCAAAAATTATACATTTGATACAGCGGATCCTCGTGGTCGCGCCAATTCAAAAAATCGTAGACGTGTTCTTCTCTCAAAGGAACAATTTCCACGCCCTCGCCCCCTTATCTCTTAAGATTGTATCACAAGAACGTCGACGCCTAATCGCGATACATTCGGACGTGCATAGCCTCACCCGCCACGCGCACATTTTGGAGCTGATGAATCGCGGACTTCGCGACCTCCTTCGGCACTTCGACGACGCTGTGGTGGTCCCGTATCGCGATGTTTCCGACGATGTCGCGACCTAAATTCGTCTCGTTTTTAAAGATGGCGAGGACGACCTTCGGGTTGACGCCGTCTTTTCTCCCCTTGTTGAAGTAGAGTTTGGCGTGATTGGAAAAACGCTTCTTCGCGCCCTTCGACTTCTTACCCTTGCTTTTTCGATCCTTTCTGAGGCCGTGGGCACGAAACTTTTTGCCGTAGTCGACCTGATCGAGCGCGTCGTGTCGCCTCGACTGTTGCGACTCGTCGAGGAGTTTCATCAGTGCCGCTGAGATTTCGACGGCGCCGTACTCGAGCTTTAAGAGCGATTCGACGATCGCCTTGTACTCGGTCAAATCGTCCGCGGTCTTCAGCGCCTCGATCACGCACGTCTCCAAATTCGCCTTGAAGCTGTCGTCCATCTGCTTGATCGTCGGAAGTTCCATATAGTTGAGATCCGCCTTCGTGTAGCGGACGATGTCCTCGAGCTTATAAATGTCTCGCCCGACGATAAAGGAAAACGAGAGACCCTTTCTTCCGGCACGCGCCGTCCTGCCGATGCGATGGACGTAGTACTCCTCGTCCTGCGGCAGGTCGTAGTTAACGACCATGTCGACGTCACCGACGTCGATTCCCCGCGCCGCGACGTCGGTGGCGATCAAGATGTCGATCGCACCCTGTCTGAAGCGTTTCATTACCGCGTCCCGTTGATTTTGCTTCAAGTCGCCGTGCAGGCCGTCGACCGAATATCCCCTCGATGCCAACTCGGCGGTGAGCGCGTCGACGCGCTTTTTCGTGTTGCAGAAGACGATGGCGAGGGCGGGGTCGTAGATGTCGATCAAGCGGCTTAAGATCTCGGGCTTCATCGACGCCTTCATCTCCAGATAATACTGCTTGATATTTTCGACCGTCAGTTGTTTATGCTTAATGCGGATGATCTCGGGATCGCGCTGAAAGCGGGCGGAAAAATCCATAATTTCCCGCTCCATCGTCGCCGAAAAAAAGCAGGTCTGGCGCGAATCGGGCGTCTTGCTCAAGATCTTCTGCATGTCGTCGCGAAAACCCATGTCGAACATTTCGTCGGCCTCGTCCAAGATCGCGATGGACAGATCATCCATCTTGAGCGTCTTTCTACGCATATGGTCCATCACCCGGCCCGGCGTGCCGACGACGATCTGAACCCCCTTTTTCAGCGCGCGAATTTGGCGCTCGATGCTCGTGCCGCCGTAGACCGGAAGAATCCGGATGTTTTTCTTAAACTTGCCGAGCTTTCCGAGCTCGTTGGCGACCTGAAGCGACAGCTCCCGCGTCGGGCAGAGGACGAGTCCCTGAACCTTCTTCTCCGCCGTCACCCGCTCGAGCATCGGAATGCCGTAGGCGGCCGTCTTTCCCGTGCCCGTCTGCGCCTGAGCGACGACGTCGCGTCCATTAAGCATCGGATCCATACTCTTCGCCTGAATCGGCGATGCCTCTTCAAAACCCATCGCCTCGATCCCCTTCATGATCTCGGGCGATAAGCTAAATTCATTAAATTTCAAATATTCCTCCTTATATCATAAAAAAAGCAGTCCCGAGGACTACTGATGCGACCGTTCGTTTATCTCCGTTGTCTCTTTCCATTATGGAAGAAAACAAATAAAAGTGCAACCGTCATTATAAAGAAAGAAATGGTTAAAACCGTCTAAAGAAATAGTAAAGATGTAGGCATCGCGAGAAATGATCGGCGACTTTTTTACCCCTTATGGTACAATAAAAATAACTACCCGGCAACCGGGTACGCGCCAAGGAGAGGAGTATAGAAGACGTGAAAGACAAGAACAACCTCATCGATCAAATCAATCGCGCTAAGGACAGCGACGATTTTAAAGATATCTCGGATACGATCGCAGAAAGCGTCGAAAGCGCCATTTCCTTTACGAGGGCGGGCATCGGTTCGCTCATGGAAGGCGTAAAAAACGGCTTCAACAAAGAACCCAAAAAACTGACGGTCAATCACGACCCGTCCAAGGTTTCCCAAGACGTGACCTCGCCCAATACCTGGTTTTGGCTTCGAAACACCGCCGCCCTCGGGACGATCGGCTCCCTTTGTTTTTCCATTATCTATTTCTTCAGCGGCCTCTCGACGGGGCTTTCCAACATGCTCGCCGCCGTGTTCTTCTTTTTAGTGGCCGGCGCCCTCTTAGCCCTCGGGACCTTCCGCGCGCACAAAAACATGATCCTCGCGCGTGACTTCTTCAGGATTCGACGCGAAATCGGAAACGACCTCGTCCTCTCCACCGCCGATATCGTCACGGCCCTCGCAAAACCCAAGTCCGAGGTCTTGGCCGAACTCCATGAAATGATACGAAAAGACTACCTGCCGCAGGGGCGCATCGTCGAAAACGGCGAGCTGCTCCTCCTCGATAAGACCGCCTACAGTGCCTATAAGAAGCACTACTTGGAGGGGGGCGTTCACATCGAGGAGACCCCGCGCCACATCGAAGATAACAAAGAGGCGGCGCGCATCGACGACGACCGCGTCGATGCCCTCGCCCGCTACACCGAGACGTTGAAACGACAACTGGAGAAGACGTCGTCGGAGGAATTGCGGGCGAAGATACAGCGCCTGCAAAAAATCGTCGACTCCATCGACTACGCGGTCAACAACGACCCCGAACGCGTCGACGCACTCAATAAATTTGTCGACTACTACGCGCCCACGACGGCCAAGCTGATCGAGCGCTATCTGGAGTTCGAATCCTCCTCGGTCATCACCGAGTCGATTCGCTCGACGATGAAAGAAATCATGAAGTCGCTCGACACCGTCACCGACGCCTACGAAAAACTGCTCGATACACTGTATAAGGACGATCTGCTCGAACTGCAGGCGGAGATGAACGTCATGCAAACCGTCTTGAAACAAGACGGCCTCTTCGAACAGGATAGTAAGGGAGATGCATTCGATGAATGATGAAATAAAATTAACACTCGACGGCTTAGACGAGGACGCGGAAAAAGATACCGCGTTTCTCGAGGAGACATCCGCGCCGAAAAAAGACATTCAACTGACCGAGGCCGAAAAGAAACAGGTCGAGGAGTTTGCGAAGACCATCGACCTCACGAATTCCTCGGTCGTGCTCCAATACGGCGTCGGCGCCCAAAAAAAGATCTCGAACTTCTCGGAAAAGACCTTAAATTCGGTACGCTCCAAAGACCTCGGCGAGGTGGGAAAACTCCTTTCAGACGTCGTCACGGAACTCAAGAGCTTCGAGAACGAAGACGAGAAAGGTGTGCGCGGCTTCTTTAAGCGCTCCGCCAATAAAGTTACCGCCATGAAGGCGCGCTACGACAAGGCGGAAAAAAACGTCGACGAGATCGCGCGGGCACTCGAAAACCACCAAATCACCCTGATGAAAGACATCTCCATGCTCGACCAGATGTACGAGTTAAACGAAAACTACTTTAAGGAACTCACCATGTACATCATGGCGGGCAACCAAAAGCTCGAGGAAGTGCGTACACAGGAGATCCCGAAGCTGATGGCCGAGACCGAACCCGGGAGCATGGACGCGCAAAAAGTCAACGACCTCCAAAACATGGCGAACCGCTTCGAAAAGAAGATCCACGACCTGGAACTCACGCGCATGGTCAGCCTTCAAATGGCGCCGCAAATTCGCATGGTCCAGGCCTCGAACACCGTGATGGCCGAAAAAATTCAGTCCACCATCGTCAACACCATCCCCATCTGGAAAAACCAGATGGTTCTCGCCCTGGGCGTGCACCACTCCGAACAGGCTGCCAAGGCACAAAAGAAAGTCTCCGACCTGACGAACGAGCTCCTAAAGAAAAACGCCGACACCCTCCGCGAGAGCACGGTCCACGTGGCAAGGGAGAGCGAGCGCGGCATCATCGACGTCGACACCATTCGCCACACCAACGAGCAATTGATCTCGGCCCTGGACGACGTGCGACACATTCAACTCGAAGGCCACGAAAACAGAGAAAAGGCCGCGCGCGAACTCGAGATCCTGGAGCAGGATCTGAAGACGCGTCTGCTCGATCGGCGGGAACAATAACGAAACATCAAAAAAAGACAGACCGAACGGTCTGTCTTTTTTGTCGAGTGTGTAGAATACGATCATCGATCGCTCATCTCTTCTCGTTTCCTCTTCTTCTCCCGCTCTCTTCTTTCCTTGCGTCGCTCGTGCACTTCGCGAATCGCCATAAATAATAATACGACGATTCGGATAAGGATCGCGAGATAAAGTATTTCGGTAAAACCTATCTAGAATATCCCCGGAAAAGACGTTCTACCTAGAAAAAATCCCCGCATTCACGGGGATTTTGCGCGCCTAGGCGCCCGCTTTACTTTGTAATTCTTCCGCGATCAGGCTCTTCTCTCCGTGACTCTTGATCGGGTCGAAGGTCAGTCGCGCGATGTTAAAGGCGTGGTCTCCGATACGCTCGAGCGTACCTAAGATGTCGACGTAGAGGGAGGTGACGACCGTCGCCTCTTCGTGTTGACTGGTCATGCGCCTAAAGTGCGACGCCCTCAACTGGTATTCCATATAGTTTAAGTTATTTTCGTCTTCTTTCATCATCTCATACAGGTGATGGCTTCCGCCGTTAAAGACGTCGACGCCGTTGCTGAACATGTGGAGCAACAACTCGTAGACGGCTAACAGTTCCGTCATCGCCTCTTCGGAAAATTCCTCTCCCGAATCGTAGATCATCTCGTAGTATTCGACGAGATTTTGTACCAAGTCGCCGATCCGCTCGAAGTTCTTTTGTACCTGCAAGTTCGACGAGTACTCGTCGGCCAACTCCTCGGTCAAAGACTGTTTCGAAATCTTGAGCAGATACCCCTCGATTTTCGTATCGAGCGTGTTGATCATATCCTCCAGTTGGTTGACCTCGTGAAAGTACTTCTTGTCTTTCGTCGTCAAATAGTGCTTGGAACACTCCATCCCCTCGAGGACGATGTCGGCGACTTTAAGCATCGCGGATTTCGCTTGCGTCAGCGCCCCGGCGGGGAAGGCCGACACCATGGCCTCGTCGAGCTGGATCTTTCCGATTTCGACGGAAAGTTCGTCCTTTCCGGGCATGATCTTTTGCAGCGCGACGACGCACTTCGGTATCAGCGGCAGGAAGATCAACATGCCCACAAAGTTAAACGTAAAGTGCGCAAACGCAATCGTCATCATGCTGTTTAGATGGAACGTCGTCGTCACGTAATGAATAACTCTCGAGTACGGCCCGATGATGATCAGGAAAAAGACGGATACGGTGACGTTAAACAGAAAGTGGAAGAGCGACGTGCGTCGCGCCGCCAAACTGCCGCCGACTGCCGCGAGCGCGGCGGTGACCGTCGTACCGATGTTCGCCCCGAAGACGAGCCCCAAGGCCGCCATCAGCGTAATTGAGTCGGTCGAATACAAGCTTTGGACGATGCCGACGATCGCCGAGGACGATTGAATGATCGCCGTCAAGATGGCGCCCGCAAACGCCGCGAGGAAGGGCTGTGAACTCATCTTTACCACGAGATCCTTAAAGCCCGGAATGTTTTGCAGTTCTTTCAGAGCGCCCCCCATCATATTCAAGCCGATAAACAAAAGCCCGAAACCGATGATGATCTCGCCCAGATACGTCGTCTTTTTTTTCGACGCCATCAACACGAGAAACACGCCGACCATCAGGATAAAATAGGCCAGGTAGTCGAGTTGAAAGCCGATTAAAATCGACGTTACCGTCGTACCGATGTTGGCGCCCAATATAATGGCGATCGCTTGAGAGAGGCCCATCAGACCCGATCGAACGAGAGATATGGCGATAACGGTCGCCGCCGAGGATGATTGAATAATTCCCGTCATCGCGATCCCGACAATCACGGCCATGATGGGGTTCGACGTGTACTTTTCGATATAATCGCGAATTTTTGTGCCGGCAAACTTAGTCAGGTTGTCGCCCATAATCTTGACGCCGAACAAGAATAATCCTAAGCCGCCGGCAATGTAATGCCAGTCGATTTGAGACCACGAACTTACGTCTCCCATAGCATCTCCTTCCACAGACATAGCAATTGGCTCAATTAAAACTATTATATCAAAAAGTTAAGATTAGGTAAGGGTTATGTAACGGTAAAATCACTTTTCTTTTTTCGCATCTTTCAATGCGGGATGTCGGAGGCAAAAAAAGCGAGCCGAAGCTCGCTCTTTTCCTTATTTATGGTCTCGATATCTGCACTCTCGTTCGGATGCGTATCTTTTCGCATATCCGTCGCTCGGACCTCTTTACGCCGTATGGAATTTTTAGACGTACCATCGCCGTTATCGCGACCCGCCTCGGCCCCCGCGATATTCCAAGATATCTCCCGGTTGACAATCCAGTTCCCTGCATATCCCGGCCAACGTATTGAATCTTATACCCTTCGCCTTGCCCGTCTTCAGGATCGACAAATTTGCCTCCGTCATCCCGATACGCCGGGCGAGTTCCTTCGACGTCATTTTTTTCTTCTTTAAAACTTTGTCCAAGTTTATCATAATCTCGTCCATAACGCGTTAAATAATACTCTCCGAATCTTCCTTTAAGATCCTTCCCCTATCGAAAACGATCGTCAAAGAACATGCGATCACCATAAAAATAATATTGACCGCATAGTCCCTGACCGACATATCATACATGGCGCTGACGCGACCTACGCTGACTAAACTGAAAATGACCTTTGAGCCGATCTCGACCGCCGTCAACGCGAAGAGGAGAATGACTATTCTTTTAGAGTATTTCACATTTTCCTCCGCGAAATAGGCCTCTTCGCTCAAGTTCTCGATAATTTTCCCCGCGTTTTTCAAAAGGCGTGCGACGAAAAACGAAATCACCGCGCCGCCGATAGAAGCGTATATGACCAGAGGAAGCGACATTCCATACGTTTGGGAGAGATTCATCTCCGAAATCCGATATCTAAAGGCAAAGGTCAAAATCGCCCCGAGAAGCATCAAGAAAGTTCCTCCGTATGCGATATACTCTCCTATTTTTGCGCCGACCGAGGCGACTTTGAAAATTATTTGTCTCATCGCATACCCCTGTTCTATTTTCCATTCGCCATGTCTTCGACGTCGTTGACTTTTTCAAACGCCTCTTTCGACAATTGCCACGTTAGAGAACCCATCGCGGGCATCCCCTTCATCGTGATATACGGATAATTTTCATACACGTAAAAATCCACGTGACCGGTCTTTCCGTCTTCTCTCTTCGTCGAGAAGACATAATGATAGGACACTTTCGCATCTTCGGGGACATCTTTTACAAAGTCTTGATAATTCTCCTCGTCCAATTCCTCGGCACTCATTCCTATGATATTGGAGAAATAATCCAACACATCTTGATCGCTCGTCTTAAGGATCTTTCGACCGTCCGCATCGTAAACTTCCATCTTATCCTGTCTCGCACCTCCGCTATCGAAGCTCCTTTCGCTTCCTCCGCAGGCGGATAAAAAACACGCGCTTATGCACGCGACCACGAATAATACGGCGATTCTTTTCATATTCCCCTCCCCGGCATAAATTATTGTAAAACGATAATTCTCTTGTTTTTATTATTGTAAAACGATAATTTTAATTTGTCAATTGTATTATTTTAAGATCGCAGACACCGAACCGTCTCGTTCAAGTCGCGTCCTTATGTCTTTGCTTTATCTTTAGGCGCCGGATTTCTGGCACAAAAAAAGCAAGCCGAAGCTTGCTCTTTGTTTCTTATTTCCAGTAGTCCAGTTTACCCTCGTCGATGCCGATATCTCTCGCCACGAATTGCGGATCTTTTCCGGCCTTCACCTGTTTCTTGTAGTCCTTCAAAGCCGCGAGTGCTTGATTTCCGAGCACGAGGATCGTCGGAATGTTGACGAGTACCATCAGCGCCATCAAGAAATCCGCGATATTCCACGCCGCTTCCATCTCGATACTGGATCCGATAAAGATCAGGGCGATGGCGATGAGGCGGTAGATGAGCATAAACGTCTTCGACGGCGTCTTTTTATTTAAATATTTAAGACAGCTGTCGACATAGTATAGGTTCCCGAGAAGGGTCGTAAACGCGAAGAGCGTCAACGATAGCGTTATAAAGATGTATCCGTAGTGTCCGAATACCGTCGCGAGCGCCTCTTGTACGTAGGCGGCACCGGCGAGTTCTTCGGTCGCCTCGACACCCGATGCCATCGACATAAAAGCGGTCGCCGAGCAG
>JAQYDN010000004.1 GCA_028724185.1 Bacillota bacterium
CAACGCGACGTTCAAAGTCGAACTCATCACCCCGGTCGCTATGGACGAAGGCCTCCGCTTCGCTATTCGCGAAGGCGGCCGCACCGTCGCATCGGGCGTCGTATCCAAGATCGTCGAATAATCAAATCAATCACACAAAAGAGACATGCGTCGCATGTCTCTTTTTTTATGCTCCGATAGGGCGGGGAGGAGAAAAGCGTATTGCCAATGATCGCCCGATACGATAAGATAATAAAGAATTGAGAAGGGGGTAATATGAGGATCTCGAAGATCATCCTGGTCAGTTTGGTGATTGTGCTCTTATCCGCCGGTCTGGCCTTAGGTTATAAAATCAGTGGTTCTCCGATGCAGAGAAGGGCCAAAGAGCCCAGCGCCGAAGAAGTGCGCCGGGCAAAAGACAATTTAGATACGACGAATCCCTTTACCGGAGACGATCCGCTCCATATTATCGTCTTCGGCATCGACAAGACGGCGACCAATGATGCGACGGCGGAGGGAAATCCCTCGCGAAGCGACGTCATTATGCTCCTCACGATCGATCCCGTGACGAAAAAAGCGCAACTCTTGTCGCTTCCCCGCGATACCTATGTCGATATCGAGGGTCACAAAGGAAAGACGAAGTTGGGGCACGCCTACGCCTACGCCTACGGAGGCGAAGAGCTCGCGGAGCAAACCGTCGAGGACTTCTTAGACGTCGATATCGACTACTACGCGACCGTCGACTACGATTCGGTTAAACGACTGGTCGATGCGGTCGGAGGCATCGAGGTCGACATTCCGTTCGATTACAGCTACGAAGACACCTACGTCGTGCCGCATCTGTACATCGACTTTAAAAAGGGAAAACAGACGTTGAACGGCGAAGACGCCGTGCGCTACTTGAGGATTCGAAAAATTTACGAAAATCAAGACATCGATCGCATTCAAGCGCAACAGGGATTTCTCATGCAGCTGTTTCAAAAGGTGAAACAGCCGATTATGATCCTCAAAATTCCCGAATTGATCGATATTATGTTGGATAATGTCGAGACCAACTTAACCTACGGTCAGATCGCCTATCTCGCGAAGATGGGTCTGGAATTCGATAAGGGCGACATTCAAACCGACACCCTCGTCGGCGAAAATACCCGCATCGGAAACATCGAGTACTACATCGTCGATCGCGAGACGGCGAGGGAGCAGCTGCGTCGTTTTTCCGCGGGCAAGGGAAGTTATTATGACGAAGTGCAAGAGCAAAAGGAACGTGCGCAAGAGGGATCGGATCAAACGGACAATGATTCCGCGCAATATGTAGATGAATAAAAGAAATTCCCGCCATAGGGTGGGAATTTCTTTTATTTAAACGGGAGCCGACCGGCGAAAGGACGTCGCGATAAAAGTTCGAGGGTACTCTCGGGCTGCACGTCGACGGGAAAATCGCCGGATGTGGTTGCGCGTCGCAAAATTGAACGCGCGAATGCGTAGACGCCTGAGGACGTTTAGGGTATATAAAACGTATCTACGGTTATTTCGTAAAAAGATCGATTCGACGGATGTAAGCGTCGCGCGTTCGAGATCTCGAGCGCTTATTAGAAAGACAACATAATGAAGATATCTGATAAAATTTTATTACGCGACATTCGCAGGCTGTGTTGCAACTGGGTGTCCATCGTCATATTAATCGGCATCAGCCTCTTGCCGTCTTTGTACGCGTGGTTTAATATCGCGGCGAATAAGGACCCCTACGGGAATGTCAATCAAATAAAAATAGCCGTCGCCAATCTCGACGAACCTGCGGAGTACGAAGGCCAGGCGATCGATGTCGGCGGAGAGATCGTGTCCGAGTTAAAGTCCGACGACCAGTTGGGCTGGCGTTTCGTCGAAAAAAATGAGGCGCTGAGAGGACTTCGCGCGGGGGACTATTACGCCGCCATCATCATTCCCAAAGATTTTTCGGCGTCGTTTCTCTCGATTATTCGGGGAGAGAAAGTCGAATTTCCGGTGATGAAATACTACGTCAACGAGAAATTTAACGCTATCGCCCCGAAGATCACCGAGAGCGGCTTTAACGCGCTGGAAGCGCAAATAAACAGCCAATTCGTCTCCATTACCTCGGAAATAGTAGCCGAAGAGTTGGCGAAGGAGTCGGGAAAACTGGTTTCGGCCGGCGCGGAGAGGAAAGATTCCGCTGTCGACGCGCTCGCCGAGGCCGAAGGAAAGTTGAAGGCCTACGAGGACAAGCTCAGGGAAATGGACGCTAAACTCGAGCGCATGGACCGAGCGGGGGCCGAGGTTCGAGAAGATGTCGAGGCGCTTCGCGAGCTCGTCGATAAGGGAGAAGTGACGCTCGGAGAAACGCGCGTGCTCTTGGAAAACACGCGCAGAGGCACGAGAGATGTCCTCGCGATGTACGACGACCTCCTCGACGATATGGAGACCATGACGAGACTCGCCGGCGACTATTCGAACGGGAAATATAACGCCCTCGACGGGGATTTTGCGCGCCTTCAAAACGGCATCACCGTAAGTCTTGCGAATTTTCAAAGGGTCAACGCGATGAACGAGGAAGTCCTGCGCGCCCTTCAAGGCATTTCGCCCGTTCCCGAAGAGATGAAGCCGCTGAATTTATTGGGGCAGTGGGGAGCGATTAATCGCCGCAACGGTCAAATTTTGAGTTCCCTTCAGTCGGAAAATCAAACCGTGGCATCTTCGCTACGCGACCTCGAACGGGGCCGCGACGATATCGCTTCGGACCTCAAGGGCGCATCCGACGTGCAGCGGAATGCGCGCAGGCAATTTCGGCGCGACATCCCCGCGCTCTTGGAACAGAACTTCGACTTCTTAAATCAGATAAACGGCAGATTTGCGGGCATCCTGTCGACGATGCCCACGCTCCTCGACGCCTTCGAGGACGTGCTCGCGGAGACGGAGGATTTGACGAAACAATCCCACGCGACGATCGCCAGCAGTCTGGAGAGTCTGGACCACGTTCAGACGAGCATCGGGGGACTCAGGACCGATCTCGAGCAACTTTCGCGCGGACCGATCTACGAGAAGATCTCGACGCTACCGGATCTCGACGCGGGGACGTTTTCGACGTTTATGAGCGAGCCGGTGGGCATCGAGGAACACCCGTTCTACGAGACGGAAAACTACGGCAGCGCGATGACTCCGTTTTTCACCAACCTCGCCCTCTGGGTAGGAGGTATGATCCTCGTCGCGCTCTTTAAACTCGAGGTGGACCGAGAGGATATCGGGTATTTTACGCCAGCGCAAGGCTACTTGGGGCGCTGGAAACTCTTCGTTTTTATCGGTTTGTTACAGGCGTTTGCGGTCGCTGCCGGAGACATAGGACTTTTAAAGGTGCGATGTATCCATCCCTTTTACTTCATCTTGACCGCGTTGATCGCCTCGCTCACCTATATTTCTATTATATTTGCCTTGACCTACACATTTCGAAACATAGGAAAGGCGATCGCGGTCATCGTCCTGATTCTCCAAATTCCGGGTGCCTCGGGAACCTACCCCATCGAAATGATGGCGCCGTTTTTCCAGGCGATCTATCCGATCCTACCCTTCCACTACGGAATCAACGCGATGCGAGAGACCATGTTCGGCATATACGGGACACATTTGGTGAAGGATTGGCTCATCTTGCTCGCCTACGTACCGATCTTTCTATTCTTGGGATTCCACAGTTCCAGATGGCTGGACAGCATCGGGCGGACGTTCGACTTGAAGATCGCCGAGAGCGAGCTCGTCATCGCGAATTATCCGAATGAAAAGGAGCCGCTGGACGGCGGGCTCGTCCTCGCGCTCTTGCGCGGAGACCGAAAAGAGCTCGAGCGGATTCGCGAAAAGCACGAACGTTTCTTCGAAAGCTACCAAAAGAAGAGAAGGCACGCTTTTCTCGCTATTTTCGTGATTCCGATGATCTTTTTAGTGTTGATGTTCAATATGGAGAGCAAGATCGTCTACCTGGTTATTTGGATCGCCACGATAATTGCCATCGTCATCTACCTGATTTGGCTGGAGCTGCACCATTACCGCTACCGCAAGGCGGAGAAATTAATGGAACTCTCCGAGGCGGAACTTTTAGAGTATGTAAAGAGGAATAACGATCATGAAGATGATTTGGAATCATATTAAAGAAGATTTTCAGAGAATCCGGGAGAGCATCCTCGTCCTGGTGATCATCGTGGGGGTCAGCCTCGTCCCGTGTATGTACGCCTGGTTCAACATCGGGGCGTCGTGGGATCCCTACAAACAAACCGAGGGAATCCGCATCGCCGTCGCCAACGAGGATGAGGGGTATCGCTCGACACTCGCTCCCGCGGAGATCAACATCGGGGATAAGGTCAAGCAGAACCTCGCCGTCACCGACCTTTTGGATTGGAATTTCACCGACAAAAAAGAGGCCGTAGACGGCGTGAAGAGCGGAAAATACTACGCTGCCATCGTCATCCCGCAGGACTTCAGCGAGAAGATGCTCTCGTTTCTCTCGCCCGATGCCGAAGCGCCCGTCCTTCAGTACTACAGCAATCAAAAGAAAAATGCCGTGGCATCGACGGTTACCGATAAAGGGGCCGACGCCATTACGGGAATGTTGAAAGAGACCTTTACCAAGACGGTCTACGAGACGTCTTTCGACAGCGTGCTGGCCCTCTCCGACAGCCTCGATCGCTCCGGCGGCGGAGAACTCTTGACGGGCGTCAAGGATACGTTGGAACAGAGCTCGTCGTCTTTGGATATGCAGATGGCGACCTTGCGCGGCTTTCAACATATGACGAATTCGGGGCGTGCGGCGCTGAGGGCCGGAGACGATCTGATGAGCATCTCATCCGATGCGGTCGAAGAAGGCGTGCGCGGGCTTAAGGAGGATCGCCAAGACCTCGCGCAAGTGGGTGCCTCGTTGAAGCAACTGAACCGGACGATGAGAGAGAGCCTCGATAAAAACCTCATGTACATGGATATGCTGAGTTCCGACGTCGACGACTTATTTTTGCGCTCCGATCAGCATTTGGATCATTCGATCGCCAACGTGCAGGGCATCATCGCGACGCTCAAGCAGGACGTCGACGACAAGTCCGCCGTACAGCAAAGGATCGGCGATTTAAATCGTTGCCTGCCGATTCCGCTGCGGGGCCTCGAGATCGCGGAAGATAAGATCGCGCGAAGCATCGACTACGAACAGTCGATGATCGAGGTACTCGGGAAGGTAAATGATAAAAAGTCGACGACGCAACGGGATGCCAACGCATTGCGCAGCGAGTTTCTACGCCTAAAAGACAAAAACGTCGCCAACTTGCGAAGTCTTCGAGACCAGATGTCGAGCGAAATTTTTTCGCAGTTTAACAGGATTCGCGGCGATTTGGATATGACGCGAGAGACGGTCCAAGGCGCGTGGGACGATGCCGGCGACGTGAATCGGGAGCTCAGCCGAATGTCGAAGGACCTTCAAGGCGATCTGGAAGGTCTTTCTCAAAACATGGACGACTCGATTCAATTGCTTCAAAATGCCAAAGATAAGGTGGACGGTCTTTACAAACAAACCGAACGTTTGGAAAACTCCGATGAAAAAAATAAGGTGGACCACCTGCTCGGAGAAGACGCGAGCGACATCGGAAGATTCTTCTCCGGCCCGGTACAGACCGATACCCATCGCCTGTATCCGGTGGAAAATTATGGATCCGCCATGGCGTCGTTTTACACGACCCTCTCCCTATGGGTGGGAGGGGTCATACAGATCGCGCTGCTCGAGGTGGAGACGCCCGACTCGTATCGGGAGAAGTACGGAGAGATGAAACCTTACCAAAGCTATTTCGGCAGATTGGCGCTGTTTCTCGTCGTCTCTCTGATTCAAAGCACGTTGATCGCCATGGGCGATTTGTATTTTCTGGGCATTCAATGCCTGCATCCCTTCCACTTTATCTTGCTCGCGTGGATCGCGGGCATGGTCTTTGCCGTCATCATGTATACACTGACGATCTCCTTCAGAAACGTCGGAAAAGCGATTTGTGTCATACTGATGGTCTTGCAGGTGGCGGGTTCGGGCGGCACCTTTCCGATCGACGTCACGCCGTCGTTTTTCCGAAAAGTCCATCCTTTCTTGCCGTTTGTGCACAGCATCAGGGCGATGCAGGAGACGATCGCCGGATTTTACGGAAACGTCTACTGGCGCGAGATCCTCATCTTGCAGGTCTATGTACTCCTGTCCCTGCTTCTGGGACTCGTGCTTAGAAAACCCGTGATCCGAGTCAACGAGATGCTCGAGGAAAAACTGGAAGAGACCAAAGTCATGTAACCTTCGCGAGGCGGGGGTTACTTTTTTATGCTTGCGGGTGATGGAAACAAGGAAACATTTATTTAAAAGATCTTAAAAAAAGCAACACACTTTCTTGACAATTGACAGAAGAGTTAGTATAATGAAAAAGTCAATAAAAAGCTGGTCACATCTATAAAATAAAACGAGTGTGAAAGTGAAAAAGTAATTGACAAAAGATAGATTACTTGTTAAACTATCTAAGCTGTCTCGAAAAACGGGCCTTTGGCCGAGCGGTTTTTTAAAAAGATGTAAAAAGCCTCTTGACAGGGAAACGAATTCGAGGTAGACTATAAAAGTTGTCTCGCGAAGACAGCCGAGACTTTACAAAGCATTGAAAAAGTTTTAAAAAGTCCTTGACATTCAGTTCGGTGCGAGATATACTAAATAAGCTGCTTCGTTGAAGCGGCGCATGGAACCAAGTTAATTAAATGGTATAAGAGATTAAACCATAACACATCTAAGCTTAAAGCGGAACACAGTCAGTGAATCCGAGTTTAGGCAAACTTCAAGTTTTTATTGAGAGTTTGATCCTGGCTCAGGACGAACGCT
>JAQYDN010000005.1 GCA_028724185.1 Bacillota bacterium
TTTAATCACCTGTTTCCGGACGATGTCCAAGCGTCCGACCGTGCGCCCGAAGAGCTCTCTAAAGACCTTGACGACGGCGTTTTGTTCTCGCGCGACCGTGCGTCCGCGGCGTTGCACCTCCTTGACATCCTCTTGGACGGCGGATGTCGCCCGAGGTCTGTCCTTCCAATGACCGCGAGGGTTCGGCGCAGGCTTCGAGCATCCGACGAGGACGACGGCGATTAGGAAAAGGGCGAGATAGCGAAAACGTTTCATAGGCACCTCCGTGGATATATTTTTATTATCATATCATTAATAATAGAAAATAAAAATATAATAAAAAATGAATCGTCTCGTCGTTGACTTCCGCCTTTTTAACGAGGCGATTGTGGTATACTGGAAAAAAGGTTTGGGAGGAGATAGCTATGTTTTGCCCTCACTGCGGTTCTAAAAATCCGGACGATGCCGACTTTTGCGGTCATTGCGGAAAGCTGTTACATAACGACCGATTCGACGACGAGGAGACGGTCGGGCGAGACGACGTCAATCGAGGCACGCGTCGCCGAAAGGAGACGTCCTTCGGCGGAGAGGACGATCCGTTTCACGACGGAGACGGCGCTTACGGATCGACTTCCCGGGGAGATTTCGTAAGGGAGCATGCGGCTGCAATCGTCATCGGGGCGATCGCCGTGATTTTGTTATTGATCGTCATCATGTTTTCGGTAAAATCGAAGCCCGAAAAAGAGGAGCGGGTGAATGTGACGCCGCACGTCGCGAGCGATCGGGCGGAGCAGGTCGAAGGCGAAAAGGTCGACGATGCGGAAGACGCGTCCGCGCCGAGCCCCGAGGTGAAAGACGTCACAAAGAAGAAGGAAGCCTCCGCCGCGCCCGTCCGGGAAGTGCAGACGGTCGAGACGGTCGAAGCACAGAGTACGCGCGAGGCAATCGAGCGCGAGGGCCTCGTGCCGATTCACGTCCCGGAAGTCTATGCCGAGTCGTGGCTCGACGAGGGAAAATTTAAGCACGGACCCGAGAATTTGGTCGACGACGACCCGAAGACGGCGTGGTGCAGCGCTCGCGGAGATTCGTCGACGAATGTCTTCGAACTCTACCTTCAGGAGACGAGGGACGTACGCGGTATCGCGATCGACGGCGGCTACCAAAAGAGCGAAGACCTCTATTATCAAAACGCGAGGCCGAGGACGATGCGGGTCACGGCGGGCGGCGTCGAGGACAGGACCTTCGAGGTCGTCATGGACGACGAGATGGCGCCCCAAATTCTCTATTTTCCCGAGACGGTCGCTTGTTCCTATCTGAAAATCGAGATTTTGGACGTCTACACGGGAAACAAGTACCAGGATACCTGCATCAGCGAAGTCAGCGTCTTTCAATAAGGCCGCGTGCGGGTAGATAAATAGAAGAGAGGTCGCGATTTGCCGCGCGTGGAGACGCGGAGACGGCGGTTTAAAAGGAGGATCGAGCGATGGAAATGAGACGTATTTACGACGAAGACTTTAACTATCAAGGATATATGAAGGACCGCGCGAAGAGGCTCGACCCGTGGGAATACATCGTCGTCGCAGGCGTTATGGTCATTAGCGACGGCAAACTTCTCATTACGAGGCGCGCGACGGGAAAGACCTTCGAACACCGGTGGGAATTTACCATGGGAAGCGTCGTCGGCGAGGAGACGCCGCTCGAGGGAGCGCTCCGTGAACTGTCCGAGGAAGTCGGCATTCGGGCGGAGAAAAAAGACGTGACGCTGCTCGGGACGCTCAAGGAAAATCAAAAGTTTTCGAAAATCTTCTTGTTGAAAAGAAAGATTCAAACCGTGACCATGCAGGCCTCGGAAGTGGAAGACTATCGCTTTGTCGCAAAAGACGAACTGATCCGCATGCTGGAGGCCGGGGAATTTGCCGAGCCCATGGCGGTGCGCATCCGCCACTACTGGGATAAGATCGAGGGCGATTTAGTTTAAAGACGATCGAATCCGGAGTGGCCCTGTACGGCGCGCGACTTAACAAGTTTATAGGGGGATCGCCAAAAGAGGCCGAATGTCTTATCTACCAAGACGAGACGTCCGGCTTCTTTTATGTTTTGGATCGAAAAAGAATGAAATAAGAAGACCGGGTCGCATCGAGGAATCGCGGATGTATTTATATTTTCAATACGTAATAATAAATAATGTAAAATTCTATTGGTGGTTCTCATTTTAATATGGTATCTTT
>JAQYDN010000006.1 GCA_028724185.1 Bacillota bacterium
ATCCTGAATAGCTCATCTTATAAAGAAGCGGTCTTGAAAGCTGTCAATTTAGGCGGAGATACTGATACGACGGCATCAGTTACCGGAGGACTTGCGGGAATTATTTATGGCTATGAGGCCATACCGCAACGATGGATAAAGTTATTGAAAAACAAAGAACTAATTGAAGAGTGTTTGTTTTAGAGAAAAAAGTGTCTGAGGCATATATCATCGGTCGTTTTTGTGCGAAATGTGTTTCATTAACGGATGTGAAATGTTTTTAGCGTGTGCCGTTCGTACGCCAATTATTTGAAAACATGCGGGGTAGTGGGATACAAAATGGAAATAACGGATAACAAAAAAGCTATATCCTGCGAGCTGCAGTAATATAGCTTTTTTAAAATTTACACATTAAATTTGAAATTGACGACGTCGCCGTCTTCGATCACATAGTCCTTGCCTTCACTGCGTATCCATCCTTTTTCACGGGCGTGGGCGACGGATCCGGCTTCGACGAGTTTGTCGTAGGAGATGGTGTCGGCCTTAATAAAACCGCGCTCGATGTCGCTGTGGATTTTTCCGGCGGCTTCCGGAGCTTTCGAACCCTTTTTAACCGTCCACGCTCTCGATTCGAGTTCTCCCGTCGTAAGGAAGCTGATGAGGCCGAGAAGGCTGTAAGACGCCTTGACGAGACGATCCAAACCGGAATCCGAGAGTCCCATGGCTTCTAGAAATTCGGCCTTATTTTCGTCGTCGAGTGCTGCGATCTCTTCTTCGATAGCGGCGGAAATGATGATGGTTTCATCGCCGCTTTTAGCCGCGAACTCGCGCACTTGATCGACGTAGGCATTTCCGTCGACGATGTCGTCCTCCGAAACATTGGCGGCATAGATGACGGGCTTCATCGTCAATAAACTGAAAGAGGAGAGGAGTTTTAACTCCTCTTCCGTATAGTCTAAAGAGCGCGCCGGTTTTTCAGCTTCCAGGGTCGCGATCATTTTTTCGATGAGATCTTTTTCAGCCTGTAGACTTTTATCGCCCTTCAGTTGTTTATTTACGCGTTCGAGTCGTTTTTCCAAAATTTCGAGATCCGAAAAGATGAGCTCCAAATTAATGGTTTCGATGTCGCGAATGGGGTCGATGCTGCCTTCGACGTGGATGATGTTTTCGTCGTCAAAGCATCTGACGACGTGGACCAATGCGTCGACTTCCCGTATATGTGAAAGGAACTGATTGCCCAATCCCTCGCCCTTGCTGGCGCCCTTGACGAGTCCGGCGATGTCGGCGAATTCGATCGTAGCGTAGACGATTTTTTTCGAGTGGCTCATATCGCTTAAGACGCTCAACCGCTCGTCTTTGACTTCGACCATGCCGACGTTCGGCTCGATGGTGGCAAACGGATAGTTGGCGGCTTCAGCGCCCGCCTGTGTGATGGCGTTAAATAATGTGGACTTGCCGACGTTCGGAAGTCCGATAATACCTAGTTTCATGAATGTCTCCCCTTTGTGTGATTACAAATTCATTATATCATAGATTTTCAGGTGCTTTTAGAGGGATCGTTTCATTTTAAAGGCGCATCATGTATAATAATATGAAAAGAGAGGTGAAACATGAGTGCTATAGTAGTTAGAGAACTCACAAAAAAGTTTCGTCGTCAGCTGGTATTTAACGACTTCAACTTAGAAGTCTTCGACGGAGAGATCTTTTCCGTCATGGGTCTGAAGGGGTCCGGCAAGACGACGTTAGCACGCATTTTGTTTAATTTTTATAAACCGAATAAGGGCAGCATCAATATTTTAGACATGGATGCGCAGCGAGAATCGAAGTCCATCAAGGAGTTTACGAGTTATATCCCGGCAGAGGTCTGGATGTATGAAAACTTAAAACCACAGGCGCTGTTTAAACAGACGTTATACGCGCACGGTTTAAAGAACACGGACGATATCCAATCGCTGATGGAATATTTTGAAGTGGACAATAAACATAAGTTTATCGACTTGACCGATTCGGAACGCAAGCGCGTCGCCATCGTCAACGCGCTGATCACAAAACCGAAGCTTCTCGTCATCGACGAGCCGACGAACAATTTAAGTAAACCCATGGTCGAAAAATTGTTTACCCACCTAAAGCGGCTTCAAAGTTCGGAAGACCTGTCGGTCCTGATGCTGACGGATGATTTGTCCATCGGACAGCGCTTTGCCGATCGCGGGGCTTATTTGTCGGATGGGCGTCTCGTCGGAATCGAGTACTTAAAGGAGAAAAAGAACAACGACAAGGTACTTCGTATTTTCGACGAAGTCGTCTCCGTCGCGGCTTTTGAAGATGTCGGAGCGGAACTTTTAAAGGATCAGTCGGGAGATATCGAATTTTTCTACGACGGCTATTTGCCGACGCTTACGACGGTCCTCCATCAACAAAAGATTAAAAACTATACGCTCGAAGACGCGTTGCTCGAAGACAAGGTCGAGGCGTTTAGAAATAACGGCGGTAGGACGGTCCGATCGCCCGAAGATCCGGAGCGTCAAGAATCCGCGACGGACGATACGATTACGACGGAAGACACAATTTTAGCGTTCGATGCGGATCAATTCCGCGAAGCGGAAGCCGAAAAAGATCGAGCGGAAGCGGACGCGGGCGATCCGTTTGATGAAGCGAACAAGGTAGAGGATGAGACGGTGATCATCGACGAGATCGCGATGGATCGAGCGCCCGAAGACGTCGAAGAAAAAGACGCCGAGCCGGCAGTCGACGACGCGGTCGAGTTGGAAGCCAAAGAGGATTCAGAACCCGAGGTCGAAGAAGCTGTCGAAGCGGAAGTATTCGAACCCGTCCATACCGAAGCGACCTCCAAGTTTGTCGTGCACAATGCCGAGGACCGAACGACGGTCGATTCGGAGCCTGTTCAGGCATATGACGCCAATAAAGAGGTTCCGTCTTCGTCGGATCCCTACAACAGCGAAGGTCTCATTCACGACACCAGGAAGATTAAGCCCGTACGCTCCGCCGATGATTACGACGTGGTTGAGGAAAAGTACAGCTTTAATCCCGGGAAGGAGGAAGACTAATGGTCTTTAGTCTCGAATTAAAAAGTAATCGGGGGAAATTGATCGCGTGGTTTATCGTCGTCTCGATTCTTACCGGTCTGTTGACGGCTTTTTTGCCGCTCCTTCAAGATGAAAATATACTCTCTTTGGCAAATAGCTTCCGAGACGGTTTTTCGCCGAATATGCAATCGACCTTAGGTTTTCCGAAGGATTTGAAATTCGACGAATTTACGGACTTTATCCCCTTTATCTTCCAATACTTGGGGGTTCTCTTCGCCATTCTCGCCATTCAATTGGGGGCGAAGAGTTTAACGAAAGAACAAAGTGCGGGAACGATCGAGTATTTATATGCAAACCCGCTCACTCGAACGGAAATTTTCACCGGGAAGTTTTCCGCTAATATCTTCGGTTACGGACTCACACTGTTGGGTGTTCTGCTGGTCGGATTTATCGCGGCGTATGCATTCGGGGTTCACGACATGCGCAATCTGGCACTGGTGATGTTGCAAATTTTCATTTGCCTCCTGTTGCTTGGATTTGAGTTTTTAGCCATCGGCTACTTCTACTCATCGATTTCATCGCGTTCCTCTCACGCGGAGGGTGGCGCATTCCTGATCTTCCTCGTGATTCTCGCTATTTGGGCAGCGATGAACTTAGCCGGAGGATCGTTGCATTCCGTCGCGAAATTGTTCCCATTCTGGAGTTTAAATCCTCTCAACATGGTGAGCGGTTCGGGATTCCAGTGGACGGGTATTATTGTCAATGTCGTCATCGGGATAATATTTTGGATCATCGGATGTGTGATCTATAAGAGTAAAGAATTAAGATTTTAGATAAAGATGAGCGACTCCTCGAGTCGCTCTTTTCTTCGAGGAGATATATGATTCAATTAGTAGCTTTAGATTTTGACGGAACGATAGCTGCCCGCAGGCAGCCGTTCGATAAAGATATGGTCGCATATATTAAGAGATGGAGAGATATAGGGATTCAAACGGTCGTCTGCAGCGGCAGACCCTACCGTTCGCTGAAGAGGGAGCTGGAGGCTTTTGACGAGGAGTTACCCATCATCTCGAATAACGGAAATTTGATTCGCTATAAAAATTCGGCCGAGACGCTCTTTAAAAATGTCTTCCCGAAGGAGTATCTCAAACCTATATGCGATGCGATGATTCGGCGAAACATTCACCCGATTTTCCACGTCGACAGTTACGAAAAAGGTTACGACTTGGTGACGCTGTTTGAGACGACGGAGAGAGAAGCTTCGTATATATCTTTTTATGAGAATTTGTATAGGCAACTTACGATCGACGAGGTGTTACGCGAAGATGTCCTCGTCATCGCCGGCTATACGACGCCCGACGTGTACGAGGATTTAATCTCCGAAGACGCCCTTAAAAAGAGCGGCTTGACGCCGCATCTGCTCAAGAGCGTCGATAAGAAGTTGTCTCTTTTTGAAATTATCGGAAATTCGGATAAGTGGAGAGGGCTGTCGGTATTTGCCGAAAAAATGGGCATCGATGCGGCGGATATCCTGGCTTTCGGCGACGACATGAACGACAAGTCCATGGTCGAACACGCGGGAATCGGCGTCGCCATGGATTCTGCGCCCGAGGCGGTCAAAGCCGTGAGCGATAAGATATGCACGGTATCGCCTAAAGAGTACGGCGCCTTTAAGCTCGCCGATCAAATAATCAGAAAGGAACGAACGGATGAACATTAATTGGTACCCGGGGCATATGAAAAAGACGATCGAGTCGCTAAAGTCGGTCAGGGCACAGTGCGACATCGCCATCGTCTTATTGGATGCGCGCATTCCCATCAGTAGCTACAATCCGCTTTTGGACGAGACGCTCTCCGATTTTCCCGTGCTCTATTTGCTAAACAAGTCGGATCTCGCGGATCCGAAGGTGACCGAAGACTGGATTAATTATTTCAAAAGACAAAAGGATACTTCGGCGATCGCGTGGTCCGCGACGCAAAAAGCGAATAAGGCGCTTTTGACGAGGGCGCTGGAAGATTTGGCGAAAGAGATGCGTCAAAGAGATCGCGACAAAGGCATGCGGAAGAGAAAATTGCGGATTATGGTGACGGGGATTCCGAACGTCGGAAAATCGACGTTTATCAACCAGATCTCCGGAAGAAAGTCGACGGCTATTGGAAACAAGCCGGGCGTGACGAAGACGAATCAGTGGATTCGTTACCACGCCGATTTCGACCTGTTGGATACGCCGGGGGTGCTCTGGCCGAAACTCGATCCGCCCATTCGGGGAAGGCATCTCGCATTTACGGGATCGATTAAAGACGACATCATGGACACCGAAACGCTCGCTCTCGAGTTGGTCAAGGAGGCGAGGGCGAACTTTTTTGATGCGATATCCACGCGCTATGATTTAGAGGAAGATCCGGGGGAAGATCTCGCCGTCATGGACGCGATCGGAAGGCGCCGCGGTGCGTTGATGCGCGGCGGAGAGATCGACTACACGAAGGTATCTCATATTATCTTGGATGAATTCCGGACCGGAAAGTGGGGGAGAATCAGCTTGGAGCACGTCGATGACAGATCCGATCTTTGATTTAAAACGTTTAGAAGATCGCTACGACTATATCGCCGGTATCGACGAAGTCGGCCGGGGATGTCTGTTCGGCGACGTCGTGGCGGCTTGCGTCATTATGCCGATAGACGATGCGATCGAGGGGATTACCGATTCAAAGAAGTTAACGCCGAAAAAACGCGCGCTCTACGAACCCGAGATTAAGGCGCGAGCGCTCGCCTACGGCTTCGGGCGCGAGACGGCCGAGACGATCGATCGCATCAACATTAAGCAGGCGACGAGACGTGCCATGGTGAAGGCCGCGGAGGCGGTGAAGACACAAGGTTTTGAAGAAAAAAATGTTCTTTTTTTAATCGATGCCGAGACGATCGACATACCGTATCCGCAACAAGCGATCGTTCACGGCGACGACTTGTCCTACAACATCGCCTGTGCCTCGATCCTCGCAAAGGAGTATCGCGACCGGCTATGTATCGATTGGGATAGAGAATATCCGGGTTACGGCATCGGCGCCCACAAGGGTTACGGAACGAAAAAGCATCGGGAGGCGCTCTTGGAGAAGGGGCCGAGTGAGCTGCATCGACGATCCTTCTTAAAGAAAATTTTGGGAGAAGGGCCCGCCAAGTGAGAAAGGACGTTTATTTTTCCGCCTCAAGATTTATGTTATAATAGCATGAATAGGAGGATAAAATGGTAGAAAAATATTTTGTCGATCCCTCTGGGAATTCAAATGTAAAAATCGCAAACGACGTCGTGACGCGCATCGCACAAGAGGCGGCCAGTCGCGTCGACGGCGTTTACAATAGTCATACGACAAAGCGCGAAATCAGCGATCTCTTGACCGGTAGAAGCTCGTCGAAGACGACCGTCACAGGTGACGAGCAGAGAAGTGTCGTGGATATTTCCATCGTCGTGGAATACGGTAAGAACATCGTCGAAATTGCCGAAAATGTACAGGATGCCGTAAAGGAAAGTCTCGAAAACATGACCGATATCCCCATCGAAGCGGTCAATGTCCACATCAACGGCATTCGCGCGGAAGAAAGCGAAACAGTTTAAATACAGGGAAGGAAGCTCCATTGAGTCGAAAATTATCCAGAATAGCGATGATGAAAATTTTATTCGCGATGCAGCATAGAGACGAATTTACAGACGATGTCATGGAGTCGTTTTTTGAAAGCGAGTGGGACGAATCCGAGCTCGAGAATATCTATCGGTATGTGTTCTCGGGCAAGGCATTGGAAAAGCGCTTGGATAACCCCTCGCCGCGCCCTCTGTCGGCAGAGGATGTCGCGTATTGTCGCGAGCATATCCGCGAATTCTTACAACATCGGGACGAAATCGACGGTCTCATCGAAGACAACCTTCGCGATTGGACGCTCGATCACTTAGCCGGCGTTGACGCGTCGATTCTCCGCTTGGCCGTCTATGAATTTTTGTACTGTCCCGACATCGCGCCGGCGATTTCAGTCGACGAGGCGGTGAATCTCGCAAAAATGTTCAGCACGAAGGACAGCGCACGTTTCATCAACGGTATTTTGGGATATATCCTGCGAAATCAATCATGAGCCACCCGATCAGTATTTCTGAATTATTAGACTACACAAAAAAGGTATTAAAGACGGATTATATTCTCCGCGACGTCCACGTCAGCGGAGAAATCGCCGAAATGACGGTATCGCAGCGGGGCCATGTTTACTTTACGCTGAAAGACGAGCGGGCACGGCTTTCCTGTGTCATGTTTTCGGAGGATCTACCGGACGATATGGAAGCGTATCGCGTGGGTCTGGAAGTCGAACTTCGCGGCTTCGTCGACGTGTACCTTCCCTCCGGTCGGATGCAATTGATCGCAAAGAGTATGTCTCCCACCGGCGAAGGCGCCCTATATAAACTTTTTCTGAAGTTGAAAGACCTTCTACAACAAGAAGGTCTATTTGATATGGATAAAAAGATGCCGCTGCCCGAAAATCCGTTAAAAGTCGGCATGGTCACGAGCACCGCGGGCGCGGCGCAGCACGACTTTTTGGAGGTCGCGGCCTCGAGAAACCCCGCCGTCTCCGTCGTCATCTCGCCGAGCCGCGTTCAGGGAGAAGGCGCGGGAAGAGAACTCGCGGCGGCATTTAAAAGACTCGATCGCAGAGACGATATCGACGTCATCATCATCACGCGCGGCGGCGGTTCGATGGAAGATTTATTTTGTTTTAACGACGAGCATCTGATACGCGTCTTGTCGGAGCGGCGCCATCCGCTCGTCTCGGCGGTCGGGCACGAGGTCGACACGACGCTTTGCGATTACGTCGCCGATCGGCGCGCGGCGACGCCGACTCACGGTGCGGAGATGATTATTCCGAACCGCACGGAATTACTCGATGCGGCATCGTCCCGCCTCGGGCGCATGGGACATGTCGTGGAGAATGCACTTATTCGCTCGGCGCACGGCGAGCGCGAACTTTATTATCGACTGAAGGCGGTATTTTCAGTCGAATCGGTGCAGCGAAGGATTGCGGATGTGGAGCGCATAAAGCGCGACATGGACGAGCGTATAGCGCGCGTGCTCTCGGATCGACGTCGCGACGTTGAGCAGTTGAGAGGCGACTTGCTGAAGGTACCGTTTCATAGGATGTATCGCGATCATCTCGCGACGCTCGAGGAGGTCGAGCGGCGGATGTCTCGGAGTCTTCTCTCGGCGAAAGAGCGGGAGAGGGCGCGCCTTGCGGCGCAAAAAGCGAGATTTCTCGCGACCGCAAAGCCCCGCGTCTTTCATGGAACAGACGCGATCGAATATGCGAAGGATGTAGCGATAGGCGACGATTTGTCCATTTATTTCCCCGACGGTGCGGTCGATGTCACCGTTCGACGAGTAGAGAGGTATGACGATGAATTATAGAGAAAAATCAGATAAGCTTGAGGCCATCGTTCAGAAAATGGAAAACGAGGACTTGACGTTGGAGGAGATGGTGGAACTCTACGAAGAAGGCACCGCTCTCTATAAGTCGTTGGAAAAGGACTTGACGGCGTTGGAACAAAAGGTACGCATCTTGACAAAAGACATGGAGGACGAGGAGGAAGACGATGAAGACATTTGATGAACAGCTGAGACGTTATTACGAGCAGATTCCCTCCGCCGCCGAAGAGCTGAAGGAATCCATGTTGTACTCTCTCTTTACCGGAGGAAAGCGGATAAGACCGAGGATTTTTTACGCGGTTTTAGAGGATTTGGGCTACGAGGGAGAGGCGGACTTTTACTTTGCCGCCGCGATGGAATCTATTCATACATACAGCTTAATACACGACGACTTGCCGGCAATGGACGACGATGATGTCCGAAGAGGACAGCCTACCAACCACAAGAAGTTTAACGAAGCGGTGGCGATTTTGGCGGGCGACGGACTTCTCTCGCAGGCTGCGGAACTCGCAGCGGAGGGGGCGAGCATCGAGCCCGAAGGCGGAATTCTGGCGATGAAGTATCTGTTTAAGGCGGCGGGGACCACCGGCATGGTCGACGGCCAGGTTTTGGACATTCGCGAAGGCGCTTCTTCGGGCGACGAAGTACTTTACATGAAAAAAACCGGCGCCTTGTTGGGTGCATGCTTTGCGATGGCGGGCGCCTTGGCGGGAAAAACCGTCGATGTGACCGACGCGCTTTACCGCGTCGGAGAAACGTTGGGCGTCAGCTACCAATTCCAGGACGATTATCTGGATTTGGAAGAGGACGGAAAGGTCGAAGAGAAGTCCTATTTCACGTCGAGGGCGGAACACTATACGAAGGAGTGCCTCGACATTTTACGCGACTTGGGTGATTTTCCCGAAACGGAGACCTTGATCTTAAAGATATTGAAGCGGGATCGGTGATGTCATGAAAGAGAGAGCGGATCTCTTGTTGGTGCATAAAAACTTGGCGCCGTCGAGAGAGAAGGCGAAGACCATGATTATGGCCGGAGAGGCCTTTATCGGTACGGAGCGCATTCAAAAGGCGGGGCAGTTGATCGACAAAGATTCGGAGATTACAATCAAGGGTCACAGTTTAAAGTACGTGTCGCGAGGAGGGTTTAAGCTCGAGAAGATTCTCGACAGCTACGACATCGACCTCACGGGGAAGGTGTGCATGGACATCGGTTCCTCGACCGGCGGTTTTACCGATTGCATGCTCCAGCACGGGGCGTCGAAAGTCTACGCTGTCGACGTCGGGTACAACCAGCTCGCATACTCGTTGCGCGTCGATCCGCGCGTCGTCGTCATGGAAAGGACCAATATCAGGTATCTCGACGCTTCCGAACTCGAAGAAGCCGTCGATTTTATCTCGATCGACGTATCGTTTATATCCCTCGACCTCGTGTTGCCGAAGGCCGTGACGTATCTGAATCGGCCGGGAAAAATTTCGGCGCTGATTAAACCTCAATTCGAAGCGGGTAAACATAAAGTCGGAAAGGGCGGCATCGTGAGCGATCCGAACGTACACAAAGAGGTCCTCGAAAGGACCCTCGAATTGGTGCGCTCGCTGGATATGACGCCCGAGGTATTGACGTATTCCCCGATTCAAGGAGCGAAGAAGGGAAATACGGAGTTTTTAATGCTCCTTTCCAATGTTGACACGGACGCGCCGCCGATTTCCATAGACGAAGTCGTGCGCGCCTCAAGAGAGGAATTTCACTAGCTATGTTTTTGCGTCTTCAAATTGATAATTTTGCGATTATTGAACATTCGCGCATCGAATTTCACGACGGGTTTTCCGTCCTGACCGGCGAGACCGGTGCGGGAAAGTCCATTATTATGGATGCGATCAGCCTCCTGTTGGGGGCGCGCGCCCAAAAGCAGATGATTCGGAAGAGCGCGGAAAGCGCCGTGATCCAAGGTGTCTTTGTGACTCGGAATAAAAGGACGTTAAAATTTCTTAAAGACAGACACATCCCCTTTGAGGATGTTATTATTATTGAGCGAACCATTTATCGCGACCGGCCGTCGATGTCGGAAATTAACGGGAAGACGGTCACTAATTCCGTGTTGCGGGAATTCGGATCGACCATCGCGCTTTCGGGCATGCAGGGCGAAAACGGATTTTTGATGCAACCGGCGTTTCAGTTGGGGCTGATCGATGCGTTTTGTGGCGAGGATCACCGCAAGGAGTTGGCAGAGCTTCGGTCGTCGGTGAAGGCCTATCGTGAACTCGACGAACAGTTGAGAGCGGGAGATAGAGATCCGCAGGCCGTTGCGAGAGAAAGTGATCTCTTGCGCTATCAAATCGACGAACTCGAGACGCTCGCGATGGAGCGCGGAGAAGACGAGGCACTTGCCGAGGAATTTCACGCGCGAAGTCACCACGCCTCGACACTCGAGTACCTCAAGGAGCTGTCCCAATTGTCGTTTGACGACGACGGGATTCGCGCCTTGATGGATCGCTTTGCCGCCTCGCTCGAGAAGATCGCACAGAATGACGCCTCCTACGAGGATATCTTCGAGCAGTTCGAGGACGTCCGCTATCAATTTCAAGACATCGCCTCGACTCTTCGGGAGAGAGGCGAAAACTTTGAAGACGATCCCGAACGACTCGCGATCGTGAGCGAACGACTCGATGCGATCAATCGGGCCAAGAGGAAGTACGGCGAGACCTACGACCTGATGCAGGATTTTCTCGACAAGAGCAAAGAGCGCTTGTCCTATCTCGAAGACTACGATCGAAATCTGGAATCGCTCAAGAAAAAACGGGAAGCGCTTTACGACCTAGCGATGGAACAGGCGAATTCAATCAGCGAGACGCGCCGCGCCATGGCGAAAAAAGTGGAATCTCGCCTCGCCGAAGTGATGTCGGAGCTCGACATCGAGGGCGCGGGTTTTCAGGTGCAGTTTGAGGAAAAGTCGCTGTCGGAAGACGGCGTGGACTTTGTTCGCTTTATGGTTTCGACAAACAAGGGCGAAGACCTCATGCCGCTTTCGGAGATCGCCTCCGGCGGAGAAATGAGTCGAATTTTTCTCGCGTTTATCAGCATCTACGCCGAATTTGACGAGCGGGAAATTTTAATCTTAGATGAAGTCGACACGGGAATGAGCGGAAAGACGGCGAAAGTAGTCGCCGAGAAAATGGCGCAATTGTCGAAAGATCGTCAACTCATCGTCGTCAGCCACTTGCCCCAAGTGGTCGCCCGGGCAGACAGACAATATCGTATTTTAAAGCGCGAGGAAGGCGGACGCACCGTGTCGGTCGTCGATCAGCTTTCGATGGAGGAGAGAATTTCCTATCTGGCCACGATGATCAGCGGCACGGATACGAAAAAAACCAGAGAAACAGCTCGCGAAATGTTATTAGAACGCCATGAGGAGGAATTATGATTTCAGAAGAGCGTGTCATTCGTAGTGAAAAAATTTATGAAGGCAAAGTCGTCACTTTGCGTTGTCATACCGTCGAGCTCGACGGTCAACGCTACGGAAAGCGTGAAGTCGTCGAACATGGCGGCGGGAGCTGTATGATCGCCTTTAGGGAAGACGGGAAAATTCCGTTTGTCCGCCAATATCGCATTGCGACGAAAAAGAATTTGCTGGAACTTCCGGCGGGCCTTATCGAACACAACGAGAATCCCATGAAGGCGGCAATTCGAGAACTCTCCGAAGAGACGGGCTTGATCGCGGATTCCGCGGAGTTTTTGGTAGAGGCCTACACGTCGCCCGGATTTACGAATGAAAAAATCTATATCTTTATGTGTGAAAATCCGAAAGAGGGCGAGGCGCATCCGGACGAGTCGGAAGATCTCGAAATAGAATATATGGATCTCGACGAAGCGATGCACATGATCACTCTGGGCGAAATCGTCGACGCGAAGACGATCATCGCCCTCTATGCAGCAAAGGAAATGAGAAAGAAACATGAATCAAACGATTAATTATATACGCACGAAGACGGACTTAAAGCCGGAAATTGGCATCATCTTGGGAAGCGGGCTCGGCGACTTTGCCGATACCGTCGAAGATGCCGTCCGCATCCCCTACGGTGAGATCCCCGGATTTAATCAATCGACCGTTCAGGGACACAGCGGTGAGTTGATTTTCGGCATAGTCAAGGGAAAAAAGATCGTCGCCATGAAGGGGCGCATCCACTTTTACGAGGGCTTCGATATCAAAGAAGTCGTCTTCCCCGTCAAGGTCCTCTGCGACTTGGGCATCGATAAATTGATCGTGACAAACGCCGCAGGCGGCGTCAATAAATCTTTCAACCCGGGCGAGCTGATGTTCATATCGGATCACATCAACTTCAACGGGAAAAATCCTTTGATCGGCCCCAACGAAGACGTCGGCGATCGCTTCCCCGATATGAGCTACGCTTACGATCCGGCGCTTTTAGAAGAAGTGCAAAAAATCGCCGAACGGTTGGATATCGCGCACCGGACCGGCGTCTATATGTATATGACGGGACCGAGCTACGAGACGCCCGCGGAAATCCGCATGGCGGGGATACTCGGCGCCGATGCCGTCGGCATGAGCACCGTTCCCGAGGTAATCGTCGCAAACCATCGACACGTCAAGGTCGTGGGGATTTCCTGTATCACCAATATGGCGGCGGGCATTCTGGACCAACCGCTCGAACACGAGGAAGTTTTGACGATCTCTCAAAAAGTATCGGAAGACTTTAAAAAGCTCGTCGCGTCGATTATCGAGGAGATTTAACCATGAGCGTCTTGGAAGTTATTGAAAAGAAAAAACACGGATTGACGCTTACGGATCGGGAAATCGCCGATACGATCGACGCCTATGTGCGCGGAGACGTTAAAGATTATCAAATGAGCGCGCTCTTAATGGCGATTTACTTTTCGGGGATGAACCTGGATGAGATCAATGCGCTGACGAAGGCGATGATCGATTCGGGAGATACCGTGGATCTGTCGTCGATTCGCGGCGTCATCGTCGACAAGCATTCGACCGGCGGAGTCGGCGATACGACGACGCTCATCTTAGGTCCGATCCTTTCCGCTTACGGTCTGCCCTTCGGCAAGATGAGCGGTCGCGGCCTCGGACACACCGGCGGGACGCTCGATAAGCTCGAGGCGATTCCCGGATTTAACGTCGATTTGTCGATGAAGGAGATCGTCCGCTCGACAAACGACATCGGCATGGCGGTCGCGGGGCAAACGTCGAATATTACCCCGGCCGACAAAAAGCTCTACGCACTCAGGGATGCGACGGCCACGGTCGATTCGATCCCGCTCATCGCATCGAGCATTATGAGCAAAAAACTCGCCATCCACGGTCACTGCCTTCTGTTGGATGTCAAGGTCGGCGACGGCGCGTTTATGAAAGACAAAAAAAGCGCTCTGGAGCTTGCAAAGACCATGGTCGGCATCGGCGAGAGCTTCGGCAGAAAGACGGTCGCGATGCTTACGCGCATGGAACAGCCGCTCGGGCGTGCGGTCGGCAACAGTCTCGAAGTAAAAGAGGCGATCGACACGCTTTGTGGAAACGGGCCCGACGACTTGACCGAACTCTGCGTGGCGCTTGCGACGAAGTTGATCGCGATGGCAAAGGGCGACGAGGACGCGGACATCGAGCGAAAGGTGCGCGAGTTGCTTCAAAACGGCGAAGCCTTTGAACAGTTTAAGCGCTTCGTCAAAAATCAAGGGGGCGACGTCGCCGCCGTCGAAGATCCGTCTCTCTTGCCATCCGCGGATCAGTCGATCGAGGTCTACTCCGAGAAAGAGGGCTATATCTCAGCAATCCCCGCACACGAAGTCGGCATCTTGGCGAGAGACTTGGGCGCCGGGCGCGTGACGATGGACGATGTCCTCGACATGGGGGCGGGCGTTTACCTCCATAAAAAATGCGGGGACGCGGTAGGGCGCGGCGATCGTCTGGCGACGCTTTACGGTTCCGGTGCGAGAGATATGGAAGCGGCGAGACGGCGTTATCTGGACATGGTCGCGGTCGCAAACGAACCCGTCGAGGTCAAGCCGCTCATCATCGACGAGGTGGATCATGGATTTTAGTGTATACCTCTGGTCGATACCGGCGCTTATCATCGCGATCGTCGGACACGAGATAGGACACGGCTATGTGTCCTATCTGTTGGGAGACGATACGGCCAAGCGCGACGGCAGACTCAGCTTAAATCCGCTGGGCCATATCGATCCCATCGGCCTGCTCTTTATGATCGTCTTTCGATTCGGCTGGGCGAAGGCCGTGCCGATCAACCCGTCGTATTATAAACATAGAAAGCGCGGAACGATTTTAGTTTCCCTCGCCGGCGTAGCGGTGAATTTTATCTTTGCGCTGATCGCCGCCTTTTTCCTCGTTTGGACGACGCAAAGAGGTTATGTGATCAGCAATTTCTTTTACCACTTCCTGTGGTACAATGTCATGCTCGGCGTCTTCAATTTGGTGCCGCTTCCGCCGCTCGACGGTTCGAAAGTACTCGCCTCGCTCTTGCCGAGTCACATTGAATTTAAGTTCTATAAATACGAGCGCTACTTTTACGGCATTTTGTTTATAGGCGTCATCACGGGTATCATCCCGCGCATCATCGGACCGGCCATTTACGGCATCATCAATGCTTTTGTCAATCTCGGAGCGAGTATTTTATTATGAATTTCGAAATAGTCTACGGATCGTTTTCGGGTCCGATGGACGTCTTACTGGAATTAATCAAAAAGCGCGAGATGGATATCTACGATATTGAGATTCACGTCCTCGTCGACGACTTCCTCGACTACATCGACCATATGCAGGGTCCCGTCATGGATTCCGTCGTCGATTTTCTCGCCATGGCGAGTTATCTTCTCGAGATCAAAAGTCGCATGCTCTTGCCGGAGAGACGAAGTGAAGAAGGCGAGGAAGAGGAGGACCCGAGAGAGGATCTCGTCGGGCGAATCGTAGAGTATAAGCGGATGAAGGCCCTTGCTTTCTTATTGGAAGAGATGGCGGAGCGCGAAGAAGGCGCGATCTATAAAAAGCAGGACGACTTCTCCGACTTTTCCGAAGTCGAATTAATCAACGACGGAAACGGCGAGGAGTTGAGAGACGCGTTTGAGAAGGCGTTGCGTCAATTTAAAGTGCACGAAGAAGCGCAAAAGTCGCTCGAGAAGATTTCATCCGCGAAATACAGCTTTAAGCAGGCGAATGAAAAAATCCGCGAAGCGTTTAGAGCGAGCGACGAGCCCAGTTTTTTTAACATGGTGCGAGATGCCGAGAGCCGCATCGAAATCGTGACGATATTTTTGACGATGCTCGAACTCGTAAAATTGCAGCGCATAAGTTGCAGACAGTGCGGAAAAGATATTATATTGAGTAGAAAAGGGACCGCGAATGCATCCTAAAGCAAAGTTGGAGGCGTTGTTGTTCGCTTGGGGCGAACCGCTTTCGGAAAAGGAAATACGGGAGGCGCTCGGACTGACGGCGATCGAAGTGCGCGCGCTCTTGGATCAATTAAAAACAGAACTCGAGCGCCCGGAGAGGGGGCTTCGGCTGGTGAATGTCGAGGATACCTACCAGCTCTCGACCAAGCCGGAGCTGTTCGAGTCGATCGCCGATTACGCCAAGAAAAATCAGGCGAAGAACCTGTCGAATGCGGCCCTCGAGACATTGTCGATCGTCGCCTACAAACAGCCCGTTTTAAAATCCGACATCGAAGAGATTCGGGGCGTTCGCTGCGATCGCGTCCTGAAGAACTTGGAAAATACGCAGTTGATCAAGGTTCTCGGCAGGCGCGACATCCCCGGCAGGCCGAAAGTGTACGGGACGACCGAGGTATTTTTGCAGAAATTCGGCATGCGCAGTCTGGACGATTTGCCACAACTCGAGGACGAAGAAGCGGAGGAATCATGAGACTTCAAAAATACATGGCCCATGCCGGCGTCGCGAGTCGGAGAAAATGCGAAGAAATCATCGCCGAAGGACGCGTCGCCGTCAACGGAACCACGATCGATACACAAGGCTATCAAGTGGAGCCCGGCGATACGGTAACCGTCGACGGAAAAAAGATCAGGCCCGTTCGACACTATACTTATATCCTCTTAAACAAGCCGCGGGGAGTCGTCTCGACCGCGAAGGACAATAAGGGGAGAAAGACGGTTCTCGACGTCGTTTCCAGAGATTTTCGCGGAAAGAGGCTCTATCCCGTGGGGCGTTTGGACATGGACTCCTCGGGCCTGTTGCTTTTGACCGACGACGGCGAGCTTACGGAAAAATTGCTCCATCCCCGATACGAAATGGAAAAGACTTATCGCGTGACCGTTAAGGGACGGGTGGACAAGGAATCGGTACAGAACCTGTCTCGGGGAATCGAACTCGACGACGGACCTACGGCGCCCGCGTCGTTTAAAATTTTAGACTATCGCAACGACAAGACGCGCCTGGAGTGTAAAATCCACGAGGGGCGAAATCGTCAAATACGTCGCATGTTCGAAAAGGAGGGCCACGAGGTCGTTCAATTGGAGCGCGTCGCCTTCGGGCCTTTGAAGCTGGGCGATTTGGGCAAGGGACAGTACCGTCCGCTTCGAGATAAGGAGATCAGGATGTTGAAATCATGGAAGTGATGCCTTCAAGCGCGGTGGCGTGGTCGCATGTTATTCTCGACCGACGGATGACGTCCGAGAACGTCGCGGTCGATTTGACGTCGGGGAACGGAAAAGATACGCTGTTTCTCGCGAGGCGCGCGGCCCGCGTCGTCGCCTTCGACATTCAGCGGGCGGCGATCGAAAATACGGCGTCTTTACTTCGGTCGCAAGGGATCGAAAACGTCGAACTCGTCTGTGATTCCCACGAGTACATCGAGCGCTACGTCGATCCGGAGGCGGTCGATGTGTTTGTCATGAACTTGGGCTACCTGCCCAAGGGGGACAAGTCGGTAACGACGATGTGGGAGACGACGAAAAAGACGGTCGATACGATATTAGGCGCGATGAAAAAAGGCGCGCTCCTAAGTATCTGTATCTATCCTGGGCACGACGAGGGACGGCGGGAGAGTATCGGACTCGCCGAGCGCATCGAGGCATTAAATCAGAGAGATTTTCGCGTATCGCGGATCCAATTTCCCAATCAAAGGCACGATCCGCCTTATTGGATCGGCATAGAGAGGTGTTAGATGATTATCGTCGTAGGTGGAGGACCAAGCGGCATGATGGCCGCGATCAAGGCCTCGGAGAAAGCCGAGGTCGCGTTAATCGAAAAAAATGAAAAACTCGGCAAGAAGCTGTTTATCACGGGAAAAGGTCGCTGCAATCTCTGCAACGATTGCGACGACCGCTTTTTCTTTGACGCACTCCATCGAAACAGTGCATTTATGTATTCGTCGTATTATACCTTTTCGAATGAAACGCTAAAAAACTTCTTCGAGGTGAGGCGCGTTCCCCTCAAGGTCGAACGCGGCGAGCGCGTCTTTCCGATAAGCGATAAATCTTCCGACATCATCCGATGTCTTTCGAGGGAATTAAAGCGATCCGGCGTCGACGTGCATCTCGATACCGAAGTGTCGACGATTCGACGGCACGGCGAGGTCTTCGAGGTGTCGACGAATCGCGGGATCTTTCGCGCCGAGAAGGTCATCGTGGCGACGGGCGGCGTGACCTATCCCGCGACCGGATCGACCGGTGACGGTTACACCTGGGCGAAGTCCTTCGGCATGCGCATCGTCAGGCCGATTGCAGGGCTCGTCGGTTTGCGCTGTGATATGCGGGGGATGGAGACGCTTTCGGGACTCTCCTTAAAAAATGTCGAACTTTACGCCGAGACGGAACGCGGGGTGTCGAGCGAGTTTGGTGAAATGCTCTTTACGCACTACGGCATAAGCGGGCCGATCGTACTGAGCTTATCGTCGAGAATTAACCGTGACGACCGCGTCAAACTTCGGATCGATCTGAAGCCCGCACTCGATCGCGAGCAACTGACGCGACGCATCTTAAGGGAGATCGATTCAAACGCCAATCGCGAACTTAAGACGATCGTAAAGACCATGGTCCCGAGGTCGCTGGTATCGCCGATTCTCGATGCGGCGGAGATCCCCGAGGACTTACCGGGACATCAGCTGAGTGTCGAGATGCGGGAGCGTCTGATCGACGTGCTCAAGGCTTTTCCCATTCACTACAAAGGTCTTTTCGACGAATCGACGGGAATCGTCACGACGGGAGGGGTCGATGTCGACGATATCGATCCCTCGACGATGGAAAGCCGGACGCAAAAGGGGCTCTACCTGTGCGGAGAGTTGATCGACGTCGACGGACCGACCGGCGGGTTTAACTTGCAGATTGCTTTTTCAACGGGGTATTTGGCCGGCCTAAGTGCCGCGGAGGAGGACATATGAAATATAAGATAGCGATAGACGGGCCGTCCGGCGCGGGCAAAAGTGCCATCGCAAGGGAGCTGGCGGACCGCCTGGGATACGAATACATCGACACGGGCGCCCTGTACCGAACAATCGCCTACATCGCCTTGGAACGCGGGATCGGAGATGCCGTGGAATCGGTCCTCGAGGCTTGCGATCAAGAGGAGATCGACTATCGAAACGGCGGCGTGCTGTTAAACGGCAAGCCTTTGGGCGATGCCATCCGGACGGAGGCCATTTCCCAAAAGACCTCCGAACTCTCCAAACACCCCGAGGTGCGCGACTATTTGCTCCACTTGCAGCGAAGACTCGCCGAAGGAGGCGGTATCGTGATGGAAGGCAGAGACATCGGGACGGTGATTCTTCCGGGAGCCGAAGTGAAATTTTTTTTAACGGCGAGCGAAGAGGAACGCGCGAGAAGGCGTTGGCTGCAGCGAAAAGAACAGGGCGAAGCGGTCGATCTGGAGACGATCAAAGAAGATATTCATAGGCGCGACATTCGCGACAAGACGAGAGAAGTAGCTCCCCTGAGACAGGCGGAGGATGCGATCGTCATCGACTCGACGGACTTGACCGAAGAAGACGTCTTGGATGCGATGGTCGCGCAGGTGGAGAAGACGTATGTTTTATAACTTTCTAAAGTATTTCGTCGGCTTCTTCGTGCGACTGCTCTACCCTTACAAGGTAGAGAATATGCCGCCCATCGAGGACAAGTCGTACATTCTCGTCGCCAACCATAAGAGCAGTTGGGATCCGCTTATCATTTCGATTTTTTTCCCGAGACCCATCCGGTGGATGGCGAAAAAGGAACTCTACGATATTCCGATCGTCAAATTTATCTTCGATCATACCGGCGTCATCGGCGTCGAACGGGGACACGGCGATCCGAAGAGTACGATTCAAGCGATGCGCGTGCTTCGAGACGGGGAAGTGCTCGGCATCTTTCCGGAAGGGACGCGCGTCCAGAATCCGGACTACCACAACGGAAAATCGGGGACGGCTCTGCTCGCATCGCGGACGGGTACGGATATTTTGCCGATCTACATCGACGGCGAATACAAACCGTTCAGAAGGCGCCGTTACATCTTCCGCGACCCCATTCCGTTTGAGAAGAAAAAGCTTTCGACGGAGCAATATGAAGAAATCATGTACGATATTATGAAAAACATATATGAAGGAGAATAAGTCATTGGAAGTAGTTTTGAGTGACGTCTACGGTTTTTGCGGTGGCGTGAAGCGCGCCGTCGATAAGGCGTTTCAAACCGCTGAAGCGTATGAAAACGTCAAGTTGATGGGCGAGTTGGTTCACAATGCCGAGGTCAATAAAGAGCTTCACGATTTAGGCGTCGAAGTGATCGATGAAGGCTCCCTTCCGGAGGATGCGACGGTCATTACGAGAAGTCACGGGACGACGAAGTCCTTAAAGGCCGCCTTGGAAGAAAGGGGGAATCGCGTCGTCGACACGACGTGCCCCTTCGTCTCGAGGATTTACGACATCGTCGAAAAGAGCGATGAGGAGGGGATACCTGTCGTCCTCGTGGGCGACCCGGATCACCCCGAGATCAAGGGAATCGTCAGTTACGGAAGAAATGTCCACGTCGTTCGAGACGAAGGCGAGGTGGACGATTTGCCGTTTGAAAATGAGGAACGGATTGCGCTCATTTCGCAGACGACAAATCCCAAGAAAATCGTCGATAAGGTGGAATATCGCCTAAAAGGTGTTTTCACAGGCGATGTTTTAAGGTATAATACCATATGTAAAGCCACAAACGACCGTCAGGATGCCTGTCGCATGTTGGCTAAAAATGTGGATTGTATGCTCGTTATAGGTGGTAAGAATAGCGCGAATACGAAAAAGCTCGCAAAAATTGCAGCGGAGTATTGTGAACATGTATATCATATTCAAACCATAAATCAACTCGATCTACGTCCATTTAAAAAATTTAATAAAATTGGTATTACCGCCGGAGCATCCACTCCGGATTCGGTAATCAAGGAGGCTGTTAGTAGAATGGATAACTTAAACAGGGACGAAATGAACAATGAAATGATGGAGGCCATCGAGAACTCTTTCACGCGTGTGCGCCGCGGTGAAATCGTCGATGGCGAAGTACTCTATGTCACAGACGATGAAGTGATGGTAAACATCGGCTATCGTGCTGACGGTATTATCTCCAGAGATGAATTGTCCAACGACCCCGACGTAAAACCTGAAAAGCTCTTCGAACAAGGCGACAAAATTCAGGTTTATGTTATGAAAATGGACGATGGAGACGGTAATGTAGTCTTATCTTACAAACGCGTTGAAAACATGAAGGTTTGGGATAAGATGGAAGAAAAATTTGAAAACGAAGAATTGGTAACAGCACATGTCACCAACGTCGTCAAGGGTGGTTTAACATGTGATGTTGACGGATTAAACGGATTTATCCCCGCTTCTCACGCTTCCGTACGTTTCCAAAGAGATCTCAGCAAATACGTCGGTCAAGATCTCGAATGCGAAATCATCGATTTCGACAAGAGCAGAAGAAAATTTGTCCTCTCTCGTAAAAATGTCGAGGCAAGAGAAATCGAAGAAAAACGCAAAGAAGTTTACGCAACCTTGGAAGAAGGTCAAGTCATCAAGGGCACGGTCCAAAGACTTACCAACTTCGGCGCTTTCGTCGATGTCGGCGGTGTAGACGGATTAA
This sequence comes from Bacillota bacterium, assembly GCA_028724185.1. Lineage (GTDB taxonomy): Bacteria > Bacillota > Clostridia > Tissierellales > Peptoniphilaceae > Aedoeadaptatus. Next base: position 21,560 of record JAQYDN010000006.1, read on the forward strand.
TTCACATTTCTGAATTGTCTTGGAATCGCGTCAAACATCCGAGCGACGTCGTAAGCCCCGGTCAAGAAGTAGAAGTGGTCGTCTTAAAGATCGACGAAGAGAGAAACCGTATCGCCCTCGGTTTAAAACAATTGACGAAAAAACCGTGGGATACCTTTGTTGAAACGGTTAAAGTCGGCGACGATGTCAAAGGTACCGTCGTCAACATCTTGGACTTCGGCGCATTCGTTCGCTTGGAATCCGGCGTAGACGGATTGCTTCACGTCTCCCAAATTTCCAGACAACACGTCGACAAACCGTCCGATGTCTTGGAAATCGGCCAAGAAATCGAAGTTCGCGTCACAGATATCAACTTCGAGGACAAGAAGATTTCTCTCTCGATGAAAGCTCTTCAACCGGGCGGCGACGATGAACAAGCAAATCGCGAAAAGAAGAGAGATAAAAAACCTCGTCATAAAGAAGCTCCGCAAGTCGAAAGCAAACCTGAAGAAGAAAACTTCTCCATGGCGATCGGCGACCTCATCGACTTTGATAAGTTGGAAACCGAAGATGCGGATGCAGGCGAAGACGAAGAATAAAAGTAAGATGCGCTTTCTAAAGAGAGCGCATTTTTTGTAGGTGAACAATGACGAAAGAAGCCATCTTATTAGGGATGATGTTAGGCCTTATTTTTTCATGGAAAAATAAGGTTTTTCTTTCATTGCCTCAATTTAAAAACCTGGCGATCTCTTTGGTCGGAGCGGCGATATTTATCATTGCCCTGAAGACGGCACCGAGCCACGCGCAGATTGCCGAACACTTTTCGGCCGTTCACGGAGTGGCGCTGAGCGTGATCGCGATCGGATTGATCGTCGGAAGGCATCCGGGATATCGCCTGGCGGGGATCGGATGTGCGATGAATGCTCTCGTCGTCCTCTTAAACGGGGCGATGCCCGTGGAACTGTCGAGCCTGATGAAGATAGGGGATGGGCGCGCGATCGCGCTCATCTCGGAGGGACGCACGCTGACGCATACCATCGCGGGGACGGATACGCGCCTGAGATGGTTGTGTGATCGCATCGCGTTTTCCTCTCCCGTCACGACACCGAGGGTGATGAGCGCGGGCGATGTCTTTATAGCCGCCGGCTTGTTCATCTTTACTGCAAGTGCCGTATCGTTTATTTTTAGGAGGTCCGATCACTATGACATGGATTAGTGAAACCTTATCGATACTGCGGATTCAAGATATTATTGATATAGCCATCGTCGCAGTGATCATTTACTGGCTGTTTAAGCTGATTCGCGGGACCCGGGCAGAACAACTGACCAAGGGGATCGCCGTCTTGTTGGTGCTCACGAAGGTCAGTGAAATATTGCAAATTTATATGTTGAATTATCTCTTGAAGAGCATGTTGACGTGGGGTTTTTTAGGTTTATTTATCGTATTTCAACCCGAAATTCGGCGCGGTCTCGAATTTATCGGGCGCAACAGCTCTTTAAAGAAGGGGTTCGTCTTTTCGAGTGAACGCGATGAATCGACGATCAAGGAGATCGTCAGTGCCGTGGCGTCTTTGTCGAGGCAAAAAATCGGCGCGTTGATGGTCCTTGAACGACAAACGGGGTTAAACGAGATCATCGAAACCGGTACGCCGATTTACGGCGAACTTTCCTCGGCATTGTTGATCAATATATTCATCCCCAACACGCCGCTGCACGACGGCGCGGTCGTCATTAACGGCGATCAAATCGTCTCGGCGGCCTGTTTCTTACCGTTAACCGAAGAAAAAGGCCTCTCGAAGGAACTCGGCACGCGCCATCGCGCGGCGATCGGCATCAGCGAAAAGAGCGACGCCTTTGCGATTGTCGTGAGTGAGGAGACGGGATCTATTTCCATCGCGGAGTACGGGAATATCAACCGACACCTCGATCTCTCGACGCTCGAACAGTTGCTGAGAGATATTTATTTCCCGAATGCGATAGAGGAGTGAGGTAGCGCATGCGTGAGAAATATTTAAATTTCATATCGAACAACAGAGACACCATTACCAAAATCCTTTCACTGATCATCGCGATTCTGCTTTGGTATTTCATCATCACCGAAATCGATCCGACGATTACCAAGGATTTTTCAAATGTCGAGGTCGAGCTTCGAAATCAAACGATCATGCGCGATGCGGGCATGGATTTGTTGCAGCACAAGGAATATACGACGAATATCGTCGTAAGCGGCAAGCGCAGCGCGATCATAGGGCTGAACGAAGAGGATATCTCCGCTTATGTCGATCTCGGCGAACTTGAGCCGGGGACACATCGCCTGCCGATCCACTATCGCCTGAGCGACGATTCACTCACTATCGAAAAGTCCAATCCCACGGCCATCACCGTTTCGGTCGATGAGATGGAGACGGTAAAAAAACCGGTGACGATTCGCTCCAAGGGAAAGCCCAGGGAACATTATGTCCTCGATCGCATCACGGTCAACCCGGAGATGGTCATGGTTACGGGGCCGAAAAGACAAATCGACAAGATACAATCGATCATCGGCTATGTTCCCATCGATAAGGCCGAAGATACGGTTGTATCCTCCGCCGATCTGTCGGCGGTCAGTCAAGACGGAAAACATATCTCAGGCGTCAAGATCAATCCCGAACGCGTCGACATTCAGGCGGTGATCTCCAAGGCGGCGAATGTTCCCATTAACGTCGTCTATACGGATGAATCCGCCGCGGGGTTTCAAAAAGATCGCGCGATCCTCACGCCGTCGAGCATCGTCATTACGGGAAGCGGCGAGCAGATCGATCAGATCAAGAGTGTCGAGACTCAGCCGATCGATCCCCGGGAATTGATGGATGTAAACGCCATGCCCGTAAGCCTCGTCCTTCCCGAGGGCGTGCACCTCGTCAACCCGGACGAGTCGGTGATGTTGCGCTATTTAAAGAATGAGATGTCGAGGCGCAAAATTTCCGTTCCCTCGGCAAGCGTCGATACGGGTAAAAAGACCTTTGATTTGCCGGATACGATCGACGTCGACGTCTATGGAAATAAGAATCTGCTCGAGTCCATTCGACCCGAGGACATCGAGGTGACGATCGATGCAAACGGCAAGGTGTCGGCGCGATGTCCTAAGGGAATCGAGGTGATCCAAATGACGCCCGAACGATTGAAGACCGATTCTTGATACCGACGCCGGAATTTGCTAGAATGTTTTTTATCTTATTTTTTAACTGGTATGTATTCTAAGGAGGTCCTATGAAATTTTTTGGAGAAGGTTTAACGTTTGACGATATTCTGCTCGTGCCCGGATATTCGGAGGTCTTACCGAACGAGGTCAGTTTAAAAACGAAAATTACTGAAAAAATTCAATTAAATATTCCGATTATGAGTGCCGGCATGGACACCGTTACCGAATCTCAAATGGCGATTGCGATAGCGCGTGAGGGCGGGATCGGCATCATTCACAAGAGCATGCCGTTAGAAGAACAAATCAAAGAGGTCGATCGCGTAAAACGTAGCGAACACGGCGTCATCACTGATCCTTTCTCCCTATCGAAGAACCACGCGATCAAGGATGCTACCGAGTTAATGAGCCACTATAAGATCAGCGGCGTGCCGATCGTCACAAGCGACGGCATCCTCGAAGGAATCATTACCAACAGAGATATTCGCTTTGAAGACGATCTGTCGAAGAAGATTGCAGATGTCATGACCAGCGAGAATTTGGTTACCGGCAAACAAGGCATTTCGATGGAAGATGCGTTAAAGGTCATGAAGAAATATAAGATCGAAAAGCTTCCCCTCATCGACGACGAGCATCATCTGATGGGCTTGATTACGATCAAAGATATCGAAAAATCCATCCAATATCCGAACTCGGCGCGCGACGAGGGCGGCAGACTCCTCGCGGGTGCGGCGGTCGGCGTGACGCACGACGTCTACGAGCGCGTCGAAGGACTGCGCGCGGCCGGTACGGACCTGTTCGTCATCGATACGGCACACGGCCAATCCGCGGGCGTATTAAAGACCATTAAGGAAATTAAAAAATCTTTCCCCGATATCCAACTCGTCGCAGGCAATGTCGCCACATACCAAGGCACGATCGACTTGATTGATGCCGGCGCGGACTGTGTCAAAGTCGGAATCGGACCCGGCTCCATTTGTACGACGCGCGTCGTCACAGGTATCGGCGTGCCGCAAGTTACGGCTATCTTAAACTGCGCGAAGGCCGGCGAAGAACGCGGTATTCCGATCATCGGAGATGGCGGCATTAAGTACTCCGGCGACGTGACCAAGGCGATTGCGGCGGGAGCCGACGTCGTCATGATGGGTTCGATGTTTGCAGGTACCGACGAGAGTCCGGGAGAGGAAATTTACGTCGAAGGCCGCCGCTTTAAGACTTACCGCGGCATGGGATCCTTGGGTGCGATGAGCAGCGGATCCAGCGATCGTTATTTCCAATCCGAAACGAAAAAGTACGTGCCGGAAGGCGTCGAAGGCCGCGTCCCCTACAAGGGAAAAGTGGGCGAAGTCGTCTATCAATTAGTCGGCGGCTTGAGATCCGGTATGGGATATGTCGGCGCAAAAGACATCGACGAACTCAAGTCCAAGACACAATTTATGAAGATTACACCGGCGACCTTACAGGAAAATCACCCTCACAATATTACAATTACGCGAGAAAGTCCGAACTACATCGGAACCAAAAAATAAAAAAGAGTCCGGCTCCGGCCGGATTCTTTTTATTTTGCGCGGGCCGGAGAATTGACATTAGATTTTCCACTTGGTAACATGGTAAAGGAAAATAAGGAGGCATCATTTAAATGAAGGTATCAATCATTATGGGCAGTTATAGCGATAAGGACATCGCATTCGACGTCATCGAATCGTTAAAGATATTTGACATCGCATACGACGTCGTCGTCTATAGCGCGCATAGAACGCCTAATGAAGTTGTAAACTACGTGAAAGAACAAGAGGAAAAGGGCACGGAAGTATTTATATCCATTGCGGGAAAAGCCGCCCACTTAGGCGGCGTAATCGCCGCTCATACGACGAGACCTGTCATCGGCGTCCCCGGAAAGACGTCGCTCGCCGGAGGGATGGATTCTCTGCTTTCGACGGTTCAAATGCCCACGGGTGTGCCCGTCGCGACCGTCGCGGTCAACGGCGGAAAGAATGCCGGCATTCTCGCGGCACAAATCTTGTCGGTCGGAGACGACGATTTAAAAGAGAAGTTATCGGACTATAAGTTGAAGCTAAAATCGGATGTCGATGAAATGAATCGAAAATTAAAGGAGGACTTAGGTGCCTAAAATAAAACCGGATGTCGAAATTGCCGACGAAGCGCAATTAAAAGAAATCTACGACGTTGCCGAGGGATTGGGTCTCTCTAAAGAAAATTTAAAGCCCTACGGCCATTACATGGCGAAGATCGAAGGCAATCCGTTTAAGGAAAAGGATGCGTCGAAGGACGGAAAGTTGGTCCTCGTCACTGCCATCAACCCGACGCCTGCCGGGGAGGGGAAGACGACGACCAATATCGGCCTGGCGATGGCGATGGAAAAACTCGGGAAATCGACCGTGAGCACCTTGCGCGAGCCCAGTCTCGGACCGGTGTTCGGGATCAAGGGCGGAGCTGCCGGCGGCGGCTATTCGCAGGTGCTTCCGATGGACGATATCAATCTCCACTTTACGGGCGATTTTCACGCGATCACCAGCGCTAATAACTTGATCAGCGCGGCGATCGACAATCACATTCATCAAGGGAACGAACTCGGGATCGACCCGAAAAATGTTACGTTTAAGCGCGTGTTGGATATGAACGATCGCGCCCTCAGAGAAGTGCTCGTCGGGATGGGACCGAAGAAAAACGGCGTCATGCGTTCCGAGGGATTCGACATCACCGTCGCCTCGGAAATTATGGCGATCTTGTGTCTCTCGCGAGATCTCGAAGATTTTAAGGCGAGAGTATCGAGAATTATCGTCGCCTACACGTACGACAATCAGCCCGTCTACGTCAAAGACTTGGGCGTCGCCGGCGCGGTTACCATGCTCATGAAAGATGCCATTCTTCCGAACCTGGTACAGACGATCGAAAATACGCCCGCGATCATTCACGGCGGACCGTTTGCGAATATCGCCCACGGCTGCAACTCGATCTTGGCGACACAGGCGGCGTTAAATCTCGCCGACTACACCGTCACCGAAGCCGGATTCGGTGCCGATTTGGGCGCCGAAAAATTCCTCGATATCGCGGCACCCGAAGCGGGCTTTAAGCCGAACTGCATCGTCGTCGTCGCGACGATTCGTGCGTTAAAATACAACGGAGGCGTGGCCGTCAAAGACTTGGGCGAAGAAAACGTCGAAGCGCTTAGACGCGGTTTCCCGAACTTGCGTCGCCACGTCGAAAATATGAAAAAATACGACATTCCCGTCGTCATCGCGATCAATCAGTTCCCCACCGATACCGAAAACGAATTGAAGGTGATCGACGAGCTGGCACGCGAGTTGGGCGTCGACGTCGCCCTCTCGGAAGTCTTTATGAAAGGTTCCGAAGGCGGTTTGGAATTGGCGGAAAAAGTCATCGAACTTTGCGAAAAAGAAAGCCATTACAAACCCCTGTACGATCCGAAGAAGTCGATCGAAGAAAAGATCGAGACCATTTCGAAAGAAATTTACGGTGCCTCCGACGTCGTCTATTCCGACGATGCGAAAAAAATGATTGAACGCATCGAGTCGTTGGGTAGAGATGACTTACCGGTTTGTATGGCAAAGACGCAAATGTCATTTACAGATGATGCGAACATTCTCGGTGCGCCGACCGACTTTACGATTCACATTCGAGATATTCGCCTTTCAAACGGAGCGGGCTTTATCGTCGCATTGACAGGTCAGATCATGACGATGCCCGGCTTACCCAAGGTTCCCGCAGCAAATGGCATGGACATTGATTCCAACGGGAAGATTACAGGGTTATCATAAAGTGAGGTGTGAGTATGGCTTATTCTTCAAAGATTAAAGATAAAAATATGGACGATCTCTTCGACGCCATTTTATCTTTAGAGAATAGAGAAGAATGTTATCGTTTTTTCGAAGATATTTGTACGATTAAAGAATTAATGGCGATTTCGCAACGTTTAGAGGTCGTAAAATTGCTCGTCGCGGACAACACCTATCACGTCATCGAAGAGGAAACGGGTGCGTCGACGGCGACGATCAGTCGCATCAATCGGGCGCTGCACTACGGAGCTGACGGCTATACTTTGGTGTTAAAGCGTCTCGGCTACCTCGAAGACGACGATGCGAAAGAAGATGATCAAGAGTAAAAACGGTAAAACCCATATAAAAAATTCTCCGTCGACGAAGAGCGCCCGGTGAAACACGGGATTTTCTTGTCGGATGTCGCGAGTCTATGTTGCGTGGAAAAAAGTGCTATCATAAAAAACATCCGTCGAGACGTGACGTTCGACGGATGTTTAGAGTTTATAAAAGTCCGGGTGAGAGATCACTCGGACTTTTTTGTACGGAGAAACAATTCATAAAACGAAGAAAATTTAATTCAATATTTTAAAGCGGGCGATCGGTATGCGGAACGTTCAAAAGCTAGTTCGCGCCCTCGTCGACTTTGAGCTTCTCGACCAGCGACTTGGTAGGGGTAACGTAGAGGGTGGAGAAGTCGGTATATAGGACGAGGCCGGTTTGGTTCGAAGGGTGACGGCGTATAAACTGTCTCTTCGTGTAGTCGACCTCGACATTTGACGACTGTCTGCTTCGGCTGAAGTAGGCGGCGAGCTCGGCGCATTCCGCGAGCTCCCGTTCCGTCGGCTCGTCGCGTTCGGTCTTTAGGATCACATGGCTCCCCGGTCCGGTCTTGACGTGGAACCAGTAGTCGTCCTTGCGCGCGAACTTCAAGGTAAGTTCCTGATTTTGTCGGTTGTTTCTGCCGACGTAGATCATGTGGCCGTCCGAGGATTTAAATCGAAGATAGCTCGATTTTTTAGATTTTTTCTTGTGGCCGCGATTGGAAGAACTTTTAAATTTCTTTTTTAAATAGTCTTCTCTAAATTCTTCCTGGATGCTGTTGACTTCGTCGACGGTCTCCGCGTCTTCCAAGTTGTAGAGCATGGAATCTAAATATTGAATCGTCAATCTGTTTTTTTCGATGCGCGACGTCAACGTTTTTTCCGCGTGTTTTAATTTCGTAAATTTTTTATAGTAATGTGCGGCGTTTTGTATCGCATCTTTGGTGCTGTCGAGCGGAATCGAGAGGGGCTTCATCTCGTCGTAGAAGTTTTCCAAGGTCACTTCGTCGCTGCCCTTGTCGATCTTCCAGGCGTTCGACGAGAGGAGGTCGCCGTATACCTTGTATTTTTTTCGGTCCTTCGCGTCCCTGAGCTCGAGTTCCATTTTTTCCTGTTTGGTCAATGCGCGGTCCAGATAGTTTTTAATTTGTTTGTTCAAGTTCTGGCTCTTTTGGCGAATGCGATCTTCGACGACGCGCGTAAGATACGTGTGATCGAGCAGCTCCGAGGGACTGTCGTAAAACGTCTTGCTCTTTTCGGGATACTGCGTGAGGTTCAGCGCTGAAAATGCGATAATCTTGTTGCCGTCGGAGATGCTCTGCGGCTTGTAATGTCCGGCGTGTAAATCGTCGATGAGGCTTTTAAAGCCGAGGTAGAGCGCCTCTCCGTCGAGCGTCTTCATGGGAGCGGTTTCGGAAAAACCGGCGCGATAGCAAATTTCGGAGGCGATCAACGGCGACAAGCCCAAGTAGTTGCGTATAAAGAAATTTTTTGCTGACACGGCGTCTTCTTTGCTGGATTTTTCCAAGAACCCTGCTTTCGTCTCGGTCAAGGGGTTTTGTCGGTCGATGATGCCCTCGAGCGAATAGGGAATGCCCGGGAGCACCTCGCGTACGCGGCTGATGCTGCGATTGACGCGCTTTAAGGCGTCGATGATGATCCGGTTCTCGTCGATCAATAGGATGTTGGAGTGACGCCCCATCATCTCGATGAGCAGTGTTTTCTTGACTTTGTCGAAGAGATCGTTAAAGCCTTCCACTTCGATGCAGAGGATGCGGTCCATTTCGATTTGGTAGATGTCCGTGATGATCGAGGACTCCAGATGTTTTCTCAAAAGCATACAAAAATTCGGAGGTACCGACGGATTTTGGAATTTTTTCTTCGTCAAGTAAGCGCACGGGTTATTCGCAGACGCCGAGAGCAGCAAACTCCCCCTTTCCTGTTTTGAACGCAAATTCAAAACCAAAGTGTCGTGTTGGGGCTGGTAAATTTTATCGATCCGCCCGTTCAGGAATCGCTTTTTTAATTCCTCGCTCACTGCTTTTGTCATTGTTCCATCGTAACTCAATATAAAACCTCCTCATGATAAGAAGACTGTCGCTTCAGTCTCTTTCATGTATAATAACATAGTAAAAGTGTCTATGCACAGCGCCGATAAGACGTAGGCGCGTATCCGTACGCCCTTTTTTGAATAGGGAAAGGGGATGCGTGAGGTGCAAGACTGATCGAGGGGACTTGGACTTGCCGTATTTCTCTATTTAAAAGAGAGAGTTTAACTCATAAAGATCCGTTTAATGTTATAATAAAGAGAAACGGTCGAATTAGTTGTTATTTGGCTTTTGTGTTCATTCTCTCGCCTCGGAGACGGGAGAGCCGATCGTCGCAAAAGATATCGAGGCGGGTTGAAGTCTCGGGCGTCGATTGGCATATAAAAGTTGTATAGATAGAATCATTTAAAGGCGGTGTTACGTGTCCAAAGGTTTTTTATTGGTTCTTTCCGGTCCTTCAGGCAGCGGCAAGGGAACCGTGAGTGAAGCGCTCATGGCACAAAATGAAGAGGTCAAGTTTTCGACGTCGGTGACGACGCGTAAACCTAGGAGAATGGAAGTCGACGGCGAAAATTATTTCTTCAAGACGGAAGAAGAGTTTAAGCGCATGGTCGAAGAGGACGAGCTGCTCGAGTATGCGCACGTCCATACGAACTACTACGGCACGCCCAAAGATTTCGTATTTAAGGAGATCGAAAAGGGCGAAATCGTCCTGTTGGAGATCGACGTCCAGGGGGCGCTGCAAATCAAGGAGAAGTACAAGGAAGCGGTCTTTATTTTTCTCCTGCCGCCGACGATGGAAGAGTTGAAACACCGCATCGTCAGCCGCGGTACGGAAAGCGAAAAAGATATCGAAACGCGCTTTTCCAATGCCTTTAAGGAATTGGATTTCGTCGGCGAATACGACTACTTCGTCGTCAACGACAAGGTCGAGCAGGCCGTCGAGGACATTGAAAATATTATTGCAGCTGAAAAGTTACGTGTAAAGCGTTATAACGATATTAAGAAGAATATGGTAGAGAGAAGGGCGATACGATGAATATTATGTCATTTGGAGAAATTTCTAAGATTACGGACAGTCGCTACCAATTGGCGACCTTGGTGTCCAACAGGGCAAGAGAGATCGTCGACGGCGACGAAGCCCTCATCGATACGGATCTGGAAAACCCCGTCTCGATATCGATCGAAGAGATTTACGAAGGAGCCGTTAAGTTTACGACGAAAGAGCGATTTGAAGAAATTCAACGGGAAAAGGAAGAGCGCGCCGAGGCGTTGCGCAAGGAATTGGAATTGGCGCAAGGAGAGGAAGAGAGTGATGAAAAATAATCGCGTCCTTCTCGGCGTAAGCGGGGGGATCAGCGCGTACAAGGCGCCGGAGATCGTCAGCCGTTTGACGAAGCGAGGTTACGACGTGCGCGTGGTGATGACGAAAAACGCGACGGAGTTTGTAACGCCTCTGACGTTTCAGACGATGAGCAACGACGTCGTCCACGTCGAGATGTTTAACCAACTGTCGAACAAGGACGTCGAACACATCGCCCTCGCAAAGTGGGCGGATTGCATGGTGATTGCACCTGCGACGGCCAACACGATTTCAAAACTCGCCTACGGCATCGCGGACAATATGCTCACGACCGTCGCCCTCGCGACGACGGCCCCGATTTTGATCGCGCCCGCGATGAACACGAAGATGCTCGCCGCGGAGGCGACGCAAAAGTCGCTTGACGTGCTCAGATCGCGCGATCAATACGATATACTCCCGACGGAAAGCGGCTTGCTCGCTTGTCAGGACGTGGGATCGGGAAAGATGCTCGAGCCCGAGGACATCGTCGATTATATCGAAAAGGCGCTTACGAAAAAGACGATGGCGGGAATGGATGTAACCGTAACCGCGGGGCCGACGAAGGAGAGACTCGACCCGGTGCGCTATCTTTCAAACCACAGCAGCGGCAAAATGGGGTATGCAATCGCCATCGAAGCGAGAAACCGCGGCGCGCGCGTACACCTCATCAGCGGACCGACACAGCTCGATATCCCGCGCGATGTCGACTTTATCCCGGTGGAGAGTACGCAAGAGATGTTTGAGGCCGTCGAGAAGGTCTTTGACGATACCGACGTCTTAATCAAGGCGGCGGCGCCGAGCGATTATAAGCCGAAGGCGTACGCCGAAGAGAAGATAAAAAAACAAGGTGGGCAGGGGATGGCGATCGAATTTTCGCCGAATCCCGATATCGCCAAGCACTTCGGCAATAAAAAGGGCGACCGCGTCGTCGTCGGCTTTGCGGCGGAAAGCCACAATATGGAGGCTTACGCGAAGAAAAAATTAAAGGAGAAGAACTTTAACTTCATCGTGGCCAATAACATCACCGAGGCGAACGCCGGATTCGGCAGTGAAACCAATCACGTTCGGATATTCGATCGCGACGGGACGGAAGAGAATTTGCCGATGATGGATAAAAAAGAGTTGGCGGCACAGATATTGGACCGCGTCTTAGAGAATCTTAAAAGCTAGCGAAGCCTAGCTTTTTTTACATGGCATGGAGACGAGATGATAGTCAACGTTTATATCGACAAGGCATTGCCTCAAATCGATCAATTGTATAGTTACTCCTGGGACGGGGAAGAGGATTTAATCGGCCGACGCGTCATCGTGCCCTTCGGGAGAGGCGACCGGAGAGAAGTCGCCGTCGTCATATCCTCGGGAGGGGACGCGGATAAGCCGCTGAAGCCCGTTCTCGACGTCCCCGATCTCCATCCCATGTTATCGAGAAGCGCCATTGCGCTCGGACTCGCGATGCGGGAGATGTTTTTGACCTCCTATGTCCAGTCGTTTCAACCGCTGCTTCCCAAATACGTCCTGGGCGACGTGGTGGAGATATGTGAAAAATGCGTCGACAACGACGCGACGAAGACGTTGATGGGCGAGGAATCCGAGATTGCCGTGGCTGAAATCAAAAAGGAGGTGCGCCCGCTCCTTGCGACCGCCCTCGAGGAGCAATGGGTCCGGCTCGCGTTTCAAAGTACGAAGCCCGTGAAGCGCCGGAAGAAGGAATACTACGGGGCCGTCGACGGCTATGACCGATCGCTTACGGAAAAACAACAAACGGTCTACGATCTAATCCTAAAGAAGGGACCGCTTTCGAAGGCGGCTATCAGAGAGGAGACCGGATTTTCCGATTCGCCGATGGAGACGCTCCTGGGGAAGGGGGCGCTGCGTCCGTCGCAACCTCCCCTCCCCAGGAGAGAAGAGCCGCCCGTCCTCCGGGTGGATCAAAAAAAGGCGATCGAGGCGATCGAACGCTCGGATAGACGGGGACACTTGTTGTTCGGCGACACCGGAACGGGGAAGACCGAAGTCTATATGCAGCTCGCGCAAAGGGCAATGGACAGGGGGCTCTCATCGCTTATGATCGTCCCCGAAATCGGACTCGCCGCGCAGATGGTCGACCGCCTCTCGGCCCGTTTTCCGGGGAAGGTCGACATCCTGCACTCTCAACGCAGCGAAGGCGAGAAGGCCGAGGCGTGGCTCCGGCTAAAGAACGAACCGGGACGCATCGTCGTCGGCGCGCGCTCCGCCGTATTTACGCAGGTTCCATCGCTCGGCTATATTTTTATCGACGAAGAACAAGAAGAGAGCTACGACTATCAGGAAGGGCTGCGCTACGACGTCAGGAAGGTCGCGGAGATGCGGAGTAAGATCGAAGGCGGCAAAGTCGTCTACGGATCGGCGACGCCTTCTGTGAAGACGTATGCGCGCACGGGAAGGGAGCTTGAACGCCATCGCCTGACGGGTGACCCCGATAAAACCAAGCGCCCTTCGCCGATCGAAGTCGTCGATATGCGCGAAGAGCTCCTTCGGGGAAATACCGAAATTCTCTCCGCGCGCATGGTCGAAGGGTTGGAAGAGACGCTGCGCAATCAAAAACAGGCGATTTTATTTATTAACCGCCGCGGATTCAGCCACTTCGTCAGTTGTAGACGGTGCGGGCACGTGATCGAGTGCGACGCCTGCGATATATCGATGGTCTACCATAGAAAGACGGGGCGCATGCACTGTCACTACTGCGGCCGGACGAAGCCGTATCCGAGGACGTGTCCCGTGTGCGGGAGCGAATATCTAAAACAATTCGGCATCGGCACGGAGCAGGTGGAGAGCTGGATCGCGCGTCACTTTCCCGAGGCGCGGGTATTGCGTATGGATAAGGACACGATGTCTCAAAAGGGAAAGTACGAAAAACTTTACCGCAGCATGCAAAATCACGAGGCGGATGTCCTCGTCGGTACGCAGATGCTCGCGAAGGGATTCGACTTTAAAGACGTCGATTTCGTCGGCGTCGTCGCGGCGGATTTATCGCTGTTCGTCTCGGATTACCGCGCGCAGGAAAGGACTTTTCAACTGCTGACGCAGGTCGCGGGCCGAGCCGGCAGAGGAGAACGCAGAGGACGTGCGGTTATTCAGACCTACAATCCCGAGAACTACAGCATCTCTTATGCCAGAGATCGCGAGTACGAGCGCTTTTATCACCGCGAGATGGAGGAGCGAAGGCGTTTTCTCTATCCCCCGTATATACACCTCGTCAAGATCCACGTACGGGGTACGGGGAAAGTGGAGGAGACGGCGTATAATTGGCAGAAGACGCTCGGGGCGATCAATCGCCACGAACACCTGGACGTTCAAATCGCCGAACCCGTCGAGCAACCCAAGATAAAGAATAAACGACATTATTCGGTGACGGCGAAAGTGTTCCCCGAGGAATATAGGACTTTTTTAAAGGTGCTAAAACGGGTATTAATGAACTATTATCAGAATATAACGGAAAAAAACATATATGTAACATTGGAATTGGATGGATAAAGGAGTGTAACGGAATGGCTATTTTACAGATCCGGACGGACGGAGACCCGATATTGCACAAAAAATCGAGAGAAGTCGAGGTGTTCGACGAGAAACTCAAGCGCACGATCGACGACATGTACGAGACCATGTACGATGCCGAGGGCGTGGGACTTGCGGCGGTACAAGTCGGCAAGCTTAAGCGCCTTATCGTCATCGACGACTACGAGGGGACCAAGATCGTCTTGATCAACCCCGAAGTCCTCGAGGAGGCGGGAGAGAGCGAAGCGCTCGAAGGTTGTCTGAGCGTGCCGGAGCGCGTCGGAAAGGTCAAACGGTTTGAGACGATCAAGATCAAGTATCGGGATCCCGAGGGCGAGGAAAAGACGCTCGAAGCGGAAGGTTTTCTCGCGCGCATCATTCAACACGAAATGGACCACTTGGAAGGCATCCTCTACACCGATATCGCCGAAGAGATGTATACGGTAAACGATCGGGAGGAAGCTGAAAGCGAGGCGTAATCTTATGAAAAGTGTATTTTTTGGAACGCCGGAGTTCGCTCTGCCGACGCTCGAGGCGCTCAACGAATATACCGATCTTGCGCTCGTCGTCACGCAGGAAGACAGAAAAAGAGGTCGCGGTAAGAAAGTTACGCCGACGCCCGTCAAAGCGCGGGCACAGGAGCTCGGCATCGAGGTTTTTCAACCGGAAAAGGTAAACGACGAGGCATCGCTTGAGAAACTTCGGAGCGTGGAGGCGGATTTATTTATCGTCGTGGCCTACGGTCAAATCCTGTCACAGGACTTAATCGACATCCCGAAGAAATATATTATGAACGTCCACAGCTCTCTCCTTCCCAAGTATCGGGGGGCTGCGCCGATGCAGTGGGCGATTTTAAACGGCGATGAGACGACGGGCGTAAGTCTTATGCAGGTCGAAAAGGGATTGGACAGCGGCGCGGTGTATGCGATGCGCGAAACGCCGATCGGCGACAAAAACTTCGGCGCCGTCCACGACGAGCTCGCGCTCCTCGGAGCGGACCTCCTCAAAGCATTTATCGACGACCTCGAACACGGCGAAGTCGCCTTTAAGCCGCAAGACGACGCCGAGTCGACGTATGCACCGAAGATCGACGACGCGTTGATGACGTTGGATCCGTTCGAACAGACGGCCGAGGAGTTTGTGAGAAAAGTCAGGGCGTTTTCGCCGGAGCCCGGGGCACACTTGCTGCTCTTGGGCGAGAGGCTGAAGGTCTACGACGCGCTCGTTTCGAACGAATCGCTTCAAGCGGGAGAGTTCTTGGCGACGAAAAAGAAACTTTCGATCGGCACACGCGAAGGTTCGGTGTCGATTCGAGAACTGCAACGCCCGGGTAAAAAGAGAATGCCCGTCGGCTCGTATTTGGCGGGTGCGCATCTGCCGGAGAGAGGAGAGATCTGATGTACGGTTATTACGGCTACGATATCTATTATCTCATCTACCTGCTACCGGGCATGTTGCTCGCGATGTATGCGCAGGCGAAGATCAAGCATAATTTCGATACGTATAGCCGCATCTACAATTCGAAAGGGCTTACCGGCGCGGAGACGGCCGATATGATCTTAAGGGGCAACGACATTCGGGATGTCAGGATCGAAAGGGTCAAGGGATCTCTCACCGACCACTACGATCCCGTCAACCGCGTCCTGCGCTTGAGCGAGACCGTCTACGGTTCCGAATCCATCGCCGCTCTAGGTGTCGCTGCACACGAGGCGGGGCACGCCATTCAGCACCATACCCAATATGTACCGTTGAAACTTAGAAATGCGATCGTACCGGCGGCGAATATCGGATCCAATTTTTCGTTTTTACTCGTATTCTTGGGTCTGTTCGCCTCCAACACTCTCTTGAAGTGGGGCATCGCTCTTTTCGCCATCACGGTCTTGTTTCAACTCTTGACGTTACCCGTCGAATATAACGCGAGCCGTCGGGCGAAGGCGATCTTAAGTGAAGGCATTCTCTCCCGTGAGGAAATGGTCGGCGTCGAGAAGGTCTTGTCCGCCGCGGCATTGACCTATGTCGCGAGCCTCGTCGCCGCGATCGGGACGCTGCTGCGCTTTTTATCTTTCGATAGGAGACGCGATTAATGAAAAATCCGCGATTTACAGCCTTTAAGGCACTGCAAGATGTCGAGAGAGGCGAGTATATTCAGGATGCCCTGCGCTTGGGCGATTTAAGTGAAAGAGACAGACGGCTCGCGGAAAACATCGCCTACGGCACCGTCCAAAACCAAATATATCTCGACGATGTGATCGATCGCTACGTGACCTCGCCGGATAAGTTGAAACAGAATATACGCCTTTTGCTGCGCACGGCGCTCTACCAAATGCGCTTTTTGGATCGCGTTCCGGATCGCGCTGTCGTAAACGAGAGCGTCGAGTTGGCAAAGATCATCTCCAATCGAGGGGCCGCGGGACTCGTCAACGGCGTCCTGCGAGCGATCATACGGTCGAAGGAAGAGGCCTTTAGTATCGATAAAGAGGACGAAGTCGAGCGTCTGTCGGTGCGTTACAGCTTTCCGAGGGAGTGGGTCGTCTACTTTAAGGCTCTGTTGAAAGACGACGCCGAGGCGTTTTTTAAATCGACGTTTCGGCGTGCCCACGTAACGCTTCGCCCGGTCCGCTGCGACAGGGATGCGTTAAAAAAGGCGTTGAGCGAGGTCGGATACGAGTTGAAAGATTCGACGGTCCGAACGGAGGCCGTCGAGGTTTTACATCCCGCGGGTCTGTTTCAAACGGATGCGTTTAAGCGCGGACTTTTTTACGTACAGGACGCGTCGTCACAAAGCGTCGTCGACCTCTTTTCGGACGGCGAAGACGCCGAGGCGTTGGATCTGTGTGCCGCACCCGGTGGGAAGAGCTTCCAGATGGCCGAGAGGTTTCGCCGCGTCGATGCTTACGACGTCTCGGCTAAGCGGCTCGAGGTGATGAAGGAAAACATTGAACGCCTGGGGTACGATAATATTTCGACGGCTGTGAGAGACGGAAGGACGCCGCTTCCCGACAAGCGCTACGATCGCGTGTTGGTCGATGCGCCTTGTTCGGGACTCGGTCTGTTGCGTAAAAAACCCGAGATGAAGTATCGCATCGCGCCTGAGGATCTGCCTCATTTGGCGAAGTCGCAGCGCGCGCTATTGGAAAATGCCTACCGCGCGCTGAAAGAGGACGGAGAACTCGTCTACAGTACCTGTACCGTCACCGTCGAAGAAAATGAAGGCGTCCTGGCGTCTTTTTTAGCGGATCACCCCGAGTGTCGAATCGCGGGGAAGGGCGTTCGGTATTGGCCGCATCGCCACGATTCGGACGGTTTTACGATGGCACGAATTGTCAGAAAGGATACTTATGCACTGGATGGAAATGACGCCTCATGAGTTAAAGGATTTCGTCGTCGACCTAGGCGAAAAATCGTTTCGGGGGACGCAGTTATTTGAAGGGATTCACGGACAGAGAAAAGATCTTGCGGAGATGACGAATATTCCCAAAAGTCTCGTAGAAGCTTTGCCCGAACCGCTCGAGTCCGTCGAGATCGTCAAACGCCTGGCCTCGAAACTCGACGAGACAAAGAAGTACCTCTACCGCTTGAGCGACGGCGAGATCGTCGAAGGCGTCCTGATGAAGTACCGTCACGGCTACAGTCTATGCGTATCGACGCAGGTCGGTTGTCGCATGGGGTGTAAGTTCTGTGTTTCGACCTTAAACGGCCTCATTCGAAATTTGCGACCGTTCGAGATGCTTTCGCAGGTATATGCCGTGGAAGCGCGGGAAAATATTCATATTTCGAATATTATTTTGATGGGAAGCGGCGAGCCGTTTGACAATTATGACCATGTCTTGCGGTTTTTGAGGCTTCTTCACGAGCCGAAGGGTCAGAACATGAGCTATCGCAACATGACGATCTCCTCCTGCGGCCTGGTCGACGGAATTAAGACCTTGGCCGAGGAAGGGATTCCCGTCAATCTCGCGATCAGTTTACACGAGACGGAGCAGGGCGAGAGGAAAAAGCTCATGCCCGTCGCCGCCCGCTACGACATGGCGCAGTTGTTTGATGCACTCAGGTACTATGTCGATCGAACGGGTCAGCGCATCACGCTCGAGTACACGCTCATTCAAGGTCAAAACGACGGCATGCGCAACATCCGGGAATTCGAAGAGTTGACGAGGGGCCTGCTTTGTCATGTGAACTTAATTCCGCTCAACACGACGGATCACTTTTCGCACACGAAGCCGGGTCGCGAACACATCTTGAGGTTTCAAAGAGAGTTGTCCCAACGTGGCATATCGTGTACAATACGAAGAGAATTAGGCAGTGATATTCAGGCAAGTTGCGGTCAGTTAAAAGCCGGAGCGGTAGCCGTAGAGGCAAGGTGAGACTATGAAAATATCAGCATATAGCCACATTGGCGGTAGAGAAAACAACGAAGACAGCTATTATGTGGATCCGAATAAGCACTTCGCTATATTGGCCGATGGCATGGGCGGACACGCGGCGGGCGAAAAGGCCAGCGAAATAGCCGTCAATGTTTTGAAAAAACGATTATCCGGAACGGTAAAAAGCGAAAAAAAGCTTCTTAAATTATTGAACGACGGCGTTCGCGAAGCGAACACCGAGATCTTTAAGAAGTCCGCGGAACACTTGAAGTATCGCGGCATGGGTACGACGCTCAGTGTGGTTTATTTACTGAACGACAAGCTTTACTATCTCAATATCGGCGATTCCAGAATTTACGGGTACGGCGATGAGCTTTTTCAAATTTCAAAAGACGACAGTTTCGTCAATTACTTATTGGACATCGGCGACATTTCGGAAGAAGAGGCGAGGGTCCACCCCAAAAAGAACGTATTGACCAAGGCGCTCGGCACGGCACAGGGCGTCGATTTTGAGATTCGAAGTCTCGAGGAAAACTTGCGATTTATTGTTCTCTGCTCCGACGGCTTATCCGATGTCGTAGACATTCAAAACATCGAAAAAATCTTGGAGTCCGAGGAAGAAGATTACTCGAAAAGATTAGTTCAAGAAGCATTGGACTGTGACGGAAAAGACAATATCACGGTCATCGTCTTTGATAGTAGTAGGTGAGGGTATGCAAGGAATGATTTTAGCTGATAGGTACGAGTGCCTGAAAAAAATCGGCAGCGGAGGCATGGGCGATGTCTACAAAGCCCACGACCGCAGGCTCGATCGCATCGTAGCCATCAAAGTCTTAAAAAGCGAATATAACGAGGACGACAATTTCATCCGAAAGTTCCGTAGGGAATCCTTGGCGGCGGCCAGTATCTCGCATCCCAACATCGTAAGCATCTACGACGTGGGGATGGAGACGATCGCCGGAGAAGACGTCTACTACATTGTCATGGAATACATCGACGGCAAGACACTCAAGGAGCTGATACGGGAAGAGGGCGTGCTTTCTCAGAATCAGGCGTTGAACTACTTGATTCAAATTGCGGAAGCCTTAAAGATCGCCCACAGCAAAAATATTATTCACCGCGATATCAAGTCGCAAAATATCATGGTGACGCGCGACAATCGCGTAAAGGTAACGGACTTCGGCATTGCGCGCATGGCGGGGAATGCCACCGTTACCGTAACCAATGCCGTGATGGGAAGCGTTCATTATTTCTCTCCCGAGCAGGCGCGCGGACAGAGAGTCGACGCCAGAAGCGATATTTATTCAATGGGGATCGTGCTCTTTGAGATGTTGACGGGAGATGTGCCGTTTGATTCGGAAAATCCCATTACCGTCGCGCTCATGCACGTACAAAACGAAATTCCGATGCCCTCCGAGAGAAATCCGAGGGTCAGCCCCGAAGTCGACATGGTCTTTAAGCACATGACCGAAAAGAAGCCGTCTGACCGCTACGATAACGTCAGCTTGATTATCGAAGATGTGAAGACGATCCTCTTGGGGAAGGTGTATGGAGACCGCGGAAGTGACGATACGCGATCGACCGTCGTAATTCCCCCGAAGGCGAGAAATGCCGCCGCCGAGTCTCATCAAAAGACCGCGCCGATAAAACATAACGGCAAACAACCGAAAAAGCCGAAGAAAAAGAAAAAATCTAACCCCGTCGCCACGATCGGCGGGGTGGTATTGGCACTTCTCGTCCTGTTTGCGCTCGTCTTCGGCGGTTCAAAGATTAAGAGCATCTTGAACTCGAACGAGGAAAAAGCGGCAGTCGAAATGGTCGACCTCATCGGAAAGGATGTTTCCGATGCGAAAGATTTCGCGGCGTCCAACGACTTAAAGCTGGAAATAGACGAAAAAGAATCCGACGAGGGAATGACCCCCGGGACGATCTTGTCACAGTCCGTCGAGCCGGGCGAAATTCTCAAGCGGGGCGATCAATTTTCCGTCGTGATCGCGAAAGAAAAGGAAAAAGTAAAAGTTCCGGATCTGAAAAACATGACAGTCTCCGAAGCGCAGTCGGCTCTTCGAGAGGTAGAACTCGACTTGGTGGTCGATAAGACGGAAAAGAGCTCTCAAGTTCCGGCGGGACGCATCATTAGACAGTCTCCCGGAGTCGACGAGGAACTTCCGAAGGGAGAAAATGTCCACGTCGTCATGAGCAAGGGAGAAGACGCGAAGATGACGGTCGTTCCCAATTTGCGCGGCGTGACGGTCGAAAAAGCCCGGGCGCTCTTGGCGCAACAGGGACTGAAACTGGGCAATGTCGAAGAACGCGAGGACATCTCCGTCGGTCCGGGCGAAGTCATCTGGCAGCAGTACAACAGCGGAAACCAAGTTAAAGTCGGGCAAAGCGTCGATATTATTATCAGCAAACACCCGGTTCAAGAAGAACAACCACCGGAAACTCCGCCGAGTCAACCGCCTCAAGAGGAAGAACCGCCTACAGGCGAGAGTAATCCGCCGCAATCTTCCGAGAACGAGGACAATAACGACGGCGACACGGCCTTTCTCTTAAACGGCCGGAAGAGTTCTATCGCCCAAACGGTGAGTATCCGATGCGCATAAAAGGTAAAATAACGAAATTGCTTGGAGGTTTTTATTACGTCGCCGCGGAAGACGGTGGCGTTTACGAAACCCGAGCGAGGGGAATCTTTAGACATTTGAATCAAAAACCGGTCGTCGGGGATCTCGTCGAAATCACGGTCGACGAGGCGCACCGCCTCAGTTCGGTCGAGACGATCTTGCCGAGAAAAAACAGTATTTTACGGCCGCCTATCGCCAATGTGGATCAAATCCTGATGTTTATACCGACCGCGAATCCGCGCTTTAACCTGTTGCTCGTCGATAAAATGCTCGCCTATTACGAATACAAACAAGTCGAGATTTATCCGGTCATATCGAAGGTCGACATCGATTCGGATGTCGGAGGAGAATTGGCCGAGCTGTACTCAAACAGTGGCTACGAGGTATTTAAATTATCGGAATTTGACGACACATCCGTCGAGGCGATCGCCTCGCTTTTGCCGCACAAGACGACGGCGCTGAGCGGGGTATCGGGTTCCGGGAAGACGACTTTTTTAAATCGCGTGTTGAACTTAAATTTAGAGACGGGTTCGGTCAGCGAAAAGACGAATCGCGGGAAACACACGACGCGCCACACGGAGATTTTTAAAGGACCGGAGGATATGTATTTATTCGACACCCCCGGATTTTCCAGCATGGAAATTTCAGAGATCGAATCGCGGTCGTTGGACCTCTACTTTAGGGAATTTTCAAACTATAGGCCGCACTGTAAATTTTTAGACTGCACGCACCGCGCCGAGCCGGATTGTGCCGTGCGCGCTGCGAGTGAATCCGGCGCGATCAGTCGGTCGAGATTCGATAACTATTTAAAGATTTTCGAGGATTTATCAGAAAAGGAGAGTTCCAAATGGCGTTAGTCGCACCGTCCATTTTATCCGCAGATTTTTCAAACCTTGGTGAAGAGATCAAATTTTTAGATCGGGAACAGGTCGATTATATTCATATCGACGTCATGGACGGCGTCTACGTCCCGAACTTAACCTTCGGTCCACCGGTGATTCGGGCCATTCGCGACTACACCGACATCCCCTTCGACGTTCACCTCATGATCGACCGCCCCGAGCGTTCCGTCGAGGACTATATCGAGGCGGGCGCCGATCGCATCACCTTCCACGTCGATGCGACCACCCACGTTCATCGATTGGTGCACAGGATTAAAGACGCAGGCGTTTCCGCAGGTATCAGCTTAAATCCGCATCAATCTCCGGATCTGATTCGCTACATCTTAAACGATTTGGACCTGGTCCTCTTGATGAGCGTCAATCCCGGTTTTGGCGGACAGTCGTTTATCGAGGAGACCGAGGAGAAGGCGAGACATCTCAAGCGCCTTTTAGGCGACGACAACTCCTGTGAAATAATGGTCGACGGCGGCATCAACGCCGATACGGGACGGCGTATGGTCGATGCCGGATGTGAGAGTTTGGTCGCGGGATCTTATATCTTTAAAAGTGAAAATCCCCGAGAAGCCATCGACATGTTGAGATCGCTATGAAAAAGGGACTTGTGATGACGGGCGGATCGAAGCCGTCTCAAGCACTGCTGGATCGCGAGATCGAGTGGGCGGATGCGATCATCTGTGCGGACAGCGGATTCGACATGCTCGGAGGAAATACTGAAAAACTGGACCTGGTGATCGGCGACTTCGACAGTACGCGACGAACAGACATGCTGGACCGCTTGAATGTCCCGATCGAGGCGTTGTCGCCGCAAAAAGACGAGACCGATACGGAGATGGCGATGTTGCGAATGCTCGAGAAGAACCCGTCGCAGATCCACATTCTCGGCGCTACGGGCTCCCGTCTCGACCACAGTCTCGCGACGGTTTTGTCGCTGGAGTCGTACCTCGATCGGGACGTCGAGATTACGTTGATCGACGATCACAACGAGTTGAGGATCGTCGATTCAGGTCGCTACGTCGTCCACGACAGCGGATTTAAATACTTCAGTCTCATTCCGCTCACCGATTCGATTGAAGTTTCTACAAAGGGCATGGCGTACGAAATCGATCATGCGATTTTGTATCGCAAAAAGACGCGCGGCGTGAGCAACGAAATCGTGGACGAAGAGGCCACGGTTTATATACACGAGGGTCGCGCGATGATGATCAAATCGAAGGATGCTTAAAAGCTTTCTACTGCGGTAGGAGGCTTTTTTTATACACAAAAGAGGAGTGTCGCGGGGTACTTGCCGAAGGCTCGCCCGATATGTTCGCTTAAAGACAATAAAAAAATCGGCATAGAGGGTTGTCGCCCTCATGCCGATCGAACGGATAACAGGTTGAGATGATAAAAATCGTTAATTGACTTGGTTTCTCGGACGCTTGCCGTCGCAGTAGTCGTTCAGATTATCGACGCAGGCGTGGCCCATCTCGAGGCGGGCCTCTGCGGTCGCATTGCCGAGGTGCGGCGCGAGCGTGACGTTATCGAGATCGAAAAGTGCCTCGGTAACGCGCGGTTCAAATTCGTAGACGTCCAGCGCGGCGCCCGCGATCTCGTTCGCCTTCAAGGCATCCGCGAGGGCGCGCTCGTCGATCAACGGTCCGCGAGCGGCGTTGATAAAGGTCGCCGTATGTTTCATCGCCTTAAACGCCTCGGCGTCGAATGTATGCTTGAGTTCCGGCACGAATGCGGAGTGTACGCTTAGAAAGTCCGATTCGCGGAGGAGTTCGTCGAAAGAGACGTAGCGCGCACCCAACGCTTCGATATCTTCTTTTCGATGTCTCGAATAATAAATGACGGACATGTCGAAGGCGAGGGCGCGCTTTGCGAGATTGCTTCCGATGTTGCCCATGCCGAAGATGCCCAAGGTCTTGCCTTTGAGTTGTTGGCCTAAAAAGTACGTGGGGCGCCATCCCTTAAACCCGCCGGATCTTAAGTCTTCGTTTCCTTGAATCAAATGTCTCGCCTGAGCGAGCAAGAGGGCGAAAGTAAGCTCTGCGGTGGAGACAGCCGAGGAAGGTGCCGGAGCGTTGCAGACGACGATGCCTTTTTCGCGCGCGTAGTCGATGTCGATGTTGTCGAATCCCGCTCCGTAATTCAGAATAATCTTCAGATCGCCTGCGCGGTCGATGATTGCCTTGTCGATCTTATCGGAGAGGGGACAGATCAGGGCCTCTTTTCCTTGGAGTCCCGTGACGATCTCATCGGCACTTAACGGATCGTTGCTGTCGTGATAGGTGTAATCGAATCCGTCTAATCGTTTTAAAACGTCTTCGGGGATTTTACTGCTAATGAATAGTTTCATGCTTACCTCCACTCATTATTTCTCCACAAGTTATAAAAGTGAAATAAAAAAACCGATTCTTAAGAATCGGCTCATAATTAAAGGGCGCGTTGTACTTTGCCGGATCTTAAGCAACGTGTACAAACGTAAATTCTCTTGTTCGAACCGTTGACGACAGCGCGAACGCGTTGAAGGTTCGGGGACCACGATCTGTTTCCTCTTTTATGGGAGAAGGAAATCGAGTTACCAAATTGTTTTTGCTTGCCGCAGATTTCGCATCTTTTAGCCATTTTTACACCTCCTCCGATATTTTTTCTGACTTGAAATATTTTACCATAGACGAAAGCAAATTGCAATTAGGCCGGGATGTTTTCTAAAAGTCAGATGTGATATAATACTACATAATCCGCATATCGGAAAGGAGACTGAACAATGGAAGTTACGATCCCTACTGATAAGGGCAATATTACCATAGATAATCAAGTGATTGCGACCATCGCCGGCATTTCCGCCATGGAAAGCTACGGCGTCGTCGGCATGGCTTCTAGAAGTGCCACGGACGGCATTTTTCAGTTGCTTAAATTTGAAAATTTAACGCGAGGCATCGAGGTGAATTCTGAAAACGAGCGAATTCACATCAGTTTACACGTCATTATAGAGTATGGAATTCGCATATCGACCGTCGGGCAAAATGTTATCGATCGCGTACAATTTAACGTAGAATCTCTCACGGGGCTCGATGTCGATCGCATCGAAGTGCTCGTCGAAGGTATACGTATGAACTAGGGGTAGATGAATGGAGATTATAACACTAACAGAATTCATTGGAGCACTCGAAAGTGCTTCGAATTTTTTAGATCAAAATAAAGCAAGGGTCAACGACTTGAACGTGTTTCCCGTCCCGGACGGTGACACGGGAACCAATATGTCGATGACGATAAAGAGTGCCGTAAAACAAATGAAGCGTTCGAAGAGCGACGATCTCGCGGAGGTCGCCTCGGAAATGAGCCGAGGGGCGCTGATGGGTGCTCGGGGAAACAGCGGCGTCATCTTGTCTCAACTCTTTAGGGGTTTCGCCGAAGGGCTGGAAGATAAAGAGACGTTGGATATTCAAACGCTTGCCATGGCTTTTAAAAAAGCTTCGGACATGACCTATCTCGCCGTCATGAAGCCGACGGAGGGGACGATCCTGACCGTAGGACGTGAAAGCGCCGATTTCGCGTTAAAAAATGCCAAGAAATATTCAGACGTCATTCTCTTTCTCGAAGCGGTGCTCGAGAAGGCGAAAGAGTCGCTCGCGAATACGCCGAATCTCCTTCCCGTCTTGAAAGAAGCGGGTGTCGTCGATGCCGGAGGGCAGGGCCTCGTGACGATTTTAGAGGGCGCCTTATTCGCATTAAAGGGCTCTCCCGTCGCCTCGCGGGAAGATCGGGAAAGCGTCCAGCAGACGCAAAAGCAAGCGAGGCCCGAAATATCGACAGACGACATCAAATACGGTTACTGCACCGAATTTATCGTCACGACGGAAGCGAATCACGTCGACGAGTTAAAACAAAAGCTCGTCGAGCGCGGCGACAGCCTCCTCGTCGTCGGCGATGAACATATGATTAAGGTACACGTTCACACGAACGATCCCGGTCTCGCGCTCCAAAGCGGCTTGGAATACGGCTATTTGAAAGATATTAAAATTGACAATATGCGGATGCAACACTCTCAACGCCTGTTTACTGCCGAGGAAGTCGACAAAGCGGCGAGTGGCGAAGCCGAAGCGGCGCAAAAGACGATGAAGACCTATGGATTCGTATCGGTTTGCGCGGGAGAGGGCATCGAGGCGATCTTTAAAGAGGTCGGCGTCGATCACGTCGTGACGGGCGGTCAAACGATGAATCCGAGCACGGAAGATATCCTTTACGGAATCAATCAAGTATCGGCGGAGCATATCTTCGTCTTGCCGAACAACAGCAATATCTTTCTCGCGGCGCAAGCGGCGGCGGATATTTCCGAAAAAGACGTCGTCGTCTTGAAGACGCGCTCCATCCCCGAGGGAATCAACGCCTGCATTCACTTTATGCCCGACAGGACGCTCGAAGAAAATGTCGAGGCCATGGAGCGAGCGATCGACGACATTCATACGGCACAGGTGACTTATGCCGTGCGCGACACTGAAATTGACGGCATGGCGGTGAAAAAAGGCGACTTTATCGGATTGTCGGAGAAGAAGATCGTGGCGAAAGCACCGTCCATCGAAGAGACGACCATCGAAGTATTAAAGGAGATCGTCGACGACGACTCGACCTTTATTTCGCTTTACGCCGGCGCCGACGTCGACGACGAAAGCATGGAGGCGATGGAAGACAGGCTCGAAGAGGAGTTTTCGGATCTCGATTACGAAGTGATGCGGGGCGACCAGCCGGTCTACTACTATCTAATTTCAGTCGAATAAAGGGCAGGCGCAAGCCTGCTTTTTCATTGGAGGCAGCCATTGATTCACAGCTCAATAAAGACGATATCGGGAATAGGCGATAAGACTGCCGAAAAATTAAAAAAAATGCATATTACCGTCGTCGAGGACTTGTTGTATACCTTGCCTTATCGATACGAGGACGGAACGCATCTTAGAGATTTTGCCCACGCGGATTTCGACCATAACCGAACGTATCGCGTCCGACTGTTGAAGAAGGGGAATATACGTTATTTAAAAAAGGGACTCAAGCTGCAACAATTTACCGTTACAGACGGCGTCGACGTGGGCGAGATCGCGCTCTTCAACATGCCTTTTATGGATAGGAAATTGCGCATCGACGATGTCTATTATCTCTACGGAAAACCCAAATATTTCAAGGGAAAGATTCAGTTCACCGGTCCGAAGATTTATACGGAAGATGAGAAGAAGGCGGCGCTCAGTATTACGCCGATTTATCCGCTCGTCGAGGGCATCGGCCAGGGGAGTATGAAGAAGTATATTCAAAACGCGCTTTCGGACGTGGAAGTTCCCTCGATCGTCCCCGCGTATCTGCGCAAACGTTACGGACTTTTGACGGAAGATGAGGCGATTCGAACACTTCACCGTCCCGACAGCATGGAGGCCGTCAATCGCGCGAGACAGTCCCTCGTCTTTTCGGAATTTCTATGCTTTCAATTGGCGCTCGGACGATTCGACGAAAAGCGCGGCCACGAGGGTTTTGTCATGGATCACGAGGAGCTTTCCGATGCGATCTTATCGGGCCTTCCTTTTGAATTAACCGACGGACAAGAGGCGGCATGGGAAGACATTAAGGACGATATGGCATCTCCCCGGCGTATGGAACGGCTCGTACAGGGCGATGTCGGCAGCGGCAAGACCATTCTCGCCTTTCTCGCGATGGCGCGCGCCGTCGCATCGGGCTATCAGGCGATGATGATGGCTCCTACGGAAATTCTCGCGAGACAGCACTACGAGGACGCTTTTCAGCTGTTGCTTCCCTTGGGCGTGCGCGTCGAATTGCTCACGGGGTCGACGAAACCGGCGAAGCGACGCGAGATTCTCGACCATTTTAAGACGGGCGCCTGCGACATCCTCATCGGGACCCACGCGCTCTTTGAGGAGGACATCGACGCGGAGCGAATCGGGCTGACCGTTACCGATGAGCAACATCGTTTCGGCGTGATGCAGCGCGAGAGATTGCAGGAAAAGCAATCGAAGAGCGATCGACTCATCATGACGGCGACGCCTATTCCGAGGAGCCTCGGTATCGTCATGTACGGCAATACCGACATCTCTTCGATACGGACGATGCCGAAGGGGCGAAAGGCCGTGGAGACGACGGTGATCGGAGACGAGGGTCTCGAGGGAGCGTACGCGTTTATCGAGCGCTTTCTTCAAACGGGGCAACAGGTGTATGTCGTGTGTCCCTTGATCGAGGAAAATCCCGACTTGTCCTTACACGCCGCCGAGTCGGTCTACCGTTACTTTAAGCGGACGCGATTTAAGCGATACGGCGTGGGGCTCATCCACGGGCAACAGTCGCCGGAGGAAAAAAATGCCGTCATGGAGGCGTTTCAGGCGAATGACTATCAAATTTTAATCTCGACGACGGTCATCGAGGTCGGCGTGAACGTCGTCAATGCCAATTTGCTCTTTGTCTTCGATGCGGACCGCTTCGGTCTCGCGACGCTCCACCAGCTCAGAGGTCGCGTAGGTCGCGGCGACAATAAGGCATATTGCATTCTCCACTCGAGCAACCGGAGTTTGAAGTCTCAGCAGCGGCTCGGCATCCTCGCGCAGTCGAGCGACGGATTTTACATCGCCGAAGAAGACATGAAGTTGCGAGGCGGGGGAGATTTTTTCGGGACGCGCCAATCGGGGATCGCCAATTTCAGAGTGGGCGATCTCTTCGAGGATATGGACATTATGCGCTATGCAAAGATCGAATCGGACGCCATCTTAAAGGGCGGGCACTTAAACGTCTCGGAGGAACCGGATCTGCTCGCGGGGGTCGAAGCGTACGAGGAGAGAATACGGGGCGTATAGCTTTCGTTCTTTATAAATTGTCATAGCGGATACAATATGCTAGAATTTAGGGGAGGTTTTCAGTGCGCGTTATAGCGGGAGAATTAAAAGGTCGTCGGTTAAAACACCCGAAGGGAGATCGCATCCGCCCGACCGAGGATCGCATAAAAGAAAATGTGTTCAACTTGCTTTTCGGACCCTTCGACGGCGCGAAGGTATTGGATCTTTTTGCGGGAACCGGTCATATCGGAATCGAATTTTTAAGTCGAGGGGCCGAGATGTGTTGGTTTTGTGACAATCATCCGCAAAGCATTCGGTTGATTCGTGATAATCTGAGGGAAACCGGGTATAATGGTAAAAGTCAAGTGTTTCAAATGTCGTATGATCTATGTCTCAAGCGCGCAGCTGAAGAGGAAATCACATTTGACTATATTTACATCGACCCGCCTTACAAGCATCGCGAATTTTACGATCGGGCGGCCACGTGGATCGGCGAGCACGGTCTTCTCGATACGGGAGGGCGCATCATCTTCGAAGCTCCCGATACGTATTCTTTTTCGGCGTTCGATCATTTAATATTGACCCGAAAGAAGACGTATGGAAAGAAAATCATTTGGATTTACGAAAGTTGTGATTAAGAATTGAAAGTTATCTATGCCGGTAGTTTCGATCCGGTTACATACGGTCACTTGGATATTATTTTCAGAGCGCGCGAAATTTTTGGAGAAGTCATCGTCGCGGTTTTAAATAATAAAAACAAGTCGGGGTTTTTTACGACGTCCGAACGACTGGAGTTGCTGGGGAAAACGCTTGAAGGCGAACGTGGCATTGAAATCGACAGTTTCGAAGGGCTGTTGGTGGATTACGCAAAGAGCAAGGGTATATCGACGGTCGTTCGCGGCTTGCGTTCGAATTCGGATTTTGAGAATGAATATACGGTCGCGATGGCCAATAAAAATTACGGTACGAATCTTGAAACCGTATTTTTACTTACGACGCAAGATCATCTGTTTATCAGTTCGTCCCTTGCGAGAGAGGTTGCGACATTCGGAGGAGATACGTCGCTCTTTGTTCCCGAAGTCGTCGGCGATGCTATGAAAAAAAAGGTGAGAGGAAGGTAAGAACTTATGGAAGTTATGCGTTATATCGAAGATTTAAAAGATCTGCTGGAAGTCAGCTCCACCATTCCGCTAACGGGAAAGACAATGGTCGATAAAGAAGAGATCAACGAGATCTTGAGCCAAATCGAAGCACAATTCCCACAAGATATGGCGGAAGCTCAGAGCATACGCGATCGAAAAGATGAAATATTCGAGGATGCGAATATGCAGGCGAAACAAATCATTCAAGCCGCTCACGTCGAGGCGAAGAAACTCGTCGATGAAAATGAAATCATGGTCGCGGCCCAAGAACAGGCGAGAGAGATCATGAATCGCGCCGAAATGGAAAGCGAACAAATTCGCCGTTCCGCACGCGATTACGTCGACGAACTTTTGGAAAACACGCAAGTGAATCTCTCGGAAATGATCAAGACGATCAACGAAAACAGAAAAGAGCTTTAAAAAAACGGCTTCGCGCCGTTTTTTATTTTCCGTAAAAATAGCGTCCGAAGTATACGGCGGCCAAGACGTTCCAAAGGTCGGTCGCCCGCCTTTCGTTGGCTAAAAAGTCGCGCTGTTCGGAAGGGTATTTTTTGGCGTGTTTAAAATTGGTCAGCAGGTTTGCGGAAGTGTGCTTCGCGCGAGAGAGAAAGCGAATGCCGGCGTCGTTATAGGCGAGGACCTGGAAGGTGTCCTGTTCACTTGCGGCGCGGCGAATATCTTCCGAGTTGAGCCCTAACAGCTTGTGAAGTAAGATTCTCGATATGCGCCACTTGGAATACCGCTTTGTCTGAGCTCTACTTAAGAAGTCCGAGAAATTAGGACTCGTCTTTAAGTTCTTTTCGATGCGTCGGTCGATTCCGTTTTCGTATCCGTCGTAGCCGCCGAGCGTAAGCGGCCCCTCCGTCGACAGAAAGCGGTATAGGATATAGAGCACATCGCACAGCGCTCGTTCGTCGTATTGAGGGGGCGTTTTAAACGAGTAGCGGCTCGCCGCCTCGGGATCGGTGGCATAAAGGCGCCGTATCTCTGTCGCACTCAGAAGGGGCAGGCGGGGATCGTCGGTTCGCGCGACGAGTTTTAAATCGATGTCTGCGCCCAGCGCCTTCAGCGCCTTGTAGTACCCGTAGGCGAGGAGCGCGTTGGATTGAAAGAGCTTCTCCCACGACGGGTCTTTTTTCTTCAGTGCGTCCAGATAGGCATGGCTATAAGAGGTGCCTTTTGCCATGGCGTCTTTAAGTGCTCGGGCGAAGATATCCCTTTGTTCAAAGGCGTAGATTTCATCGAACGTCCGGTTATCGCCCCATTCGGTACCGCAATAGACGGCATCGATCAGCTCCAGACGATCGGCGATCGACATGGCGCCGAAGGAGAACATCTCTCCGTACGACGTCGCGATCTGTACCGGCAAGGTAATCACGAGGTCGCTTCCGGCGTCGATTAAATCGCGGGCGCGCTGAAATTTGTCGGTGACGACCGGCAACCCGCGCTGTGTAAACGATCCGCTCATTAAGATGACAAGACGGTAACCGTCTTCTCTCGCACGGCGGATCAGGTAGTGGTGTCCGTAGTGGAGGGGATTGGCCTCCATGACGATGAGTGCATATTTCATGGTTTATTTCATTCCTATCTGAGCCATGGGTTAGATATCGAGTACATATATGTTATAATAATTACGGTAAAAATTAAAATTTATGAGGAGGAAATCGATGAAAATTTTAGTCATTAACTGCGGCAGTTCTTCTTTGAAGTATCAGTTAATCGATATGGACGATAAGAAGGTCCTCGCAAAGGGTTTAGCTGAACGCATCGGAATTGAAGGCGGAAGAGTAAAATACGAAGCTGCCGGAAAAGACGAAATCGTCATTGAAGAAATGTTGGAGGATCATAAAGCAGCTCTTAAAATTGTCCTCGACTCGTTGAAACACGAAGAATACGGTGCCGTAACGAGCCTCGACGAAATCGACGCCGTCGGCCATCGCGTCGTACACGGCGGCGAATCCTTTGCAGAATCGGTCATCATCGACGACAAGGTTATGCAAGCGATCAACGACAATGTCGAAATTGCACCGCTCCACAACCCGCCGAACATCATCGGTATCGAAGCTTGTAAAGAAATTATGGGCGACGTTCCCATGGTCGCAGTCTTCGATACGGCTTTCCATCAAACCATCCCGGCATTGAACTATATCTATGCATTGCCCTACGAATACTACGAAAACTACAAGGTTCGTCGCTACGGCTTCCACGGCACGAGCCATCAATATATTACGGAACGCGCTGCCGATATGCTCGGAAAAGATTTAAACGACGTCAACTTGATTACCTGCCACCTCGGCAACGGTTCGAGTATCAGCGCGATTAAAGGCGGCAAGTGCTACGACACGTCCATGGGCTTTACGCCGCTCGAAGGCTTGGCCATGGGTACGCGTTCGGGCGATATGGACCCGGCGATCATTCCGTTTATCATGGACAAGGAAAACTTATCCACCGAAGAGATGTCCAATGTTATGAACAAGAAGAGCGGCGTCTTGGGCGTAAGCGGTATCTCCAGCGACTTCAGAGACTTGGAGCAGGCAGCCGGAGAGGGCAATGACCGCGCACAACTCGCACTCGACATCTTTGAAAACCGCGTCCGCAAATACATCGGCGCTTACTTGACTGAAATGGATCACTGCGACGGCATCGTCTTTACCGCAGGCGTCGGCGAAAACTCCATCACGACCAGAGAGCACGTCGTCGACGGCTTAAAGAGCTTAGGCATCGAACTCGACAAAGAGAAAAACGACATGCGCGGCAAAGAAGCCATCGTCAGCACCGAATCATCCTCCATCCCCGTTCTCGTTATCCCGACCAACGAAGAACTTAAGATCGCGATGGAAACGGCAAAACTCGTTTAATCACTTGACATCGAGGCTCGACCTGTCATATAATAACGTGCAGCGGTTTTAGAGGTGATACCATTGCGTACCGATATTTCTGAATTTTTAAAGGGAAATAGCATTCAAAAAACTGTGTCGGGTGAACTGTCCATTGCCGACAGCCCCTTAGATGTCACAGGTTTAGGGCTCGTCGACCCGATCCGATACCATTTGGATATTTACAAAGTCGACGGAGACTTGGATGTCGACGTCGAGGTCAGCTATTCATTCAACACACACTGCGATCGCTGCTTTAAGGAATTGCAAGAAGATGTTGAAAGCGACTCTCACATCGTCGTCACGACGAAGGATGACGAAGAGATCGAAGCCAACGTGCTGGTCGTTCCGTCCTTGGAAGAATTTCCCTTGGAAGAATTGGTATTTTCACAAGTTATAACCTCAGTACCGACGAAAGTTCTATGCGACGAATCGTGTCGAGGACTTTGTCCGGTCTGTGGAACGGATTTAAACGAACATCCCGATCACGAATGTGAGATGGAAGGGATCAGCCCGTTTGAATCTTTAAAGAATTTATTTGACAATGAGTCTGAAGATAGGGAGGTGTAGAAATGGCAGTACCTAAGAGTAAAACTTCGAAACAACGTAAAAACAAGAGACGTGCATCTTCTTATCGTCTAAATAAAGCAACCGTCGTCGAGTGCCCCAACTGTCACGAGTCTAAGTTGCCTCACCGCGTTTGCCCGACTTGTGGCTACTATGCGGGAAAAGAGGTAATTTCCAACGGCGAAGAAGCCTAAATAAGAATTAAAAAAGCTTCCGGTTTTAACCGGAAGCTTTTTTGTATGAGAAAACCCCCGGTTAGGCCGAGGGTTTTCTTTTAGTTTTAGCGATGAAAACTGACATAGTCTCTATGATACCATGCGTTTGAGTTCTGCCAACCATGCAATGATCATAGGAGGAAATAGAACACCGCTAAATAAAACTTAAAGCTTATATACACGAAATGAAATTGTAAATATGGTGATATATTTATTTTCACATCGTGACTACGAGAGCGCCCAGTTTCCGTCTCTGAAGACGGGAATCGTCTCGCCGCTCGCCGTCTCGCCCGTAATCTCCATGTCCTTTGAGCCGACCATGAAGTCGACGTGCACCAAGCTGTCGTTGACGCCGAGTTGTCGAAGTTCCTCTTTCGATTTGCCTTCCGAGTCCTTTAAACACGTCGGATACGCGCGGCCCAAGGCAAGGTGGCACGACGCGTTTTCGTCAAAGAGCGTGTTGTAAAACAGTTGGTTCCGATTGGAGATCGGACTGTCGTAGGGGACCAGGGCGACCTCGCCCAGGCGGGAAGCCCCTTCGTCGGTCTCGAGCAAATGTTTTAACGTATCCCTTCCCGTCTCGGCGTCGAAATCTTCGACGCGGCCGTCTTTAAAGCGGAGGTGGAATCGGTCGATGACATTGCCGTTATAGACGAGGGGCATCGTCGCGTAGACGACACCGTTGACGCCGCCGAGATGCGGCAGCGTAAAGACTTCTTCGGTGGGAATATTCGCGACGAAATCGCGGCCGTCCGGCGTCTTGCTGCCGCCGCCCGCCCAAAGATGTCCTTCGGGAAGTTCGATCACAAGATCGGTGCCCAGGCCGTTTCGGTAGTGGAGCGATTTAAAACCGTAGTCGGTCATTTTTTCTGCGAGGCCGTCGACGCGCTCCATATGATCGCGCCACGTCGCGACCGAATCGTCTGTAACGCGCGACATATCGAAGATGTCGTTCCAGAGTTTGAAAACGGCATCGTCCGGGTCCATGTCGGGATAAACCTTGTGTGCCCAAGCCTTCGTGGCGATGCCCGCGACCGTCCAGGGGTTTTGATCGCTCATCATGGCCTGCGAGTAAAATTCCATCGCCTTGCTGCGGTGCTTGGTCGACTCCTGTAATTTCTTGGGGTCGATCTGCTTAAGCAAGTCGGGGTTCGAGCCGGTGAAAGATAAAAATCCCGCGCCCTTTTCCAAGTAATAGCGATACATCTCCTTTTGAAAGTCGGGGACGTGATTTAAAACGTCCTCGGGAGCGTGCTTATATCGCAGCAGGGTCAAGTCGTCGTCCGACCACACGATGTGTACGTCGGATGCGCCGCTTTCGTAGGCGTGTTTGGCCGCCAAGACGGCGACATCGCGTCCTTCGAGAGGCGCGCGTATGACCAAAGCTTGTCCTTTTTTTATATGGATACCTACTTTTACGAGCATTTCCGCGTAGGCGTCCATTCGTTGATTGAAATTCATAAATCCTCCTTTTACGAGCTTGAGTATATCACAAAATGCCGAGCGAATCCTTGCAGAGTAAAAAGGAGCATGGTACAATAAGGAAGTACAAATACGCACATGCGACGAGAATAAGGTTGTTGCCTCAGGGTTATCTTATTTTGAAGTCGTATGGAGGATTAAACACGGAGGTTAAAATGTCTGTAGTATCAATGAAAAGTCTGTTAGAAGCAGGTGTTCACTTCGGTCACCAAACCAGAAGATGGAACCCCAAGATGAAAAAGTACATCTTCACCGAACGCAACGGTATTTATATTATCGACTTACAAAAAACCGTTAAGAAGATCGAAGATGCTTACGATTTCGTCCGCGAAACCGTTCAAAACGGCGGCCAAGTATTATTCGTCGGAACCAAGAAACAAGCGCAAGACGCTATCGAAAAAGAAGCCAAGCGTTGCGGCGAGTTCTACATCAACCAACGTTGGTTAGGCGGTTTACTCACCAACTATCAAACGATCAACAAGAGAATTGCCCGCTTAAAAGATCTCGAGGCAATGGAAACCGACGGTCGTTTCGAAGTTCTTCCCAAAAAAGAAGTCATCGGCTTGCGCCGCGAAAGAGAACGTCTTGAAAAATTCCTCGGCGGCATTAAAGATATGAACGGTCTTCCCGACGTCATGTACGTCGTCGACCCGAAGAAGGAAAATATCGCAGTCAAAGAAGCACAGAAGTTGGGGATTCCCATCGTCGGCATTCTCGATACCAACTGCGACCCCGATGAACTGGATTACCCGATCCCCGGCAATGACGATGCGATTCGCGCCGTAAAATTGATTACGGAGACGATGGCAAACGCCGTTCTCGAAGGCAAGCAAGGTGCTCAAGACGATGCAGAAGTTGAAACCGAGCAACAATCCACGGAAGAAACTGAAAATCAAATCACGGATAGTGCGGCTGAAACAGAAGAACAAGAATAATGAAATTTATAAGAGTTCTAAGCCAACAGAACTCTTATTTTTTTGAGAATTATAAATAGCGAAAGGGGTATAAAAATGGAAATCACAGCAAAAATGGTAAAGGAACTTAGAGACAAGACCGGCGCAGGTATGATGGACTGCAAAAAAGCCCTCAAAGAGGCCGAAGGGGATATCGATCGCGCAGTCGACATCTTGCGCGAACAAGGTTTAAGCAAAGTCGCTAAGAAGAGCGACCGTATCGCCGCTGAAGGCATCGTCGAAAGCTACGTTCATAACAACCGCATCGGCGTTTTAATCGAAGTTAACTCCGAAACCGACTTCGTCGCCAAAAACGAAGACTTTAGAGAATTTGTCCGCGATATGGCGATGCAAGTAGCTGCTACAAACCCGAAATATGTCACGCGCGAAGAAGTACCCGAAGAGGAACTCGATCACGAGCGTTCCGTATTGAAAGAACAAGCGTTAAACGAAGGAAAACCCGAACACATCGTCGAAAAGATGGTCGAAGGTCGCTTGGAAAAATTCTATAAAGAAATTGTCCTCTTGGATCAAGATTTCATCAAAGACCCCGACGTCACCGTCAACGAACTCTTAACCAACCTTATTTCGACGATCGGTGAAAAAATCAGCATTCGCCGCTTCTGCCGTTACGAAGTAGGCGAGGGCATGGAAAAACGCAGCGAAGACTTCGCCGAAGAAGTCGCAAAACAAATGAAGTAGACCGGATCGCGACCATGGAGCCTAAATATAAGAGAATTGTCTTAAAACTGAGTGGGGAAGCCATGGCGGGCGAAAAGGGAATCGGCATCGATTCTTCTACCGTCAGACTTTATGCCGAGGAAATTAAAAAAATTTCCGCCGAAGGCGTCGAAACGTGCATCGTCGTAGGCGGGGGAAATTTTTGGCGCGGACGCGACAGTAAGGACATGGACCGGGCGACGTCCGACTATATGGGCATGCTCGGCACCGTCATGAACGCGTTGGCCTTACAAGACGCGTTGGAACAGATGGATGTCGTTACGCGCGTTATGACCGCCATCGAAATGAAAGAAGTGGCGGAACCCTATATCCGTCGACGCGCCATCAGGCACTTGGAAAAGGGACGCGTCGTCATCTTCTCGGGCGGCATCGGCAATCCCTATTTCTCGACGGATACGACTGCGGCGCTTCGCGCGGCGGAAATCGACGCCGAAGTGATTCTGCTCGCGAAAAAAGGCGTCGACGGCATCTACGACTCCGACCCCAATGTCAACGAAGATGCGGTTAAATTTGAGCGTTTGACGTACTTCGATATTCTCAGTAAAAATCTGAAAATTATGGACTCTACGGCGACATCTCTATGCATGGAAAATGAGATTCCTCTCATTGTATTCGGCATCGATGAATCGCACAATATATATGATGCGGCGATGGGTAAACAATTAGGAACCTGTGTGAAATAAGGAGGATATGTATGGAGTTTAACGACGTTAAAAAGGATATTCGCACTAAAACCCAAAAGACGATGGAGCGTTTACAGGAAGAGCTGGCGTCGGTTCGCGCTGGCAAAGCCAATCCGTCGCTTCTCGACCGAATTACGGTAGAAGCCTACGGCCAACGCACGCCCCTCAATCAAATTGCGGGCATCAGCGCCCCGGAAGCCAGACTTCTGACCATTCAACCTTGGGATCCTTCTCTGATACCCGCCATCGAAAAAGAGATTTTAAAATCAGATCTCGGTTTAAACCCGTCGAACGACGGAAAATTAATCCGCCTCGTCATTCCCGCGCTGACCGAGGAAAGGCGAAAAGAACTCATTAAAGTCGTCGGAAAAGACTCCGAACAGTCGAAAGTGGCGGTTAGAAATATTCGCCGCGACGCCATCGACAACGTCAAAAAGGCGGAAAAGAATAAAGAAATTTCCGAAGATGAATTGAAAACTTATGAAGAAGAAATTCAAAAATTAATCGACGATGCGATCAAAGAGATCGACGAGATTGTAAAATCGAAGGAAGATGAATTACTGGAAATTTAAATGAAACTAAATAGAACCCCCTTGGGGGTTCTTTCTTTTTAGGAGGAATTATGGATTCTGATAAAAAAGAAATGCCGAAACATGTCGGAATTATCATGGACGGCAACGGTCGGTGGGCAAAAAAACGCAATTTACCGAGAACCTACGGCCACAAAGAGGGCGTCAAACGCGTGTTGGATATTGTCAGGGCCGGCTACAAAATGGGTATACCTTATTTGTCGTTGTTCGCTTTCTCGACGGAAAATTGGAAGCGTCCGCAAAAAGAAATCGACAATCTCATGTTTCTCCTGCGGACCTTTCTCGTCGAACACGTCGGCGAACTCGAAGAAAACGGCGTGCGGTTGAATGTCATGGGAGATCTCTCCGCCCTCAATGAGAAGACGTCGCGTCTCGTTTACGAGGCGTTGAATCGAACGTCGAAGGGCGATAAAATGATCTTGAACATCGGTCTTAATTACGGCGGTCAGGATGAAATCGTCTTGGCGGCAAAAAAAATCGCAGAAGCGGTAAAAGAGGGTTCGGTCGGCGTGGAAGAGATCGATTCGTCGCTTTTTGAATCATATCTCTACACCAAAGGCCAACCGCCCCTCGATCTGCTTATCCGACCGAGCGGCGAACTCAGGGTCAGCAACTTTATGTTGTATCAAATGGCGTACAGTGAATTTTGGTTTTCAAATGTACTGTGGCCCGATTTTACGGAATCCGAATTCAAGAAAGCTATCGACGACTACCAAAGGCGCGATAGGAGATTTGGGGGTCTGTAATTGAGTGATTTATTGAAGCGAGTGCTTACGGCGGTTGTCTTATTCGTCGTTCTGGGACCCATCGTATTTATCGGAGGGAAGCTCCTTGAATTCGCGGTATTGTTCTTTTCGCTGGAATTGTGTCACGAATTGATCGGGGCATTTAAGCACAAGGGTTACTATATTCCGGAGCACTACATCTTATTTTCATGCGTGATCCATTTCGTGGTCTTTGAACTTCAATGGCCGGCTTTTTTAGCGTTTAGTGTCTCCACATTTTTACTCGTACTCTTCTTCTTGAGACATGAAGATTTTACATTGGACGACGCGGGAATCTGCCTTTTGATTTTGGTCTATATTCCCTATTTTCTATTTCCGATCATCTATCTCGATGATACGTATTATCTATATCTGGTCTTTATCATCGCGATCTTTACCGACACCTTCGCTTACTTTACGGGAAGGGCATTCGGCAAACACAAGCTGTGTCCTTCCATCAGTCCGAATAAAACGGTGGAAGGCGCCGTCGGTGCCGTGATCGGTACGGAAATCGTCGGCCTTATTTACTGTGCGGTCGTCGGATTGGGCGTCACCCTTCCGCACATCTTATTTATCGGCGTCGCGTCGGTGACGGCTCAACTCGGAGATTTGTTTGCCTCGAAAATTAAACGCTCGACGGGTATTAAAGATTTCGGGCACTTTTTACCCGGTCACGGCGGATTTTTAGACCGCTTCGACAGCATTCTCATGATCATCCCGATGGTCTATATGTTGTACCGTTTCCCGTTGTTATAGGAGGTTATATGGCAACTATTTTAGGTTCTATCTTTGTCTTTGTATTGATTATTGCGCTGCACGAATTCGGCCACTTTGCCATGGCCAAATTCGTCGGCATACGCGTCAATGAATTTTCAATCGGCATGGGACCTTTGCTAGCGAAACGTCAAAAAAACGAAACGCAATACAGCCTTCGCGCCATCCCCATGGGAGGGTATGTCGCGATGGAAGGCGAGGAGAGCGATTCCGACGATCCGCGGGCGTTTAACAATGCGCGCTTGCCGCATCGCGCGGCGGTCGTCGCGAGCGGGGCGATGATGAACTTCGTACTCGCCGTCGTCGCCTTTATGCTCTTTATGCTGATCAGCGGCTATCCCACGACGGTCGTCCAAGACGTCCTTCCCAATTCTCCGGCCTACGAAGCGGGAATTCGACAGGGAGACGAATTGCTTTCGATCGACGGGAAGAAAGTTGAGGATTGGGACGCGTTTTCAAAGACGATTGCCTCCTCGGAAGGTTTGACCACCATCGGATTTAAGCGCGGAAGCGACATCGAGAAAGTCGAGGTGACGCCTAAGCAAAAAGACGGGCGCAGCTACGTCGGGATTCAACCCACAAGCGAGAGACATCCGCTCAGAGCCATCAAGGACGGTTTTACGATGACGGGAAAGACGGTCGCGCTCGTGTTCAATGTCTTGGGTCAGCTCTTTCGCGGCGACCTCGGCGTCGATAAGCTATCCGGGCCGGTCGGCGTCGTAAAAATCATCGGCGATTCCGCCAAGTTCGGATTTTCATCTCTGATGTTTATTACCGCCTATATTTCCGCGAACTTGGGTCTGATGAATTTGCTGCCCATCCCGGCGTTGGACGGAGGGAAGTTGTTATTTTTACTCATCGAAGGCATTAGCGGAAAACCCGTCAACGAAAAAGTTGAAACGTCGTTATCCGTCGTAAGTTTTGTTTTGCTTTTCGGACTGATGATCTATGTTACGATATTCGGAGACTTAGCACGATTTATACATTAGAAAGGACGAGATTTCTTGGCAACTTATACGAGACAAATTGCCGTCGGCGACGTCTTGATCGGAGGAGGAGCCCCCGTCAGTGTTCAGTCGATGACGAATACGAAGACGAAAGATGCGCACTCGACGATCGAACAAATTCATCGTTTGGAAGAGGCGGGCTGCGATATTATACGTCTCGCCGTAAACGACGATGACGATGCAAAGGCGCTCGATACGATTATTCCGGCGATCCGTATTCCCGTCATCGCCGAAATTCAATTCGATTACCGTTTGGCGCTTTATGCCGTCGAACATCGCGTTCACGGTTTAAGGCTCAATCCGGGAAATATCGGAGCGGAGTGGAAGATTAAAGAAGTCGCCGAAGCCTGTAAAGACGCCGGCATCTCGATTCGCGTCGGCGTCAACTCGGGTTCGGTTAAAGAGGAATTCATCGAGAAATACCACGGAATCAATCCCAATTCCATCGTCGAATCCGCGTTGGAAGAAATTGATATTCTAGAAAAATACAACTTGCGCGATATTAAAGTTTCCTTAAAATCGTCCGACGTGCGCCAATCCGTCGAAAGCTATCGACAGTTTGCGAAAGTGTCCGACTATCCTCTGCACCTCGGGATTACCGAGGCGGGGTCCCGTATGAGCGGCATCGTCAAGTCGTCGGTGGGGATTGGCGCGCTCTTACTCGACGATATCGGCGACACCATCCGCGTCTCTTTG
Source organism: Bacillota bacterium (assembly GCA_028724185.1). Classification (GTDB taxonomy): domain Bacteria; phylum Bacillota; class Clostridia; order Tissierellales; family Peptoniphilaceae; genus Aedoeadaptatus. The sequence goes on from JAQYDN010000006.1 coordinate 62,950, forward strand.
ACGGGGGACCCGGTCGAGGAAGTGCGATGCGGAATTCAAATTCTAAAGAGCATCGGCCTTCGAAATGACGGCGTCGACATCGTCTCCTGCCCGACCTGTGGTCGGACGGAGATCGATTTAATCGGCATCGCCGAAGAAGCCGAAAAGCGTCTGGAAGCTATCGGCTACCAAGGCAAGGTTGCCATCATGGGATGTCGCGTCAACGGACCCGGCGAAGCGAGAGAAGCCGACTACGGCATTACCGGCGGCAACGGACGCGGCGTCATCTTTAAAAAGGGCGAAGTGATTCGATCGGTCGACGAAGCGAAATTGATCGATGCGCTCATCGACGTCATAGAGAGGGATCGATTGTAATGCGACAAATCGGCGGTTCATCCGAACAAGCGTTGACGGAATTTTTATCGAAGGAGAATCCGTCTATTTCAAAACTTGTCTACCACAAGCGTAAAAAGACGATCACCGTGTACATGGACGGTCGAGAGGACGATCGTTGTCGTGATCTGAAAGAATTGATGGCCTCGTGTTATGCGGGGCTTTCGATTAACATTCACGCGGAAAAACCGTCCATCGCGGCGAAGGAGATGAGTCGCGACGAAATTTATCAATTCGTACGGGAACAAGTGACCTCGTCGGAGGCGTGGTTTAACAAAGATTGCTTTCAATTAGAGGCGAATATTTTGACGATTCGCGTTCCGAATGCCACGGTCGAGAAAAATATCTCTTCTTTGCCGCTGAGCGACATGCTGTATGAAAAGACGGGCGTATTGTATAAGATCAATTGTTGTCTGCCCGAGGATCACTGCGCACTGAGCGATTTGAGCGAAAAAATCGATACCGAGGAGACCGCCTTTCGGACAAAATTTGAAAAAGAGGTCGTAAAAACGACCGCCACAGAATCCCCTAAAAGTAAGGAGAGTGGCGGCGTCTACGCCTACGGCAAAGACAAATTTGAGGCCGTAACGCCGCTCGACATGTGTCGCCCCGGCGAAATGGTCACCGTGTCGGGGGTCATCTTTTCGCAGGAATCGCGACCCATTAAAAACGACAAGACGTTATTCATTCTTTCGATTTACGACGGTCACGATAGTCGAAACGTCAAGGCGTTTGTAAAGAATCAAGAGGCGGGCGACTTCAAACAAACCTTTGGAGAAAATGTTCCGATCATGGTTCACGGGAAGTTTGAATTCGACAGTTTCGATCGAAACGAAAGTATTATGGCGAGAAACATCAAGTTGACGAATAAAGCTGAGCCGACGGACGATGCGAGCGAGACGCGCATCGAATTCCACGTTCACACGAAAATGAGTAATATGGACGGTACACATTCGATCGGCGATTTCGCCAAGAGAGCGAAGCATTGGGGACACGAGGCGATCGCCATCACCGACGACAATGTCGTCCAGGGGTATCCCGATGCCATGAGTGCGGCGAAGAAATATGATATTCGCATCCTCTACGGCGTCGATGCGGACGTCGTCGACGACGAGGCGCATATTTTCAACAATCCGGACGGACGAGGGCACGATTTAAGTTACGTCGTCTTCGACTTGGAGACGACGGGATTTTCCCCGCGTTACGACGAGATTACCGAAATCGGCGCCGTAAAAATTAAAGAAGGTCGCATCATCGACCGTTTTTCCACATTCGTCAACCCCGAGCGGCCCATTCCCCAAAAGGTGTCGGAGCTTACGAATATCACCGACGAGATGGTGGCGGATGCCGAGACGATCGGCGAAGTCTTGCCGAAATTTGAGGCCTTCGTAGGCGATTCGATCTTAGTCGCACACAACGCCTCCTTCGACTCGCGCTTTATCGAGTTCAGGCGCGGCGAAAAGGCGAAATACCCGACCATCGATACACTGCTTTTATCGCAATGTCTCGACCTCAAGGTCAAGAATTTTAAATTGGGTACGCTCGCAAAGCGTTTCGGCATCTCACTTCAAGGTGCGCATCGCGCCGTAAACGATGCGGAAGCGACGGCGGAGCTCTTTTTACACTTACAACGACTAGCGGCCAAGGCGGGGGTGACGAGTCCGGAGTCGTACAACAACCTGCGGCACCCGCAGCCCGAAAAATTATTTCCCGATAAATTGACGCTCTTTCCTAAAAATTTAGAGGGACTGACGATTCTCTATCGCCTGATTTCAAAATCTCATACCGAAAACTTTTTCAGGACGGCCAGGATGCTGACCTCGGATATCGGGCGGTATCGCGATTACTTTGTTATCGGATCGGGGGGCGAGGAAGGTCGCCTGATCGACAGCTACCTGCGCGGCGCCGATGAGGGAGAATTAGCGTCGATCCTCTCCGGTTTGGACTACGTCGAGGTATCGCCGCCTGCGCGCTACGGAAAGAGCTATCGAGACGGGTTGTTGCGTTCTGAAGAGGACGCCGAGGCGATGATTCGGGATTTGATCGAACTCGCCGATCGCGAGGGCGTGCCGGTTATCGCATCGGCCAATGTCCGCTATCTCGATCGAAGCGATGAAACGTATTTGCGAATTCTCGAATATTCGAAATTTAGAGGACGTGCCTTTACCAACGAAGGTGCCTTCTTTATGTCGACAGATGAGATGCTCGATGCCTTCTCATTTATGGGAGATCGGGCGCGCGAATTCGTCGTCGACAATCCGAAAAAGGTTATGGGCATGCTCGAGGCGATTCAACCGATCCCGTCGGGCAAATTTCCGCCCGAGATTAAAAACGCCGACGTCGATTTGAAGCGCGACGCGCTGAATCGGGCAAAGTCGATCTACGGCGACCCTCTGCCGGATATCGTCAGTGAGCGCTTGGATAAAGAGCTCGACAGCATTATCGGCAACGGTTACGCCGTTATGTATAGAATTGCGCAACAGCTCGTTCAAAAATCGAACGACGACGGATTCTACGTCGGTTCGCGGGGGTCGGTCGGCTCGTCTTTTGTCGCGACGATGACGGGCATCACCGAGGTCAATCCCTTGGCGCCGCACTACGTCTGCCCGAACTGTCAATATAGCGAATTTGTCGAGGACAAGATTTACAGCACGGGATTCGACCTTCCGAAGAAGAATTGTCCCCACTGCGGCACGCCCCTACACCGCGACGGACACAAGATTCCGTTTGAGGTCTTTTTAGGCTTTTACGGCGACAAGGAGCCGGACATCGACTTAAACTTCGCGGGCGAGTATCAACCCGAGGCGCATCAATTTATCGAAGATTACTTCGGCGAAGGCTATGTTTTTCGCGCCGGGACGATCGGCACACTGGCAGAAAAGACTGCTTTCGGTCTCGTTAAAAAATATTTGGAAGAAAACGGAATCGACAGAAATCCCGTCGACATTTTCCGACTCGCGAAGGGAATCGAGGGCGTTAAGCGCACCAGCGGGCAACACCCAGGCGGCATTATGATCGTGCCGAAGGACGAAGATATTCACCACTTTACGCCGATTCAGTACCCCGCCGACGAAAAAAAGAAAAATGTCATCACGACCCACTTCGACTACCACTCGATCAGCGAAAATATTTTAAAATTGGACATTCTCGGTCACGATGCGCCCTCGATCTTGCGTATGCTCGAAGACTTGACAGGCGTCGACATGAACGATGTGGATGTCAACGATAAGAATGTGATGAGTTTGTTTACGGGAATCGGCGCGTTGAATATCGACGAGGAGCTCTTTACATTCGACACCGGCACCCTGGGCATTCCCGAGTTCGGTACGGATTTTGTCGTGCGCATGCTCCTGGATACGAAACCGTCGACCTTCGGCGAACTCGTCAACATCTCCGGTCTCTCTCACGGCACCGACGTTTGGACCGGAAACGCTCAGGAACTCGTGCACTCCAACAGAGCGACGATTTCCGAGGTCATCAGTACGCGCGAGGACATTATGAACTATCTCATCCTCGCCGGCGCGGAGAATAAAGTAGCTTTCGACACGATGGAGGCCGTCCGCAAGGGGCGGGGGCTGCCGGAAAAATACATGGACGTTTTGGAGACGCTGGAGGTACCGGAGTGGTATTTCGACAGCTGTAAAAAGATTAAATATATGTTCCCGCGCGCCCACGCCGTCGCCTACGTCCTGACGAGTATACGAATCGCCTGGTACAAGGTCTATTATCCGCTCGCTTTTTACGCGTCCTACTTTACGACGAAGTTAAGCGACTTAAACGGGGACCTCTTAGTCGGCGGTTTCCAAGCGGTCAAGAGGCGCATGGAACAAATTGATGCACTGGGCAAGAACGCGACCAAAAAAGAACAGGAAGAATATTCTATTTTGCGCGTCGTCCTCGAAATGTTTGCGCGCGGATATGAATTTGAACCGATCCGCCTGGACTTGTCGCACTACGAAAAGTTCGACGTTCACGAAGGAAAGGTACTGCTTCCCTTAAGCTCGCTTTCGGGGATCGGAAGGACGGTGGCTAAGGAAATCTACGACGAGTATCGCGAGAGACCGTTTCTCTCGGTAGAAGATATGATCAAGCGCACGGGCGCCTCCAAAGCTGTCGTCGAAGCGCTTGACATGCACGGCGCGTTGGAGGGTCTGCCGAAAGATAACCAGTTAAGTATGCTCGATCTTATTGGATCTCGAGCCAAAATATGATATACTGAAGAGAAGAAAGAAGAAAGATAGAAGTTTGGCACTAGAGTGGGGCTCCCACTCTAGTTTTTTATGGGAGGTGAGTTCTTGAAACGTTCTCAAGTACGCGAAAAAATATCGACTGCTGCCGAAGAAGCTGCAGCGGAGCACGGGTATGAAGTGGTGGAAGTCGAAATTACCAATAAACAACCGATACGCGTGATCGTGACGGTTTTTAATAAAGAAGGTACGGATATCGACGTTTGTGCCGATATTTCGAGATCCATTAACGACAGGATCGGCGACGAATTGGACGCGTTGTTTAAAGACAAGTATACGCTCGAAGTGCAATCCCCGGGACTGGATCGACCCATCCGCACCGTCGATGATTATCGAAGAAATTTGGGAAATAAGGTCGAGGTTCATCTTTATAAAAAAATCAACAACCAAAAAGAATATATAGGTATTTTGACGGATTATGACGATGATACGGTCGACATCCGCGATGAAAACGGAACTATTGTCACCTTCGATTCAAAATCCATCTCACTTATGCGACAGGTCATTGAATTTTAGGAGGCAATGAAAAAGCAATGAATGAAGAGTTTATTTTGGCTCTGAAGCAATTGGAAGATGAAAAAGGCATTGAAGAAGAAGTTATTTTGGATGCGCTGGAGACCGCTCTTATTTCCAGTTACAAGAAAAACTTCGGTACGGCGCAAAATGTAGAGGTTCATATCGACCGGGAGACGGGGAAAATAACCGTATCGGCCGAAAAGGAGGTCGTCGAGGACGTCTACGACGAAAATACCGAAATCAGCATCGACGATGCCAGGAAAATTAACCCGCGTTTCGAAGTGGGCGACATTTACTACGAGGCCGTCAATCCCGGTAAATTCGGACGCATCGCCGCACAGACGGCGCGCCAAGTCGTCATTCAGCGTATTAAGGACGCCGAAAGAGACGTCATCTACGACGATTACGCCGATCGCGAAAACGAGATTATCACCTGTGACGTCCAACGCGTCAACAAGGGAAATGTCTTTGTCGACCTCGGAAAGACGGAGGCCATCTTGCCGGTTTCCGAACAGACGCCGGGGGAAACGTACGAGCAGGGCGATCGCTATAAGATGTTGATCTTGGAAGTCAACCGTCAACCCAAGGGACCGCAGATCGTCTTATCGAGGAGTCATCCGAATCTCGTACGTCGTCTTTTCGAGTTGGAAGTGCCGGAGATACACGACGGCGTCGTCGAGATTTATTCCATCGCACGCGAAGCCGGCAGCCGGACGAAGATCGCCGTCTTTTCAAAGGATGAATCCGTCGATCCGCTCGGCGCATGTGTCGGATTTAAGGGAAGCCGGGTAAAGACTATCGTCGACGAGTTACACGACGAAAAAATTGATATCGTCATTTGGGAAAAAGATATCGCCGCCTTCATCGGCAACGCACTGAGCCCGTCGAAGGTCGTCGACGTCTTTATTAATCAAAAAGAAAAGGCGGCCATCGTGATCGTTCCCGACTATCAGTTGTCTTTGGCGATCGGCAGAGAGGGGCAAAATGCCCGATTGGCTGCGAAACTCACAAACTGGAAGATCGATATTAAATCGGAAACGCAGTTCAGCGAATATCTCGATTCGATCGATATGACGAGCGACGAATTCCGCTTAAAATTTGAGACGACGGCACCCGAGGAAGATGACGAAGAGGCCGAGATGACGAGTTCAGCCGTTGAAGCCGACGAGCCGAGTTACGACAACTTTGCCAGCATCGAAGGACTGACGGGCATGGACCTTTCGAATTTATTTGAAGATGCATCGTCCGAAGAGGACGAGGAATTAGAAGAGACCTCGGAACCTGAAGATTCTACGGAGATAGAGGACGAGGAGTAATTGGAGAGACCGATGAAAAAGCCTAAAAAAATACCTTTGCGTAAGTGTATTGGGTGCTCGGAATCGAAACCGAAGCAAGAAATGATACGTATTGTTAAGAACAAAGATGACGAGGTCTTTATAGATGAGACCGGAAAAGCGAACGGACGCGGAGCGTATATCTGTAAAGATATCAAATGCTTCGAAAGGGCACAAAAGTCGAAGGCCTTTCAAAAGGCATTCGGACAAAACGTGTCGCAAGAGATGATGGAGACATTACGTCGAGCTTTGACGGATCTATAGGCCTCTTACAGGAGGTGTTCTCATGTCGAACAAGAGAGTGTATACGGTCGCCAAAGAATTGGGAATGGCCAGTAAGGACTTAATGGCCATCTTAGAGAAGGCAGACATACCGGTAAAAAGTCACATGAGTACGTTGACGGATGAACAACAAAAGCAACTACTTTCTTTTATTCGCGAGGCGCAAGGCGCACAGGCAAATGCGCCGTCTAAAGAAAAAACGAAGCCTCTCGAAGATAAGGATGGATCGAATGCGTCCGATCGAGAGCATAAAGAATCGCAAAAAAAATCCGATTCAGCTAAAAAACCGACGCGCGATGAGGCTTCAAAGCCTTCCGATAAGAAGGAGAGACAAGCATCTGCAGACGCTAAGCAGTCGGATGCCGCGTCACAAAAAGAAGATCATTCGGCACGAAAGAGCGATAAAAGCGAAAATCGCGATGACCATAAATTCTCCGACGGCGATCGCCACAAGCATTCGGACAAGAAGAAAAATAACAAAAAGAAAAAGAACAAAAAACATCAATCGGAACAGAAATCAAATAATTATCAACCGCAAGATTTCGAAAAACAGAGAGTTCCTAAAAAGAAATCGAGAAGTCAAAAACGCAAGGAGCGCGAAGCGCGTCGAGAGGTAAAGGAGGATGAAGCTATTAAAGTTAAGGCACCGATCACGGTCAAAGACCTCGCCGATACGTTGGGCATGAGCTTGGCGCAAGTCATGACGAAGCTTATAGGTTTGGGCGTTATGGCGACGCAAAACGAATCGATTGATCACGACGTCATCGAAATTTTAGCGGATGAACTCGGTATCGACGTCGAATTCATATCCGAAGAAAACAGTAATATCGAAGAGCTGTACAATTTGGATACCGAAGATCCGGAAGATAGCTTAAAAGCGAGACCTCCGGTCGTCACGGTCATGGGGCACGTCGACCATGGGAAGACGTCGATACTGGATGTCATCAAGAGGACGCATATTACGGATTCCGAAGCGGGCGGCATTACGCAACACATCGGCGCTTATCAAGTGTCCGTAGACGGTCGCCACATTACGTTTTTGGATACGCCCGGTCACGAGGCGTTTACGGCGATGCGTTCGAGAGGGGCTTCCATCACCGACATCGCGATTTTGGTCGTCGCGGCCGACGACGGCGTCATGCCGCAGACGAGAGAGGCGATTCACCACGCGAAGGCGGCCGGCGTTCCGATTATCGTCGCTATCAATAAAATCGACAGAGACGGCGCCAATCCCGATCGCGTTCGCCAAGAACTGATGGAAGAGGGCCTCGTATGCGAAGAGTGGGGCGGAGATACGATCATGGTCGAGGTATCCGCGAAGACCAAACAGGGTATTCCGGAACTCTTGGACATGGTGCTTTTGGTCGCAGAAGTTCAAGAATTAAAGGCCAACCCCGACCGCCTCGCCGTGGGAACTGTCGTCGAAGCTCGACTCGACAAGGGCAAGGGGCCGATGGCGACGATCCTCGTTCAAAAGGGAACGCTCACCAGCGACAGCTATATCGTCTCGGGTACGGCGCATGGACACATTCGCGCCATGACCGACGATAAGAAAAAGCGTCTTAAGAAGGCGGGCCCCGCGACGCCGGTCGTCGTATTGGGTTTCGACGAAGTACCCAATGCCGGAGATACCGTCTACGAAGTTAAGGACGAGAAGACGGCTAAGGAAATTGCCTCGAAGAATTTCGCGATGGAACGTGAAGAAAAACTGGCTTCGAAAAATAAAGTTTCTTTAAATAACCTCTTTGAAAAAATTAAAGAAGGCGAACTCAAGGATCTAAACCTCATCGTCAAAGCCGACGTCAAGGGAACGGTCGAGGCACTGACGCAGTCGCTGCTTAAGTTAAATGATAGCGAGGGAATGGACGAAGTACAAGTCAATATCATTCACTCCGGTACCGGCGGAATCAACGAAAGCGACATCAACTTGGCATCGGCTTCCAACGCGCTCGTCATCGGCTTTAACGTTAGACCGAACATCAACGCGATCGACCTCGCCAAACAAAAAGAGGTCGACGTGAGGACTTATCGCGTCATCTACGATATTTTAAACGACGTTAAAAATGCACTGAGCGGTATGCTCACTCCCGAGATCACCGAAGAAGTGCTCGGACGCTGTGAAGTTCGGGAGACCTTTAAGTTGCCGAGCAACGACATCGTCGCGGGTATTTACGTCTTAAAGGGCAAGATCGTAAGAAAAGGCAAAGTTAAAGTCCTAAGAGACGACGTCATCATCCACGAAGGTGCGATCGCATCCTTGAAGCGCTTCCAAGACGACGCGAAGGAAATCGCACAAGGTTATGAGGGCGGCCTCATGGTAGAAAACTTCAATGACATTCAAGTCAACGACTTGTTGGAATGCTATATTGAAAAAGAAATTAAGAAGGAAGTTTAAATGAAGGATAAGAGAGTTCATCGCATATCGGAAGAAATGAAGAGGGAGTTGTCGGATATTATTCAGTTTAAGCTGAAAGATCCGAGAATCCCGCCGCTTACGAGCGTTTCGTTCGTCTCGGTTACGAGAGACTTGTCTTATGCGACGGTCGGCATTTCCATTTTCGGAGATGACGAGGCGAAAGAAGACGCCATCGAAGGCTTGGAAAGCGCCAAGGGATTTATCAAGAAGGAACTCGGGAATCGCCTAAAATTGCGCGCGATGCCCGAACTCCTGTTTGAATTGGACGAAAGCATCGAAAAGGGCATGGAACTTCAAGAGACCATCGACCGACTGAAAGAATCGGAGCAGCGCGGTGAGTGATCTTCAGACTTTTGCGGCGTCTCTGTCTAAACACATTCGCGACGCCGAACGCATCGCGATCATGTCTCACGTCAGCCCGGACGGCGACAATTTGGGCAGTTTGGACGCGATGTACGGCTATCTCACAGGACTCGATAAAGACGTCGTCTACATCGGAAACGACGACGTCCCCGAAGACTTTACGTTTTTGACGTATGCGAAGGAACGCGTCGATGTCGAGGAACTTCGCGACGAGGTGTTTGACCTTTTAATCGCGCTGGACTCCTCGGATATCGACCGCTTTGGCGACGAAGGGCGGGAGATTTTTCTTAAGGCCGAGAAGACGGCAAACATCGATCATCACCTGAGCAACGACCGATTTGCCGATATCAACTACGTCGTGCCGAAAGCCACCTCGACCGGCGAGGTGTTATTTCGCGTTCTCGAAGCGCTCGATGCGCGGATAACGCCCGAGATGGCGACGGCTCTTTATACGGCGATATCCACCGACACCGGAAGCTTTCAATACGACAGCGTCGATGCCGAGACGCACCGCGTCGTCGCCAAACTGTACGACGCCGGATGCGACCATAACATCGTCGTCAATGCCGTCTACCAATCGCGCTCGAGGGAAAAGCTCGCGCTTATGACACGCGTGCTCTCAAAGATACAATTTCTCGCGTCGGGAAAGGTCGCGATGGTTTCCTGTTTATTGAAAGACCTCGAAGCGACGGGAGCTTCCTCCGACGACACGGAGGGAATCGTCGAGCAGTTGCGCAATATCAAGGGCGTCGAGATGGCGGTCTTTTTAAAGGAAAAGCAGGACGAAGTCAAATTGTCGTTCCGCTCGAAATCTTATCTCAATTGCATCGAATTTGCAGAAGAGTTTGACGGAGGAGGACACGTGCGCGCGGCCGGCGCCTCCGCGCACGTATCGATTGAAAAGGTCGAAGGAAAGGTCAGGGCGCTCGTCGATGAGAAAATAGATGCGGAGCGCGCATGAACGGAATCATTCTCGTCGATAAGCAAAAAGGCGACACCTCGCACGACGTCGTCCAGAAAATAAGGCATCTCTACCACTTAAAACAGGTCGGCCATACGGGGACGCTCGATCCCATGGCGACGGGGTTGTTGCCCGTTTGCCTGGGAAAGGCGACGAAGGTGGCGGAGTATATCTCAAACGACAAGAAAGCTTATGTCGCACGCGCCGTAAAGGGGATACGGACCGATACGGGCGATGTGACGGGTACGGTGTATGCTTCTTCGGATCAGCACTCAATTCCGGATGATATGGAGCCGATCTTAAAGTCGTTCAGAGGTGAGCAAATGCAACTTCCGCCCATGTATTCGGCACTTAAATACAAGGGCAGAAAGTTATACGAGTATGCGCGAGAGGGGATATGTGTGCCCCGAAAGGAGCGTCCGATCACGGTGTCGAAGTTGGAACTGCTCGACCGCAGTGAGGAAGAGATCGACCTCTTGGCGGAAGTCTCTTCGGGGACCTATATCCGTACGCTGATCGACGACATCGGCGTGGCGTGTGGCTGTTACTTTACGATGAAGGAGTTGCGCCGCGTCTCGGTCGGAAATATTTCTATCCGCGCGAGCCATACCTTAGACGAGATCGAATCGATGGACGATGCCGAACGCCAAGAACTGATCCTGCCCATGGATCTCTTGCTCGAGCATATGCCGGCGATACGACTTCCCGAGCATCGCAAGCAGGCGATGTTGAACGGAATGTCTTCGCATATCACGTTTTCTTATGTCGACGCTCCGTATTATCGCGTATATGCGGGAGATACGTTTATTGGACTTGGAACGATAAAAAAAGAGGACGCTCATCACGAGCTGTTTATGAAGAAGGTATTAAAATGAGGTATTTATGGAGATTGTAGAGGTCGATTTAGAATCTGAAATTTCTCGCGAGACGGCCATTGCCTTGGGAAACTTCGACGGCATCCATCGGGGACATCAGACGCTTTTAAAAGAAGTCGTCGAGATGTCGAAGAGACTCGGATGTCGGTCGTCGGTGTTGCTCTTTAAAAATCATACGAACAATTTGACCGAAGGCATTTCCCAAGAACTGCTGATGTCGCAATCGCAAAAGCGCGAAATACTGGAGTCCGCGGGTATCGACATCGTCTATGAAATGAATTTCGACGAAGAGATTATGCGCTTATCTCCCGAGGCGTTTGTCGCGGAATTTTTAGCCGAACATCTCAAAGTAAAGGGGATCGTCGTCGGCTACGACTACAGATTCGGCTTTAAGGCTCGGGGAAATGTCGACACACTCAAGATGTATTGCCGCCAATCGAACATGGATCTCGTCGTAAAAGACGCCGTCACCTACGAAGGGCACGCGATATCCTCTACGAATATTCGCCGCGCCATCAAAGACGGCAGACCCGATGTCGCCGCCACCTTGCTGGGCAGACCTTTCAGCATTCGCGGAACCGTCGTCAGGGGCAAACAGTTGGGGCGAAAGATCGGCATTCCGACGGCAAACTTGCTCTTTAATACCCACTACGTCGCACCGAAGTTCGGCGTCTACTTTGCGCGTGTGCTCGTCGACGGAACGTGCTATTACGCCGCCACAAATGTCGGTACGAACCCGACGTTCGACGAACGGGAGATTAAAGTGGAATCGTATCTTTACGATTACGACGGGGGCGAGCTCTACGGAAAGACGATCGACGTCGAGCTGTTGCGTTTTATTCGACCGGAAGTAAGCTTTCAGGGTGTCGAAGAGTTAAAAGCGCGCATGGACGAAGATTTAGCGCTTATTTACCGCGGAATTCGCGAAGAAGAATTTACAAAGTAAAGAATTAATGTTAAAATATAGCTCGAGTTTGTTTAGTTTAACTCGGTTTGCGATCCTCGACGCCAACTTAGTTAAACCGTATTTATGATTAGGAGGAAATATGTTATCTAAAGAACAAAAACAAGAAATCATCAAGGCTTATCAACGCGAAGAAGGAGATACCGGTTCTCCGGAAGTACAAATCGCGATTTTGACACATACGATCAACGCGTTGAACGAACACTTAAAGGAACATAAAAAAGACCACCACTCTCGTAGAGGTCTTTTGAAAATGGTAGGTAAGAGAAGAAACTTACTTCGCTATTTAAAAGAAAAAGACGTCGAACGTTACAGAACGTTAATTGAACGTCTCAAAATTAGAGGATAAGAAAATTATTACCAAAGAGCGGGCGACCGCTCTTTCTTTATAAGAAAGAGAGAAACATGGAAAAATCTTTTACCACGCTTTTCAACGGGGTCCCTCTGACTGTTGAAATCGGGAAAGTTGCGAAACAAGCCAACGGCGCGTGTTGGATTAAACAGGGCGACAGCGTCGTCTTGGTAACCGCAACCGCTTCGACGAAGGCCAAAGAAGGCGCGGACTTTTTACCGTTAAGTTGCGATTACGAAGAAAAGTATTATGCGGCGGGCAAGATACCGGGCGGTTTTAAAAAGCGCGAGGGACGTCCAGGCACTAACGCTATTTTAACGAGCCGTCTCATCGACCGGCCGATCCGCCCCTTGTTTCCCGGGGACTATCACCACAGTATCCAGGTAACGGCGACGGTATTGAGCTACGATCCCGAATACCCCACCGATATCCTGGCGATGATCGGTTCTTCAATCGCCCTGTCGATCTCGGATATTCCCTTCGAGGGACCGACGGGCTCGGTACGCATCGGTTACAAAGACGAGAAGTTTATTTTAAATCCGTCCGTCGACGCGCTGGAAGATTCCGAACTGAATTTAACGGTTTCCGGAACCTCGAATGCGATCATGATGGTCGAGGCCGCCGTCGACTTGCTCGACGAGTCCGTCGTCCTCGACGCCATCATGTATGCACATGGAGAAATTAAAAAACTCGTCTCCTTTATCGACGACATCGTCGAAGAGGTCGGTCGCGAGAAGATGGATTACGAGGGACTCGAGATCGACCCCGACTACGAAGCGCGCATTCGAGAATCCGCCTACGCCAAGGTGCAACAGGCTCTTTGCATCGCCGATAAGACCGAACAAGGTCACGAGCTCACTCGAATTAAGGATGACTTGATCCAAGAACTCGAGGAGGACGAAGACTTAAGAGAGGAACAGCTCAACGCGATCTACGACGACATCACTCAAGACGTCTTCAGAAGACAAATACTCGTCGAAGGCAAGCGGAGCGACGGCAGAGACTTTACGGAGATCCGGCCCCTGTCCTCGGAAGTTGGGCTTTTGCCTCGCGCCCACGGCAGCGCTCTGTTTACGCGCGGTCAGACGCAGGCGCTTACGGCCGTTACACTCGCTTCGATGGCGGAAGGTCAAGTGGTCGACGGTTTGGATCCCGAATATACCAAGCGCTACGTTCACCACTATAACTTTCCCTCGTACTCCGTCGGCGAAACGCGTCCCCCGAGAAGTCCCGGACGTCGCGAAATCGGTCACGGAAATTTAGCGGAAAGAGCCCTTGTTCCCGTTCTTCCCGATGAAGAGGAATTTCCCTATTATATCCGCGTCGTCAACGAAATCTTGGAATCGAACGGATCCTCTTCCCAGGCGAGTATCTGCGGTTCGACGCTCGGCTTGATGGATGCGGGCGTCCCCATCAAGGCGCCGGTCGCAGGTATTGCGATGGGGCTGATCGATAATGACGACGAGCCGGTAATTCTCACGGACATACAGGGTTTAGAGGACCACTACGGCGATATGGACTTCAAGGTTGCCGGTACGCGGGAGGGCATTACTGCGCTTCAAATGGATATCAAAATCGACGGTGTGTCGAAAGACATTCTGATGCGCGCCTTAGAGCAGGCGAGGGACGCCCGCTTCGAACTCTTGGATCACATCCACGGAACCATCGCCGAGCCCAGAGAAGATTTATCGCCCTACGCACCGCGCATTACGGCACTTCAAATCGATCCGGAAAAGATCGGCGAAGTCATCGGAAGCGGCGGAAAAGTCATCCACAAGATTACGGAAGAGACGGGTGCGGAAATCGAAATCGACGACGACGGAAAAGTTTCTATTATCGCGGACGACGACGGCGCACTTGCCGCGAAAAAAATTATCGAAGATATCGTACACGAGGTGGAAGTGGGCGAAGTATACGAAGGAACCGTCAAAAAAATCGTCGACTTCGGCGCATTTGTCGAAATTCTTTGGCAAAAAGAAGGTTTGCTTCACATTTCAAACATCGCACACGAGCGGATCGAGCGCGTCTCCGACGTCTTGTCCGTCGGAGATAAAGTCAAGGTCAAGGTCATTAACTTGGACCGGGGGAAGATCGGCCTTTCCCGCAAGGCACTTTTGCCTAAACCCGAAAAAAAATCGAGAGATAAAGACACAACAAAATAAAATTATAAAAACCGCTTCGGCGGTTTTTTTCATCACGGAGGTTTCTATGAAAGTAAAAGTATACAGCGAATCAAAGCATCCTCTGCCGGCGTACAAGACGAGTGGATCCTGCGGCATGGATGTTTACGCCGATCTGGAAGAAGCGATCGTCCTGGAGCCGCTCGAGAGAGTCAAGGTTCCGACGGGACTTTATTTTGAAATTCCGGAGGGCGTCGAAGCACAGGTGCGCGCGAGAAGCGGTCTGTCGTTGAAGCAAGGTCTGACTTTAATCAATGGCATCGGTACCATCGACAGCGACTATCGAGGCGAGCTCTGTGTTCTCATGGTCAACCTATCCAAGGAAGAGGTGACGATCGAAGACGGCGAGCGCATCGCACAGATCGTATTTACAAACTATTTGACGGCGGAATGGGAAGAAGTCGACGCGTTCGAGGCGCTGTCATCGACCGATCGCGGGGAGAAAGGATTGGGACATACCGGTCTTCATTAAACCCTGTCGAAATATCGCGAATATGGTATAATAAAGGCGAACATATATTTGATAAAGGAGCTCATCGTGCCGAGAAAAAGAAAAACATCGAAAAAAAAATCCGACGACCGCGCTCAGCAAAAAGCGTATCTGACCGGTGGATTTATCATCATTTTGGCCGTATTTTCTCTGATCAGCCTATACAGTGAACAGATGGGATTGTTTGGAGAATGGGCTTCTCTGGCGATACGTTTCTTATTCGGTACGGTCGCTGTCTTATTTTGTATTTTGCTCTTTATCTTGGGCCTATCGTTTATCACCGAATGGCACGTATCGACGAAGATCAAAATGATCGTACTCAGCGTTCTCGTATTTCTCATGGGGATGCTCTACGTCTACGACCCCTACGGTCGTACGCTGAGCTGGCAGAGTCGAGTAAATCGCATCGACGCTCTTCCCGTCGACGGAGGATTTATCGGCGAAAATGTCGCCCGCGCATTTGTCGGTCTGCTCGGAACCGTGGGCAGCTGGATTTTTATGGCGCTTGCGACCGCATTTGTGATCTACCGCATGTTGAGTGATCGCCAAAAGGCACTCATCAAACATAAGATAACGGGCATCGTCGAGCACTCGAAGGAGCGTTTGGACGGTAAGAAAAAAGAGCGTGAAAAAAGCCCGAAAAAGATGAAGCTTCACAACTCGCTGAAAAAAGAAAAACGATCCGTACCTCATGCCGCCGCGCAAAGCGATCGGGACGCTGAAAAATCGAAGGTCGAGATTCACGACTACATGCCCCAACAGGAAAAAAAGCGCGAGAAACCGCTCGAAGATTCCGAGAAGGAGCGCTTTGCGGACACGGTGCAGACCGATGTATCGGAGGCGATCTATGAACGTCCGCCCATCGATCTATTAAATCGAACGGCATCCAATCGCTCGGAGGGCGACGGGGACGTCAAAAAAAACGCGAACATCATCGAAGAGGTCATGGAGAACTTCAACGTCGACTGCCACGTCCGGGCGATTAATCGAGGGCCTTCGATTACCTCCTACGAGCTCGAGCCGTCTCCGGGCGTAAAGATCAGCAAAATCGTGTCGCTGCACGATAACCTGAGCCTTTCGCTCGCGAGTCCGGATATACGAATCGAGGCGCCCATCCCGGGAAAGCGCGCAATCGGCATAGAGGTTCCCAATAAAATTAAGGACAATGTCGGACTCCGGGAGATCATCGAGAGTCGGGAGTTTAAAAACTTAAATTCCAACGTGCCGCTTTCCCTCGGAAAGGACGTCAGCGGTCGGACCGTCGTATCCTCGATCGATAAAATGCCCCACCTCTTGATTGCGGGAGCGACGGGATCGGGAAAATCGGTGTGCATCAATTCGATTCTCATCGGCATACTCTATAAATCGCCGCCCGAAGAGGTTCGCTTAATCCTCATCGATCCGAAAGTGGTCGAATTGGGTATCTATAATAAAATACCGCATCTGCTCATTCCCGTCGTTACCGACGCGAAAAAAGCGGCCTTTGCCTTGGCATGGGCCGTCGAAGAAATGGAAAAACGCTATAAGGCATTTGCCGAATCTGGCGTTCGAGATATTACGGGTTATAACGAAAAAATGAAGCTCGAAGGCGCCCAAAAGATGCCGAAAATCGTCATCGTCGTCGACGAATTGAGCGACCTGATGATGGTTGCGGCAAAAGAGGTCGAAGATTACATCACCCGTCTCGCGCAAATGGCGAGGGCGGCGGGGATTCACCTTATTCTCGCGACACAGCGTCCCTCGGTCGACGTCATTACGGGAACGATTAAGGCCAATATTCCGTCGAGAATCGCCTTTTCCGTCTCGTCCTCCATCGACTCGAGGACTATACTGGATATGTCGGGGGCCGAGCGGCTTTTGGGAAAGGGAGATATGCTCTTTTATCCGTCGAGTTATCCGAAACCCAAGCGCATACAGGGCGCGTTCGTCTCGGATCAAGAAGTGGAGAAGGTGCTCGCCTTCGTGAAGAAGCATATCGAAGAAACCGACTATGACAAAGACGCCATGAACACGATGGAAAAGAAGGTAAAAAAGGCCGTCTCCGACGAAGATCCCTTGCTTTACGAGGCGATCGACATCATCTTAACCCAGGAACAGGCATCCATTTCGTTTTTACAGCGAAAACTGAAGGTCGGATACGCCAGAGCGGCGCGCATCGTCGATCAGATCGAAGAGATGGGCATTATCGGTCCCCACGAGGGATCTAAACCGAGAAAGCTGCTTATGACGAAGGAGCAAATTGAAGCCATGAAAGAAGATCAGGAGAATATATGAAACAAGTGTCAATTGTCACGTTGGGATGTTCGAAAAACGACGTCGATTCCGGTCAAATGCGCGGTATACTAGACGAGGAAAAGTATGTATTTACCGATCGGGTCACCGATGCCGAAGTCATCGTCGTCAACACCTGCGGATTTATCGACGCGGCCAAGGAGGAATCGATCGATACGATCTTGGATCTCGCGCGTCTTAAAGAAAGCGGAAAACTTGAAACGCTGCTGCTCGCAGGTTGCCTCGCGCAGCGCTATCCCGACGAACTGCTCGAATCGATTCCGGAGGCCGACGGCATCATCGGACCGGGGCACATCCGTTCTATTAACGACGCCATCGACCGCGCCTACGCCGATGAAAAACCCGTCTACACCGATTCCTTGGAGAACAACTACATTGAAGAGTATAGACACGACGAGGTATCCGTCACGGAATACGTCAAAATTTCCGAGGGTTGCAACAATCGCTGCAGCTATTGCATCATCCCTTATTTAAAGGGCGATAACAAAAGCCGTCCGATCGATGCGATCGTCGATGAAATAAAGATGCTCGTATCGAGGGGGACGCGCGAAGTTATTTTGATCGCTCAAAACACGACCGATTACGGCATCGACCTATATGGGCGATACGCCCTCGTGGATCTGTTGAAAGAACTTCGATCGATCGACGGTTTAAAGTGGGTACGCATACTTTATGCCTACCCGGATCATTTCGACGAAGCGCTCATCGCCGAAATGCGCGATAATCCGAAGATCATACCCTATATCGACATTCCCATTCAGCACGCCTCCGATGCGGTCTTAAAGGCGATGAATCGCAGGACCGATCGCGAGGCGATCGAAACGTTGATTCGACGATTACGAGAAAATATTCCGAATATGGCCATTCGCTCGACCTTCCTGTTGGGATTTCCCGGCGAAACAGAGGAAGAGTGCGAGGAAGTGATCGACTTTATTCGATCGACGCCTATTGATCGGGCGGGCGCCTTTGCCTATTCAAGAGAAGAGGGGACGCCCGCGGCGACGATGCCTTCACAGGTTCCGGATGACGTCAAACAAGATCGCGTCGAGACGTTTATGAACGTTCAGATGAATATGTCCGAACAACTTATGGAAGAGCACATCGGCCGCACGCTCGACGTGTTGATTACCGAAGAGTCCGACGAGGGGTACTTGGGACGCTCCTATTTGGACGCGCCCGATATCGACGGCATCGTCTATGTTCGAAGCCGCGAGTCGTTAAATCTCGGCGAATTCGTCAAAGTGACGATCACCGATGCGACGGCGTATGATTTAGAGGGGGATTATCTTGAACATTGCGAATAAACTCACCGTGTTGCGGCTCGTTCTCGTGCCGGTCTTTGTCATTCTCATGCTGATTAATACCGCCGCTTCGGTTAGAATCGGCGCCATCGTCTTTGTTGTCGCCTCGTTCACCGATTTTTTAGACGGATATTTAGCGCGAAAACATCATCTCGTGACGACGTTCGGAAAGTTTCTCGATCCCTTAGCGGATAAGATTTTGACGATTTCCGCATTTATTTTGTTGGTCGAAAACGGCGTCATTCCGGCTTGGGGCGTCATCATCATCGTCGCCCGCGAACTCGCAATTACGGGATTTCGAGTAATCGCCGCGTCGGAAGATGTGACGATTGCGGCGAGTCCGTTCGGAAAGATAAAGACGATCACCCAGCTTGCATCGCTTATCGTCTTATTGTTTTCCCCTCTCTTGCCGCAGACACTCGGCATCGTACTCTTTTATATCGCCGTCGTCCTCACCGTCGCGAGCGGCATCGATTATTTTGTAAAGAACAAAACTGTTTTAGATTTAAGTAATATGTAGGAGGAGCCATGATTTCAGAAGTCATCACGATCGGAACCGAAATATTGATCGGCTCCATTACCAACACAAACGGACCGTATCTGTCGCGCAAGTTGACGGACTTCGGCTACGAAGTGCGCTACCACGCCTCGGTCAGGGACAAATATGAAGACATTCGCGACGCCGTCGAAACGGCGATGACGCGTAGCGACGTCATCTTCCTTTGCGGCGGTCTCGGTCCGACGCAGGACGATATGACGAAACAGGCGCTCGCGCATGCCCTCGGACTTAAACTCGTCTTCGACGAAGAACAGTGGGACTATATCGTAAACGTCGCGATGAGCTTCTCCAGACACATCACGGACAACAACAAGCGACAGGCGGAGTTTCCCGAGGGCGCGATCATTATCGAAAACAAGAAGGGATCCGCACCCGGCTGCCTCTTAAACTACGAAGGGAAACAGTTTTTCATGTTGCCCGGACCGCCGCGGGAGTTCGAACCTATGGTCGATGCGATCGTCGATCGCTACCTTAAAAAGGTCAACGGCGAAAACTTCGTCACGAGCCTAAGGCTCGTCAATATCGGCGAATCGCAATGCGAGTCGATCTTTCGACGCGAGGGAATCGAGACGGAGCACGTCGAAGTCAATACCTTTGCCAAGACCGGCGAGGTCGAGATCAAGGTTTTGGCCCATGCGGAGAGAGAAGAAGATATCCCGGCGATTCGCGAAGAGCACGCCGTCGCCGTACGGCGACTTCGAACGCTCTTTCACGATCATATCTACGGCGACGGAGACAAGGATATGTTTGAAACCTTAGTCGAGGTGCTCAGACACGAAAATATGACGATCAGCTTTGCCGAATCGGTCACGGGTGGCGCCCTGGTACGGATGATAACGTCTGTCGCGGGTGCAAGCGACGTATTAAAGGAGAGCTATATCACCTATAGCAACGAGGTGAAAGAGAAGTTGCTTCAGGTCGATCCCGATACGATCGAAGCATACAGCGTCGTATCGAAGGAAGTCGCCGAAGAAATGAGCCGAGGACTTTACGATCGAACGCAAAGCACTTACACGGTAGCGACTACGGGCGAGGCGGGTCCCGTCGCATCGACGGACCACGAGGTCGGTACGGTGTATTACTCTATTCGAAAAAACGGCGAAGAAATCTTAGGCGGAAGGCGGCTATTTAAAGGCGATCGAACGACGATTCAATATCGAAGTTCAAAATATCTGCTCGCATCTATTTTATTACATGAGTTAGGAGAGGCGTATGGACGAAAATAAGAGAAAAGCATTGGACGATGCGATCGCGAAAATCGAGAAAGAATACGGCAAGGGCGCGATTATGCGCCTCGGCGAAAATGCCAATTTAAATATCGAAGCCATCCCGACGGGTTCCCTGAGTTTGGACATCGCTCTGGGGATCGGAGGCATTCCGCGCGGTCGAATTCTCGAGATCTACGGACCCGAATCCTCGGGGAAGACGACGCTCGCACTTCACATGATCGCCGAAGCGCAAAAACTCGGCGGCGTCGCGGCGTTTATCGACGCAGAGCACGCCCTCGATCCCCAGTACAGTAAAAATCTGGGCGTCGACATCGAAAACTTAATTATTTCTCAGCCCGACACCGGCGAACAAGCTTTGGAAATCACCGAAAGCCTCGTCAGGAGCAACGCCGTCGATTTGATCGTCGTCGACTCGGTCGCGGCGCTCGTGCCGAAAGCAGAAATCGAGGGAGAGATGGGCGACAGCCACATGGGGCTTCAAGCGCGACTTATGAGTCAGGGGCTGCGAAAATTGACGGGAGCGATCAGCAAATCCAAGGCGTCCGTCATCTTTATCAATCAACTACGCGAAAAAATCGGCGTCATGTTCGGAAATCCCGAGACGACCACGGGCGGACGCGCGCTTAAATTCTTTACGTCCGTCCGCATGGATATCCGACGGATCGACAGCATTAAAAAGGGAGACGAGATCATCGGAAATCGCGTCCGCGTCAAAGTTGTCAAAAATAAAGTGGCACCGCCGTTTAAGAAGGCGGAGTTCGACATTATGTACGGCACCGGTATCTCTAAGGTGGGTAGTATTTTAGACGCGGCCGTCGAAGCGGGAATCGTCGCCAAATCGGGCTCCTGGTTCAGCTATGGCGACGCGAAGTTGGGGCAAGGTCGCGAAAATTCGAAAAATTATTTGACGGAAAATCCCGATCTCTTAGAAGAGATCGACGGTAAAGTTCGCGCGCATTACCACATGGGTAACGGCTCGAGCGAAGAAGAACATAGCGAGGCGCCTGAGGAGGAGTAATTTTTGAAATTTCTGTACTTCACAGACAGCCATATCCGAGGAACGAATCCGAAATCCAGAACGGATTCGTTTTTCGATACTGTGATGGCTAAAATTCGAGAGATCAAAGATATTTCTGAACGAGAGGGCGTCGATTATATTTTGCACGGCGGCGATCTCTTCGACCGTCCCGACGTCTCGATTTCCGTCATCAACGACATGGTCCCCGTCTTGCAATCCTTTACGGTTCCCATCTATGCCATCAGCGGCAATCACGACATCTACGGACACAATCCCGTGACGCTTCCCCGCACAATGATGGGACTTTTAGACACCTTAGGGATTATACACATTATTAATAACGAGCGTATTCTCCTCAAAAAAGACGATACGACGGTTCAATTGAGCGGTTCGCCCTATATCTACGGTCTGGACCGGGAGGAAAATCGCGCACTCTACATTCTAAAAGATCGGGCGAGCGAGGCGGACTTTGCCATTCATCTCGTCCACGGGTTTTTAATGCCGGACAGTACAAAGGCCATGTTCGCGCATACGACAATTTCGGATATCTTAGAGACGAAGGCGGATCTTACCATCTCGGGACACTTGCACGACGGTTTTCCCCTGACGGAAGTGGAGGGGAAGTACTTCGTGAATCCGGGATCGATCGTTCGCATATCGAACACGCTCTCCGAACTCAAGCGACGTCCGAAAGTCCTCTTGATCGATGTCGTCGAGGATACCTGCTCGATTAGGGAGTACTTTCTTGAGTCGGCGAGACCGGGTGATGACGTCCTCGACCGAACGGAAATCGAAATGCATAAATTTAAGCGAAGAGAACTCGCCGAGTTTAAGGAGTCGATTGAAAGCACGGGAAAATACGATCACATCAACTATTTAGACGTCATCGTCGACATCGCTAAAAACGAGAAATTGGATAAAAGTATTAAAGACGAGGCCTTGAGGCGTATTGCCGAAGTCGAGGAGAGGAGGAGTTTGCAGTGAAATATATTGAAAAAATTATATTAACCAATTTTCAATCTCACGAGCATACGGAACTCGATCTCTCGCGCGGCGTCAATGTCATCGTCGGCCCGTCGGACAGCGGCAAGACCGCGATTATGCGCGCGCTGAGGTGGAATCTGTTTAACGAGCCGTCGGGCGTCGAATTCGTGCGGGAAGGCGAAAAAGAAGTCTCCGTGACCGTACGTTTTCAAGACCGCGTCGAAGTCGTCAGACGGCGGAGCAAGTCGAAGAACCAATACATTCTCCGCATACCCGATGAAGAAGAGGTCATCTTCGAAGGATTCGGAACGCACGTCCCGCGAGAAATTAAAGAGGCGACGGGCATCCATAAAGTCATGTTGGACGACAAAAAATCCTTGCCGCTCAACTTTTCGGACCAGTTGGAGGGACCTTTTTTACTCCAAGAGTCGGATGCGTATAAGGCGCAGGCCATTGGCCGCATGGTCGGCGTCGATATCTTGGATGAGACGATGCGCGATACGCTGAGGGATAAAAAGCAGGTCTCCATACATAAAGAACTCGTCGAAAAAGAGTGCGAGGAAACGCGACAATCCCTCGAGATGTTTAGCGATCTCGACGAAAAAATACGTCTGCGCGATCGCCTGCAGGCGCTTTTTGAAAAAATGGAGGCGCTCGAAGAGCTCCATCGGAAGGCGCAGTTGTATCAAAGAGAAGGAGAACGCGTAAAAAACGAAAAAGAGCAGATGCGGACGATCCTTCTATCTACCGACTCCCTGAGTGCCTTGAGCGATCACTTATCAGAGCTCGAGAGAAAAGCGCGGCGCTACGAATCGGATACGTACCTCCTGGACGCGTACGTTAAAAATCAGAGTGGTATGAGAGAGGCTCGTCATATATTGGACTCTCTCGCAGATGAGAAGGCGCTTAGCGAGACACTGCAGATATTAAATCCGGCGTTTGAGCGTTATCGCGCTCTCAAGCCCTACCTCGACCGATATCGGGCTTTATCGAAGCAGCGACGCATGCTCTCGTCTCTGCTCGACGGAGTAAAGGACATCGCGTCCGTCTCACCGGAGAAAATTGCAGCTCTTTACGAAGAAGTCGTTCACTATCGCCACCTCTATGGAGCTAAGCGCGAATTAGACGATCGGCTCGCGCGGGGACGTGATTTTTTATCGCGTTTCGATTCGCTCGAACAGATCGATACGCAGCGTCGCACGATCAATCATTCGTACGAGCGCGTTCGCGAACTCCTCAGTCTTTACGACGAACGGATGCGCGTTTTAAGCGCGCGTCGGCAGCAAGAAAAAGACCTGACGTCGAAAGTTTCTGCAAGTAAGGACGCGCTCGACCGCTACTTGGCGCTACTGGACGAGGCGGGGAGATGTCCCTTGTGCAAGCAACCGATCACATCTCACCACCTCGAGACCATTAAACATACCTTGGAGGAAGAATAACATGAATTTGGAACAACGCATCAACGAGTTAAATCAACGTTACGAAAGGGCGAAAGATACCAGAAAGCGCGCCGAATGGCGCATGGAAGAACTCGAAAAAGAAGAAAAAGAGTTAAATGAAAAAATAAAAGCCCTGGGTCTCGATCCCGATACCCTGGAGGAAGAGATTCAAAAAATCGAATCGGAAATCGAGACACTTTTAAATGAAGCCGAACAATTGTTGCCGGAGGATCATTGATGGATCGCAGCGAATTCGAAGAAAGGCTTACGGCTTTTTCTAAGGAAATCGGTCGCGAAGAAGGGCGTCGCGACTTGATGCGCGAAAACTTGAAACGACAGGAGGACGCGTTAAAGGCGATAGAGGACGAGGAAAAGTGTTTAAACGGCGTCGTCTTCTTATTGCAAAAATCCGCGGATTTTTCGAGAGGACAGGCGAAAAATCAAGTCGAAGACATCGTCACGCAGTCCATCGCCTATATCATGCAAAACAGTTCGAAGTTTACCGTCGAATTGTCCGAAAAACGAGGACTTCCCATCGCCGAATTTTTCGTCGAATCGGATTACGGCGATTATAGGGTCAAGACGAAGCCGGAACAGAGTAGGGGAGGCGGGGTCGTCGACATCGTCTCACTCGCACTTCGAATCGCCTTTTTAGAGAATCACCGTCCGAAGATAGAGGGGCCTTTATTTTTGGACGAGCCCGGAAAGCACATCAGTAACGATTATATTTTTAACATGGGCGAATTTTTAAAGGAATGTTCGCGTTTATTCAATCGTCAAGTCATTATGGTCACGCACGACGATTATTTAACCAATATTTGCGATCGGGCCTTTCGCGTCGATATCCGAAACGGGAAGAGCGAAGTTCACGAGATTATCAATGATGAAGAGATAAACTGATAAACAACTTGTGATTTTTATATGAACACAGTTAATATGTGTTATAATAAACATATGGTTTATACCATTTGAAACATGAAAATTAAATAAGGAGGTGTTCCATTTGCCTGCATATATTGTACCTATTGTGGGGGCATTGTTTGTTGGAATCCTCGGAATAGCAATTGGCTATTTTATACGTAAAAAGACAGCTGAAGATAAGCTTAATTATGCGGAAGATCTAGCCAAAAATATCATCATTGATGCGGAACGTGAAGCCGAGAACAATAAACGAGACATTTTATTTCAAGCGAAAGAAGAAATTCACAAGCTTAGAGATACCGTCCAACAGGAAAATGATGCTAGAAAATCCGAGCTGCAGCGATATGAAGATCGCTTACTTTCAAAGGAAGATTTACTTCAATCGAAAAGTGCAACCTTGGAAAAAAAGGAATCACAAATCTTTGAACAGCAAGAGCGTATTAAGGAAAAAGAGAATTCCGTGGATGAGCTGATCGAGCAAAAGACCGAAGAGATTCAACGAATTTCCGGGTTAACTCGAGAAGAAGCGAAACAGCTCTTACTGAATCAACTCGAAAGTGACTTGACGCAGGAATCCGCGATGAAAATTCGCGAATATGAGCGTCAAGTCAAAGATGAAAGTAAGAAGATCGCCCAAGATGTAATCGCTCACTCGATTCAACGCATCGCAGCAGATGAGGTGGCCGAAACTACGGTGTCTGTCGTCGATTTGCCGAATGAAGAGATGAAAGGGCGAATTATCGGCAGGGAAGGACGCAATATCCGCGCCATCGAGGCGTTGACCGGCGTCGATTTGATCATCGACGATACGCCGGAAGCGGTCGTTATTTCGTCGTTTAACCCGATACGCCGCGAAATTGCGCGCGTAGCTCTCGAAAAGCTCATCCTCGACGGAAGAATTCACCCGACGAGGATCGAAGAGGCCGTCGAAAAGGCGAGACAAGAAGTCGATGAAGTGATCAAAGAAAGCGGCGAAGAAGCTGCCTTTGAAGCCGGCGTTCACGGCTTACATCCCGAGCTTGTCAAATACTTGGGTCGACTGAAGTTTCGAACCAGTTTCGGACAAAACTGCCTGAGACACTCTCTCGAGGTCTCAAAGATCGCGGGATATTTAGCCGAAGAGCTCGGTCTCGATTCGAAGCTCGCGCGTCGAGCCGGACTATTACACGATTTGGGAAAATCGATTGACCATGAAGTCGAAGGTCCACACGTCGAGCTGGGCGTCGATCTCGCGAGACGTTTTAAAGAACCCGAGGCGGTCATTAACGGCATCGAAGCACACCACGGCGACGTGGAATTTGCGAACCTGGAGGCGATACTCGTCCAGGCGGCCGATGCCATCAGTGCGGCCAGACCGGGTGCCCGAAGAGAGACCATCGAGACGTACATCAAGCGATTAGAACAGCTTGAAGAAATCGCGACGAACTTCGACGGCATCGAAAAATCCTTTGCCGTTCAGGCAGGTCGCGAACTGCGCATCATCGTTAAACCGAACGAAGTCGATGACGCGCATATGATTACGACAGCGCGGAAAATTGCTCAAGAAATCGAATCACAACTTGATTTCCCCGGACAAATAAAAGTTAACGTCATTCGAGAAACGCGCGCCATTGAGTATGCAAAATAATAAAAACCGCCGATCGGCGGTTTTTTATTTTATCCCCTACGACACCATAGAAAGAGAGGTGGCATCGATTATGATCGAATCTCATATCGTCGATGATTATTTAAATTATTTAAAGGCCGCTCGCGGACGTTCCGAGAGTACGGTCAAAGAATACTACTACGATATTCGACAATTTCTCCGCTACATGCGCGTCCGCAAAGAGAATCTGAAGGTCGAAGATCTAAGCGACGTCTCGATCGAAGAAGTCGATAAAGACCTACTCGCGAGTATCGAAAAGTCGGACGTCTATGCCTATATCAGCTACCTCGATTCGACGCGCGGAAACGGCAGCCGAACGAAATTCAGAAAAATATCCTCCGTACGCTCTTTTTTCGATTATCTGACCTATAAAGTCGATATGCTGGACAGAAATCCCACGGAAAATATCGATATGCCCAAAATAGAGCGCTCTCTGCCCGTCTACTTGACTTTAGAAGAGGCCGTAAGACTATTAAAGACCGTTCGGGAATCCAAGCAAAAAGAGATATACCGGTTAAGGGATTACGCCATTACGACCTTATTTTTAAACTGCGGTTTAAGGCTGAGCGAGTTGTCGTCGCTCAATACCGACGACCTTCGCAAGGACAACACCTTGCGAGTCTTCGGGAAGGGATCGAAGGAACGGCTCGTCTACCTCAACGAGAGTGTACAGGAGGCGCTCAGCGCCTATTTAAAGAAGCGTCAGGAGCTCGAGCTGGACCAAGAGGCCTTATTTTTAAGTATGCGTAAAAATCGCATGAGCAATCGCTCGATTCAGCATATGCTCGAAAAGCATCTTAAAAATGCAGGCTTCGATACGAGCAAGTACACCGTCCATAAATTGAGGCATACCGCCGCCACGCTGATGTATCAGTTTGGAAACGAGGATTTGAAGTCCCTGCAGGAGATCTTAGGTCACGAATCGGTTTCGACGACGCAAATCTATACGCACGTCAATTTGGAGGATATTCGCTATACGATGAGTCAGAATCCCCTGGCAAATGTCGACGACGTGGAAAAAATGTTGGAAGATGATGAAGACGAAGAAAAAGAATAGGAAACATACATTCAAACATTCATTCTTTAAATATACCAGATGATAGACAACATATCGACGATGACGACAGAGCAAACAGTAAAATAAAATATTCACAAACGGATCGATTAAAAGATCTACATACGATGACGCCAAAGCTATGATATAGGTGTAGATTCGTCAGTAGTTTCAGTAGCTATAGATATCGAAATCGTCCGGATAAACATCCTATCCGTCCCGTCCGATGCGACTGGATGTCGCGGTCGTGCGCAAAGGCTATGCAAGTAAATATAGAAAAGATATACGCCAATCAGTTATTTTAATAGATATCGGCGAAGCGCAATAAGCGGGAAAAACCCGTTTTTTGGAAGAAGAAGCTGAATTTAGTCACAAAATTTATATTTTGTGACTAAATTTTTATGCCTTTAAAAGCTATTTTAGACTCCCTTCTCTCTATTCTATGTCGCGTCATCCGTTTCTCTTCTCTTCGGTACGAGTTTGTAAATAAATAGAACCCTTAAAATATCCGTATGAACCGTATGAAAAATGAAATGGAGATTGGCCTATAAAAACAGATCGGTAGGGACTGAATCGCGTCGTCTCGACTTTGAGGCGTCTTCTATCGACAGGTATCCCGGATATAAAAAGAGCGGCCTTACGCGCCGGCACGGACCGTGTCCGCACCTTCACTCGTCAAGCCGCTCTTTTTAATTCTCGCTATACTCCATGGTCACTCATAATGTTCGACGGGTATTTCAAGCCGATCGCCGGGATAAATATTGGATGAATTTGACAGATCGTTCGCCTCGATAATGCGATCGACCATCACCCGGATGTCTTCTTCATTTGTCGTGTAGTCATCGGCGATACTCCATAATGTATCGCCCGCCTTAACCGTATAGCTTTCCCGCGAAAAGAAACTCTGAGAATCGTCGGGGATAATTGTCGTCCCCATGATATTGACTAAAAGCAAGATCAATACGGGAATAAGTCTGAGTCGACGTCTCCTAAATCGCCGTCTCGAGGAGATGGATCTATTTGAGCACATGGGTGCGACAGTAGCTTTGGTGTTGTTACGATAAGTACGCATAAGGTCCTCCGTTAGCACATTTGTTTGGAATATTTGTTCGATCGTTTGTTCTTATTGTATTCGAACATGCGTTTGTTGTCAAGCAATTTCGAATATATGTTTGAAATATATGTTCTTTTTTGGTATACTAACATTAACTTATAAAAAGGAGCCATGTCTATATGTATGAAGAATTATCCGATCGCGAAACCGCCATCTTGTTTTATATCAAACGATACATCGATACGAACGGATATCCCCCTTCTATTCGGGATATCTGTACCGGCTGCAATATCAAAAGCACCTCGACGGTGCACTCTTATCTGGAAAAATTGGAGTATAAGAACTATATTCGACGCGCGGCTACGATGAACCGCGCCATCGAAGTGATTCAACAGGACGACGACTTTCTCTTTTCAAAGAAAAAGACGATCGACATCCCTATTTTGGGACGCGTCGCTGCCGGTATGCCCATTTTAGCTACCGAAAACATTTCGGATACGGTCCCCCTTTCGACCGAATTTGTCAGAGATCGCAATCTATTCTTTTTGACCGTCCAAGGCGAAAGCATGATCGACGCCGGTATTTTGGACGGCGACCAGGTTTTGATCGAACAGGTCTCTTCGGCGGAAGAAGGCGAAATTGTCCTCGCCCTCATCGACGATGAAGCGACTATTAAGACCTTCTATCGAGATAAAGACAATAACCGCTTTCGCCTGCAACCGGAAAATTCGACCATGGATCCCATCTACGTCGATCAGCTTCAAATATTGGGCAAAGTAATCGGACTCTATCGTACATTTTAGATCTCGCCATCTGACTCCCCATATTGACCGTTTCATATACATCCCAAACAAAAAGATCTTTCCCGCGAACGCATTGCGATCGTAGGAAAGATCTTTTTGTCTACTGTTTATTCTTTCGAATCGGACGTTTCAAAAATATAAAATCCCGTCAACACCAAGGCGGTGGAATAAAGCAGCCTTAACATAAAATGGTCGGTTTCAGCAATTAAGTTGGACAAAATTCCGAACATAACCACGTAGTAGAGTGTTTTAATGATCGGTTTCGCTCTATCCATATCGGTATAACTCGCTTTTTATTCTTCAAGCAGGCCCATCTCCCTCAGCACGTGGAGTAAGGTCAGTTTTATGTGTTCGTAGGTTAGGCCGCCTTGAAAATAGACGCGATAGGGATCGCGCATGGGACCGTCTGCGGAAAGTTCGATGCTCGAACCCTCGATAAATCCGCCCGCCGCCATAATAACCTGATCTTCATAGCCCGGCATATCCCAGGGATACGGCGTAACGTGTGAATCCACCGGAGATGAAGCCTGTACGGCGCGACAAAAGTTCACCAAGTGCTCCGGTTCCTGCAGCGCGATGGATTGGACGATGTCGCTTCTCGGGTCGTCCGAAGCCGGGATGCAGTCGAAGCCCAGGCGCTCAAAGGTCTTGGCAAAGAGCAAGGCGCCTTTGATGCATTGGTTGACTCGATGCGGCGCGAGGAAAAGTCCCATCAGCGTATTTCTCGATTGGCCGAACGTCAATCCGCACTCTTTTCCGATACCGGGCGCCGTGAGTTCCGATGCTACGCGTTCAATCACGGCCTCGGTTCCTACGATGTAACCGCCGGTAAGGCTAAGTCCTCCGCCCGGATTTTTAATAAGGGAACCCGCCATCACGTCAAATCCCACTTCGGAAGGCTCCATCACTTCGGTAAATTCCCCATAACAGTTATCGAGGAAAATCGTGCCGTCGTAGACCTTTTTTACTTCGCGGACGGCGCGGGCGAGTTCGTCGACGGTAAAGGCGCGCCTGTCGGAGTAACCCGTGGAACGCTGCATGATGACGAGGTCGACGTCTGGCGTGATCGATTCGGCAATGTGGTCGAAGTCGATCATCTTGTCGTCTTTTAAGGGCAGTTCGCGATACTTGACGCCCCGCTCCCTGAGGTTGCCCGGCGCATCGCCGGAGGTCCCCAATACTTTGTGGAGCGTATCGTAAGGAGCGCCGGTTACGGAAAAAATCGTGGAGCCCTTAGAGGTCAGCGCCTTTAACGGCAAGGCGATGGCGTGGGTTCCCGAGACGATATTGGGTCTTACGAGCGCATCTTCGGTCTTAAAGACCTGTGCATAGACCTTTTCCACCTTCTCTCTGCCGACGTCTCCATACCCGTATCCGGTCGTCCAGTTAAAATCGGTCGAGGCGAGTCGCACCTCCTGTAGCGCCTTTAATACTTTTTCCTGATTGATTAAGGCGATGCGATCCAACTCGCGAAACGGATCGCTCAATTCGCGTTCGATCTCGATGAGATCTTCTCTATTCATAATGCTTCCTCACTATTTCTAAAATGATGTCTACGGCATCTTCCTCGCTGTGCGCGTTCATGTCGACGGGAATGCCGTCTTCCTCTTTTTTAAACCACGTCTGCTGCCTCTTCGCAAAATTTCTCGTATGTTGCTGGATTTTTTCGATGGCTGTCTCCTTCTCCCACTCGCCGCGTAGATACCGCACGATCTCCTTGTATCCGATCGCGCTCATGGGCTTGATATCGCCGCCATAGGTGTCGTAAAGCGATGTCACCTCTTCAAAGAGACCCTCGTCGACCATCTTAAGAACGCGGCGATTGATGCGATCGTACAGCGTTTCGCGTTCCCAATTCAAAATAAAGTATAGGGGATCGACGTCTTTCCGCTTTTGGCGCAGTGTCTCGGTTTCTACTTTGCCGCTCTCGAGGCGTTCGATCGCGCGAATCACGCGACGCGGGTTGTCGAGGGCCGTCTTTTCCGCGAGTTCGGGATTTTTCTCCTCGAGTAAACGCACTAAAGATTCGAGACCTTCTTCCTCGTAACGGGCATTGAGCTTACGTCTTAAAGCCATCGACGGCTTATTCGTAAAGTCCAAATTATAGATGAGTCCGTGGATATATAGCGCGGTCCCGCCGCAAATAATGGGAATTTTCCCCGCTCGATTTAATTCGTCGACGATGGGCATCGCCTCTTCGTAAAAATCGGCAGCGGAGTAAAATTCGGTAGGGTCCTTGGTATCGATCAAGTGGTGTCTTACGCCTCGCATGTCCTCGGCGGTAACCTTCCCCGATCCGATGTCGAATCCGCGATAGACCTGGACCGAATCCGCGGAAATCACCTCGGTATTTAATTTTTTTGCGAGCCGAACGGATAAGTCGGACTTACCCGACCCGGTAGGACCCGTGATGAGAATGAGTCGTCTCATGCTCCCTCCCTTAAAAATAACTTTTCAAAGGTTCGTTTTTCCAAGTGAACCATCGTCGGACGCCCGTGGGGGCAAGTAAACGGCGTGTCGGCTTCGTTCAACTGTTTGAGCAAATCGTACGCCTCTATTTCCGATAGTTTATCGCCGCCTTTGATGGCGCTGCGACACGCGAGGCGCATAATCTTGTAGATATTTTGCTCCTTGACGTCGACGCCTCGATCCAGGTATTTGATCGAATCGAGAAAAAATTGTCGAAAGTCCGCGATCAAAATATGTTCCGGGACCTCGCGAATGACGACGGTATCTTCGCCGAACGGTTCGGGCTCGAATCCCAAAATTCGATATTCGTCGAGGTGCTCCTCGACCATTTGCATTTCGTCGACACTTAAATGGATTTGGATCGGCGTTAAAAGCAACTGCGTCGCGACCGACCTGTTTTCGATATCCCGACTATACTTCTCATAGAGGACGCGCTCGTGTGCGGCGTGTTGGTCGACGACGAGGAGACGGCCATCCCTCTTATTTTCAAATAAAATATAGGTGCGAAAGACGATGCCCAAGTAGTTGTAGAGCTCGACGTCGAGGGGTGGTTTCTTCATAGAGGCGGGATCGGATCGTCTTTCCTCTTCTTCGACGTCGCCTTGTTCGGGAGATGTTTCACATCCGTAAGAAGTTTCTTCCTCATACACATGGTCGGATTTAATCTCTTTTCCTACCTTCGATTCGTCCGATTCGTTGCGATCTGCGCCGCGTCTTTCTTCTCTCTCGCGACTTAGTTGAAAGATCGTCTTAGACGGCATCATCTCTTCTCTTGCCGCTTTTTTCGGTTCGAAGCGTTCGACCGTCGGTATTTCACGTCGCGGCGAGAGCGCGCTCGCGACGAGGCGTTCGAGCAACACCGTAATCTGATTATTGTTCGAAAGTCTGACGGTTTGCTTTTGCGGATGGATGTTCACGTCGATAAGCAACGGGTCGATGTCGATGTAGAGGACAAAGACGGGATAGTGATTGAGCGGAATTAGGGATCGATACGGCTTTCGAACGGCCGCCGAAATGGCATCGCTCTTGACGCCTCGGCCGTTGATAAAGAGATATTCGCGCTCCGGCGACGAACGATACACTAGATTGTTGGAGACGTAACCCTCGATTTGATAGGACTCCGTGTCGAATTCGATCGGGATGAGATTTTTCGCAATGTCTTTTCCGAGTATCGAGTAGATATGATTTCGCGTATTCTCGGATGCGTGCGACTGCAAAAGCGTCTTGCGATCCCAAATCAAATGGATCGATATATCCTGTCTGCTGAGCGCCAATACTTCGACGACGCGCGTAATTTCCCGAATTTCTTTCGACGCCGCACTCAAAAAGCGCTTTCTGACCGGCGTGTTATAGAAGATATCCCTGACGATCATCGTCGTCCCCTTCGGTGCACCGATCGGCACGCCCTTCGAGATTTGCGGTCCCTCAATATCGTATTTATAGGCGAAGTCCTCGTCGTCGGTCTTGGTAATGCAGGTCATGTAACTGATATTTGCAATGCTCGCGAGCGCTTCGCCGCGAAAACCCAGGCTCGTGAGCTGTCCCAAGTCGGAGATCGTCCGCAATTTCGACGTCGCATGACGCGAAAATGCCCGCGCGACCTGTTCGCTCGGGATTCCCTCGCCGTCGTCAGCGACGCGAATTTCATCGAGGATGTTTTTCGACAGACGAATGCTGATATTCTTTGCGCGGGCGTCGATCGCGTTCTCCACGAGCTCTTTAATAATCGACGCCGGATTTTCTACGATCTCTCCCGCGGCGATTTGAGAAATCGTCCGTTCATTCAGCGCTAAAATTTCATTCATGTTCCACATCTTCCTTTAGAGATTGCAAGAGGACGAGCGCTTCGACGGGCGTGATGCGATTGATGTCGACGGACTTTAATTTTTCGATCACGTCCGATTCTTCTCGGCTTGCCGCCCTCGGCGACATGTCGCGCGGCACGATTTGTCGATCGGGCGCGTCGTTTGCCTCCTCCAAGCTGCGCAATACTTCGCGGGCGCGTTCGATGACCTCGTCCTTGACGCCTGCCAATTTCGCGACGTCGATTCCGAAGGAGTAGTTGCTCTCTCCGACGATAATCTTTCGAAGAAACCGAATCTCATCGTCGATTTCCTCGGTCGCGACCGTGACGTTTAAGATTCCCCCGTAATGATCCGCGAGTTCCGTCAGTTCGAAATAGTGCGTCGCGAAGAGTGTTTTCGCGCCGACATTGTCGTAAATATATTCGATAATCGCCCATGCGATACTCAACCCGTCGTAGGTGCTCGTTCCCCTGCCCACTTCGTCGAATAAAATAAGCGACTTCGAGGTGGCGAGTTTTAAGATCTCCGCGACTTCCGTCATTTCGACCATAAAGGTCGACTGTCCCCTCGTCAAGTAGTCGGAGGCGCCGATGCGCGTAAAGATCTGGTCGACGATGGGGAGATCGGCCGTCTCACAGGGAACGAACGATCCGATCTGTGCCATGATCTGGATCAAGGCGACTTGTCGCATATACGTCGATTTTCCCGCCATATTCGGCCCCGTGATGACCTGCATGACGACGTCGTTTGAATCGAGAAAGGTATCGTTCGGAATGTACGGTTCGTCGATCGTTCGCTCGACGACGGGGTGCCTCCCTCCGTGGATATCGATCACTCCCCGGTCGTTTAAAACCGGCCGCACGTAGCGGTATCGGTCCGCGACCGTCGCCAAGGCGCAGGTCACGTCGATTTCCGCAATGGCCTCGGATAGGCGCTGAACCGCCTCGAGTCGCTCGGCGATTTGTGTCCGTAGAATCG
>JAQYDN010000007.1 GCA_028724185.1 Bacillota bacterium
CCATGACGTCGCCATAATCAGCGCGCCGGCTAATATAATGAACAGTGGACCGAATCCACCGGTGTTGGGGAAGATTGCCTTCCTGTTGTAAACGGTCACGGTATTGGTCGTCTTGCCGTCGTCCTCGGCCGAAGATGTCGAGATCGTGTACATATCGTCGTCCTTGGTCGGGGGATTTTCGGCAGGTATTTGAACCGTTCCGTCGACTATGGCGATGGGCCCGATGGACCTCGGAATGTTGGCATAACCTTCCGGAGCTCGAACTTCCTTGAGGAAGTAAACGCCGTCTTCGATATTCTTAAAGACGATCTTTCCGTCCTTATCGGTCGTAAACTCTTCCTGCTCATCGACGGTTACTTTTTCAAAGTTTACCGTGTCTTTTTCGTCGAATTTTATATCCTCGTCGCCAAATCCCGCCTTTTGCCTGTAGAGATTGAATTTAGCTCCCGAAAGAGGTTTATCTCCGTCGAAATCTTTCTTGACAATTTCGAGCTCTGCAGGATTCTTTTTATTGACGATCGTGTTCGACTCGTCCTCCGGATATTTGATGATGTGCTTCGTTTCGTCTACTGCAAATTTCTTGACGAGTTTCCCGCCTTCGGGAACCGGCTCGTAGCCGTCCGGAGCTTTCATTTCCCAAACTTCGTAGTCCCCGGCCATGAGATCCGTCCATACGACGAGACCGTCCTTGTCCGTTTTTACGGTATCCTTTACCTTTTCAAATTCTCCCTGGTCGTTTTTCTTTCGCAGTTCGAAGATCGCGCCCGCCAAGGGTTTCTCTTCTTTATCCTGCTTGATATATTCGACCTTGTTCTCGGCGTTTGTGACGGACAGTTTAATTTCTCCGTCCGCTTCGCTGGCATTTTCGTAGGGATCATTGTAAGTCCCGCTCGGTCCCGTATCTTGATACCATCCGCCCCAATTGGGGAAGTATCCGGTCGCCGTCAAGAGCTGTCTGGACCTGAGCGGCTTGTCTATTTGAGCGTTGTCAAACGTACCGTTGATTACGACGATGTAAGAACTTCTGTCGTACATGGCATTGCCGAAGTTGATGGTGAGTTTTCCGTTATAGGAGATACTCATGCTGTTTCTAAAGCTTCCCGTGACATCGGTCAAGAGACTCTCCGTCTCGTTATTTTCCAAACCGAATGATTTCGGCATGGACACATCGACGTCGCCGCGCGCTTTATAGATTCTCACCTGATCCGGCGTAATCTTCTTAATCAGCTGGGTACCGGACGGATTTCCGCCACCTACGACGGCGTCGTCGCCGAACTCTAACACGGCATTCGCCAAGGACTCTCGATATCTGTTGACGTAGATAATGTTTTTATAGGTCCCTTCGACCCAGTCCGTCTGTTGCATCCTGTTGATCGAATTGACAGGCCACTTAAAGCCGTAGTAGGTCGTGGGAGAATAATAGACTTCGACTTGGTGCTTTCGCACATCTTTTCCTAAACCCGTGGAAACGGTAATGACGCCGTCGTCTTTGACGACATTTTCTTCCGTAAAGTAGCTGACTAAGGAAGAAGCGCTCTCCGCTTTTTGGTTATCCAGGTAGTCCGTAAAAGTATACTTGATGGCGTTGTTGCCATTGCCGTCGTAGTTCTCGACAAACTGACCTTTTGCCAAAAGTCCGAGAGGTCCTACCAGATTCAGGTCGTAGGCGTATTCCGGCGAGAAAATACCCCACGTGTTCATGTTCTTGCTGACATCCAAGTAAAAGAAGTCGCCGGGTTTTATCTCGTTTCCTTCCGGTACGACGAACTTGTACTTGCTCCGAATGTTAAAGCCTTCGGAGTCGTTGGTCTTGACCAGGATAGGATCATATGCGTTTCCGCTCTCTTCGGATGCCCGAATAACGGTGTCTCCGTCGAATTTTACCCAATCGGTGACATTGTTACCGTCTACGCCTTCCGGTACCGTATAGTTCCCGCCGACGATGATTTGTCTCGGCGTCTCATCCAATACGTAGCCGTCCGGCGTTTTGACTTCCACGACCTCGTAGATGCCGTTGGGAATCTTATCGACCGTAATTTGTCCGTTTGCATCCGTCGTAAAGTTCTTATTGTAGCCGTTCGAACTCTTGATGTTGAATACAACACCTTTGATCGGCTTTTTCGACGCGTCATCGGTCTTTACAATTTGAAATTTCGTCGAACCGTCCTGTTCGGGGAAATTTCGTATGGCGATCACGTCGTCTTTTCCGAGTTGTTCGGCAACGTTCTTATTGTAGGCGATGATTTGTACCTTGTTATTTCTCGTCTTGATATAGGACACGTCCCAATTGTCCGCTTCGCTCGGATCGTCAAATTCGAGTTGAACGTAGTAGTTCCTAACCGGATCCTGTTTTCGCTCGAGCGTTCCGGACGCTTGATTCATCGCGCTACTTCCCAATACTCCCTCGGTCGTATCCGAATACAACTTGACGTGGTAGTCGGGCAATGGAAGCCCGTGAGGTAGGGATTCTACCTGATAAGAGACTTCCTTGGTCGAATTCGTCTTGACGAGTTTCGGATCGACCGGTTTTTTCAGAATTCTGGAATAAGAAGCCTGTCCGTTTTCGTCGACTCTGACGATAAAGTCGATTAAGATGTTGTAGTATCCGTCGAGTGCGGTAACCTCTTCGAGTTTATACCTACCTTGAGCGACCTCGCTGAAGGTCAAGGACCCGTTTTCATCGGTTTTTCCCGTAATCGGCGTCGCTCCGTAGACGGGGCGGCCTTCTTCGTCGATCTTCGTCAACTTAAATTCCACATCTTGTAGATCTTTAAAGCTTACGCCGTCTATTTTGTGGAGTGTAATTTCCGCTCTCGGTTTTTGCTTGTTGGCGACAGAGAACTCGACGTCACTTCCGGTTGCTAAGGTTTCGTCGTGTTCCGGAGTCGTTGTCGTGGTCTCTGTTTGAGTGATGGTTGCGATATATCTTTCCTCCAGTCGTTTACCTTCATAGACAAATGACTTAATCGGGCTTACCGCTCTTGTATTTCCTTCAAAAGTGTCATCTCTTAAACTTATTTCAAAAGTATATTCGCCTTCATCGTAATAATAAAGCCGTCCATCATTATCATAATTATAGTATCTCTGATTATGATACGGATAAAAAGTTTCGTTCACTCGGCTGATTTCAGTGCCATCTCTTAATACTTTGAAATCTTCTGTATTGAATTGAATATTTAAGGCATCCGTGTAGTTATTATCCGAAAGTTTGATGAATTTTATTTTCAAATAATATTTTTCTCCGCTTTTCACAATTTCCGTAGCGAAGTTAACCACCGGATTTCCGTTTCCATCTGTATATTGCCGTGCTACTAAGGGGTTATTGATAGAATTTATTAGATTCGTTTGAGTTTCCTCGGGCACTGTTTTCGTTACCGTAACCTTTCCGTCTTTATCGACCTTCACCTTCCAAATCGTATCCGTCTTGAGATAATCTTCGGGAGCCTTGATCTCTTCCAAGGTGTAGTCGCCTTCGAGGAGGTCGGTAAAGTTTGCGAGTCCGTCTCTGTCGGAACTTGCTCTCTTTACTTCCCGTCCGTCTTTGTCCTTCAAGATAAAGACGGCGCCCTCGAGAACTTTATCTCCGTTTTCATCGGTCTTCTTGATTTGGAAATGTCCCCTCGGCGACTTGTCGTTTTTAACCGTCAAAGACGGAAGTTCCGCTTTCCGCATCACTTTGATGGTATAAGGCGATTTGTCTCCGTCTATTTCAAAGTCGTAGTCCTTGTCGTTATCCTCGTTAGAGAAGTGAACCTCTCGAATCGTCGTATCGGGGGCGATGCCCTCTAAGGATTTAAACTCGTCGCCGTCTGTAAAGCGAAGTTCCGTACCGTCGGTCAATGTCGCGACGACCGTATCGATCGGTTCTAAATTTCCCCAATCCAGGGCGACGACAAAGACACTTTTCTCCGTCACGTTGATCATATAGGGAGATTTCCCGTCGGTTCCCGTGACGGTGACGTTGTATTGATCGTTATTGATCGATACCTTTTCTATCGTTGTCGTTTTCGGATCATACTTATCCGTTTCGATACCGTCCGGATCGATCGTGATGGACTCTCCGTTACTGAGTATCGCCGTAATGGTGCCCTCTTTGGACAAGCCGCCCCAATCCACGTCGACTTTGAACTTTTCTCTCGGCCGACTGACGATGGTAAGTGTGCCGTTTTGACCCGCTACCGTGTCGTCGTTCGCCGTCACGATAATTTTTTCGTCGCTCGACGATACGTTCGCGACGTAGTATTCGTACTCGGTCTGTAGATCTTCCGTCGTCTTATCGACTTTAAAGGTCTTTGAACCGTTAAGGGAAATACTTCCGTGTTCAACCACTTCTCTGCCGGTTTCACCTTTCGGCTTTCGCATCAAGTCGAACGTAATATTTCCCGTCGTATCGGTCGGTCCGTCAAAACGACTTGCTACGGTGACGTCGATCTGTTCAATCGGCCGTTCGACAAATACTGTCGGGGGAGCGATCGTCTTTTCCGTCGCCTTTTTATTTTCGGCAAACTTGATACCATTGATTAAGTCATAAGCCGTTTCCGGTTGAATGTCTCCCGTCGCCGTGACCGTAAAGGTCATCGTCGCCGTCTGTCCCTTTTTAAGGGTCAATTCGCCCGGTCGCAGGTCGATGGTCTTCGTCGAAGCATTGTAAGACGAATGCCACTGTCCGCTGTTATCCGACTTATTCGTCGACGTGCTTCCGCCGTCGAATTTGAAATTGTCGTTAAAGGAAACGCTGAAGGTTCCCATGTCGATCGGCGTATACGAGGGAAGGGTGCTCGTCAAGATTCCTTCGTTTCCATAGGAGGCATCTTGCATCGTGATACCCTGCCATCGTTGCCAAGAGCTAACGACAGAACTCGTACTTGCAGGATAGGATCTATAGTAACTGTGAATATTCTCTTTTCCTATCGCGGCAATAGCGTTCTTTAGTGTCATATTTGTATAGACAGTCGACGTCGCCAGGTTGATCACTTCTTTTTTGTCGGCGGTGCTTTGGGAAAGATAGGTTTTCGCCGTATTAAAAGCGGTCGCTACTTGTCCCTCTGTAGGATTGTTGTTGTCTCTATTGGTATAATCTCTGATCGCATTGATCACTGTTTGCTTGTCATTTGTAGGACTTATTTTCTTAATTATCCCGCCATACGTTACCAGACCCACTCTTACATTGTCGCCGTAAGCGTTGATCTTGTTAATTAAAACTGTCTTTAATGGGTCGCCCTCGTCGTATAAATGCTGGGTGGAAAGGACGATGACTACATCCACGTTTTCTTCTTTGACGTCGTCTTTAAGTTTGACGTCCGCCCGTACGCGGAATTGATTATTTCCGAGATACTCCGCGTTCGTCGTCACGACGGCATTGCCCGCGTCCGTATCTCCGGTGTTTTTAATCGTCACGTCTTCGTTTCGAGTTCCGCCAGGCAATGCCCTTAACGCCGAGGGCTTTTCGGCTTCGCTCGTTTGACGTTTGTCCGCGCTCGCCGGTGCCGTCTTGCTCCCCGTCCGGACGCCGTTTCCGCCGAACGGTTCGGGAGCGGCTTGTACTTTCCCGAAGAACTCGGACAGACCCAGTCTCGCTTGGGCGAGGACGCCTTCGGCTTTGACGACTTTGGTAATGCCGTTTTGATCGACGGTTACCGTCCAGGGTCCTTCTTTTTCGACAAACCCTTGCGGCGCCTTGGTTTCTTCTAATTTATAGGTTCCGGGGTCCAGGTTGTCGAAGATAATCTTGCCGTCCGTCGCGGACGTTCTGACGATCGCATCGCCCGCAGGACTTATCGGCATCAGCGTAAATTCGGCGCCCGGTAAGTTTGCGCCCAAGGGGTCGGTCTTTATCAGTTCAAAGCGACCTTTCTTATCCACATAGCGTCTATTGATGACGTCGACGGACGGAGGCGTGTAGTCATTATCGCCGTGGCCTTCCGCGCCGCTTCCGTTCGTAAGGATGCCGTTAGATTTCTTGACATAGGTGTCCTTATTGTCGATGGTCATCTTAAACTCGACGTATTGTCCCAACAACGTGGACGCGCCGCTATCCTTCGGATAGACCATCTCACTGTCCACCTTAACGAGATAGATATCGCTTCCGAGCGGTTCTTTAAAGGTCAGCTCCGCCGCATTGACGAGTTGTCCGCCTTCATTCTTCCCAATAAACATCAAATCGTACTTGCTCGGATCGACGCGCGTCAACTTGCTTTCGTCGAATATGACCGTATCGGGCAGTTTCTTTGCCGGATCCGGACTGCTCGGATCGGCGTCGACCTTGTAGAGGGAGACCTTCGTCTTTCTCGCGTCGATATCCGCCATGTTAAACATACCGGATTGTACCGCGGGATAGATGAGTATCTTCGCGTTTTGACCGTCGATCTTAGAAAAGTCATTTCCCATGGGGTTGATATAGGCGATTTGCGTATATTGTCCCGATTCGTCGTTGGTGTACAGATAGTTTGTGTTGATGCTCAACTGTTTTGTCTGATCTTTCGAGAAGGGCATATACGCTATCTCGATATTATTAAAGACATTTGTCTTGCCGACCCGCGCGGAAAATTTATAACTTCCCGACCTCGGGGCGAAGTTTCTGTTGACACTGTGTCCCCAGGTCAGGTTCATCGCGATATTTTTCTTGCCCTCGACGGCGTCGGTAAAGACGTAGTAGATATCTTTTCCGCTGCCCTTCTCGGGGTCGAAGTTGGGGCCGTAGGCCCAACGCGCGAGCACGGTTCCGTCCGAATCGACGATGTTCGGATAGTTCGGTTTGTCCGGCTGAAGCATATTGTAGTGGAGGGTGTCGGACTCGTTGATAATAAAGTAATCTCCGGGGTTGACCTCGCCCTCTACGT
Organism: Bacillota bacterium; assembly: GCA_028724185.1. Taxonomy (GTDB): domain Bacteria; phylum Bacillota; class Clostridia; order Tissierellales; family Peptoniphilaceae; genus Aedoeadaptatus. Next base: position 6,840 of record JAQYDN010000007.1, read on the forward strand.
CCAAGTGCATCTTCACGGTAATGACGTCTTCGCCCGTATCCATCTCGAGTCTGCCGTTATTCGCAATACCGCCGCCCGACCCGTTATCGTTAAAGTTTATACTGCTCTTCGCCGTATCTAATTTAACCTTGTCCGTGACATTTTGACCCTCGTCGGTTCCGGGATCCGGGGCGATGTCGCCTAATTCATGGATAAAGGTCTTGCCGTCGCTCGCTACATAGACCGACCAAATTTTATTCGTCGTCTCGTAGCCGGCGGGAGGCACGCTCTCGATAAGGGTATAGCTTCCCGGGGCGATGTCGATAAATACGGCCTTGCCGCTCTTATCGGATTCCACCTCTTTTACCGTCTCGCCGTTCTCGCCGAGAAGGGCGAATCTTGCTCCCGCCAAGGGTCTGCCTTGATTGTCTTTTTTATCGATTTTCAAGGTTCCCGTCGTCTTATCCAGCGTGTTTTTAATGTCGATATAATTTTGATCGTCGAAGACGACGCTATTTTGTTCGTCGACTTTGATATAGTTGAACTCTTCGGGTTCTTTAATTAAGGTTTGTCCGTCGATTTCGTAGTAGCGAACGTCGAGGTCGCCCGTCGCCCCTTCCTTGACTTGCGCGAGGAAGGATCGTTCGGCGGGTTTGTAGTCCTCGGGCGCCTTAGTTTCTACGATTTTGTAGAGTCCTTCTTTTAATCCTTGGACTTCGAATCTACCTTGATAGTTGTTCAGTTTATCCGTTAAGTCCGCGACACCTTCCGGCAACGGAGGTTGTTCTTCTCCCTCGCCCGTCGGCAGCTGTGCAAAGATATTGAGATCGCTCAACTTATCCGGATCGTCGCTGATTTGATAGAACTTAAAGTCCATCGCCTTTTCGATGACGGCTCCGTATTTGGCGTCGACCTTCTTCCACTTAATGTCGATGCCGTCGATCAGGTTGGTTAATTTATAATCGCCCTTTTGATCTTGTTCAAACAGCGTGGACTGATTGTAGCCTCTATCCATATAGGTCTTATAGTAGTCTTTGTCGTTTTCTTCGTAGTAAGACTCTTCATCGTTTTTATCGTAAACGACTTTCAGTTTTCCGTCTTCTTTTACGACTTTGATAATCCAGCGGTCTTGAACGTCGTTCTTTAACGAGGGAAGTTTCGTCACTTCCGTCAATTGATAGACGCCCGAACTCAGGCCGTCGAAGAAGACGGAACCGTCTCTATCCGACCGAGCGTATTCATTGTACGCGTACGCTTCCATTCCCTTGTTCAACGTCCACGTGTCGTCATAAATCTGTTCGCCGTTTTTGCCCGGCTCCGTCCGAACTTTCTTGAGGTTAAACCAAATTTCCGAAATCGGTCGTTCCGGTGTCTCCGGTCCCTTGACGACTTTATTAAAGCTGAAGTTGGTCTTCTTATAGTTAACGATTTGATAGCCGTTGAAAATTTCGTGTCCATCGGCGTCCTCGACCGGTCCGAACCTGATCGAGCCCTTACCGTCTTTGATGTTTTCGTTTTCGAATTGAATCGTTAACTTGCCGTCGTCCTGATCGAGAACGACATCGAAGTACCAGGGCGCCGGTTTTTCGTAGTTCGCATTCGGCGTCTCGGTCAGTTTGTACCGACCCTCTTTTAAGCCTTCGAACTTGAACTTCGCGGAATAGTAACCCGTCAGGGTCTTGTTGTAGCCGTTTAGAACGGGTTTCCCGTCTTTGTCGACTTCTTCGAGCGTAAAGACGGTAGACAGGACCGGCTCGCCATCCGCGTTTGTTTTTATAAATTCGAAGTCTGTTAAGTGATCTTCGTTTTCTACACTCTGCAGTTTTTTATCGCTCGTATTGATTAAGCCTAAGAACTCGCTGTCCTTCGGCGTATGATCCCGGTCTACTTCCTGGATGATTTCTCCCTTTTCATTTTCTGTAAATTTAATGACGAGGTAGGAGTCGATCTTCTTGTAGCCCGGCGCCGGCGAGATTTCTTCCAGAGCATAGGTGCCCTCCAAGATATCTTCAAAGCGAACGCCCGTCGCGAGCGAAGAGGTGCTGTATTTCTTATAGACATTTCTGCCCGTCTCTTCAATTAATTCGGGGTCCGGCTTTCCGTTGTTGAGAATGGGATTGCCGTCTTTGTCCGCTTTTATCTTCGTGAGCGTAAATTCCGCTCCGTCGATGCTCTTGCCCGCCGAATTGACCTTGTTAAATATCAATTCGCCGGTTTCCTTGTGGTTGTAGACGTGCGCATCGTCGATGGTCTTATACGGTGCGTCCGGTCTCGCGGGGTTGGAACGGCCGTCGTCCGGCACGAGTTCGATGTTTTGGATAAATTTATCGTATTCGCCGGGTTTTACCTGGCTGTCTCCTTTGTTTCCGTAGTCCAAACCGTAGATAGTCGTACCCGGCAGTTTCTTTTCTTCTTCCGTGGCGTGGTTGTTGTAGTAGTCCCTGTAGCCTTGGTTGTAGACGGAGTCATTGATGTCTTTCGGCAAGTCGTACTTAAATTGAAAGTCCATGACCATGTAGTCCGCGTCGCCCGGCTCTTTATCGGGATTGACCGTGACCTTGAAGTACCACTTATCTTTAAGTTGTTTATAACCGTCCGGTGCTTTTTCTTCCCAAAGTTCGTAGATCCCGGGGGTCAGTTCTCTAAAGTAGTTGTCCCCCGCGAGTCCCGTCGCTTCGGATACGGCGTCGAAATCTTCATCCGCATATTTCGGTTTTTGACCTTCATATTTGCCCGATGCAATTTCTTCTCCGTTAATGATCTTTCTGGCCTTAAAGGAGGATCCTTCCAAGACGGTCTTATTGTCGTTCATCTTCGTAATCCGAAGGGGAATTCTAAATCCGTCTTCGTCCTCGTTAAAGATCTTTAAGAGGTTGCCGTTGGAGATATCGATCGTCGCCCCTTTGTCTTTGAATTCTACCTTGTAGTAGGAGACTTCCGACTCGCCCCAATTGCTGAAGTACGGAGACGATCTTCTGTAGACCAACCGATACTCTTGCTTGGGATCCAATTTTTCAAAGGAGACTTTTCCCTCAAACGGTGCATTCTCACTTAACAAAACGTCGGTTACATCGCCGTATTGGTTCGTCTCGCGAAGATCGTACCATTCGTCTTTCACTTTCCACTGGAGTTTGATCGTTCCGACCGGCTTATCTTTACCTTGCTCGTCTTTCGGGATCTCCATAGCGGGATAGTTGTTGTATTTAAAGTTGACCTCGATGTTTCCATCCCCCGTCGGTTTCCCGAGGGCGGTCGACGTCTGCTCTTTATACAAGTCCAGCGTGCTTACGACGCGTTGAGTTTGGGCCGTCGTACCCAAATCTTCGTTTTCTGCCGTCGACAACTCGATGTTATCGAATATCGGGAAGGATTGCGTCGCATCCACACTGGCGGCGAGTTTCGCCTTGAAGTCGACGGTTAAATACTCGCCTTCCTCTAATGTCAAGTTCTTAATCGTCAACAGGTCGCCGTTTCGGCTGTCCTTCGTCAAACTGCCTTTTACCGTGCCGAGGTACTCCGTTCCCCTGTATTTTTTGATCGTGAATTGATCGTTTTCGGCTCCGATCGACGGTTTCAGTCTTACCGTAAACGTCGCATCCTGTACTTTCGAAATCCGCATGATGTTCTTGGTTCCGAAATAATCGCTATTTTGGATAAGCTCATCCATCATGGGCTTTTGGATATAGGGCGCGGCCGCGGCATCGTCTTCTTGGTACTTTCTGTTCGCAAATCTGTATTCAAAGTGGGCTTTACCGCCCGATTCTGCGACCAATCGGTCGGCGGCCTCTTTGTATTTCTGCGTAACGGGCGGCAGTTGCCACCAATATGCTAACCTTAAATCTGAGTGATAGGTCCACGTGTCGTATCCCTCATCCTGAAGGGTCTTCATATTGTCGAGGATGTCGTATCCGTATCCGTTCGCGCTCGTCTTTAACGATTGAGGATAGAACTTGGCAAAATTGACCGCGATCTTCGCATCGTATGTCTTGTTGTCGGTAGCGTCTTGAATATCATTCAGATACGTATTTATATTGGCTTTTACCTTATCCGACCCGTCCAAGTGATTTCGCGTAAACCCGCTCACCTTGACGGCGTCTAAATAATTTTTAATTCTTTCGGGCGTATCGACGGAGCCTACGCTTCCGCCGTCCAATCCGTAGTCGGCAAACCACGCGTAGTAGTAGTTATACTCCCTCGCCTGTTGATTCAATTCTTTCAGCGAGTAAGTTCCGAGATTCTTCGAACCCGCACTCGAATACTCGACAAAGGTTATGTCGACGTCCGCGTTGGTTTCCTGCGCTTTTTTATTAAAGTCGTTTAAGAACTTGTTGATGTTGTCGTCGACCGAGACTTTCCCGGAGGTATCTTGGTTGCTTTCCGAACGGTCGATCATCACGAGCATGTGCAAGGTATGCTCGAGGTCTTTCGTCATGATGTTCGGAATGATCTTCATATTGACATCGCGTGAACCGTTTGTCGTATCGATGTCCGATCCGGTCACCGAAATTCTCGCGAGATCGCCGGTGTCCCCGGCAGCTCTTGCGAGCGGTCGCTTAGGCTCGTTTCCGAAGTCGAACAGATTTACAATCTTTTCTTTCGCACGCTTAAAGAATGAGCCGTTTTGCGAGGCTTGTTTACCGTCCGCTTGTACGGCCTTCGGTATATCGGCATTCGAGAAGTTCGGATCGTTTTTATCCAAACTCTTTACGACCGTTCCGTCGGATCTTACTTCGATGTATCGGGGGTTGGGGTCTTTGATATATCCCGCAGGTCCCCTGTACTCTTCTAATATATAGAATCCGGGTTTTAATTGGTCGAAGACCGCGATCCCTTGGTTTTCCGGAAGTTCCGTGACGTCTGTGATGTCTTGAATCGGATAGCCGTTGTCCCCGATGATGGGATCGCCGTTTTCGTCGACTCGGTCGTGCGTCAAGGGCTTGCCCTCTGTTACTTTTTGGATATATTCCGGATAGCCCTCGCTATTGACGGTTTTTTCGAATCGTTCGTCGGCAAAGTACAGCCTGAAGTAAGCCCGTCTCAATCCGACTTCTCCGGGATGCTCTTTATCGAGCGAATTCCCCGTCTTCTTGACGGCGACTTTCCCGGGGCGTTCATTTTCCTTAAAGTCGACGACGCCCTTAAAGGTATTTCCGTTCTTCATCAACGCGTTGATGTTGGGGTCGCGAACGATGACTTTCATCTCGCCCTCGGTCGTCAAGGCTTCCGCGACGACTCTCAGTACGATGGGGTTCGCCTTTCCGTAACCGTCCGGCGGCGCGGTTTCTTCTAATATATAGTAGCCGTTAAACTTAAGTCCTTTTAGATGGAACACGCCGTTTTTATCCGACGTGACGCCCTTATAGACCGGATCCACCTCCGGCGTCGCGGGATCGTTGTCGATTTTTGCCCCGTAGAAGTCGGACTTGTAGAGATCAAACGACACCGGCGTCCCGTCTTCTCTCGTCAATTTATCCGTGTCGATGGGAATATACCTCGGATTGGTCGTACTCTCGTCGATGGTGTCGTTGAAGTTCGGGTTTTCGATGTATTTTTGGAACTCGACGTCGATGGTTCTTCCCGCGTTGGCAATCTCGATGAGTCCGTGATTTTTCGTATCGACTTCTTCTAATTCCTTCGCAGGTTTGCTCGCATCGTCTCTCGTCTTTAATTTATAAATCTTATATTCAAGCGCTTCTTTCCCCTCGACCTGATCCACGACGATCTTCCAGCCGAAGAACCGGTCTTTTTCATTCTCCAAATCCTTCGGCAATTGGTAGCCTTCCGGCGGAACGAGCTCTTCCAATACGTACTCGCCCTTTACGAGGTCCTTAAATTGGAATTCCCCGTTGTTGCCGGAGAAGACGACCTCGTCGTAGACTTTGTTGCCTATGATGCTGGTAGAATACAGTCTGAACTTCGCTCCGGGCAGTTCGAGTTTTTCATTTGCCGTCGTCGCGCCGTTCGTCTTTATAAAGGGAATATCGGTCTTAATCGGCTCGTTCGTCAGCGTGTAGTTGCCGTCTTTTTCTATGAGCGATTCGTCGCCGTCTACACCTAAGAATTTCGCTACGAGCTTATCGCTCCCGTCCGTCGGCGTCACGTAAATGACTTTCTCCGAAACTTTTTTATAACCCTCGGGCGCCTTGGTTTCTCTTAATACATAGTAGCCTTCCGGCATCTGTTTAAATTTAAATAGACCGAAGTTTCCGGTCGATCTCTTTAAATAGACCGATGTCCCGTCTATCTTCTTTTCAGGCGTCCAGTCCTTATCGGATTTTACCTTCGTCAAGGTAAATTCGGCGCCGTCCAAAGCCCTATCTTTGTCTTTGTTTTCGATCGACTTCTTCGTAAATTCGATTTCGCCCAAATTGGATTTGGGGTCGGAAATTTCGACGTTTATCTTTCCGTCTTCGACGGTAACCAGATCTTTTCCGTCCGGTCCCTTGGGAATGTCTTTGCCCAGTTTCACCACGGTCTTGTATCCGTCGTTGACGTGGATGCCCTTCTTTTTATTCAACAGCTTGTAGTAGCCGAAGGGTCCGTCGTCCGGATTGATTTCTTCCCGTTCTATTTTGAGCGTGAACGCAGGAAGGGTATCGTATCCCGCCGGCGCCTTTGTTTCTTGGACGATGTATTCGCCTTCTTTTAAGTATTGAAGGTTATCCTGCGAATTTTCACTCGACGTCCAGTCGTATACTTCTCCGGTCTTCTTGTTTACCAATCGAAATTGAGCCTCGGAAATTTTCTTTCCTTCGCTATTTACCTTGTCGATGGTGATCGGTTTGGTGACGTGTCCCGTAATTAATTCTTGTTTATTTTCAGTGTGGCTATAAAACACCAGTTGGACGGAATCCGCCTTGTGTTCATCTTCCCAAGCCGAGTTATTATAAGAGTTTAAGACATTTCTCAATACATTTTGACCGTATCGCATTTGTTCATCTCTTATAAACGGGGTTCTCCCCAAAGGCTCTTCGCCTTCGGACAATCTCCGGATCCCTGTCTCGGGGTCTGTATTGACTCCCTTTTCACCTCGGAACGCTTTCTCTAAATCCCATTCATTTGTTCCGGCTATTTTCCCGCCTCTCAAGGTGGCGTTGTCTCGCCAATCCTCCAGGTTGAAATTTGCCTCGTTAGAGCTGAAGTAGTCGAATTCTATAGATTTATCGTCCGTCAAGTAGTGGATGACCTTTTGAAGCATACCCGCTTCGATGGCTCTGTGCATGACGGCGCCGCCGTGAGTCTTCGCGTAATTTTCTTTTTCCCGGTCGGCATAGAAGTACACTCGCTTCAAGAGGTCTTCCATGGCTTCGCCCTTGGAAAGTTTTTTCGGGTTTAGTGTGCTGCCCGGTTCGAGTTTATCGGGTAACGTCGAACTCTTATTCAGTCGGGTCAGCAAATAGTCTCCGCTCGGATTGATATGTTGATCCAAGTATAGACCGTTCGGATCCCCGGTGAGCGTCGGGTCCTTTTTATCCGCGTTAAAACACTGGACCATTTCGAAGGTCTTGTTGATCCGCATAATATAGTAGGGATATTCCATATAGGAAAGGAACCCGTTTCCGCTCGGGTCATTGGGATTTGTTATAACCTTTTGATTGAAGAGATGGACGGATCCGCCTTCTGTCGGTGCATTCGGAGCATTTTCTATTTGAAAGATAAAGTCCGTCTTCTTCGAACGTAGATCGGCATTGAAGTTATAGCTTGTCTCTTCGCGTCCCTTTTGGTTATAGAATTTATAGGAGACGATGACTCCCGGTTTAAACATCTTCCGATTCCAATGGTCGGGATCCGGCATGGTGGCGAGGGTTTCACTGGACGTTCTCGTATATCCTCCGCCGATGTACGGAACGAAATAGAGTTTTTGAAAGCCCGTCGTGTCCGGATTTAATTTCGCATTTTCTAAATTCGGATCTTCTTCTTCCCCGAGCCTTAACAGATCGAGGGCGTACCATTCGTTAGTCGTGTCGTTGATCCTGTTTGCGACAACGGTTCTGGAGTTGTCGTAATAATAGTTTTCCTTATACTGCGTATTTTGCAGCCCGATTTTCGCCGTATACATCCCGTCGACCAGGTTAAAAGGCGTGCTCGCGATTTGTCTCGCCTCGTCCACTCCCTTCATGTATTTTAAGATAAAGGGCAGGCGATTGAATTGGTCGATAAAATCATTGACGATCTTTTGAACGTAGTTGCTGTCGGGATTGATCCGAAGGCCCATCGAATACGTCTCGTGGTCTACCCCGATAGGTGCCTTGACTCTGATATAGAGCTTGTCTTTACCTGTCAAGTTTGCCTTCGAAATAAAGGTCTGACCCGTCATCAGCTCGGGACCCGTCAAGCCGCTCGTGATAAATCCGGTCGTATCGTTATCATCTATAGGCGATGTGGACACTTTGTATTGAAAGTTCCCCAGCCCTTGCTTGGCGGAGCCGTAAAGCGAGATATTTAAGCGGTTAAATCCGTCCAATACCGCCTGATCTTGCAAGGGGGAGAGGTCCACTTCGAAATCCCACCATACGTAGAGATCCGCAGCCAGTCCCGTAATGGACGTTACGACGTTTCCGTTTTCGTCCCTCGGCGTTTGACTGGACGACACTTCCAATTTATAGGGGTAAGTGACGGCGCCGATGTTGTTTTCTCCGCCAATCACAAACTCGGATGTGATGGTCGTCCGGGGATCGCCCTTTCGAACGACGACCGGCTCGTTGTCCTGCGACGATAAGTTTTTAGGTCGTACGGATATCTTGACGCTAAATTCGCTCGGGTCGTTTCCGTAGTCTTTGACGATATTGTCCATATCAAACGCCAAGAGTTGGTCGATATTTAAAGTGACATCACTCGTCAACGTTTGATTGATCGTATAGCGAATCTTATGTTCGTTTTCCACATATGCGCCGTCGGCGATTTTAAAGTTTCCATTATATAGGGCTTTTATCGGATGGTTCGGATCGTCTTTTAAGTAGTCTCCGACGTAGACGTCGACGTACCAACCCGCGGGAACGGGAAGAGTCCTCGTCGCCTTGATCGTTAGTGGAGCTTTTAATTGAAAGTTCTTTCCGTCGACGATTTCGGGCGTTCCGTTCGCTCTGACCGCCATGGGCGTTTGTTCCTCGCCCAATTCGAGTTCGGTGGCGTCATTCGCCTCTTCTTTTTTATCGTCCGCTTGTTTTTTCGCGTCTTTTTCTTCTATTTTATGAGCCGCATCTTTCGCGTCGGCTTTCTTTTCGCCGTCCCGTCCGTCCGCCGTATCGGTCGTGATCTCGGTCTTGGAGTGTTTGCCGGCGGGTTTCTTCGCGTCTTTTTGCGCCTCTTCGGCTTCCTGCCGTTCTCTCTGTACGTCGTCTTTGCGCTCTTCGCCGAACTCGTCTCGCGTGTAGACGTTGTAGCGGTCGACGTTTACGATCGCCGCGAGGAATGCGTCGTATTCGGCGCTCTTTTCCTCCTCGGGTTTTTCGGCCTTGCTCGCCGGTTTTTTCGCGAGGACGAAGTCGTATGTTTGCGGCTCGGCGTCATCATTTTCCACGGCATCGTCCGCTTCGGAACCGTCGAGCGTCGTCAAGAAGTAGACGTTGTAGTGGTCCTTAAAGTCCTCGTCCAAGTCGTTTTCTTCCATAAAGATGTCGACGTTGACGTTGTTGCGGATCTTGTAGGAAGGTTCTTCGCCGTCTTTTCCCGGCACCTCGACGACCTTGGCGTCGAGCTTTAAGCCCTGTTCTTCCAACATGGCTTCGAGTTCGTCGAACTGTTCTTGGACGTCTTCTTTGTTGTCATATGTAGCGTCGTCGAACAGTGCGTAGTCTTTTCCTACGATCAGCTTGATATTTTCGACATCGTCGGTCGCGAGTCTGACCTGTATCTCGTCTTTCGCGTCGTCGATGAGCGTCGCCTCGTCCTTCGGGACGTACTCGAAATAGGTATTGTCGTCGATCTCATAGTCGGTAAAGGATAGTTGTTTCGGCGTCTCGTCCTCGCCGATCGCGAGCACTGCCACCGGCGCCATCACTTGAAGCACCATGAGCATTGCCATCATAAAACTTAATACTTTTTTAAAGGTTTCTTTCATGATAATCTCCCCTATACTCTATGTATCCTTTAACGAAATTCGGAGTATGCGATACTCGCGATTTGACGTCTCTTGTATGTAAAGGACTCCTCCGAGTCCGAGCGAATCCTCGACGGCGATTTTATCGTCGAGATCTCGACAGCGCGCTTCTATTTTCGGCCTCATTGCCACTATCTTTATGTTCATAGTACACAAATTTTCGAAACGCATGACCTTCTTCTCGCGATCAGGACGGTTCGGCTACGATGATCGCGTCGATTTTTCGCAAATATTTACTCTTTCCCGAGTAAATAACTGTAAATTAGATCTTTAATCTTTATTTAAATTTATTATATCACCCGATACCGCATAAAAACAAGCGCTTTTATGTAATTATCTCTTTTTGTCTTTATTAAATTTTTTGGCATTAATTTTTGTATGTGATATTCTCCTTTTCATATTTTTCTCCCTTCGCGCGCGGATTTTCACTTTCCATTAAGCGTCCGTTTTCTCAATTTCTGTTGTCTTTCCGTCGCGTATCTCGTCGTTTTATCTATGTATCCGGTGGCGCATCGAATTTTTTACATAAAAATAGAGGCTCTTTCCATGAGCCTCTACTTTAAATTTTTTCGTCGACGGTTTTTCCCTTGCGCGGCGTTTAGAGCATTTCCACAAAGGCGGTGAGTCGGGTGTTGAGTTGTCCGACATCGGCTTGGGAATAGTCGGTCTCTACGGCGAGGTAGGGAATGTTCTTTTCCTCGTTGCAGTATTTTTGGATCGAGGACGATTCGATGTTGTAGGTGTGGCAGGCGGTGAGGACGATTTCGACGACGCCGTCGACGTGGTATTTGTCGATCAAGTACCCCAAGAGTTCGTAGCGGTTCGGGTTCGGCGTCATCACGGAGCAGCCGATGTTCAAGTAGCGTTCCGACAGGGCGTCGATCAACTCGTCCAAGGTTTCCCCGCTGTCGTCGACGAAGTATTGCGATTGTTTTTCGCCGGTGCAGTTTTCGTAGCTGACGACGACGGCGCCGTTTTCTTCGAGCGCCTTGATGACTTTTTCGGGCGCGCCGCCGGAGGGGCAGCCGGTGATGAGGATTCTGGGTTTCTTTTCGCGCGTGCTCGGATCGTATTCTTCCATGATCTTGTCGCGGAGGGCGTCGAGTTCGCCCGGAATGGCTTTTTTGTCGAATTTATACGTCGTGCCGTTGAAGACTTTGTGAAGTTCCAATCCGTCCACCGGCGTCGGGTCGTTTTCCATGACTTCGCCGAGTTCTTGTCTCGCACGGCGTATTTCGTTGTGTGTTTCGATCGCGTCTTTTAAGCTGTCGTAGGTGAGTTCGGCGTCGAATTTCTTTTCGAGGTAGTCGATGGTCTTGTAGACTTCTTTTTTCCACAGTTCTTTCGCATCGTCGGATTGGCTGTTCGGAAGCTCCATGACGTGGATGTCTTTAAAGTCCTGCATCATTTCGTACATTTTCTTCTTGCCGTCGCAGGTGGTCTCGCCGATGACGACGTCGGAGAAGTGGAAGTAGGGGCATTTGTCGGTCTTGCCGAAGCCGTAGCTCGACTTAATCAGCGGGCAAAGGTTCTTCGGAAGGTCTTTTTCGGCATCGGCGATGGGCTCTTCACTCGTGGAGCAGAGTCCGATGCTCGCCGCACCCAGGGCGTTGGCGATCTCTTGCGGGAAGTAGGTACAGTATGCGCCGACGACGGGGATGTCCTGATCCTTGATTTTTTTTACGGCCATAAAGCCTTGTTTGCGCGCGTCGGCGAAGTCGTCGAAAATTTCCGGTAAGTCTTTGATGATGGTATCCATATGTCGTATCCTCCTATAGTCTATGTTTTTTTAACGCTTTTTCTTTTCTTTGGCGAGACACGCCGCGCCGATCGCGCCGGCGTACTGTCCGTGTCTGTGGTTGATGACGTGTCGGTCGAGTTTTTCGGAGAGCACGTCGGCGAAGTAGGGGACGTGGCTCAGTCCCCCCGTCAGGATCACGGTCTCGGGGAAGTCGATCCTTCCCGTGAGCCCGACGACTTTGTTCGCGACCGAGTCGACGACGCCCGCGGCGATGTCCTCTCGCGGTCTGCCCTCGCCGATGTAGGAGATGATCTCCGACTCGGCGAAGACGGTGCAAAGGGAGCTGATCGAAATTTTCTCGCCGATCTTTGCAAGTTCGAACAGCGACGGCATGTCGACCGCGAGGCGGTTCGCCATGACCTCCAGGAATTTCCCGGTCCCCGCCGAGCACTTATCGTTCATTTGAAAGTCCTTGACCATGCCGCGTTCGACGAGGATGACTTTCGTGTCCTGTCCGCCGACGTCGATGACGCCGACGTCGTCTCCCGCGAGTTCTCTCGCCCCGCGGCCGTGGCAGGTGATCTCGGTGATGACGAAGTCGGCGAAGTCGACCGCCACGCGACCGTAGCCGGTGGCGACGACGCGCACGTCGTCGTCTTCGATGTCGATTCCCTCGCTTAGAAGCCGCTTTTTAATGTCGCGGGAGGTCTCCACCGAACTCCAGCCCGTCGGCTGGACGAATTGAACCTGCTTATCGCCGAAGGCCCACACTTTTGCGGCCGTCGAGCCGATATCGATTCCGATGTATTCCAATGCGCTACCGCTCCCATTCTAAGATTTTCTCGTGATCCAATGTTTCGGATCGGATCAACGCTTCCAATTGTTCTCTCTCACTCAGGTCGTGTTTCCACGCGTAACCGCAGCCGGCGGAGAGTTCGTCGGGGAGGGGGATCAGCTTGCCCGTAAGGTGCGCCCCCTCCGCCGCCTCCTCCATCGCCATGGCGTCGGTGACGTTGTCGAATGTAACGATTAAGACTTTTTCACTCACTGTATAACTCCTTCGCAAGCGCCCTTAAGGCGTCCGCCGCGCTATCGATCTCCTCTTCGGTCGTGAAGTAGGAGAGCGAAAAGCGGACCGCGCCCTGTTCTTTTGTTCCCATCGCCTCGTGGATGAGCGGGGCGCAGTGGGCGCCGGTTCGGGTGATGATGCCGTAGCGCGACTCGAGCAGTTCGCCGACTTTCGACGAGGATACGCCCGCGATGTTGACGCTCACGACCGCCGTCTTCTCCTCGGGATTGGGCGAGCCGTAGACGATGAGGCCCGGGATGTCGTTGATCCCGTCCATCAACCGGCGCAACAGGGCGGTCTCGCGTTCGCGAATCGCCCCGATCCCCACGCGCTCGATAAAGGTCAGCGCACCGTAAAGTCCGGCGATGCCGTGGCCGTTTTGGGTCCCCGCCTCGAGGCGGGTAGGCATCGCGAGGGGGTGCGACTTGTTGTACGAGTCGATCCCGCTTCCCCCGACTTTAAAGGGCCGCACCTCGACGCCCTCGCCGACGTAGAGACCGCCGGTTCCCTGGGGCCCCAAGAGCGACTTGTGCCCGGTAAAGGCCAAGAGGTCGATTCGACTTTTTTCGACGTCGATCGGGACGGCGCCCGCGGTCTGCGACGCGTCGACGATAAAGAGCAACCCGCGGTCCTCGCAGAAGGCGCCGATACGCTCGATGTCCACGATGTTTCCCGTGACGTTCGATGCGTGGTTGACGACGACGGCCTTCGTGTTCTCCCTCACGAGATCTTCGAGGTCGTCCAACACGACCTGCTGTCTCTCATCGACCGGCAAAAAATCCAAGTCGCAGCCGATGCGATAGAGCGGGCGGAGCACCGAGTTGTGTTCGGTAACCGTCGTGATGACGTGATCTTTCGCATCGAGGGTGCCGATCAAGGCGGCGTTTAACGCCTCGGTAGCGTTTAAGGCAAAGGCGATCTGTTTCGCGCCCGCTCCGTGAAACAGCTCCGAGAGTTTTTTCCGCGCGCGGTACTCGACTCTCGACGCCTCGAGCGCGCGCGACCCGGTGCCTCGTCCGGAATTGCCCAAGGTGTTCAGTGCATGCGTAACGGCGTCGACCACTTCCGGAGGCTTGTGCATCGTCGTCGCCGCATTGTCCAAATAAATCATCTCATTCCTCCTCGCGTACTAGTTACAATATAACAAATTTGGGATGGGCATAGCATTCTTTTTTCGTCGTATTAAAACATCTTATCGAGCACGCGTCTCTATTTGTTTCCTCTATAGATCTTTTGCCGCATTAAAAAAGAAACCCGACGATTCGGGTCTCTCGCGTCTCTAACGTTCCGCGACGAAGGCGTCGAAGAGTTTTTTCGCCGACGCCTCCGGAGAGGTGTTTTCGATCGTGCCCTTAAAACCGGACTTTCTCGTCTTGTACGAGATGTCGTAGTAGTTTTCGATCAAGTCTTCGATGATCTCGTCGTAGTCGCCGGCGTCGATGTACTCCCGGTACTTTCGGACGCGCTTTTTTCCTATAAACCGGCCGAGCTCGTCGAGGGAGGCCGTGAGGCTTGCCCGAAACGCCTCGTCGTAGTCGACGTACTCGTCCCGAATGTTTTTCACCCGCTCCTCGACGGGCAGGGTGATCAGCACTTGAATGCCTTTCTTATAATAGGCGTCGTGAAGCACCTTCGGCACGAACAAATCGCCGATCTTATGTGATTCGGACTCGACGAATACGACATCGCCCCGAAAGCTCTCAAACGCCTCGACGATCATCGCCTCGAAGTCTTTCTGCGACGGCTGCGCCCTCCGCTCGAGGTTTCCGAGAAGCGACCCCCGATGCCTCGCGAGGCCCTCGAGATCCAGGACGTTCGCCCCGAGCGCCTTCAGTTCGCTCAGTATCTTCGTCTTCCCCACGCCCGTGTAGCCGTTTAAGTCGACGAATGTCGAGCGCTCGGCGTACTCGTCCAGTTTTCTCATGACGTATTTCCTGTAGGACTTGTAGCCGCCCTTTAGCTTAAAGGTTTCGATCGACATGGAATTCAGGAAATAAAAAAGAGCCGTCGAACGATAGCCCCCTCGCGAACAATACAAGACGACGTCGCGCTTCGCCGACTGATCGGCGATAAAGTCGAAGAGTTTCGGAAGTTTTCCGCTCGCGAAGGCCACGGCCCTTTTTTTCGATTCCAGGATTTCTCCGCTGTCGTACAGCGTCCCGACGATTTTCCGCTCCTCGTCGTTTAAAATCGGCATGTTGACGCTCCCGATGATTTTATGGGAGCGGTGCTCCGAAGGCGAGCGCAAGTCGATCAGGATCGGATCGTCTAATGTTTTTATATCTTCGTACAGTATTTCTTTATTCATGATGTTTATTATAGTAGATATTTTTCAAAATTCAAATTTTCTATCGCACGTCGGCTCGCACGTCGACGATCGATCGCGTCATTGCAGCCGGTCGACGACGCTCTTCAGGTACTTGCCGACGACGACGGAGAATCGGTTGAGGTCTTTGATCCGCACGAAGTCGGTACCGAAGATCAACCGCTCCTGGTCGAGTTCCTCGTCGTCCCCGGTAAAGACGCCTAAGACGGCCTTCTGTTTGAGTTTTCCCTGGAGTACTTCGGCCGCCGCGTCGTAGACCGCCTCTTCGCCCTCGTAGTCCGCCACGTCGCTGTGACCCGAATCGAAGCCAACCGAGAGCAGGTCGTTCGGCATGCCGTCGGAGAGGACGATCAATACGTGAGTGTCCGCCTCCATCTCCTCCATGGTCTCGAAGACGTAGCGCAGCGCGAAGCCGTCGCGGTTGGAGCCGCTCGCCTTGTAGTTAAAGATCTCGCGGTTTTGTTTACGCTCGTCTCGGTAGTCTCGAAACACGCGGATAATTTGGTAGTTGAAGAGGTTGCAAAAGCCCATCACGCGGGTCGGGATCCTCAGAGCGGTGAGCGCCTCGGCGATCAAATAGCCCTGAATCGCGACCGACTCCTGCCGGTCTTGTTGCGAGCCGCTCATGTCGAGGAGGATGTCCACGGCGAAGGAGGTCTCCTCCTCGAAGTGGGTCTTTTTAAAGATGCGGTCGTCGTTTAAAACGACGTGGCGCCAGAGCAGACTCGTGTCGATCGCCCCGTTCGCGGCGCGCACCGCCGCCTCGGAGGAGTCGTCCAACAGGTTTTTTCGGATGATCTCCCGAAGTTCAAAGATCGAGCGCTCGTAGATGTGGCTGTCTTTTTCGTAGATTTCCT
Source organism: Bacillota bacterium (assembly GCA_028724185.1). Classification (GTDB taxonomy): domain Bacteria; phylum Bacillota; class Clostridia; order Tissierellales; family Peptoniphilaceae; genus Aedoeadaptatus. The sequence continues at coordinate 22,911 of JAQYDN010000007.1, forward strand.
CGGTCTCCTTGCGCTGGGCGAGAACCTGGTCTTCGAAAAAGCGAGAACCCATGTCGCCCTTGAAGTTTCCCTTCGTGACGTGCAGGCGCATCCCCTTGTGAATGCCCGTGGCGATTTTCGATTCGAGGCGCCGTATTTTTCCGGGCGATTCGGACTCGACGCCGAAGTGTTTTCGCACGCGGCTCAAGGTGCGCGTCTCGGAGTCGTTTCTCGTGCGGCTGATCGAGGCGTCGCTCTCCACGACTTTCGAGGTGTCGCGAATGACGCCCGAAAACTCGGCGGATTCGATGATTTCGGTCTCGCTGTCTTCCACGCACGCCTGTCCGCCCTCGACGATACAGCGCCGTTTTTTCTTCGGCGGCTCCTTGGGCGGCTCCTGTGTCTCCTCGGGCTCGCTCATCTTCTCCTCGACCTCGAAGGTGAGGGTCGGGTTGACGTGGAAGTGTTCGCGCCACAGTTTTTGAAGGTAGCGATAAAACTCGCTCTCGGATTTAATCTCCTCGCCCTTGATCAGCTTGCGCATGAGCGGTTCCAAAAAAGTGCCCGCGCTCATGGGCTTGCCGATGCGGTAGGCGGCGTATTGCATATAGATTTCCTCACTGATGTCGCGCTTGTTTTGAAATTCGAGCTTTTTAAACCGCTTCTTGTACTCGTCGAAGGCGCGGGAGGCGACGCCCGGACGTTCTCGGTAGAGCGCCTCGCGCGTATACTGGAGGGCGAGGACGGTCGCGACGGTGCGCATATCTTTTCCGTTCGAGACTTTCTCGGCGTTGGTCGAGACGAAGTTCGACAGGCGGTTTTTCGGAAAGGCGCGGTCGATCATCGCGCGCTCGGCGACGGCGAATCCGTTGCCCTCCCCGTGGTAGCGCCTCTGGTAGTTTCCCCCGACCGTCCAATAGATGTTTTGGCGGCGCTTTTCGGATAGGTTCATCGGAACAACTGCTCCTTGCGGATGTCTTTTGCAAAGAGGGTGTCGATGACGTCTTCGACAACTTCTTTTTCGAAGCGGTCGAACGATTTATTGACGATGCCCATGTTGAGGGCGTCCTTGACGTCGAGTCCCCGCTCGATCATGGTAAGCGCGCCGAAGAGTCCGCGCATATCGACGGCCTTCGAAGAGATCTCGCCCTCCAAGCTCTTGTTTTGAAGATCGGTGAAGAGTCGCGCAAAGAGGAGCATCCCCTCGTCGTTTAAGTGCGTCTCCTCCCTCAGTATCTGTTTGAGTCCTTCCCCCTCGAGAATCGGCATATCGATGACCATAAAGCGGCTGATGAGCGCCTCGTTCAGTTCGCGCGTGCCCATATAGCCGTAATTCATCGTGCCGATAAAGCGGGTCGCATCGTCCAAGGGGATGCGGTCGTAGCCGGGGACGTCGATCATGCGGCGAAAGTCCAGGGCGGAGTGGACGACGGAGAGGGATTCGTTCTTCGCCATGTTGATCTCGTCGAAGACGGCAAATCCGCCGAGTTCGGCCGCCAAGGTGACGGGGCCCTTTTTCAGGACGACTTCGCCGTTTCTGAAGGTGTCGACGCCGATTAAGGAGGCGCTGTCGACGTTGACGTTCAACGACATGTTCCACATCGGACGGTTAAAGATCTGCGCGAGGTTTTCCGAGAAGACGTTCTTGCCCGTCGCCTTCGGGCCCGACAGCAAGATATGGTAACCCGAGAGGATCGCGTAGATCGCCTTTTCCCAGATCGTCTTGCCGTAGTAGCGGTAGACCGACTCGGGGATGCGGTCCGCGTAGCGGGCATCCACGGGGTGTTCGGCGACGAAGTCCTCCACATCTTGAATCAACGTCTTGTCGATCGCCTGTTTCTCTAAAAATTGAATGAGTTGTTCTCTTTTCATCGCTTGTCCTTTCTTCTGCCGTCCGGCGCGTCGGCTCGGCCGGCTAAGCGTCTTTTGTCTTTTTCTTATTATTTAACAGTTGTTTTAATTCGTCCAGTTCTTCGAAGCGGAATACGACCGCCAGGATAAAGTAAGTGAGGGCGCCGAGTGCGATCGCGAGGATTAAGCTTATATTGAGCGACAGCACGCGGGAGAGCGCCCGCTCCGCGCCCTTTGCGACGATGCCCATCGCGGCGGAGGCGATGAGAATTTTTAAGATGTTTTTCCACGCGCCCTCAAGTCCCAAGGTTCCCATGCTCTTATACAGGTGAACGAGCATGCCGATGCCCCCGACCCAGAGGGCGATCGCCGTCCCCATCGCGAGTCCGCGCAGGCCGAATGCACGTCCCAACAAGACGTTTAAGAGAACGTTTAAAAGCACCATGTAAACGGAGTTTAAGACGGGCACGCGCGCCTCTTTTTTGCTGTAAAATATGCGGATGCCGATCTCGCGGATACCGATCGCAAACAGTCCCATGCCGTAAAAGAGGAGCACCTCGCCTGTAATTGTCACGTCGGAGGCGGAAAAGGCGCCGCTTAAAAAAAGGAGCCTTACGATCTCCTCGTGGAAGCAGACGATCCCCACCGTCGCCGGCAGGACGAAGGCCGCCATGAGCGAGAGGCTCTTTCCGAACACTTTCCCGAGTTGTCTGGTCGCCTTCTCCTCGACGAGCCGCGCCATCTGCGGGTAGGTGACGGTGATGATGCTCGTCACGACGATCCCCGTCACAAAGCCCTGGATTTTCGTCGCGTAATTGATGACCGGCACGCCGATCGTCGCGATCGAGGAGGCGAGCGACTTACTGATGATGTTGTTGAGTTCCAACACCGAGGTCGAGATAAAGATCGGGATGATCAGGATAAACAGCTTTTTAAGCCCACTAACTTCTTTATAACCGCTCGTGCGGAAATGAAACCCGGATTTTCGGATATAGGGCAAAAAGAAGATGAATTGAAAGACGAAGGCGAATAAGATCCCGAACGCGAGGAGCGTGAGGTTGCCGTCCCGTCCCAAAAACATCGCGGCGATCAGAACCGAGTTCATCACGACGGAGTGAAGGATCGAGACGATAAAGTGGCTGTAGATTTGAAGGTACGCCTTAAAAATCGCAAAGACGGCGAGCGTCGTAATGCTCACCGCGGTGATGCGCGTCATATAGACGGTCTTATCGAAGACCGCGCCCCGAAAGCCGCTCGCCATCATCCGAACCAGGTTCGGCGCAAAGATAACGGCGAGGAGGCTCAAGACGAGCGCCGCAAGCGCGAGGATCACCGAGAGTTTGCTCGTAAAGCGGTCGGCCTCCTCGCGCCCTTCTTTATGGGCGATTTCGGTATAGATCGGGATAAAGCCCCCCGAGAGGGACCCCGACAGCAGATTCGATACGACCATGGGGAGGGTAAAGGCGATTAAAAAGATATTCGCCACCTCGGAGGTACCAAAAAAATGGGCTAGGGCTTTTTCCCTAGCCAGTCCAAAAAACTTCGTGCCGATCGTAATCAGCATAAGCAGAAGCGATGTCTTTTGCATAGCGACCTACTTCAATATTCCGAATTCGTATCCTTGGGCCTTTAAGTTGTCGATGACGTTACCGAGGGCATTCGCCGTCAATTGTTTCGACTCGGCGTCGTGCATCAGGACGACGACGATGGATTCGTCTTTGTTGGCCTTGATCGAGGCGTTTAAGAACTCCACGAGTCCCGATTCCGTCACCGGACGGCGGCTCGCCGGCTCGGCGTCGCCTGTGAGCGCGTTCCAGTCGATCCAGTGGACGTCCATGGCGTTTAAGACGGCATCGGCCGCATCGAGGTTGTGCCAGCTCATGTGTCCGCCCGGATAGCGCCACACGCCGCTGTAGAAGTCCTCGCCGAGGACTTTTTGCAGTGCCACCTGCGACTGTTTCGCCTCGAGTTCGATTTGGCTCGCGTTGGCGTTTCGCGAGGGATAGAGTTTTTTATAGTCGTGGCTGAAGGAGTGCATCGCGATCGCATTTCCCTCGACGAGTTCTCGGACGAGGATGTCGCGGGTCTTTTCGCCGACGCTCTTACCGACGACGAAGAAGGTCGCGTGCGCGTCTTTTTCCTTGAGCGTGTCCAGGATTTGGGGCGTGATCTTATGGTTGGGTCCGTCGTCGAAGGTTAAAAAGGCGATTTTCTTCTCGCCCGTATACTCCGCCTCACCCCCGATAATGTCGGCGATATCGCCGGCGTCGTAGGCGTAGTCCGCCGCGCGGGTGACGTGGTTTTGACCTTTCGCGATCCGAATTTCGATGTTGTCGTGAATGATATTATTGCGCAGATTCCCGACTTCCTCGGGGGTATATGCCTTGCTCTCATCGAGTGCGTCCAAGTTTTTCAGGACGAACCATTCCGCCTGGTCGCCGTAGGCGTACGCTTCCTCCAGTTCCCCCGCGCCCTTTAATTTTTGAAAGGCGAAGGAGACGACGGCGACGAGCACGACGAGGAGGATTACTCCCCTTAATCGCGCGCGATTGCGCCGTTTTCGGATGCGCGCACGGCGCCGTTGTCTTTCCCTCTCCATCTCTTCTTTGTTCATCTGCTCATTTCCTCCTTAAGGATGTCGTACGGTAATATTCTGTGCAATTTTCTTTCCCTCGCCGTCGACGTAGCCTCTCAGCACGTTGCCGTTCCAGAACCACTCGACGCGACGCTCGTCGATGGCGGGTTCGATGTTGATGAGATCCAAGTCGTCGGCCGCATTCGAGAGGATGTCGACCAGCCGGACGGTATTTTCCTGCCCCAAAGCCAAGTACCGCCCGCTCACGAGTCTCAAGCTGTGGGGTTTGTCGCGGTCGTAAAACGCCGTCGTAAGGCGCCTTCTGCTCTCCAGGTCGTACACCCGGCAAAGTCCGAGGTCCAAGTCGTCGACGACAAGTACCGCATCGTCCAGAATAAAATCGAGATCGCCGCTCTCCGGCAAGAACCACGTTCCGCGCGCGTCGCTCACCGAGAGCGCGCCCTCTTTCAGACACGCAATCCGCCCGTTCGACACCTCGTAGCGATCGACGGCGCGATCGATGTCTTTTTTCAAGCTCTTGTCATTCGGGTCGTAGCTGAAGATGCCCTCCGGGGTCTTGAAGTACAAGATGTCCCCGTCCGAGCGGACGTCGAGGGCATCCTTCATGCTGTAGGGTCTCGGAATCGTCTCGACCGCACCCGTCGACATGCGGTAAAGATAGACATTAAACGGATCCATCGCCACCGCCGTCTTTGTGCGCGCGTCGTAGCCGCGGGGCTCTTCGAGCGCGAGCTGCCTCGTGTAGCGGATCTTGCCCTCCGGGCCGATGCGGTAGACGGTCGCGAGATTGCCGGGCACTTTCTCGCCCCACGCCAGAAAGTCCGCGCCGTTTACATCGAAGATCTTGGTCGCCATCGTGCCGTCCCGGTAGGGAGTTATGCCGTCGACGTCGATCTGTCTGAGTGCCACGACCTTGCGCCCCGCCCGATCCGGCGAGATCACGATAGAATGCCCCTCGCCGCTCGCATTGACGGTGTAACCCATCTCCTCCAACATAAAGCGCATCGGCACGTAGAGGATGCCGTCCGCGTAGGTCGGGTAGACGTCGCTCTTCGCGCGGCCCGACTGTTTGACGTAGGCGGGCCTGTCGAGCGCCATCTGAACGCGGTTAATTTGATGGATCGTCACGATCTGATCGGCCCTCGAGTAGGTAACTTTGTCTTTGCCTACGATCGCCTGAAGGTCGCTAAGCGCCAGGAAATAATTGCCCGATGCGACGCGCAGGGGATGTTTTAATTCGACCGGCACGGTCTCTTTCGTCTTCGGCACGAATCGCTCGACGGATACCTCCGCCTCCGGCCGCTCGAGCGCGAGGGATTGTTGTTTTACTCCGTCAAATAAGGCGGCGCTGTCCGCGCTCACTCCCGCCCCCGTCGTGAGGAGTAGCGAACACAGGAGACAGACCGTCGTGATGATGTTTCGAAGGATAGGCTCGTCACCTCCGTCTCTTATTTTATCACAGCATTTCCCACTCATGGGGAGATGTTCCCGCCGCCTCAACGGTCAAAGAGCGAGACGACGTTGTCGCGCTTCCTTGCCCCGATATATTTCAACACGCCCTCGCCCAAGGGTGACATCGTCGCGTAGTAGCGGTCGTCGAAGTCCAAACGGTAGAGGTTCATGTCCTGCCCCATCCGGATGATCGAGGCCTTGATCCGCGTCGCGCGGGTGTCCGAGCTCGGCTCCGTCAACAGTTTTTCGACGTAAGCCTCGTCCGTAAATCTCGACCACATGGTCGCGACGGGCCACGCCCTGAAGTAGAGGTCGTGCGCGTAGAGGTGCGGGCTGAGGAGCGTCGTCAGCCAGAGCGACAGTTTCTCTTCCTGCGAAAACTGCATGTATTGGTCCATGCGCGTCGTCACCTCGAAGCGCTCGTCGTCTCTTGCGACGAGTCCCTTGAGCTCGGCGAATTTCCGGAAGAGGACGAGGACGGGAAAGCTGCCCTCCCTGAGTGTGCGCGTCTCCTTCGCATCCACATTATTTACGAGCGGCATCAGGTAGTCCAGCGACTTTCGGTTCAAGGCACCGGTCTTCGTCGCCTCCATCTCGTGGTTTAAAAAGGTCTCCAGGTAGCGGTCGTAGTGCGCGATAAAGGGAACGTAGCGTCCGCTCGTCGCGCGGACGGCGCGGTCCAAGTCCTTTGAACGATAGATGCCCGCGACCGAGTTTTCGAGGTTCGACTTATACGCGAGCAGATTTTCCCGCGCCGATCGTATCGCTTCCGCCGCCGCCTCGTTCTCCTCCTCGATCGCCCCGCGCTCGAAGATGTCGAGCATGCGGACCAGCTGCGCGTCGTCCGTAAACTCGCCCTCGCGCGACGCCTCCTCGAAGAGACCGTCGTAGTCGGTAAAGCCTTCGTCTTCGAAGCTCTCGCCCGAGCGGATGAGAAGTTTCGACTCCAACCGCTCGAGGACGTAGATATCCGAAACCGCGACCTCCGAGTCTTCGCTAAGCTCCGTCGCCAGGCGGTAAATGCCGCCCTCCCCGTCGCCCTCGGACCAGTCGTAGATAAAGTTATCGTGTTGATCTTCCCGCGCCTTCTCCATGCTCAGGACGAACAGAAACATGAGGTCGGGATTTCCGTCTTTTAAACTCTGTTTATAGACGTCGGGATCTCCCTCGAGCTGAGGCTGCATGTGGATCATCTCGAAGAAATTATCGGAGAAGGTCTCGCGCATATCTTCGGGTACTTTGCTCGAAATGCGAAACGCGAAGTTCCCTACGCTCGATTCGATCACGCGTCCGAAGAATATATCGCCTTCGCTCAACATCTTCGTCTCGTCCGTCTTCTGCAGGATTTTCGCGTGTTCGCGAAAGGCCATGTTCTGTACATAAATGCCGTTTTCGGCGATGTAATTGACGCGGTAAATCGAGAGGTAGGAATCGAACAGCTTCTCCAGATAGGGATCCACGCCCCGCATCTCGTGCAGGTGACGCCAAAACTGATGGATGAGGTTGTTTGTCGTCTCTCTATTTTCCAAGGTGTCGAACATGAGCCAACTCGCCATATCGAAATCGGAGACGGACTCCTTCATCGGATAGTACAGCCGCTCGTCTTCAAACATCTCCTCGAGCGGGATGCTGTAGCGCGCAGAATCGACGATGGCCGCCAAGTCTTCGATCGTCTTTAACCAAAGTTGTGTATTAGACATGGGTTACTCCTTCATTATAGAGTGCTTGTATTTCTTCCAGACTTTTCAAAACGGCGTTGACGTGAAAGTTCACCGTCGGATCCAGGACCGCATCGTCCACGCGCTCAAAGATCGACGTGTACTGAAATAAATCCCGAATCATTAATTTGTTTTCCACGCTGAGTTTACTATCGGTCAAATCCATGTGCAAAAGCACCTGCAGATAGACGAAAATCTCTCCGTAGAGGTCGAGCAATTTTTCGACGCCTTCGATCTCGACGTCCTTTGAAAAGGGTTCGTCCATTTCTTTTCGAAGCAATTCAAACGAATCCTGCGCCTTGGTCAATTCCTTTTGAAGTCCTTCGAGGTCGGGTTTTTGATCCGCCAAAATAATCACCTCGGATAGGTGAAAGATATCCTTGTAGGTCTTTTCGAGTAACTCTTTAAATCCCCTCTTCGGCGTCGGCTTCGCGATCAAATAGTTGATGACGACCGACACGATGATGCCCAAAAGGGTCCCGATCAATCGGTTGATGCCATAAATTAACTGGGATTGTTTCGAGGAAAAACTCGCGACAAAAATAATATTTGTCAGATTGATATAGCGATTTAACTTAAATCTCAATAAGGTCAGTATGATAATGATAATCCCCGCGCCGGCGATAAACGGCCGGATGTAGGGGTTTTTGGTGATAAGGGACAAAAAATATCCCAATATGACGCCCATGACGCAGGTAAACATCCTGAGCCTCACGGCGCGATGCGTCTCGTGCACCGACGGCTGCATCGTCGTCATCGACGCGATGGCGACAAACAGGGGCGTATTTAAGCCGAGTAGATTCCCGATAAACAAACTGACGACCACGGACAGGGCCGTCTTAAATGTCCGCATCCCTATACGGGGGGTTCTTTTTTTCATTTGCATATATGAATGGTATTCCTCCGTCCCTCCATCCCGGTTATAGCAAAAGTATAGCAAACTGTGAAGAATCTGCAAGTGAGATCGGCGTTTCAATCCGTGAAATTTGGGTAGATAAAGAAAAAGTAGTGAGAGGAGACATAAATATGCGTATTGAATTTTACGGTAAGAATATTGAACTCACTTCGGCTCTTAAAAATCAGGCTGAAAAGAAATTATCGAAGCTCGATAAGTATTTCTCCGAAGAAGTCGAGGCGAAAGCCACCTTCTCCACCATCAAAGGGGATCATACCACCGAGATTACGGTCTTTTTACCTTCCTCGATTATTCGTGCCGAAGAGACGACAGAGGATATGTATGCCTCCATCGATCTAGCCGTCGACGCCCTCGAAAGACAGGTGCGCAAATATAAAACGCGTCTTAAAAAACGCAATCAAAACACGAAATCCATACGATTCGATAACTTCGATCAGTCGCTCCCGAAGGACGAGGACGACCGTCAGGGAAAAATCGTCACGAAGCGAAAAGCCTTCACCCTCACGCCCATGCTCGAAGAAGAAGCCATTCTACAGATGGAGCTGTTAAATCACAACTTCTTTATCTTCCTCGATGCGGACTTGGGCGAGCCGGCACTTCTCTATAAGAGAAAGGACGGCAACTTCGGCCGAATCGACTTCGATTACGTCAGCGACTAGTCGTATAATCGGTCGCAAATTATCTTATCGTTCTATAGAAAAGGTCCTTGTGCCGTGCTGTACAAGGACCTTTCTTTATGCGATTATTTCGATTCGATCTCCTTGGGGAGTTCGATAAATACCTGAAACTGGTCGTCGTCTACGACGATGCGGAACTTTCCGCCCAAGATCTCCACGAGATTTTTGGCGATGTATAAGCCGAGGCCGCTGCCTTCGGTGGTACGGCTCTTATCGCCGCGGATGAATTGATCTTGCAGTTCGCTGTTGGAGACGTTGATCCTATTTTTCGAGGTGTTCTTCAAGCTGAAAAACACCTTGTCGCTTACGATCGAGGCCCGCCCCTCCACGGTCGTCTCGGGCTTCGCATACTTGTAGGCGTTGCTGAAGAGATTTTGGATGACGCGGCTCAACGCGTTGCCGTCCGTGTACATCGGGATATTCTCCTCGTCCGATTCGTAGGTAAAGTTCAAGTCCCTCGCCTCGTAATCGGCCGCGACGTCGCCGTAGATTTGGCCGATCAGCTCGTTAAAATCGATGACCGCGGGCTCCAAGGTAACGTTGCCGCTCCCGGTCTTCGAGGCGTCGATCAGGTTGACGATCATGCTCTTTAAGCGCTCGGAATTTCGGCCGAGGATGTGGACATAGCTCTTCGCCTCGTCGTCCATGGTCTCTTTTTTACTCAGGATATCGGCGTAGTTGATGATGCTCGTAAGCGGCGTCTTTAGATCGTGGCTCAGATTGGTGATCAGCTCGGTCTTCATCTTTTGGGACTTCACCTGTTCCCGCGCCGCCCGGTACATCGAGTCCTTAATGCGCGTCAAGTCCATCAACGAGTCGTAGGTCGACTCCTTCATCATCGGCGAAAAGGCGGTGATGTCGACGTAACTTTGCGTCTCCGCGATCGCCGCCCGTAAAATTCTGTTTTGAATGACCTCGTCTTCTCCCATCAGGACCAACCGCAAAACCGGCATCAGGACGATGCCGTAGAGCACCGGAAAGCCCGTCAAGACCATGAGCGTGTAAAAGACCAGGGAGAAGTTCGCGACGATAAAAAGCCGGTAGATGCCCTCTTTTTTGTACTCTTTAAAGAGGTAGGCCGTCATCCACATCCTCGAGGTCGTGCTCATAAAGATCTTGATGAGCCAAAAGGACACGATGATGATCATGACGACGAACAAGTGGCGAAACGACTTCATCGGGTCGTAGATGTCGACGCCAAAAAAAGAAAACAACAAGCTGCACACCGCGATTAAAAACCACGCATCCGCCCAAATAAATTCGAGATAGCTCTCCCTACAGTATTTATGCAGCTTCAGCTTGAGCCATTCTTTTAATTGACCGCCCTTTTCAGACATTAATCGACGTCCTCGAATTTATAGCCCATGCCGTAGACCGACTTGATGTAGTCCGGCTTGCGCGGATTAATCTCGACCTTGTCGCGCAAGTGCGAAATGTGGACGGAAATTACTTTCTTTACGTCGTGGGCGGATTCCTCCCACACCAATTCGTAGATTTCGTCGCTCGAAAACACGCGGCCCTTGTTGCGAATTAAGAGGCGCAGGATCTTGTACTCGTGCGGCGTGAGGTTGGCGATCTCGCCGTCGACGCGAACTTCTTTGGCGTTGTCGTCGAGCGTGATGCGTCCCCCCTTGTAGTTGCCGTCGTCGATCTCGGCCGCGCCGAGAGATGTATAGCGCCTAATCCCCGAATTGACGCGCGCGATCAGCTCGACCGCGTTAAAGGGCTTAATGATGTAGTCGTCGGCGCCCATGTTGAGCCCGATGATTTTATCGGTGATCTCGCTTTTTGCACTTAAAATGATGATCGGAATATTGCTGGTCTCCCGAATCTTTAAAATCGCGGACATCCCGTCCATCTTCGGCATCATCAAATCCATCAGGACGAGGTGAATGTCTTCGCGTTTCATAATTTCCAGGGCCTGCTCTCCGTCATACGATTCGAAAACTTTATACCCTTCGGCTTCCAAGTAGATTTTGATCGCCAAAACGATATCCTTCTCATCATCACAAACTAAAATATTATATTGCATAGACCCTCCTTCATATTGTCTCTATTCTATCATAACTATGGTATAATCGCTTATGGAGGCAATATGAAACATGAATAAATGGAAAAGGAATCTTAAAGGTTTGGTAAGAAAAAGGCCGTTCGCCTTTTTCGATATTTTTTTATATCAAGTTTTAAATAATAACTTCTTCCAACGCGCCGCCGGGTTATCTTATTTTTTAATCCTGGCGATCTTTCCTTTTTTTATCGCGTTGTTGCATATCGTAAATTATGTCAACGTGAACTACCTTTCGTCTATTATTTCACTAATTAATCAGCTCCCGCCGGAAATTAAAGAAATTATTCTGAGTTTCATGAAAGACCTCGAGATCAACTCGTCGGGCACGCTGCTCTCGGTCTCGTTGATCGGTTCGGTCTACATCGCGAGCAACGGCATCCGGCAAGTGATGCGGACTATCAACGAGGTCTTAAATATCACCGAGAAGCGCAATATCTTCGCACAAATGGGGCTGTCGTTTCTCATGACGGTCGGTCTGTTTATCGTCATTATCTTGATTTTGATTACGCAGGTTCTCGGCAACAATTTTTTAAATTTTCTCTTTAATCTGCTTCAATTCCCGGAATTGAGCCACTTCGTCACGCAGCTGTTGATGCGGTTAATCCCGCTGGCCTTTATGTTTTTTATTTTTTACTGTCTTTATTACTTCAGCCCGAAGTGGCCGCGCGGCAAGCACCCCATCTCGTCCATCACGCTGTTAAGTGCACTGTTTGCGACCGTCGGGGTCATCTTGACGACGGCCATCTTCAGTTTTTACGTATCGCGTTTTTCAAATTATTCGAATACGTACGGATCCCTGGCCGGCATGATTATTTTCCTGGTTTGGCTCTACCTGTTCGGGCTGATCCTGTTATTCGGAGGGGCCGTGCAGGCGTCGCTCTATAAACTCTACTACGACGGCGCCCACTGGCCCCGAAAGGAGACGATGTTTCAAAATATCGTCTCCGCGCACGATAGAATATGTTAGGAGGTTAAGCTTATATGAGACAATTTATCGTCGACGCGTTTACCGATACCGTATTTAAGGGCAATCCCGCCGCCGTCTGTCTGCCCGACCGCCCCCTCTCCGACGAGCTGATGCTCAAGATCGCGATGGAAAATAATCTCTCCGAGACGGCCTTTATCGCCAAGGACGGAGAGAATTACTTATTGAGGTGGTTTACCCCGAAAGAGGAAGTCGACCTATGCGGACACGCGACGCTCGCGAGCGCCTTTATCGTCTTAAATGTCTTGGAGCGCGACCGCAACGACGTGACCTTCGATACCCTCTCGGGCAAGTTGAAGGTTGCGCGGCGGGGCGATCTCTTCGAGATGGACTTTCCCGCCTACGAACTCGAGCCCGTCGCGGTCACAAGGGCGATGGAGGAGGCCGTCGGCGCAAAACCGCGCGAGGCGTACATGGGCCGCGACCTTCTCCTCGTCATGGACGACGACTACGACATCGATACCTACCCCGATATGAAAAAGGTCCTCGCCTTGGACGGCCTGCTCCTGCACGTCACCAAGCGCGGCGACGAGTACGACTGCATCTCCCGCTCCTTCGCCCCGAAGCTGAACGTCCCCGAGGATCCCGTCTGCGGATCGGGGCACTGTCACATCTCGGTGTATTGGTCGAGTGTACTCCACAAGCCCGACATCCTCGCATTTCAAGCGAGTCCGCGCACGGGCATATTGCATACCTCGGTCATCGGCGACCGCGTCACCCTGGCGGGCGGAGCCGTCCTGTACTCCCGCGGACAGATCCATATTTAGTAGGATTCAATCGTTTATAAACATAGCGGCCGTTCCATCGCGAGCGGCGACAACTTTTATCACACACAAAAGAGGCGAGCGTCGCGCGACACTCGCCTCTTTTTATTTCATAGTTCAGCGCTCTATCCGCATCCCCGTCTCGCGCGAAAAGACATGCACGTCGTCCTCGTCTCTCACCTCGAGCGAGTAGGTCTCGCCGATCTTTTTCTCCTCTTCCTCGGCGCTCATGACCTTCAAGGTCGTCTCTCCTTTTTCCAGATAGTAGTAGCGGAGCGCGCCGTGATTTTCGGCGAGCCGCAAGGTAAACTCGCCCCCTTCCGCCATGCGCAGGTTTTCAGGGCGTATCCCCAAGACGACTTCCTCGTCGAAGGTCGGAAGCGAGAGAAGAAGGCTCTCTCTGCCTTCCCTTTCCCCGAGAAAGTTCATCGTCACCGAGCCGATAAAACTCGCGACGAAGAGATTTTCGGGACGCTTGTAGATTTCTGTCGGCGTCCCGATCTGCTGAATCTTCCCCTTGTCCAACACGACGATGCGATCGGCCATCGTCATCGCCTCGGTCTGGTCGTGGGTCACATAGACCATCGCGACCCCGAGGTCTCTCTGCAGCTCGACGATCTCGTGGCGCATCTGGACGCGAAGTTTCGCATCCAAGTTGGAGAGGGGCTCGTCCATCAAAAAGACCTTCGGATCCCGGACCATCGCCCGGCCGAGCGCGACGCGCTGTCTCTGCCCACCGGAGAGGGCGCCGGGTTTCTTCTTCAAGATATCTTCGAGCTCCAGCGCCTCGGCGGCGCGGGAAACTTTTCTCTCGATCTCCTCTTTCGGCGTCTTTCGAATCTTCAACCCGAACGCCATGTTCTCGTAGACGTCGAGGTGGGGGTAGAGCGCGTAGGACTGAAAGACCATCGCGATGTCCCGATCCTTCGGTTCGACATCCGCAATGTCCCTTCCGTCCAAAAAGATCTCTCCCTCCGTCGCCTCCTCGAGTCCCGCGATGATTCGAAGCAGCGTCGATTTTCCGCATCCGGAGGGGCCGAGCAGCGCGAGGAGTTCCCTATCCTTCACCGAAAAGTTGATGTCTTCGAGCGCCCTCGTGCCGTCGTCGTATACTTTGGTAATGCCTTGTAAGTTTAAATTTGCCATCGTCTATCCTTTCACCGATCCGCGCAAGATGCCCTGTACTAAGAATTTCCTGAATATCACCGCCAAGAGCGCCGGCGGCAGCACCGCAAAGATACCCGATGCCGCGATCATGCCGACGCTGATCACATCGCGCCCCACGAAGTCCGAGAGAACCAGGGTGATGGGCTTGTGCGCGGGCGAACTCGTGAGGATTAAGGGGATCTGGTACTGGTTCCACGCCATCAACACGATCATGAGCGCCGAGGCGGCGAGGATGGGTTTTGAGAGCGGCAGCGCCAATTTAAAGAAGATCTGGCGCTCGCTGCAACCATCGACCCTCGCGGCCTCCCACAACTCCCCGGGAATCTGCTCGAGGTAGTTCGTCATCATCCACGTGTTGACGGGAAGGAGGGAGGAGACGTAGATGAGAGCGGTAAAGAAGAGTTTATCCAACAGGCCGAAGCGGGCGTAGACCGCATAGATCGGGATGATCGTCGTAAAGACGGGGATGACCATGGAGATCAACAGCGCCGTCAGGAGGAATCGCCGTCCCTTAAAGCGGTAGCGCGCGTAGGCGTAGGCGGAGAGGTAGGAGATCGGAAGCCCGAGCCCCAGCGTCATGAGCACGGCGAACAGGGAGTTTTTCAAGGCGCCGAAGACGAGCGCGTGTTCCTTGCTCGCCGGATCGAAAAGGCGCGCGTAGTTTCCGCCGTAGATATGCGCGGGGACAATCCCGCCGTCGCGCGTCAATATGCTCGTCTCCTCGGTCAAGCTGAGCGAGAGGAGCCACAAGAGCGGCCCGAGCGTCAGGATCAGAAAGAGGATCACGGCCAGGACGTAGAGGATTTGATTTTTTCTCGTCGTTTTCATCTAAGCCTCCGTCATATCTTTAATATAGAAGTAACTGATTACGGCGGAAAGGAGCATAATCACGTAGGTGATCGCCGAGCCGTAACCGAAGTCGAGGTAGCTGAAGGTGTGGAGGTAATTGTTCACGAGGAGCGTCTGGCTGTCCAGACGAAACCCCACCATCGCGATCACCTCGTCGAAGATATTCATCGCCGCCATCAAGATCTTCACGAGCACGACGGAGAGCGACGGCAGGATGAGCGGGAAGGTGATCTTTCTAAAAGACTGCCATCGGCTGCTTCCGTCCACCTTTGCCGCGTCGTAAAGCTCCGAGGGGATGCTCTGGAGGTTGGCGAGGATGAGCAGCGCGCAAAACGGCACGACCCGCCACGACGTCGCCACGGAGACGACGATCAAAAAGAGAAACGGATGGGTCGTAAAGGAGATGGGATCGACGATCAGCCCCGCCCCTATGAGCAGGCGGTTCATCAGGCCGTATCCCGGATAAAAGATAAAATTCCACATCATGCCGTTTACGAGGGGCGGCAACGCCCACGGGATAATCGCCACCGCCGTTAGAAGCGAGGTCACTTTCGTCCTCCGGTTCAACAACAGCGCGACGAAAAGGGACGCGAGCAAGGTAAATATCCCCACGAAGAGCATAATCCACAGGCTGTTTTTAAGCGCCAGGTGAAAATCCGAGGCGCCCAGGACCTTTACGTAATTTTTAAGGCCGATAAACCGGATGTCGTCCGGCTCTTTTAAGTTGTACTCCTGCAAACTGAACACGAATGTGCGGAGGATCGGAAGCATGACCGTCGCGATCATAATGAACAGGCCCGGCAAGAGGAGGAGCACGGGGGCTTTTCTGCTTTTATTCATCGTTCACCTCAAGAAAGAAGGCGACCCCGAGGTCGCCTGAGTTTATTTGCTTTCCGCCAAAATGTCGTCGACGGCCGTCTTAATCTTATCCGCCGCTTGATCGGCAGAGAGTTTGCCCGAGGTCATTTGGTTGGTCGTGTTGAAGATCTCGGTGCTCATTTCCGTGTAATTCTTCGGAACGCCGTTCGGGAACGGGGACTCGATCATCTTGGACAGTTCGACCATCGCGCCGCTGTCTTTGATCGCGCCGCTGTCGACGAGCTCGTTTAAGACGGAGTTTCTCGTCGGAAGCGTGGAGAGTTCTTCAAACATCTTTTCCTGATTCTTCTTGGACGTGTACCATTCGACCCACTTCTTCGCGGCTTCGGGATGCTCCGTGTAGTTGGAGATACCGACGCCTTCGGCAAACGGCACGGTCGCCGTCGCGGGAGCCTCTTTACCCGGGAGGACGATCGGCTTAACTTGGCCGACGACTTCGCTCTGTTCGGCGTCGTCGATTCTCGTGACGTAGGAAGACGGTCCGACCATAAAGGCGGCGTCTCCGGAGAGAATCTTTGCATAGGCCATTTGACCGCTGATTTCCGCATTTGCGGGGTCGATCAAGCCCGCCTGCATAAACGTATCGACGGTTTCGAGGCCGTCTTTAAGGGCGTCCTGATTGATCGTATTGTCGTCGTTAAAGAGTCCGCCGTTTCGCGTGTAGGCGAGCCACATTAAACTCGTGCTGGTGCTTTCGTCGGCTTTTAAGGCGTAGGCGAAGGGGTATTCACAGATTCCCTCGTCTTTTAACTTTTTGCTCGCCTCGAAGACGTCGTCCCACGTCTTGGGCTCGTCCGCGCCGACTTTGTCGAACATCTCCTTGTTATAGTAGGCGATGCGGAAGTCGTTGGCGTACGGCATGCCGTAGGCCTTGCCGTCGACGGAAAATGTCTCGAGCGTCGGCATGTCGGCCTTGTCTTCTTCCGATACCTCGATCGGCAGGAGCCAGTCGGCGCTTTGGAATTCCCCGACCCAGGACCAGTCGAGTTCGAAGACGTCCGCGGCGATCTGCTTTCCTGCAGCCGCCGTCGCGACCTTTTCGCGGATGTCGTCCCAACCGGTGGGGATGACGTCGACGGTGATGCCCGTCTCGTCTTTAAATTCCTTGAGCATCTCGTCGGTGGGAGCGCCCCAGTCCGGAATCATAAAACTGATGGTCACATCGTCCATCTTTTCCGCGCTTTCCGCGGTATTCGCATCGGCCGCGCCGTCGTTTGTCGCCTCGTCCTTATCGTTTGCGTTGCCGCAAGCGGCGAGCACGAGCACGAGCGAAAGAAGCAGTGCCGAGAGCACATATTTTTTCTTCATGTCCTTCCCTTTCTATAGTCTCTCTTATTGCATGGTGTACTATATAATAGTTTACTAATCCCGCAATCCTTTTACAATTCTTTTACTTTATATTGGTATTTACTATGTCATTTTTCCTTTTTTTGTTTTTTCTATAGTCGATCTCCCTCGCCGCAAAGAAAAAACCTCGGCACGCGCCGAGGTTCTCTACCCCTTATTCCGCATAGGCAACGGACGCCTTCATACACGCGAGGCCGACGACCTCGCGGGCTCCCGCCTCCTCGAGGGCGCGCGCACAATTTCGCATCGTCGCGCCGGTGGTGTAGGTGTCGTCGATCAAGAGGACCCGTCCCCGGACGGGCGCAGCGGAAAACGCGCGATCGACGTTTTTTATGCGCTCCTTCGCCGAGAGGCCGATCTGGTCTTTGACGCGCCGGTTAAGCGTAAGACCCGCGTAGAGGGGCATTCCGAGTCGGTCGCTTATCGCCCGCGCCACGCGCTCCGGCGGGTTGAATCCGCGCACGCGCCGTTTTTTCGGCGAGATGGGGACGACCGCGATCACATCCGCACGGTGCAGGTCACGCGCGAGCAAAAAGTCGATCGCGATCTCCGCGAGGACGTCGGCCCAAAAGATCTCGCCGCGGTATTTCAGACCGCGAATTATCTTCGAGGAGAGCTTGTTTTCCCCGAAGAGGGCGTAGGCGGGAAACTCCCTCTCCGAAAGAATCCTCTCCCCGTAAAACGGAAGGGCGTCGAGGCAGCGCTCGCAGAACCCGAAGCGCGACTTCGGCCTCTCCATACACATCACGCATCCGCCGGAGTAAAAGACGGGAACTACCACGGCACGTCCTCCTTTAACAGCTTGTCGAGGTCGGAATAGCGCGACTCGATGCGGTTGTTTTCGATCATTCGCGCCATCGCCTGTGGGTTTCCCACGAGGACGACGACGCTCTTTGCCCGCGTCACCCCGGTATAGAGCAGGTTTCTCGTATAGAGCATGGGCGGACCGCTCAGGATCGGGATCACCACGATCGGAAATTCCGATCCCTGGGACTTGTGGATCGTCGTGGCGTAGGCGGGCTGAAGTTCGGGGAGGGTCTCCCTCGTATAGGTGCACACCTTATCGTCGTAGTAGACCTTTAGATATTCCCCGTCGGGGTCGACGGCGCTCACGCGGCCCAAGTCGCCGTTAAAGACGCCGGTACCCTCGTTGTCGAAGACAGCGGTATTCGACTTCCATTCCATCTCGTAGTTGTTTTTCGTCTGCATCACCTTGTCGCCGACCCGATAGGTGAAGCCGCGAAAATCGAGTCCTTTTTTCGACGCGTTCAATTCGCGCTGCAGCGCCACATTTAAGTTTTCGATGCCGCAGACGCCCTTTTTCATCGGCGCGAGGACCTGGATGTCGTCGAAGGGATCGGCGTCGTAAAACGCGGGCAGCCGGTCCTTAACGAGCGAGGTAATGAGCGCGAGGACGCGCTTGGGATCCGGCTCCTCGATAAAGAAGAAGTCGGTACCCTTCGCATTCACAATCGGCGGCTTGCCGTGGTTGATGCGGTGCGCGTTTTTGACAATGTAGGACGACTCGGCCTGGCGGAAGATTTCGTCGAGGCGCACGGTCTCGACCTCTCCCGAGGAGAGAATGTCCCTAAGGACGTTTCCCGCGCCCACCGGCGGCAGCTGGTCGCCGTCGCCCACGAGGATGAGGTGCGTCTTATCCTTCAGCGAATCGAGCAGGTCCCGCATCAAGAGCAGGTCGATCATGCTCGCTTCGTCGACGATCACGACGTCAGAGTCGATCTCATCGCCCGAGACGAGGGAATCGGTGCCCTCCTCGTCGATATAGTCGTATTTTAAGAGCCTGTGGATCGTCGAGGCGCTCCTTCCCGTCGCCTGTTCCATGCGCTTCGCCGCGCGTCCCGTCGGAGCCGCGAGGGCGACGGAGAGCTTGAGTTTTTCCATCGCCTCGACGATGGCCCTGAGCGTCGTCGTCTTCCCCGTCCCGGGGCCGCCCGTGATGACGAGGAGGTTCGAATCGACGGCGCGGGAGAGCGCCTCCTTTTGGCGATCGGCAAGGTCGACGTCGAGCGATTTCGAAACCGCCTCGACCATGTCCTCGGCCATGTGCTCGGCGAGGTCGATCTTCCCCCGCCTCTTGAGCTCGCGCGCCACAAAAGATTCGGCGCGGAAGTACTTTAAAAAGTAGACCTTGATCCCCTCGCGGTCGACGATGTAGATCTCGGGATCGACGGCGAGTTTGACGAGGTACTCCTCGAGAAAGTCGTCCTCGACCCCGAGGACCGAGGCGGCCTCCGCGATGAGCGTCTCCTTCGGCAGATAACAGTGTCCATCCTGCACGGCGCGCGAGAGCGCGAACTTCATGCCGGCGACCATGCGCCGCTCGTCCTCCCGCCCGATGCCGACCTTTTGGGCGATGGCGTCGGCCTTTAAAAATCCGATCCCGCGCACGCGGTCGGCGAGCCGGTAGGGATCGCCTTCAATGACGTGGATCGACTCGTTGCCGTAGACTTTGTAAATCGAAAGCGCTTCTTTGTTGGAGAGTTCGTAGTCGGCGGCGTCCAGCAAAAAGGCGCGCATGTCCTTCTGCTTCTCGAGCGTCTCCAGGATGACCGCGAGTTTCTTTTCGCCGATGCCTTCGACTTCCTCGAGTCGCTCCGGCGCCTCCTCAATGACATCCAAGGTCTCATCGCCGAAAGTGTCGACGATTTTTTTCGCCGTCACCTTCCCCACATGCGGAATAAGGCCACCGGAAAGGTAGCTTATCACCGCCGCTCTTCCCCGTGGCCTTATCTTCGTCACGCTCTCGAATTGGAACTGTTCCCCGTACTTCGGGTGCCAAATCAGTTCGCCTTCGAGGCGTAAATGTTCTTGTTCGTGTAAGGCGATATGGGATCCGACGACGACGATGTCGCTGTCTTCTGTCACGAAGTTCGCGACGGTATAACCGTTGTCCTCATTTCTGAAGATTATGTGATCCAATACGCCTTCTATTTGCAAAATATCCTACTTTCTGTTTTTAAGCGCCTCTTTGATCGCATCGACCTTGTCGGTCTTCTCCCACGGAACGTTCAAGTCCTCGCGACCGAAGTGGCCGTATGCCGCGACGTCCTTGTACATCGGACGGAACAGGTCGAGGTTCTTAATGATGGCCGCCGGACGAAGGTCGAATACTTGGTTGACCAATTCTTCGATTTCGTTGTCGCTCAGCTCCGAAGTGCCGTAGCTTTCGACGTAAACCGAGAGCGGGCGCGCGATGCCGATGGCGTAGCTTAATCCGATTTCGCAACGGTCGCAGACGCCTGCGGCGACCAGGTTCTTTGCGACGTAGCGTGCCGCATATGCCGCCGAACGGTCGACCTTGGTCGGGTCCTTGCCGGAGAATGCGCCGCCGCCGTGGCGTGCGTAGCCGCCGTAGGTGTCGACGATGATCTTTCGTCCGGTGACGCCGGCGTCGGCGACGGGACCGCCCTTGACGAAGCGTCCGGTCGGGTTGACGTAGATCTTGGTGTCGTCGTCGATCAAGTCGTCGTCGACGACGGCGTCGATGACGTATTTCTTCATATCCTCGCGGATCTTATCCAACTCGACGTCGGGCTTGTGTTGGGTGCTGACGACGATGTTTTCGAGACGGACCGGTTTTCCGTCCTGATATTCCACGGTAACTTGTGTCTTTCCGTCGGGGCAAAGGTAGTCGAGCGTTCCTTCTTTTCGAACGTCGGAGAGTTTCTTCGCCATTCTGTGCGCGAGCGAAATGGGAAGGGGCATGAGCTCTTCCGTTTCACGGCACGCATAGCCGAACATAATCCCCTGATCTCCGGCGCCGAATGCGTCGAATTCCTCGGTGTCGGCCTCTTTAAAGCGATCGACGCCCATGGCGATGTCGCCGCTTTGTTCCTTGATCGCGGAGATAACGGCGACGGAATCGGCCTCAAAGCCTTCCTGTACGCCTTGCGTGTAGCCGATGTCGCGAAGCGTCGTCCGAACGACGTTGGTGAAATCGACGTACGCGTTGGTGCTGATTTCACCCGTAATGACGACCATCCCCGTCGAGACCAGGCTCTCACACGCTACGCGAGCGTTCGGATCCTTCTCGAGAATTGCATCTAAAATACCGTCGGAGATTTGGTCGCACACCTTGTCGGGGTGACCTTCCGTTACCGATTCCGACGAAAATAACCACTTGTCCATGTCTTCCTCCTAACTTCACAAAAAAAGACCTGCACGCAGCAGGCCTTATTCTTATCTTCCAGACCTGACTGTCTGTAGGATTTAGCACCTGTTAAGGTTGCCGGGTTTCACAGTGCCTATTCACTCCACCGCTCTTAATAAGAATGTTAACGAATCACATTATAACCCGAAAGGAAACTATTTGCAACGTTTTTTACGCGCGCCACACGCCTCTTTCCATCGCCTGTCTGGTTAATTCGTCGCGAAATTCGGGATGCGCGATGGAAATGAGCGCGCGCGCCCGCTCGGCGGTCGACTTGCCCTTTAAGTTGACGATGCCGTACTCGGTGACGACGTAGTTCGTCGTCGGCGCGGGCATCGTGACGATCGTCCCCGTCTCAAACGCGGGCACGATGTTCGATGTGCGCTTTCCATTCTTGTCGACGTGCGATGCGTGGAGACAGATAAAGCTCATGCCCTCCGGAGCGAGATAGCTTCCGAGGGCGAAGTCCATCTGTCCGCCCGCCCCCGAAATATGGCGCATTCCCACGGTCTCGGAACTCACCTCGCCGCGCAGATTGACGTGCAGAGCGGTGTTGATGCTCACCATGCGGCGCTGCTGCGCGATAATCGAGACGGCGTTGACGTAGTCGACCGGCGCCGTCATAAACTCGGGATTGTCCTCGACAAAGTCGTAGAGCTCCTGTGTCCCCGCGAGAAAGGCGTATACTTGGCGCCCCACGTCCAAGGTCTTTTTGCGACCCGTAATCTTTCCCGCCTTCGCGATCCTCATAAAACTGTCCACGTACAATTCCGTGTGGACGCCCAGATCCTTGAGCGAACTTTGGGCGATGACATCGCCCACGGCGCCGGGGAGCGCTCCGATGCCGAGCTGCAGCGTCGAGCCGTCCTTCATCCGCTCGACGACGAGCTCCGCGATCTTGCAGTCGATGTCGCCGAAGGCCCGCTCCGTCGCCTCCACGAGCGGATGCGCCTCGACCTCGACGATGTAGTCGACGTCGTCCAAGTGGATCTCGCTCTCGCACCTTCCGTAGACCCGCGGCTGAGACGGGTTCACCTCGAGGATGACCGTCTTCGCCTTCTTCGCCTCTCTTAAAAAGTGGCTGCCGTCCAAGCCGAAGTTAAAGTAGCCGTGGCGGTCCATCTCGGCGGTCGTGAAGATGACCGCGTCGACCGCGAGGTTTTCGGCCATGTACCTCGGCATCTCACTAAACTTGATCGGTATGTGATTCGCCGTCCCCCGCTCGATCGCGCGGCGCACATCCGAGGAGGCGTGCCACGTCTGCCACTCAAACGGTCCTCCCGTTTCGAGAACTCGGGATGCGTCGAACAGGACGCCGTTTCGCACGACGACGTGATCGAGTTCGTCTTTCCGCGCGGCGAGCGCGGCGTCGAAGGCCCTCGGAAACATGACGCTGTAGCCCATCTCGATCGAGTCGCCGTCCCGAATCAGGCGCGCCGCCTCCTCGACCGTGATGCATTTTTGATCGTACTCTTTTTTTAATTCTCTGATGTCTCTTGTACTCATTGCTTTCCTCGTATAAAAAAAGCCGACGACCGTCGGCTTTTGCTCCTTGAATGTTATCTCTTGTTGCTTGCTCTCCAGATGCCCATTTCTTCGGCGTTTTTAATGAGTTCGTCTCTGAAATCGGGGTGTGCCAAGTTGATGAGGCCTTCCGCTCTTTCCCAAGTCGACTTACCCTTGCAGTTGAAGATGCCGTACTCGGTGACGATGTATTGGGTATTCGGTCTCGCAACGGTGATAGCCGATCCGGTCTTAAAGTTCGGTAAAATTCTCGATTCCACTTCGCCCTTTTTGTTGGTATAGGTCGAGCTCAAGCAGATAATGCTCTTACCACCCTTGGCGAGGTATGCGCCCAATGCGAAGTCCAACTGTCCGCCGGCGCCCGAGATGTGTTTAAATCCGGTCGATTCGGAGGAAACTTGTCCCCAGAGGTCGACGTTCAGCGCATTGTTGATGGAAATAAAGTTGTCGATTTCCTTGACGACGGCTGCGGCGTTGGTGTAGCTGACCGGTGCGGCCATACATTCCGGATTTTCGTCGATAAATTCGTAAAGCTCCTTGCTGCCTGCGGCGAAACCGTATACTTGACGATATCTGTCGATGGTCTTCTTCGAACCGTTGACCTTGCCTTTTTTGGACATCTCGACGAAGGCGTCGACGTACATTTCGGAGTGAACGCCGAGGTCCTTTAAGTCGCTGTCCGCGATCAAAGCGCCGACGGCATTCGGCATACCGCCGATACCGAGTTGAAGGGTGGCACCGTTGGGGATTTCGTCGACGATGTATTCCGCAACCGCTTTATCGACGTCTCCGTAGGGAGCCGAGGGTACTTCGAAGGGATCCGTCGGTTCAGCTTCGACGACGTAGTCGACCTTGTCGATGTGAATTTCCGACTCGCTGCGTCCGAAGCAGTAAGGGAATTTTTCGTTGACTTCGATAATGACCGTCTTTGCCTTTTCGATGACCGCCATTTGGTGAGATGTATTCAAACCGAAGTTAAAGTAACCGTGTTTATCCATCGGCGTTGCGACGACGATGGCGACGTCGAGGTCAACTTCGTCGCGATAGTACTTCGGAAGTTCCGAATAGCGAAGCGGCACGTAAAATGCACCGGCGCCGGCGTTGATCGCTTTTCGTTCTCCGCCACTGGAGTGCCAGCTGTTCCACACGAAGTGTTTTCCTTCGGGGTCGACTTTGGCGACTTCGGGAAGTTCAAATGCCAAACCGCCATAGAAGATGACGTCGTTCAATTCGTCGACGCGTTTTGCGATTTCCTTGTCGACTGCCTTGCTGACGCCTGCGGCCCAGCCCATTTCGACGCGGTCGCCGGATTTAATCTTCGCGGCCGCCTCCTTAGCGGAGATTAACTTTTCGTTGTATTTTTTTGAATAATCCATCTCATCCTCCATCTGTAATATAGAATTCAAGCTTTCGCTAGCTCGTCTATTGATAATATACACGATCCCATTTGATTTTTCAATTTATAAAGCTAAAGATTGTTATTTTTTTATAAAATTAAAATCCGAATCGTCGGTATAAATCTTCTCGTCGGTCCTTTAAAAAGTGTTGCCACTCCCGCGCTTTTTTTAGAAATTCCCGACTCACCTCGGCGGTATAGACGCCGGGCGCGTGATCGGCCTTTACGAGAAACTCGGCGTGCGGTCCCACGATCGCCGTTCCCCCACTCCGGTAGGTGCCGTCTCCGTTCGACTTACAGAATCCCGCACAGGCGAGATAACATTGATTCTCGAGCGCCCGGGAACATTGCACGAGTTCGAGGTGGCGCATCCACTTCGACGGCCAGGCCGCCGGGACAAACAGGACGTCGACGCCGCTTAACCCGTAACAGCGGAGCCACTCGGGAAAGTTCATATCGTAGCAGATGACGACGCCACAAGGCACGCCGTCCAACTCGAACAGGCCGATCTCATTTCCCGCGGCGTAGTAGTCGCGCTCGATGCCGTCCTGGTAGAGATGCACCTTGTCGTAGACCGCGACCTCCTCGCCCTTTCTGTCAAAGACATGGGCGGTGTTATAGACTGCTCCGTCCCGGCGCTCCGCGACGGATCCGCCGACGATGTTGACCGCATACTCTTTCGCCGCCTTCGAGAGAAGCTTGCGCGTCCTCTCGCCGCCTTCGTCCGCCTGATCGCGATGCGTCTCGGGCGGTCCGAACACGTTCCACTTTTCGGGCAACACGATCACATCCGGCTCCTCCTTCGCCGCCTCTTCGATCATCGACGCACAGTACGCGAACGGATCCATGTGGGATGCCCGCGTCGCGTCGAACTGTACACAGCTTATTTTCATAGACGTCCTCCCCTTCCTTTTATCCTTCGACGGTCGATTCTTCCTACTAAAAAAGGCCGACCTTCGCAGTCGACCTTTCATCTCTTCTATTTAAGCTAATTTCGCGCCCGCGGGGATTCTATCGGAAATCACCAACAGATTCAGTTTTTCCTCGCCCTCCTCCTCGTGGATGGCGGAAAGCAACATGCCGCAGGAGTCGATGCCCATCATCTTTCTGGGCGGTAAGTTGACGATAGCGACTAAGGTGCGACCCACGAGGTCCTCGGGGTTGTAGTAGTCTTTAATGCCCGATAAGATGATGCGGTCCTCGCCGGAGCCGTCGTCCAGGGTAAACTTCAAAAGTTTTTTGCTCTTCGGCACTTCCTCGCACGCCTTGACCTTGACGGCTCTGAGATCGGATTTTATAAAGGTGTCAAAATCGACCATCTCTTCAAACAGCGGCTCGACGGTCACGTTCGAAAAGTCGATTTCCTCGATCTCGTCCTCGAGAAGGGGCTTCTTCGGGGCGTCGTCTTCGTCGTCCGACAGCGGTTTCATCGTCGGGAAGAACAAGACGTCGCGAATGCTCGATTGATCGGTCAAGAGCATAATCATGCGGTCGACGCCGATTCCGAGTCCTCCCGTGGGGGGAAGGCCTACTTCGATGGCGTTGACGAAGTCGTAATCCATGGGATGCGCCTCGTCGTCGCCTTTTTCCTGGTCCTTGACCTGTTCTTCAAAACGCTCGCGTTGATCGATCGGGTCGTTCAACTCGCTGAAGGCGTTGGCAAATTCCCAGGTATTGATAAAGGCCTCGAAACGGCGCGTGAGTCTCGGATCTTCGGGGTCGCGCTTGGCGAGGGGGCTGACTTCGACGGGATGGCCCGTAACGAAGGTCGGTTGAACCAATTTTTCCTCGCAGAATTCCTCGAACATTTCGCTGATGACGTGACCGCGCGTCCAGAAGGGCTGTACGTCGAGCCCCTTTTCCTTCGCGATGGCGAGCGCCTCGTCGTCGGTGTCGATCGCGGAAAAGTCGATGCCCGCGTATTCCTCGATCGCCTCTTCCATGCTGACGCGTCGCCACGGCGGCGTGAGGTCGATTTCCGTTCCCTGATACGTAATGACCGGGGATCCCAAGACTTTTTCGGCGGCGTAGGCGAAAAGGTTTTCGGTGATCACCATCATCTCGTCCATGTCGACGTAAGCTTGGTACAACTCGATGTTGGTAAACTCGGGGTTGTGGCGCGAATCCATCCCCTCGTTTCTGAACATCTTGCCCATCTCGTAGACTTTGTCGAAGCCGCCGACGATCAGGCGTTTTAAGAACAGTTCGTTTGCGATGCGCATTTGAAGGTCGATGTCGAGCGCATTGTGGTGGGTCAAAAACGGTCTCGCGTTGGCACCGCCCGCGACGTTTCCTAAAATCGGCGTCTCGACTTCCAAAAATCCGCGATCGTCCAGGTACTCGCGGATGGCCTTGATGATGGCACTTCGCTTAAAAAATACGTCCTTGACCTCGGGATTGATGATGAGGTCGACGTAGCGTTGACGGTAGCGCAAGTCCATGTCCTTCAGGCCGTGGAATTTTTCGGGGAGGACCTGAACGCTCTTCGACAGGAGCTCGGCACTCTCCGGCTCGACGGAGATCGCACCGGTTTGGGTACGGACGACTTTTCCCTTGACGCCCAAGAAGTCTCCGACGTCAGTGGCCTTGATGACCGCGTAATCGTCGCCCAATGTATTTTTTCTCGCAAAGATTTGCACCTGTCCGTAGGTGTCCTGCAAGTCTAAAAAGGCGAGCTTGCCGTGACCTCGCTTGCTGACGATGCGCCCCGCGATCGACACGGTCTTTCCCTCCATCTCGTCGAAGCGATCGACGATGGCGTCGGTGTAGGTATCGACGTCGTACTTTTCGACGAGATAGGGACTGTTGCCTTCGTCGATAAGATCCTGAACTTTTTCGAGTTTTCTGTCTCTGACTTCACTGCTCTTTTGGAGCTTCGCCATGCTATTCCTCCTGCTCTTTTTTATTTGATCGAGATCTTTAAAACTTCCAATCTGACTTTACCTTGGGGAACGTCGATTTCGGCGATGTCGCCGATGCCCTTGCCCATCAATCCCGCGCCGATGGGGCTTTCGTTGGAGATCTTTCCCTCGAGCGGATCGGCCTCGGCACTTCCGACGATGTCGTAGGTGTCTTCTTCTCCGCTGTCGACGTCTTTGACGGTGACGGACGAGCCGACGTTGACGATTTGGTCGTTCAACTCGTTTTCCTTGATGACTTTCGCGTTGCGCGCCATGTACTCGAGCTTGGCGATGCGCTCTTCGACCTGAGCCTGTTCGTTTTTCGCCTCGTCGTACTCGGAGTTCTCGGACAAGTCGCCGTAGCCGAGTGCAACTTTGATTCTCTCGGCGACCTCTTTACGTCTGACGGTCTTTAACTCGTCGATTTCGTCTTCGATTTTTTGTAAACCCTCTTCGGTGATTAATACTTCATTCTCTGCCATTGTACCACTCCTATTTTGCGAATCCTCGCCTATTTTTGAATTTATGAAGAAAGGACCCGCATCGGGTCCGCATAATCAATTCGTTTCATTATATAAAACATGTCTTTATCTGTCAATCGGTCGACGACAATCGGGCGATCTCGTCGAGATAACGGACGATCTCCTCGGGGTCGCTCAGAGACAGGATGTGGCTTCGATGTCTCTTCGCGTCTTTCATCCCCTTCAGATAGCCGATAAAGTGTTTGCGCATCTCGATGACGCCTAAGTGTTCGCCCTTGTCGCGAATGCTCAAGGCGAGATGTTCTTTCGCCACGCGAATAATCTCCTCGGCACTTGGGGCGGGGATTGCCTCGCCCGAAAGCGCGGCCTTAATTTCCCGAAAGATAAAGGGATTTCCGATCGCGCCGCGTCCGATCGCGACGCCCGATACACCCGCGTCCGCATGGCTCAATGCCTCGTCGGCCGAGGCGATGTCGCCGTTTCCCACGACAGGTATCGAAATCTCCCGCGCCACCTCCGCGATAAAGTCCCAATCGGCCCGCCCCTGATAGTAGGCCTCGCGGCTTCGCCCGTGCACGGTGACAAACTCGACGCCTTCTTCTTCGGCGATCTTTGCGATCGCCATCCCCTCGGTGTCTCCTTCTAAAAAGCCCTTTCGGATTTTGACGCTCACGGGAATGCGCGAGGTCTCCACGGCCGCGCGCATAATCGCCCGCGCCTTGTCGGGCGTCTTCAACAGGGCGCTCCCGCTGCCGGTCTTTACGATCTTCGGCGCGGGACAGCCCATGTTGATGTCGATGCTCTTAAACGGGAGTTCTCCCTCGTTAAGCTTTTCGATGACGGCGCGAAATTGCTCCGCGTCGTCCCCGAAGAGCTGCAGCGATACGGGCGCCTCCTCGGGCGAGACGCTCATCAGCCTTCTCGTCTTCTTATCTCCATAATAAAGCGCCTTGACGCTCACCATTTCCGTCGTCGAGTAATCCATGCCGTATCGGCTCGAGATGACGCGAAAACTTCGGTCGGTGTAGCCCGCCATAGGCGCGAGTGCGACGGTGAATGGCATCAGCTGTTCAAATCGTAGATGATTCTCAGGCCGTCCATGGTCAAGTCGCGGTCGATCACGATGTCGTAGGCGCTCTCCGAGACGAGGAGCGTGGAGAACCCGCCGGTCGCGATAATTCGGATGTCGCTCGGATCTTTTTCGAGTTCTCTGCAAATGTGCTCGATGATGCCGTCGATCATGGTCGAAAACCCGTAGTACAGCCCGTTTTGCATGCTGCTTACCGTCGTCTTCCCGATGACTTTTTCAGGCTTGATGATCTCGACTTTGGGAAGTTTCGAGGTCTGCGAGACCAATGCCTCCGCCGAAATCCCGATGCCCGGAATGATCAAGCCGCCCAGGTAGTTTTTCTTGTCGTCGACGACGCAAAATGTAATCGCCGTCCCGAGGTCGATGATGATACAGGGTCCGCCGTAGCGGTGCACGGCGGCGACGGCGTTTACGATCCGATCGGCGCCCACTTCCTTCGGGTTGTCGTATCGAATGTTGATCCCCGTCTTAATGCCCGCGCCGACGATCAGGGGGTATTGGTGGAAATACTTGATAATCATATTTTGCATCGTGTGCATGATGTTCGGCACGACCGACGACAAGATGACCGCCTCGATGTCGACGGGTTTTAACTGGACGTTGTCGAGCATTTCCGTCACGAGCATGCCGAACTCGTCGCTCGTCTTATTTTGATCGGAGGCAATCCGCCAGTCGTGAATCAACTCGGTGCCCTTAAAGGCGCCAAAGACGGTATTGGTATTTCCGACGTCTATCGCTAATAACATGTTTCACCTTACTTTTCTTCTAATTCTTTTTACTCATCGACCAACCGCTGACGACGCCGGTCGAAACGATGCCTGCGAGAATGCCCTCGGGAACGCCCGAAGTGATGATGGTCCCGAAAATGACGACGTTGACAATATCCGTCGGCGCGCCCATCGCCGAGACAAATCGCTCGGCAAAGAAGAGATAAATCCCTCCCATGACCATCGCGGAATGGATGACCGTCGCGATAAATGCCGACAGGACGACGGATGCGCTCTTGGATTCGGATTTATAGATCAAGTAAAGAAGACCCGCGGACAAAATTAAAAATAAAATATTTAAGACAAACCCCGCGCCGAACGTCGAGGTCGCGATGTCGCGGTAGATGCCCCAAGCGAGAAAAATCATCGCGGCGATCCACGCGACGAGGGCGATGCGCCTCAAGTGCTTGCCGTCTACGCGATTGAGCGCCCGAAAGAGGTAGTAGGCGAGGATACCCAACAAGACTCTCGGTAAGATGGAAATCAGCGGGTTGTAAAAGACGAACGAGATCGGGGTCGGCCGCGTGATGGCGTTAAACAGCGAACTCAATCCGAAAATCAGCCCCACAAATCCCCCCACGACGGGTCCGTCGATAAAGGCTGCGATCAACACGGGGATGTGCATGGTCGTGGCGTTGAGCGGTCCGATCGGCACAAATCCGAGCGGCGTCAGGCCGAGTACGACGGTGATTGCTCCTAAAATTCCGATGTCCACGATTTGTCGCGCGGACAAGCGGTTCTTCTTCAATTTTTTCATAAATAAAGCCTCCGATCCGGCTCGTGACGATGCCGGTCATTCATTCTACTTATTCGTTTTTCTTACACACTGTATACCGCATTGGCGACGGCTCGCGCGACGACTTTGGGCATGTAGTACTCCGCGAGTTGCATCTCGCATCGCTTGCGGTTCGTCGCCACCGCAAAGATCGTATCGCCGTCGAGTTCCGTATGCACGGGGACGATGCTCCTCGCATAGCCGTTGTGACTGATCGAAGCTAGCTTGCACAGCTGAGTCTTCGTCAGCGTCGCGTCGGTCGCGACGACGGCGAGCGTGGTGTTTTGATGTTTCCCCCGTTGAAAATCGACGACGCCCTTTGAAAGCGCCTCATCCACCGAGACGGCTCTTCCGTCGACGACAGGTTCCGCGATAAAACGTCCCCTCTCGTCGTCGACGATGTTGCCGAAGGCGTTGAGTGCGACGATCGCGGCGAAGGTTACGCCGTCCACCTCGATCGACGCCGAGCCGATGCCGGATTTTTTAGCATAGAATACGCCCATGCTCTTTGCGACGGTCGCGCCGCAACCGGCCCCGACGGATCCCTGTCTTCGCTCATCGCGGCTCGCCTTCTCATACGCCTTAAGACCCATCGCCTGATCGGGCCAGGCGTTCGCGTCTTTGTAGGTCAAGTCGAAGAGTACCGCCGAGGGGACGATCGGCACCACGCCGACGCCGACGTCGAAGCCGATGCGGTCCTCCCTGAGCCCGCGCATCACTCCCGATGCCGCCTCCAGGCCGTAGGCCGAGCCGCCGCTCAGGACGAAGGCGTGAACTTCGTCGACGGCATACGTCGGGTGCAGGAGTATGCACTCCCGCGTCCCCGGTCCGCCGCCGCGAACGTCGACGCCCGCGGTGTTCCCTTCGGGCGGTAGGACGACGGTGACGCCCGTCCCCTTCGATTCGTCTTCTTCGTGACCGACGGCGATGCCTTCGACGTCGGTGATGTATCCGGTATACATGAAACCTCCTTTTCGGGTTGTAATCAGTTTATTATAACATATTTGTGAAATACTTCCCACACGACTTCGCGCCCGCCTCCCCACTTTATCTAAAAAGTATATTTTTATCTAAGGTATCTATTTTATCGGAATCACACTACCCTTCACCGTACCTTTTGGTATAATAAGACATTATAGAAGGAGGTTTCTATGCGTAAAACAGAGAGACAAAACTCGCGCGAAGAGAACACTTTGCGTTGGAGCTCTGCCTTTAAAATCATATTATTATTAATTGTCATACTCGGCATTACCTTAGTCGGTCTCGCCGGCGCCTACGCGATCACGGCGATCAGCGAATCTCCGAAGATCGATCCGAAAAACGTGCGCTCCGCCATCGCGGAGACGTCGGTGGTTCGCGACAAGGACGGCGAAAACGTCGAGCGCCTCGTTCAAAACGAATTCAGCGAATGGGTGCCGATCGACCGGATGCCGAAACATCTGCTCGAGGCGGCCGTCGCCATCGAGGACCAGCGTTTCTACGAGCACAACGGCGTCGACTTCAGGCGCCTCATCTCCGCGACGATTCGAAATTTACAGAACATGGACTTCTCCCAGGGCGGTTCGACGATCACCATGCAGGTGGCGAAAAACCTGTATACGTCGCCGGTCCAAAGTTTCGCGAGAAAGTTTAGGGATATTTACTACGCCTTCCAATTGGAAAGTAACTTATCGAAAAAACAAATCTTGGAAGCGTACTTAAATTCCGCCGCTTTCTCCAAGGGGACGATCGGCGTACAGGCCGCCGCCAAGACGTTCTTCGATAAGGACGTCGAGGACCTCACGCTCGCCGAGTCCGCGATGATCATCGGCGTCACCAACCGACCTTCGGAATACACGCCCTACAACGTCGCGCCCATCGAAGAAGGCGACGACCTCGAAAACATCCAGATCGCCCTCGTCCCCGCCAATGCGACCGACAACAAGGTCGCCGAAAACGCGGAAGGCGAGGAGGGCTCCGAAGAGGGCGGCGTCTCCGAAGAAGACGTCCAGCTCGCGGAGACACTCGCGGAAATGGGAACCGTCGACCCCTTCGAACTGAGCCAAATCAAATCGGGCGACATCATCGTGAGAAAGGCCGTCCCCAATCCCCAAAGCAAAAAACGCCAGGAACTGATCCTTCATAAAATGAACGCTCTCGGCATGATCGACGAATCCACGATGCAGGAAGCCATCGACGAGCCGATCAACCTCAAGCTCGGCATCCGTACGACCAAGGGCATCTCGTCCTACTACGTCGATGCCGTCAAAGACGAAGTGCTCGAGATCTTGCGCAGCCAGGGTCACGAAGAAGAAGAGGCCCAAAACATCTTGTATAACGGCGGACTCGTCATCGAGACGCCCCTCGATTTAAACATCCAAAAGATCTTGGAGGACAAGGTCGCGCAAAACAGCTTCTTCCCCGGACGCCACACCGACAAAAAGGGCATCCTCCAACCGCAAGTCGGCATCACCGTCATGAACCATCAATCCGGTCAAGTCGTCGCCCTCGTCGGAGGACGGGGCATCGGCGGAAATAATATCTTAAACCGCGCCAAGACGCCGAGACAACCGGGATCGGCGATCAAGCCGATCGGTCCGTATTTGGCCCTTCTAAACGAAGGCGGCACGGCGGCGGATGTCTACCGCGACCTGCCGAGACCCGGCGGATGGCCTAAAAACTCCACCGGCTACCAAGGCTACGCCACCGTGCGCAACCTCATCCGCAACTCCTCCAACGTCGGGGCCTACCTCGTCGGGAAAGGTCTCGCGCCGGATGAATCCGAAGCGAGCCGGATGATGATCGAAAATTTGAGACAAATGCAGATCTCCACAGTCGTCACGCCGGAGGATAACGACAAGTATCCCAACATCGACACGACGAAGTACAACGACGTCAACTTGGCCTCGCTCACCCTCGGCGGCATGACCATCGGGATCAGCCCCCTCGAGATGGCGGGCGCCTTCAGCACCTTCCCGAAC
Organism: Bacillota bacterium; assembly: GCA_028724185.1. Lineage (GTDB taxonomy): Bacteria > Bacillota > Clostridia > Tissierellales > Peptoniphilaceae > Aedoeadaptatus. The sequence goes on from JAQYDN010000007.1 coordinate 56,224, forward strand.
CACGGCGAGTTTATCAAACCGTCGTTTATCGATAAGATCACCGATAAATCGGGCGCGGTCATCTACGAAAATCCGAGAGAGGCCGTCGAAATCACCTCGCCCCAAAACGCCTATATTATGACGTCCATGCTCGAGGGCGTCGTCCGGAGCGGTACCGGTACCTACGCCAGATTCGGCGGCATGCACATGGCGGGCAAGACCGGTACGACCAACGACAAGCGGGACAGCTGGTTCGTCGGTTACACCCCCTACTACACCGCCTCGGTTTGGATCGGAAACGACGACAACACCTCGCTTTGGGACCACTCTCGAATGGCCGCCAACTTATGGCGCTCGATTATGAGAGACGTCCACAGCGACCTCGAGGACAAGGACTTCGAAGAACCCGAAGAAGGCCTCTACAGCCGCTACATCTCCGCCGCGGGCTACACCGAAATCTTCGCCGACGGCACGGCGGCCAAGGGCACGAAAAAACTTTACCGAAACATTCCGCCCAAGCCGAAGAAGCCGAAGGTAACCAAACAGGATAACGACAGCGACAAGAGCAACTCGAACGGCAACAGCCAAGGCAGCGGAAATAGCCAAGGCGGCGGAAACGGCAATTCCGGCAACGGAAGCGGTAATTCCTCGGAACAATAAGAACACAAGAAGAATCTCCCTAGGGAGATTCTTTTTTTATTCTCCAAACTTAGAACTTTAAAAAGAAGCGATCGACACTGCTTTTTAAAGCAGCGCACAGGTGATCGCCTTTTTACAAAAACCGACGCATAGGCCGTCAAAAGAGCGAATACCCGTGCCCTCCGCCGTAAAAAAAGCGCAAAAAAAACGAGAGATGATGCATCTCTCGTTTTTTATATCCTTACTTCCAAATCCAGTGGTCGGAAGCCAGGAGTATCTCTATATAAGCCCAGTGGTCGTCTTTTAAATCGACGTAGTTCGCGGGAAGCACGAGATCGTCCGCGCTGTCGGCTTTTCTCCCGATCCTCGCATTGATAATCTTCACAGCTTCCGCTCGGGTAATGCCGTCGTTCGGCCGGAAGGTGCCGTCCGGATACCCGTCGATGCGCCCGTTGCCGTAGGCTCGATTAATGAAATCCTCCGCCCAGTGGCCCCGAATGTCGTCAAAGGGAGCGACGACGCCGTCGTCCCGATCAGATATTTCGATCATCTTGGCGAATTCCGCCCGGGTAATCGCCTGATCCGGTCGGAAGGTGCCGTCGGGGTAGCCTTCCATGATCCCCTCCTTCACCACGGCATGGATATAGGCGTTATACCAACCGTCCGGCGTGTCGGGGAAGTTCGCCTGCGTCTTGTCGCTCACGTCGAGTTCACAGGCGCGCGCGAGCATGGCCGCGGCCTCCGAGCGGGTAATCTTTTCTTCGGCTCGAACGGTGCGATCGGGATAACCCCGGACGTAGCCTTTGACGAAGACCTTCTCCCGGTTTATACCCGGCTTGTCGATGGGATCCATGGGAATGAATCCGCTGCCCGGCGGCTCCGGTATATTCCCGTTATCGCCCGAATCCGTCTTCTTCCAACCCGCCTTAAGGGTCATCGCGTCTGTGACTTTCAGCGGGAAATGGATCTTTTTCCCGTCTCGCAACCAGCCGATAAAGTCGTAGCCGTCTCTTTCGACCTTGGTGCCTTTTAAGTCGTCTGCGGTGAGCCCGTATCCGTCCTTCACCCAGTAGAAGTTTTCCCCGGTTAAGGTCCCGCCGTCGGGATCCAAGGCGAGTTTATGATAGACGGTCACATCGGGATTATCCTTCGATTCGGATCCGGGAACGATATTCGGCTGTTTCCCGTTCCATATAGCATAAATCGTTCGATCGCCGGATAGACGGATCATCTCGTCGTCCTTGATGAGCGTACCGTCTTTTTCGTAAGCGTAGCCTACGGGATTCTTTCCGTCTTTTTGAATCTCGACGGGCAGATCTTTTGTCGTAAAGGCGAAATCATCGGCTACCCAGTAAGCCTTCTCGCCCTTTGTAAAGGTTCCGCCGTTCGGATCGATGGTTAACTTGTGATAAGTCTTTCCGTCGACCGTCGGCCCCCCGTCCTCATACCAGGATTCCGGCGCGAAGTCCGGCGGTAGGATCGTGAGCTGGAATTTATAATTCTCGGCGCGGAGCGTCCGTGGTCCATGATAATTATAATTATATTCTTTGACGGGTTCTTCTTCGTCCCGGTGGTACAAATCTCCCGCAATCTTAAAGCCCAAGGCTTCGAGCTTTTCACTCTTTAAGCGCGTGTTCTCCCGCACATCGGTGCCGTAGATGTTTTTGGGAAGCATGGTGATATAAGTGGTCTTATTTCCCTCGATTAAATCGTCCACCAAATAGTCCACGCCGTCCAATGTTCGGTAAAGGGAGATGTTGATATCTTCATCTTTTAGCTTTTCGGTCTTAACGTCGTCCTTTAGACCCGCCCAATGAATTTCCGAGGTGGCGGATAAGGTTCTTAACTCCTCTTTCGGCTTTCCATCCTCAAAAATCATCTGCACGGGATCCGAACCTATATATAAAGATCCATACACGGCCACGCCGCCCGCATATCGGCTCTTATTGTCTTTGATGATCACCCTCGAATAGGTATCTTCTAAGGAAAGCGCGTTTTTATCTCTAAGGATCGCTTCGGTATAAGCATTGTCTTCCCTCTTAAATATCACCGGCTCGTCAGAAGACTTTAATTTTTTATCGATTGGTCTAAAGTCATAGGTATAATAATCAATTTTCGAACCTACTTTCGTGTAGTTTGGAAGGATTTGCAGATCCGCTGTCGTTAATTTTCCTATATCTTTCCCGTCACTAAACATCCCTTCACCAATTACATTGTTAGTAATGGTAGCTCCATTTTCGGGGAATATCTTAACGATGGGCGCAAAACCATCTTGGAATAAGCCGCCATAAGAGTTTTCGGCATCATTTCCCGTCATCACAGTGCCGCCCATCAATAATTGGTATGGGTTTTTGGATACAAAAATCCCTCCGCCCTCATCTTGGGCATAGTTATCGTGTATCAATACTTGATTCTTGCCGCGGCGGCCGATCATAGCATCTGCCGTGCCGACGTAGATGGCGCCGCCTTCTCCCGGCGAAAAGTAAGGATAATTAAGCGTAGGAATAAAATTCAAGTAATCGCCGAATTTTAAGGCTTGATTGCCCGTAAATTCTCCGCCGTTGACTTCCAAGGTCACCTTGAATTTTTTTGTCCAGTCGGAGTATGGCCTCTTCCGAAGCGCGATTCGATTGTTATAACGATAGTGATCCCATGCTAATACCCCGCCGACTTCGCCCTTGTTGTTGGAGATGGTGCCGCCGTTAATGGTGAGATCGGCGTGGAACATCCCGATGATGCCGCCGGCGGATTTATTGGTGATCCCCCAGTTGCCGTCGATGGTCCCGCCGTTCATTATAAACTCGGCGTTGGCTTTCTCCTCCCAAGTGTCGATATTGCTGTCATTGACATTGTTGATATTTACTTCATAGGCGCCGACCCAAATAGCCCCGGCATCGGAGATATTTTTTTGCATCAATCCGCCGTTCATGGTCATCTTCGCGCCGATATCGAGTCTCGCCACGCCGGCACTGCCCTCGTGGATCATGGTCTTGTAGTCAAAGGGCGCCAAGGATTCCCTTACTTTTTGATCGTTATAGGTTAAATCGTCGAAGTTCTTTACTTGGGTGTGGTTATTCGTAAAGAATCCGTCGTTTAACACAAGCTCTGCGTGGTCGCCGACGGTAAAGGCGCCGGCGGAATAGTTGGACTGAGGCTGTCCGTAGCTGCCGTATCGCATGCCGGAGACTTCGCCGCCGTTAAAGATGATCTTCCCCTTCGGTCCGCTGGCTCCGAGGGCGGCTACATACATGCCGCTATCGATGTTTTTATCATCGACAAATTTCGGGCCTTTCCCCTCTCCGCCGACGATCAACTCGCCGTTTGCGACATCGATCAAGGCGCCGTTCATCTTATTGTTCGGCCTCCCGGGAATGGCTTGAACATTCGCACCCGGTTGATATCCCTTCCCCGGGTCTCCTCCCTCGCCGTCGAAGATGAGTTTTTCGTCATCCGATAAGACGGTGAGTTTGCCGCCTTCTTTTACTTCGAAGAACCGGCCGTGGTAGCCCGCCGCTCGCTTAAAGACGGCCTCCCCATCATTTTTAATGACGACGCTCTTATTTTCGATGACGATGGGTTCCGTAAACAGATAGTCCCCCGAAACCTCGATCTCGGACTCGCTTTTTGCGGCATTTTTTAACGCGTCGAAACCCGAGGCGGGGACGCGAACCGCCTTCTCGGGCACTTCGATATTTCCCGCTTCCACATGATTTGTCGACTCTTCTTCGGCCGAGGGCGTCTCCTCTAAAGAAACCGTGTCCTTTCCGGTTCCCTTTTCCGCTTCTTCGGCGAAGGAGGCGGCGGGAAACCCGCTCAGCAACAATACCATAGCCAAAAAAAGCGCCAGTCTTTTTTTCATCCAACCAACCTTTCAAATATCTGTCGTCTTCTCGCGTTTCCGCCCGTCTCGCTTCCGTCTTTCATCCCCTCGAGGCGCGACGTTCTCTCGATTCGATCACCCCGCCGAATATGTTAGGGCAATGTCCGGGGTGTTTCTATCCACATATACATCTATCCGATATTTTAACCGAAGATCCGAGCGTTCGCGGAATTACCTGCTCCCCGCACTCGATGCGCCGTTTTTTTCGTAAAATCCGAAACACCGCGCGCTGAAACCCGGGGCGCCGACGACGTTCGGATAGCCGACGAATATGACGCCGCCGGTCGGAGGCATCTTGTCGAGGTTTCTCAACAATTCCACCTGATAGATGTCCTGCGCCAAGACGTAGGTCTCGACGGGAAGACTTCCCACCTCGTTGGAGATAATGGAGGCGTCGGTATCCGAGGTCTCGTGCCCGATCGCCTTGACGCCTCTCTCTTCGATGAGCAGGCGGCAGGCGGGGATCGACCAACCCGGATAGTGGCTCACGCCGTCCTCGTCGATGTTGTCGAAGTTTTCCTCGCGCTTCGACCAATCGGTGCGGAGCGCGACAAATGCCCCTTCGGGAATGTCCCCGTGGGCACGCTCGTGTTCCAAAATGTCGTCCGGCCCGACGATGTAGTCGGGATCTTCCTTCACTTTCTCCGAGACGTCTACGACGACCAAGGGAAGCAGCGCGTCGCGCGGATCGAGTTCATCCAACATACGACCGCCCTCGGTAAAATGTCCGGGCGCGTCAATGTGGGTACCGTACTGGCTCACCATCGAGTAGACGATCGCCGTAAACGCGTCCTTCTTAAAATTGTAGATTTCTTCGCTTTCGAGCGACCCGAATCCGGCCCAGTGCGGCGTCTCGGGCGAGACGGGATGCGACAGTTCCACGAATTCTATGCGTTTTTTAAAATCTTCAAGTTTTTCCCAAAGTGATGACATGACGTTCCTCCTTTTTTAAGGTTTATATCCATCCGCGTTGACGAACTAACGCGCAAGCGCAAAAAATGCCCCGAAGGGCATTTCAAGCGATTTTATGATTGTATTTAGAGGATGTCGACGTCTTCCCCCGAGAGGGCTTTGTTCATGCTCCGCACCGCGCAGAATTTTCCGCACATGGAGCAGGTCTCTTCGACTTCCGGCGCTCTCTCGTCGCGCACGCGCTTAGCGTGTTCGGGGTCCATCGCGTTTTCAAACATCTTGTCCCAGTCGAGTTCGCGTCTGGCCGCGCCCATGCGGTCGTCGGCGTCGCGCGCCCCGGGAATTTTCTTCGCGATATCGGCGGCGTGGGCCGCGATCTTCGAGGCCATAATCCCCTGTTTGACGTCGTCGGCATTGGGAAGTGCCAAGTGTTCGGCCGGCGTGACGTAGCAAAGGAAGGCCGCACCGCTAGCCGCCGCGACGGCACCGCCGATCGCCGAGGTGATGTGATCGTATCCGGGGGCGATGTCGGTGACGATCGGTCCCAAGACGTAAAACGGCGCGCCGTGGCAAATGCTCTGTTGAATTTCCATATTGCTGCGCACTTGGTCGAGCGGGACGTGTCCCGGGCCTTCGACCATGACTTGGACGTCTTTTTCCCACGCTCTTTGCGTCAACTCGCCGAGTCTGACGAGTTCTTCAATTTGGAGCAGGTCGCCCGCGTCGGCGAGGCAACCGGGGCGGGCGCCGTCGCCCAGGGAAATCGTCACGTCGTATTCCCTGCAGATGTCCAGGATCTCGTCGTAGTATTCGAAGAAGGGGTTTTCGTTTCCGGTCATGCTCATCCACGCGAAGATCAGCGAACCGCCGCGGGAGACGATGTTGGTGCGGCGTCCGAAGCGTTTTAGCTGTTCGACCGTGCGTCGGGTGAGTCCGCAGTGGAGCGTCACGAAGTCGACGCCGTCTTCGGCGTGGGCGCGGATAACTTCGAGGAAGTCTTCGGCGGTGAGTTCTCCCAAGTCTTTTTGGTGATAAATGACCGAGTCGTAGATCGGGACGGTGCCGATCATCGCGGGACATTCGGAGGTGAGTTTTCTCCTGAAGATCTTCGTATCGCCGTGCGTCGAGAGGTCCATGATGGCGTCGCCGCCGAGGTCGACGGCGTATTGTACTTTTTTCAACTCTTCGTCCAAGTCGGAGACGTCCTTCGATACGCCCAAGTTGACGTTGATCTTCGTCTTGAGCATGCTCCCGATCCCCGTCGGCTTGATGCACTTGTGGTTTTTATTGGCGGGGATGGCGACTTTTCCCTCCGCTACCCAACGGCGAATATCTTCGACGTCGCGATTTTCGTATGCTGCGACGGCTTCCATTTCTTTGGTCACGATGCCTTGTCTGGCCGCATCCATTTGTGTCGTATAGGTCATGATTTAAAACTCCTTACCATATGATTAATCGGTCCCCGTCCTTTTCCCAAGTCGAGTCCGTCGTTGATTGCTTCGTACACGTAATCTTTGCCGCGATCGACCGCTTTCGCGACGCTTAAACCCAGCGCCAAATGCGAGGCGATCGCCGAGGACAGGGTGCAGCCCGTCCCGTGCGTATTGGGGTTGTCGAGCATCGGCTTTTCGTAGCGGTAGAGCTTCCCGTCGTAGAGGATATCGACGGCATCGCCCACGCCGTGACCGCCCTTGACGAGGGCGGCGACGCCGTAACATTTATAGATGCGTTTTGCCGCATCGATCTGCTGATCGACCGTCTCGATTTTCATCTCCGCCAGAATCTCCGCCTCCGGAATATTCGGCGTCACGAGCGTCGCTCGCGGAATCAAGACGTTTTTCAGCGCCGACTCGGCCTCTTTTTTTAAAAGACGCACCCCGCTCGTCGAAACCATCACGGGATCGACGACGACGGGACCTTCGTAATCGTCGAGCGCCTTGGCGATTGCCTGAATAATGTCGGGCGAGGAGACCATGCCGATTTTAATCGCATCCGGTTCGATATCGCTTCGCACGGCTCGAATCTGCGCCCGCACCATCTCCTCGGACACGTCTTCGATCGCATCGACGCCCCGCGTATTTTGTGCCGTAATCGAGGTGATCGCGGAGGTGGCGAAGACGCCCAGGGCCGTCGCCGTCTTAATGTCGGCTTGGATGCCCGCTCCCCCCGACGAATCGCTCCCCGCGATCGTCATCATCGACTTCATTTCGCCTGCTCCCAACGCGCGACGAGTTCCTCGGCCGCCTCCTTCGGGTCGTCCGCCGAGGCGATCGCCGAGACGACGAAAAATCCGTCGACGCCGGCATCCGCGAGGTCCTTCATATCGTCCGCTTTAACGCCCCCGCCGATGGTCACGGGGAGCGGCGAAATGCGCGAAAGTTCCTTGAGTTCTTCGAGCGAACGGTAGATGATGTTGCCCTCGCTGTCGATGCCGCAATCTCTCTTCGTCGCGGTCTCGTGTAGGGGACCCGCGCCGAAGTAGTCGATGTCTTTAAAATTATTGTCCTGAACATAGCGCGTCAAGTCGCCCGTCGGCGCCGACAGGCCGATCACCGCGTCGGGCCCCAGGTATTTTCTGCACACGGCGACCGGGATGTCGGACTGTCCGACGTGAATACCGTCGACTTTCGCGCCGGCTTCCCGCGCCGCGAGAACGACGTCGAGTCGGTCGTCGATCAAAAGCGTCACTTCATCGGATAAGTCCATCTCCCTTAAGAGATCCGAGGTCTCGATCGCCAGATCGATCAACGCTCTTGCCGAAATCTCCTTCGAACGCAGTTGAATACAGGTAAATCCCGCTTCGACGGCGTTTCGGATAATCGGAACAACCGGCCGCCCCAAGGTGTTTTCGGGGCCGACCACGAAATATTTTTCAATGCTGAATTTCATCTTATATGACCTCCATCGAGCAACCCGACACGTCGCTCGGGCCCAAGTTGGAAAGCGCGTCTAAAAAGGCGACTTTAAAGCTCGCGGTACCTTCGGCCTCTTCTTCGGCGCGCTTTCCCGCGACATTGTAGGCATTCGTCGCCGCGAGCGCCGCCGTAAAGGGATCCGCCACCGCGAGATAGACCGCGCACACGCCGCCCAGGGAACAGCCGCTCCCCGTAATGCGGGCAAAGTATTCGCTTCCGCCGTGTGAAAGAATCGTCCGCTCGCCGTCGGTCACGAGGTCGTCTCGTCCCGAGACGCAGACGGCACCGCCGATAAAGCGCGCGATCGCCTCGGCGGACTCTCTCGCGGAGACGACGGTGTCGGTCGAATCGACGCCGCGCACCGTCCCCTTATCGCTCGAGACGAGTCCCCACATCTTCGCGACGCTGATCACTTCCGAGGCGTTACCCCGAATGAGTCTCGGAGGGTACGATTTCATTCCCTCCAACAGCTTCGTTCGAAGGTCGCCGACGCCGACTGCGACCGGATCCAGCACGTAGCCGCCGTGTTCATACGCCGTCTTCGCCATCTCCGGGACGGTCTGTTCGTAGACCGGCAAAATCGTCCCGACGTTGATGTAAATCGCAGGCGCCATTTCCGCCATCGCGCGGCCCTCGTCGGGCATGTAGATCATAGCGGCCGATCCGCCCGCGGCAATTTGCGCGTTTGCGACGAAGTCGATGGTCACGAAATTCGTAATCGACGGCGCCATCGGTCCCGTGCGTCGAACGTCCTCCACCGCTTTTTCTAAAGCTTGTTTGATATCTTCCATATTCAACCTTCCTACACAAAAAAAGAAGTATCCTCTCATTGAGAAGATACTTCTTGGCGATTGATTTGATAAACATCGCCTGCATTCCTACGAGAGTGTTAGCTCACAGGTTCAAAGGGTCAGGTTTTACCTTCTCAACGTCAAAGTCCCCCTTGCAGTATTCGATTAAGAAAACCTTAACACCCATGCGAATGTTTGTCAAATGCGATTATTTAATTTTTAAACGCCCTACTTTGCCGCTCGCGTGTTCGATGTCGATCGAAAAGACGGCCGCTTTTCCGCAATTTTCAGCGGTTTTCGCGTTCATCTCGCGATCGACGCTCGGTGCGAGACGATCCGTCATAAAGCGCAGCGCTTTTTTTCTTTCCTCGCCTTCCAAGACGGATACGCGACCGAAGAGGATCGCCGAGGCGTAAGCCGTCGTGTATTCCTCTTCGACGATCTCACTCTCGCCGACGACGGTAAAACTCACGCGGTTATTTTTTTGCATCGCGTCCCACTTATGTCCGGACGTCGTGCCGTGAAAGTAAATCTTTCCGCCCTCGTAGGCGTAGTTTACGGGAACGCCGTAGGGATAGCCGCCAACCTCTGTCAGCGAGAGCACGCCCCACGTTTCCTTCTTTAAGAGTTCGCGCAACGCGCCATCGGACATCTTCTGTTCGGCGCGCGTCATGTCCCTAAACATGCTTCTCCCTTATCTTTTCAAAGGTGTATCTGAATTTTCCCTGTGTCTTCTTTCCGTATTCGATCGCCTCGACCGGACAGTGATTGATGCACGCCATACAGTGGGTGCAGCGGTCGAGCCACACGGGCCTTCCGTCTTCCATCACGACGTTGGCGAGGACGCACCGTCTCTCACACTCGCCGCAGCCGATGCACGCATCGGTCGCATAAAACGGGTCGGCCTTGACGAAGAGCGCATAGAAGGCGCCGTTGATGAGCGATCCGAATCTCCCTGAAAATTTGACGGGTTCTCGGTGGAATTCTCCCCGCGCGATACACGCCGCGATCCGCTCGATCTTCTCTTCGGCGCGCGCCACGATCTCTCTCGACTCGCTCACGCCGGGCACGTCGAACATCGCGACGTAATTTTCGGGCATGACGACCGAAAAGATGCCGCCGTAGGAAACGCCGATGTCCTTCGCGAGAACTTTCGCGTATTTCTCGGCATTTCCGATTCCCCCGCCGCATGTCATGACGAAGTAGATGCGCTCGGCCGATACCTTAATCTGCCTCAGATAATTCTCGACAAGTCTCGGCACGCGCCAGCAGTAAGTCGGCGTGACGATTATCGCCGTCGCATCGTCGATGTCGTCCATCGTCCCCGATCGGATGCGCTCTCCGAGGTCGATGCTATCCGTCTTCAAGTACTCGCCCAGCTTCGAGGCGACGTAGGCGCTGTTTCCCGTTCCGCTATAGTAGTAAATCATGATTCCCTCCTACAGGGAAGTATAGCACAACTACAGGCGATTCAACATCTCCCGCAGCTCCAAAACCGCCCGCTTCGGATCCTCGGCGTACTGGATCGCCGAGACGACGCAAATGCCGTCCATCGGAAGTCCCGCAAGCTTCGGCAGCGTCTTTCGGTTAATGCCGCCGATCGCAAAGACGGGCACGCGCACCGTCTCTTTGATGGCACGAAACATCTCGGGAGAAGTCCTCTTCGTAATCACTTTGGTGTTGGTGTGAAACAGGGCGCCCGTCCCGAAGTAGTCGGCGCCTTCCCGCTCCGCCTCCTTCGCCCGCTCGACGCTCTTCACCGAGGCGCCGATCACCGCGTCCTCGCCCAAGATTTCGCGCGCCACCGATACCGGCAAGTCGTCCCGTCCGAGGTGGACGCCGCAGCCGACCGCCTTCGCCACGTCGATGCGGTCGTCGACGATAAAGGTCGTTCCGTGCGCGTCCGCCTTTTCCTTTAGCCGCATCGCCAGCCGATAAACCTCGGCGTCGGTCCGGTTCTTCTCGCGCAGCTGCAGGTAGTCGATGCCGCCCTCGAGCGCGGAATCCACCGACGCGAAGAAATCGTCCTCGCGCTCGAACGCCTCCGAGTTGGTCACAAAATAGAGAGATTTCATAGACGGATGTAGTCGTTTCTCAAGACGTAGAGACCTTCTTCGCCGAGGTCCTCCTCGATCTCATCGAGCGTCCGCGTATCGGCGATGACGAATTGTTCCTCGCCCTCGTCCTCTTCGTGTTCTTCGGTGCGACGGCCGATTCCCGTATCCACCGACGCGGAGATCTTCGTGGCGCCGTAATACATCGCGCGGTCTCTGAATTCTTTTCTCTCGCGCGTGGAGATCGTCATCGACGCAAAGGGCATAAAGATGCGTATCGCGAGGATAAACTGCATCAGTTTCTTTTCGCCGATGCGGTTCGTGTTGTCGACCTCCTCGGCGCCGTGCGTCGGGCGAATCCTCGGAAGAGAGATCGCGATTTCGATATGCGGATATTTTTGTTGAATTAAAAATGCGTGCAGCCCCATGGAGTAGGCGTCTCTTACCGGGTCGCTCAAACCGAACAGCGCGCCGAATCCGACGCCGCGCATGCCGCCCATCGCCGCTCGCTCCTGGGTGTTCATCCGGTAGGTGATGCTGCGCTTGTGTCCGTGGGGATGGTAGTACGCGTAGGCCTCGGGGTCGTAGGTTTCCTGAAATACCGTTACGAAGTCGGCGCCCGCCTCTTGGAGACGCTCATAGTCTTCGACGTTTACCGGGTAAATTTCGAGACCGACGACGCGGAAGTACTTTCTCGCGAGGCGTACCGCCATCTCGATATAACTGATCGGGGAAAACTTATCGGATTCGCCGGTAAGAATCAGGACGTCTTCAATGCCCTCCGCGGCGAGCGCCTTCATCTCGTCTTCGATCTCTTCCTCGCTGAGCATCGCGCGCTTGATGTCGCTCTTCGAGTTAAATCCGCAGTAGCGACATCCGTTTTCACAATAATTGGCGATGTAGAGCGGGGAGAAGGAGTAGACGTTGTCGCCGAAGTATTGGCGGCGCAGCATCCGCGCTTTTTCGGCCATGGGCTCTAAAAAGTCCTCCGCCGCCTCGCTCAAGAGCGCGTAGTAATCGTCCGGACTCAGACGGTCCTTCTCGAGCGCCGCGCGCACGTCTTCGGCGGTGACGGTTCGATTCGACTGTTCTTTATAGCTCGAGGCGATCTTATTCGGAATCTCCTCCGAAATTCGATCCATCTCCGGAAAGTACTCGTGGACATCTTTAATATTCATGGGCGCACCTCTCAATCAAAAAAGTCTCTCAACGGCGACGAGGGATCGGCCCCGCGGCTCAGCACTCTGCCCGGCTTGGACAGGTAGGCGAGGCGTCCCGCTTCGATTCCCTTCTTAAATGCCTCCGCCATCATCGGAATGTTCGAGGCCGTCGCGATGCCGGTGTTCGCCATGATCGCAGCCGCTCCCATTTCCATCGCCTCAGCCGCTTGAGACGGACGGCCGATTCCCGCATCGACGATGACGGGAAGGTCGATTTCGTCGATGATGATCTGGATAAAGTCCTTCGTCGAAAGACCCTTGTTGCTGCCGATCGGCGCGGCGAGGGGCATGATCGACGCCGCACCGGCATCCCTCAAATCTCTCGCATAGTTGAGATCCGGATACATATACGGCATGACGATGAAGTCTTCTTTTGCGAGCACTTCCGTCGCCTTCAACGTCTCTTCGTTGTCCGGAAGAAGGTATTTGGAATCGCGCATAATTTCAATCTTGACGAGATTTCCGCAACCCATTTCCTTGGCGAGTCGCGCGATGCGGATCGCCTCGTCGGCGTCGCGCGCGCCGCTCGTGTTGGGAATGAGCGTCACGTGTTCGGGTATGTAGTCCAAGATGTTTTTAACATCGGCCGTGTTCGCGCGTCTCAAGGCGACGGTCACCATTTCCGCGCCGGCGTGTTCGACCGCCGCATCGATCAACTCCGGTGCGTATTTTCCCGAGCCCAAGATAAAACGTGAGCTGAATTCCTTATCTCCCAATGTCCACTTATCCATGAATATCCTCCTCTTGATCGATCAGTTCCAAGACGACGCGACATTCCATCGCCGCAATCGCCATCACTTTCGGCATGTAACAATCGTTTCTGTTTTCGCCGTGGAAATCTCCGACGACATATATATTGTTCAAGTCCTTTCGACGCAGCTTTCCGTGGATGCCCGCGACACCCGTCGTACAGATATAGGGCTTTTCTCTCTCGCAAAAATAATCGTAGGCGAGCACCTTCGACTCGACACCGTCGAAGGCCTCGATAACGATGTCCGCCTCGTCGTATAAGCGCTCGAGTTCGCCTCCATCGACGTAGCGATCCCTCGCCTCCACTTCGACATAGGGCAACATCTCTTGCAGGTGCGCCTTCGTCCGCTCCACCTTCTTTTTACCGATGTCGCGGACGCCGTAGTTTTGCCTGTTTAAATTCGACGCCTCGACCACGTCGTAATCGTAAAGAATCAAGCGGCCGATTCCTAAACGCGCGAGCATCATCGCGACATTACTCCCGAGGCCGCCCGCGCCCAAGATCGCGACCGTCACATCTTTCAGTTTCGAATTAATCTCGGGTCGCTGCCTCGCGAGGACCGCCTCGCGTTTAACCTCCACCGGTAAAAGAAAAAACTTCCAGCACATCGTCGTCCGTAACGTAGGTCGTATCGATGTCTGCGCGGCGAACCAGTTCCCGGTTCTTTTCGAGTGCTACCGCCTCGGGATCGAAGCCCGCATCGATTAATACGGATCGCAAATCTTTTTTTCCGTCGATTTTTACATCCCTGTCGTTTATTCTCATAGTCACCTCCTACAAAAAAAGACACGAAGAAACTACACCCGCGGTGGTGTACCCCTTCGTGCCTTGCACTCTGCTGTCAATATAACATATCCGTTTTCCCTTGGCAACCGTTTTCGTCAAAGTCGTAAATATCTAAAACGGGAAATAGGTTTGTTTACCTATATAGATCCATATATCTAACGATTTTAACTCAAATTTCACTTATCGGCACCATTCGACATGCAAAACATTCAATTTACTGAATTTTTCGCTTTCTTCCTTTACTTTATCCCGGTCTCGTCTTCCCGCCAAAACCGACCGCCGACTGAAAATAATTCGGCTATTAATTAACAATCTTAAAAAAATTGTGAAATTTAATTCTAATTTTCCCGTCGACTCCTCTTTTTTCCGTTTCCCTATAAAAATAATTTTATTTTTTTCACATTAAAGGTTTAATTTTTTAAAGAACCGTGTATAATGTATTTAAACGAAATCATTTTAATCTATGGAGGTGGCATATGTCATTTGCAGACTTTTTGACTAAGTTCGATGCTGTTCTTTGGGGTGCTCCTTTAATGATACTTCTCCTCGGAGCCGGCATTATCTTGTCAATTCGCACACACTTTGTTCAATCCAAACATTTTGGATACATCTTGAAAAATACGCTTGGCAAAATGTTCGCTAAAAGCGAAGTTGAAGACGGTGCGATCTCACCTTTCCAAGCACTTTCCACCGCGCTGGCCGCTACGGTCGGTACCGGAAACATCGTCGGCGTATCGGTCGCCATCTTAGGCGGCGGCCCCGGTGCCATATTTTGGATGTGGGTGGCCGCATTCTTCGGCATGGCGACGAAGTTCTCGGAAGTTAACTTATCCATTGCCTATCGTATAAAAACCGAAGACGGCTACGCCGGCGGTCCGATGTACTACATAGACCGCGGTCTGAAAAAACCCTGGCTCGGCAAGTGCTTTGCCCTCCTCGCGGCCATCGCGACATTCGGAATCGGCTGTTCCGTCCAATCGAATGCGATCGCCGGCACGTTGAACTCCTCGTTTAACGTCTCCGCCACGGTCACGGGTATCGTCGTTACGGTCCTCGCAGCCATCGTCGTCATCGGCGGCATTAAGTCGATCGCCAGAGTTACCGAAAAACTCGTTCCCTTTATGGCTGCTTTCTACATCATCGGCGGTCTGATCATTATCATCGGAAACATCGGTAACCTTCCCGGTGCCATTCGCGACATCTTCGTCGGCGCATTCAACCCGGCAGCTGTCGGCGGCGGCGCCCTCGGCTACACCATCATGGTCGCCATGAGAAACGGCATCAGCCGCGGCGTCTTCACCAACGAAGCCGGCTTAGGTTCCTCGCCTATCGCTCACGCGAGCGCTTCGACCGACCACCCGACTCGTCAAGGGATGTGGGGCGTCACCGAAGTATTCTTGGACACCTTCGTCGTATGTACGATTACCGCATTAGTTATCTTAACTTCCGGCGTACTGGACCTCGGCGAAACCGACGCATCGGCTCTCGTCGCGACGGCATTCTCGCTGCACTTCTCATTCGGCCGCTACATCGTTTCCATCGGTCTTATGCTCTTCGCCTTCTCGACGATTCTCGGCTGGGAATTCTACGGCGAAACATCCGCCCGTTACTTGTTAGGTAAAAAAATCAGCATTCCCTACAAGATTGTTTTCCTTATCATGGTCTTCGTCGGCTCGACGATGAACCTCGACCTCGCATGGACCGTTGCCAACATCTTAAACGGCTTAATGGCCATCCCGAACTTGATCGGCTTAATCGGCCTCTCCGGCGTCGTCGTCGCTCTTCAAAAAGACTTCTTCCGCGACGACCGCTTGCGCAAGTCGCCCGAAGAATACAGCCATATCGTCAAACGCTAAACGTATAAAAAAGCATCCTGTCCTCAGGGTGCTTTTTTTGATGCCGTCCTCACCATGTCGTTTCGAGTAACTATCGACAAAACGCCTTCACTTATAGACCGATCACCTCGTAATATTCGGCAAACGAGATTTGCACGGGGAAAAATGTGGTATCCTTATCTATAGACTTTCAATCTCATTTGACTCTATTATTTGCTTTGTCGGAAGGAGAAATCTCATGGACAATCATTTTGATTATATCGTTATCGGAGGCGGATCCGGCGGATCCGCAACCGCAAATCGCGCCGCCGAATACGGCGCAAAAGTCGCCATCGTCGAAGAAAATCTCTTCGGCGGTACCTGCGTCAACCGGGGCTGCGTGCCGAAAAAAATCTTGTGGTACGGTTCCACGATTCGCAGAACACTCGAAAAAGAAGCGCCGAATTACGGCTATCGCCTCGACAACTGGTCTTTCGACTTTAAGACGCTGCGCAGGTCGCAACAGGATTATCTCGACCGGGCGCGCAATTCCTTTGAGAAAAGTCTCGAAAACAACGGTGTCGCTCGGATCAAAGGGCGCGCTCGCTTCAAAGACGCGCATACCATCGTCGTCGACGGCAAGGAGTATACCGCCGATCACATCACGATCGCGACGGGCGCCTCGCCGACGCCCTGTCCCCTGCCGGGCGCGGAATTCGTCGACTACTCGAACGACTTCTTCAACTGGAAAGACCTTCCCCGATCGGTCGCCGTCATCGGCGGCGGATATATCGGCACGGAGCTTTCCGGATTCTTGGCGGGTATGGGAGTCGACACCCGACTGTTAGTCAGAAAAGACCGCATCCTCAGAAAATTCGATCCCTTCGTCACCGACGCCCTCACAGACGAACTCATTAATATCGGCGTCGACCTCCGCTTCGAGACGTCCGCGGCTTCCTTTAAAAAAGTCGACGGCGGCGTCGAAATAACCTTCACAGACGGCGACAAAGCCACCTTCGAACGCGTCATCTGGGCGGCCGGCGTCCGCCCCAACGTCGACGACTTGGGACTCGAAAACACCGACGTCGAGATCGACGAACGCGGCCGCATCGTCTCCGACGACTACGAGTGCACCGCGGAAGAGGGCATCTACGCGTTTGGCGACGTCACGGGCAAGTTGGATTTGACCCCGGTCGCAATCGCGGCGGGGCGACGCCTTTCGGATCGCCTCTTCGGCGGCGAAAAAGACGCGCACTTAAACTACGAGAACGTTCCGACGGTCATCTTCTCCCACCCGCCGATAGGAACTGTCGGACTCACGCTTAAAGCCGCCGAAGAAAAGTACGGCAAGGAAAACGTCAAGGCTCATACGTCTTCGTTTACCGACATGCGTTCGTCGGTCTCGGGCCATCCCATGGCCTCGAAGATGATGCTCGTCTGCGCGGGCGAGGACGAAAAGATCGTCGGCATTCACGCTCTTGGCGCGGGCGTCGACGAAATGATGCAGGGATTCGCCGTCGCCGTCAAGATGGGCGCCACCAAGGCGGACTTCGACGCGACCGTCGCCATTCACCCGACGAGCGCCGAAGAGTTGGTCACGATGCGCTAGTAATACAAACCCCTCTGCACACAGAAGCACTTTCTATGGCATAGACTGAAACCCCTAAAGTTAAACCAATGACGTTCAGCTTTAGGGGTTTTTGTGTACTCACATGTCGTACAATTTCAAACTTACATCATAAAAAATTCTCACCCCCTAAAGTAGGTGCATATTTTATGAAATGACAAGACAAGCACAGTTATGGAGGTGATATATGCTTAAAAATCTATGATCGATGAGTAAAACCGTGCTCCTTATAATGATTTTATTGCATAAATCTTAAACTCTAAATAATCACTATCTACAAGATGTATAACGAAACCTAATTTGAGTAATCTGTCTCTCCTCAATAATATTCATGATTTCATAAGATCAATTTGTAATCACATTCTTCTCCAAATTAGAGAACCTCCAGAATATTCTGGAGGTTCTCTAATTTGGAGATACTTATCTTTTATAAAAATATCTTCTTAACTTTATAAAAGATTCATTGACATTTGCACAAAATAGTCAACACCTTTAATCAATATATCCTCATCAACAAGGAATTTCGGATTATGATTTGGATAAATCACACCGTCACATTCTTTTGAAGTATTTAAGAAGGTGAATACTGCAGGAACTTCTTGGGCAAAATAAGCAAAATCTTCGCTACCCATACTAGGTTTTGAGAGCTTCTTTACATTTTTTTCACCAAAAAGTTCTTTACTACCATTGAAGACTTTATCTGCCAATTCTTCATCATTAATTAAGGCCGGATAACCAAAATTATAGTTAATCTCAGCTTTTCCATCATAACTTTCTGCTGTATGGGTACAAATTTTCTTACAACCATCTGCTATTTGCTGTCTCACTTCTTCACTTAAGCATCTCACGGTGCCATTAATGGACACGGAATCAGGTATGATATTATATTGAGTTCCGCCATGTACTTGACCAATAGTAAACACAGCAGAATCAAGAGCGTTAACTTTTCTCGCCATAAAAGCTTGTAGTGCTAAAATAGCAGAAGCTGCCATAGGAACCGGATCGATGGTATCATGCGGATAAGCACCGTGTCCTCCTTGTCCCACAAAATCAACCGTGAACTCATCTAAGGATGCCATCATAGGGCCTCCAACAAATCCCATTTGCCCAATCTCAATTTCTTGTGATAGAACCCCTACGTGTTGACCTAATACATAATCAACCTCCGGATTCTTTAGACAACCTTCATCAATCATTGGCTTAGCGCCACCATCTTTTTCTTCGGAAGGTTGAAATAGAAGCTTGACATTACCTTTAAGCTCATCTCTATGGTTATTTAAAATAATTCCTGTAGTTAGAAGAATCGCTGTATGACAGTCATGCCCGCATGCGTGCATATTTCCGTTTATCGATTTAAATTCAAGATCCGTCTCTTCTTTAACGGGAAGCGCATCCATGTCCGCTCTAAGACCTAGTGTCTTCCCAGATTTTTCACCTTCTATCAATGCGACAACTGCAGAACCATTTACGATCTTTTTATATGGAATACCATTTTCCTCCAAAACATCACATACGTACTTTACAGTCTTCGGAAGATCAAAACCTATCTCTGGTATTTGATGAAGATCACGCCTGAATTTAATAAGGATTTCTTCTGCTTTTGATTGATCATATTTAAAAGCTTTCATCATTTTTCACCCTTCTTTCTTGTTTTAATTCCAAAGAAAATTGTAGCAAATACTGTTACCGGAACGATGACAAAGGTTGGTGCTCCAATTTTTATCAATATAACTGTAAGTACTAAGGCGAAAAGACCACTCTTAATATCTTTTATAGCAAACATCGCATACATTGATCCAAATATGGACGGAGCTATAAAATCAAAAGCCGCTAAAACTGATTCTGGCAAGATTGAAATGATGTAACTACCCGCAACTGCAGCTAGAACCGTTACAATTATATTCGTAATGATTGATCCTGCAATTCCTAAAGTTGAGACTAATTCCGCTTTATTCGTGCCACCTTCGACCCCTACGGCTTCTTGCGCGAGCGCTGAACATGGCACTCGCATATTACCCAAGTTCCCTGATATAAAACCCATGAATGTTCCGGGCAACCCTAGAATTGGAAAATAAGAAATAGGTTCAATTATATAATAAGATCCAAAGATTGCAGCAATTAGAGCCCAACCTTTTAGAATATTAGCTGCACCTGGAAATGCATCATAACGAATAGATATATATAGTGCAGGCAAAAATGAAAACAGAACACCTAAAAGATTTAATATACGTCCCATTTTTATGACGGGTTTCGTAAACTGCTGTTCATATTGTTGATCTTGATTTGTTAAGTTTTCCATACTACACCTTCCTTATGAACGAGCGATTGTGCCGGCTATCATGCCGATAATCAGTGCAAAACCTAAATTAAATTCCATCAGAATTGGTATCTTTTTCCCAAGTTGATTCAATAGGATCATCGCAATACCCGCAATGACAGCGGCTACAGCATTCTCTATTGAAGGCATTGCATTACTGACCGCCAAATATCCCATTGCGCCACACATACCCGAAACAGATATTACACTCGTTATAGAAGTATCTCCTTTTGTCAATTTATAAGAGATCGCATCTAATTTATCAGTTAATAGTGCTACTACTAGTAACCAACCGCAGCCATTAAGCGCCATGACCCAACATGCATTTGCATAGTTTACAAGATTGTAATCTGGTGAATCTAACGTTGTACCCATCGCTTGTGCCGCCATTTCAGCAGCTGTGAGCTCTGTATGAGCTGCTCCTATGATGGAAAGTCTCTGCCAGGCCAATGGTCCACCAATTTTTGACATGAGACCTAACATGACGACAAATACACCTAATGCAGGTCCAATTGCCGAAATAGCGCCCGTTCGGAAAGCCTTCACTTGTTCTTCAGAACTAAGGTCTACCAATGATCCTACTTTTTTTGCTCTCCTACTATATGTAATTGCCAATGCCCCAACTATTAGAACAAGTGGTAAAGACATAAGCCACAAAACCGGATCGTTGGCATAATCTAAATAAGAACTCATACATAACTCCTTTCCATATTTCATAAATAATATCTTATATTTTTAATTATAAAGCTCTCCTAACAGCAAGTCAACCAAGGTACTGAATTATTTTCTCTTAATTCGATCATTTAATTAAATAACTATTTTTATATGTTCTATATAAGATAATTTATTTCGCAAATCCGAATTTTCTGCACCCCAATAAAACAATGCATTACTAAATCTAACTACATAGCATTAGAGTGATCGTCGCACAAAAAGTCCACCGACAAGTTATGAGCAAGCTCATTTTGAATAAATGCTTCAATGAAGAGCTATTGTTACTTGGAATATGTCGTCCATAAGCTCCCACAAAATATCGGAGATGTATGCCGTTTAAACGCAAAAATACCGGAGACGATTCGACGTTCTCCGGTATTTTATCCATGTCGGGATTGCTATAAGGAAAGTCCCTCTATTCTTTATCGCTTATTTCTTTAAGGCTTTTGCCATTTCTTTCGCCATTTGACGGCATTTTTCGTAGTCGTCATCTCCGGGCAAGCCCATGACGTCGATGGTCGTCGGCAGGACGTCCCACTTCGACTCTTCGGCAAACGCGGCGAATTCTTTTTCGGCGCCTCCGCCCCAGGTGTAGTTGGTGAAAGTTCCCAAGACGTGGTTTTTCATCTTTTGTTTCTTGAGAACTTCGACGAGTTGGGCCATCGGCGGGAACAGGCCGACGTTATAGGTCGGGCAGCCCAAGATAATGCCCTTGTAGAGCCAGGTCTCGCTGATCAGATAGCTCAAGTGGGTCTTCGAGACGTCGCGGATGCGAATGTTGCGGACGCCTTCTTCTGTCAGGGCGCGCGCGAGTGCCTCGGCCATAATTTCCGTATTGCCGTACATCGAGCCGTAGACGATCAAGACGCCGTCTTCGGTTTTTTGTTCGCTTAAATCGCTATAGAGCGTGACGATGCGCTCGATGTTTTCGCGCCAAACGGGGCCGTGGTCGGGACAAATCATCTTGATGTCGAGCCCTTCGAGTTTCTTTAATGCACGGATAACTTGGACGCTGTATTTTCCGACGATGTTGGTGTAGTAACGAATGGTTTCTTCGCGATATTTATCCCACTCGACCTGGTCGTCGAAGATCGCGCCGTCGAGCGTGCCGAAACCGCCGAAGGCGTCTTGACTGAATAAAATGCCGCTTTCTTCTTCAAAGCAGACCATCGATTCGGGCCAGTGGACCATGGGCGTGGTGTAGAATGTGAGTTCTCTCTCGCCGATTGCGAGGGTCTCGCCGTCTCCGACGACTTTGACGTTGTCTTCGCCGATCTTGTAGAAGTTGTTCATCATCTTGACGGCTTTTTTATTGGTGACGATTTTGACATCGGGGAAGTGTTCGATAACCATTCTGAGCGACGAGGTATGGTCCGGTTCCATGTGGTTGACGACGACATAGTCGAGGGGACGGTCGCCGAGTGCCTTTACCAAATTGTCCATAAACTCTTGAACCGAATCGATTCTTACGCAGTCGATCAGACAGGTCTCGCTTCCTCCGTCGAATAGATACGAGTTGTAGCTGATGCCGTCGGGCAACGGCCACATCGCTTCAAATAAATGTGTATAGCGGTCGTTGACGCCGATATAATGTACATGATCGTTAATTTTTACTACTCTTAAATTAGCCATAACCTCACCTTTCTATTGACTTGATAATAATCTAACTACGCTACTATCGATTTTATCGCGTCATTCTTTGTTTTTCAATACCGTGCTTACATGTCCAGCTCGAGCGACACGGGGCAGTGGTCGGATCCGTAGACCTCGTCTAAAATATCCGCCTCGATGATGGCATCGTCCAGCGCGTCGCTTACGACGAAGTAATCGATGCGCCAGCCTGCGTTCCGCTCACGCGCCTTCGTGATATAACTCCACCAGCTATAGCGATCTTCCGCGTCGGGATAGAGGTAGCGGAAGGTGTCGGTGTAGCCCGCGTCGAGAAGGTTTTGGAACTGGCTGCGCTCCTCGTCGCTAAAGCCCGCGTTTCTCCGATTGGAAGACGGGTTCTTGAGATCGATCTCATGATGTGCCACGTTCAAATCGCCACAGAGCACGACGGGTTTGACGCGATCCAACATATTTAAATACTCGCGGAAGTCGTCTTCCCACTCCATGCGGTAGTCCAAACGCTCCAGCCCGCGCTTCGAATTCGGCGTGTAGCAGGTCACGAGAAAGAAGTCCTCGAATTCGCAGGTGATGACCCGCCCCTCCTTGTCGTGTTCCTCGATTCCGATGCCGTAGGAGACATGGAGGGGTTCTTCTTTTGTAAAGACCGCCGTCCCGCTGTAGCCTTTCTTTTCGGCGTAGTTCCAGTACTGATGATACCCCTCGAGCTCGAGATCTAATTGTCCTTCGGATAATTTCGTCTCCTGAAGGCAAAAGATGTCGGCATCGACGTCTTCAAAGAAATCCATAAATCCCTTTTTTAACGCGGCTCGAATGCCGTTTACATTCCATGATATAAGTTTCATCTTATTCTCCTTTGTCGTATGCGTCGAGAAAACTCACCGCCTTCCCCGACCGATCTTTGTAACCCAGTATCGCGCCCAGTTCGACGTTTTGCGCCGATCGAAAGATCGACATTTCGACGTTGGGGTTTTCCTCGGCGAGTTCCCGAATCAAATTTTTCACGTAGGCCCTCGCCCCGTAGTTTTCCTTCTGCGTCACGGTACACGCGCAGTCGATCGGCGTGAGTTCGTTGTGCTTAACCCAGCGCTTGATGTCCTCCTCGCGGATAAAGACCATCGGGCGGATAAGCTCCATGTTCTTAAAATTCGTCGCGTGCAGCTTGGGCATCATCGTCTTGTAGCTGCCGCCGAATAAAATATTCATCATGATCGTCTCGATCACGTCGTCGAAGTGGTGTCCGAGCGCGAGCTTGTTGGCGCCCAGGGAGCGCGCCTTGTCGTAGAGACTTCCCCTGCGCATCCTCGCACACATATAGCAGGGCTTTTCGCCTCCCATGTCCTCCGCTACCTCGAAGACGTTGCTGTCGTACATCGTGAGGGGAATTCCCATATCCTCCGCCGTCTCCAGGACCTGGCGTTGAATCGAGGGGAGGTAGCCCGGATTCATGCAAATAAATAAGAGATCGAATTGCTTTTTCCCGTGGCGCTTCAGCTCCTGCAAGAGCTTCGCGAGCAAGAGCGAGTCCTTTCCGCCGCTGATCGCGACGGCGATCACGTCTCCGTCGTCGATCATATCAAAGTCGTTGATACCCTTAATGAAGCGGCGCCATATCTGTTTTCTATATTTCTTTATAATACTTCGTTCAATTTCTTCTACTGCCATAACCTCGGCCTCTCTATAATAAAAAATCCCGATTCGCCGGGACGTCGTTTACCGATGTTATGGTACTATAATGCGAGCGGTTTTTCAATCAATCCCTTCCAGATAGATAGTTACCCGATATCTTTAATCCTATGCCGCTTGAATTTACGAGAAGTCGATAAAAGCGCGCCTTTTATTACCTCCGTTTCACAATTTCGAAATTTTTACCCGACTATTTTACAAATAAGCCTTGATTTTTTTACCGATATGCTCTAATATAATATAAGTATTCGCTAACGTGGCTCAGATGGTAGAGCAGCTGATTCGTAATCAGCAGGTCAGGGGTTCAAGTCCCCTCGTTAGCTCCAAGGAAGGCGCCGGAGGCGCCTTTTTTTATACCTTCATCGCGTGCGGAGATTTTTTGCGCGCGATTTTTTATGCCCTGATGTGCCGCCTTTTGCGCTCCATAAAAAAAGACACTCCCGAGAAGTGTCTTAGTCGTAGTCGATCGAAACGAGGATGAGTCCTTCGGCGGGCGCCGTCGGCCCCAAGTCGCCCCGCTCGAGCGTCCGGGTCGCTTTTAGGAGCTGATCGGTCGGCTTCAATCCCCTACCGATCTCTATGGCGCAACCCATGATGATGCGTATTTGATTTTTAAGAAAGCTCTCCGCGTAAAAATCGGTTTCGATAAAGTCGCCCCGCCGCACGAGTTCGATCCGGTCGATGGCGCGCTTCGGGTTCGACGGCGAGGCGTATCGCCCGATAAAGGCGCTGAAGTCGTGGAAGCCCTCGATCGCCTTGAGCGCCTCGCGCATCCTCTCTTCGTCGAGCGGAAAGGACACGTGCGTATACGCCCGGTCGAGAAAGCCATTTCGATTTCTGCGATTATAGATGCGGTACTTATAGTGTTTTCGTTTCGCGCCATAGCGCGAGTGAAAGTCCTCCGGTACCTCGACCGCCTCGGTGACGCTCAGGTCCTTCGGGAGGTGGTAGTTGATCACTTTCGGAAGATTCCCGAGGTCGATCGGCGTGTCGGATCTGAAGTTCGCCCGCTGCCCCATGGCGTGAACGCCCTTGTCGGTCCTTCCCGCCGACTGCAACACGATGTCGTGGCCGACGGTCTCTCGAATCGCCGTCTTTAGCAGTCCCTCGACGGTGCGAAGTTTCTTCGGATACTGGTCCTGATACCCGTGGAAGTCGCTGCCGTCGTAGGATACCGTGAGCAAAATATTTCTCATGGCAGGGGAACGGGCATGTACCGCGTCGCGCAGACCAGGATAAAGAACAGGACGTTGCCCGCGAAGTAAACGCGGTCTTTTTGCGTGACTTCGAGCGGATTCAGTTTCGTCCTGTGCTCGCCTCCGCGGTAACACCGGCTCTCCATCGCCGTCGCAAGTTCCTCGGCGCGCCTCAGCGCGTTTAAGATAAGCGGCACCAAAAGCGGCACGAGGTTTTTTGCGCGATTCATCACATTCCCCGACTCGAAGTCGGCGCCGCGCGCCATCTGCGCCTTCATAATCTTATCCGTCTCGTCGACGAGCGTCGGAATAAAGCGAAGGGCGATCGTAATCATCATCGCGATGGCGTGGGCGGGAAATCCCACGACTTTTAGGGGAGACAGAAGTTTTTCGATCCCCTCGGTGAGCGCGATCGGTGAAGTCGTCAGCGTAAGCAAACTCGTCCCCATGACGAGCAGGATCAGGCGGATGGCCATAAAGATCGCCTGGTAAAGCCCTTCCCTCGAGATACTGATAAATCCCGCCCGGAAGATCTCTTCGCCGGGGATAAAGAACAGGTTCATGATAAAGGTGAAGATTAAGATAATCCTCAGCGGTCGAAGCCCCTTGACCACGAGTTTCACGGGGATTTTCGCCGCGATAATGGCCAAAAACAACCACGCAAAGATCAGTATATACGGCCAAAACGCGTTGATGAAAAACAGGCTGACGATGAAGATCACCATGATTAAAATTTTATAGCGGGGATCCAACGCGTGTACCGACGATTCCGACGGATAGTATTGCCCGATCGTAATATCTTTAAGCACGTCTTCCCTCCCACCATGATTTCAATTCCTCGTACGCCTCGTCGACGGTGATGCAGTTTTCCTCCACCGCCAAACCTCTTTCCTTCAACATCGACATCGTGCTCCGCACCTGCGGCACGCCCAGGCCGATCGCGTGCAATTCGTCCTCGCGCGCAAAGATTTCCCGCGGGGTACCGTCCATGCGTATCTCGCCGTGATCCATGACGATCATGCGCGTCGCAAGCTGGGCGACCTCCTCCATGCTGTGGGAAACCAGGACGATGGTCGTCCCCGTGGACTCATAGATGCCGTGGATCTCGCTTAAGATTTCGCGGCTGCCGCGCGGGTCGAGGCCCGCGGTCGGCTCGTCCAGGACGAGGACTTCGGGTTCCATCGCGAGAATGCCCGCGATCGCCACCCGGCGCTTTTGCCCGCCCGAGAGCGCGAAGGGACTCTCCTCGGCGATCTCGTCGTAGGAAAGGCCCACGCGCTCCATCGCCCGGCGGACGCGCGCGTCGACTTCCTCCTCGGGAAGCGCGAGGTTAACCGCGCCGAAGGCGATGTCCTTGGCGACGGTCTCCTCGAACAGCTGATACTCCGGATACTGAAAGACGAGCCCCACCTTTTGGCGCAGCGCCGGCATATTGCCTTCTTTTTTAAAGTCGACGCCGTCGTAGAGAATTTCTCCCCTCGTCGGTCGGTTCAACCCGTTTAAGTGTTGCACCAGGGTGGACTTGCCGCTCCCCGTATGTCCGATCAGCGCGATAAATTCCCCGGCTTCGATGTCGAGACTGACGTTATTTAGTGCCCTCTTTTCGAAGGGCATTCCCTCGTTATAGATGTAACTTAAATTTCGGATGCTGAGGCGTGACATAAGGCGTCGACAAACTCCTCTCTATTTAAAATACCCTCGGGAAGCGGCACGCCGATTTTCTTCAGTCGAAAGGCGAGTTCCGTCACCTGCGGCACGTCGAGGCCGATCTCTTTCATCGTGTCCACTTGATTGAACACCTCTCTCGGCTCTCCCTCCAAAATAACCGACCCGTCTTCCATGACGACCACGCGGTCGGCCAGGACCGCCTCGTTCATAAAGTGGGTGATCAGGACGATCGTCTTGTTCTCCTCCCGGTTTAAGCGCAGGATCGTCTTCATAACCTCCTGTCTGCCCACGGGGTCGAGCATCGCGGTCGGTTCGTCCAGGATGATGTAATCGGGGTTCATCGCCAAGATGCCCGCGATCGCCACGCGCTGTTTCTGGCCGCCCGAGAGGTTGTAGGGCTGGGCATCCTTATACTCGCTCATCTCGACGGCATCGAGCGCGTAGTCGACGCGTCGGCGCAATTCGTCGCGCTCGACGCCCAGATTTTCCGCGCCGAAGGCCACGTCTTCTTCGACGACGGTCGCGACGATTTGATTATCGGGGTTTTGAAACACCATCCCCGCCCGCGCGCGAATCTTCCAAATATCTTCTTCGCTTTTCGTATTCATTCCGTCGACGATAACGTCCCCCTCGACGGGTCGATGGAGTCCGTTGATGCACTTGGCGAGCGTCGATTTCCCGCTGCCGTTGTGGCCCAAAACCGCCACAAACTCGCCTTTTTCGATTTTCAGGTCGACGCCGTCGACGGCGTTTTTATCGGCATCTTCGTACCGGAACACTAAATGATTGATTTCTAACATGAGAGCTCCTTGCAAGCTAAAACGACTCTATTTAACTTATGTAGTATATCACAGAAGCGGGCAAAGTTCTCGCCTGCAAAAATACTACACGAAAAAAGAGCGAGCGAACACTCGCTTCGCTCTTTGTGCGCTCAACGCGCCCGACTGCTCTTGAGACGCCCTCCGATGACGCGCTCGTAGACGATGCCCATAACGGCGTTTAATGCCGCCGTCGGAAGGACGACCGTCACAAACAGGGCGGCGAAGGGCGCTCCGCCGGGAAGCCCCACGATGAGCATAGCCGCCAGCAAAAAGACCGTCCCGCTCACGATCGTCGAGATAAAGTAGAGAATCGTCCTCTTTACGATGCCTTCTTTCAGAACGTTGCGACACATAAACATCGCAAACAGCGCGGTAATCGGCTTGTCGATCAGGTTCGCGATTTGTCCACCGGGGAATGTGGTCGTAATCGCCGACATGACCGCCATGGCGGCGCCGATCGCCAGAGTATGTTTGATGTCCGGGTAGATCACGATGTAGGCGACCATAAAAAATAATAAAAAGTCCGGTCTCATTCCGTAAAAAAATCCCGGAACGATGTAGTGAAAAATAGTTCCCAATGCGATGAAGATCGCTCCCTGTACTAACGACTTGGTGCTCATAATAACTCCTTTTCCAGGCACAAAAAAACCATTTGCTCGATTTAGGAGCAAATGGTAAATTCACGGTGCCATCCTAGTTACGTCCAAGAGGACGCTTCTCAATTAGATACTAACATATCCTATCTCTGTAACGGGAGATCCGTCTCGGTTACTCGATTCACCTCGCACTCACAGACCCATTCATCTTAGCTCGCTTCATCGGTTCACACCAACCACCGACTCTCTGGGAAGGATCACTAAAACTACTTACTTCTGTTCGACGTTTTCAATATTTATTAGGATTGCTTCTATTATAGCAGATTATCCCGAATATGCAACACGTTTTCTCGCTAAAGTTCTTCGACCGAAAAGACGATCTGTCCGTCTTCTCTTATAAAGGCGGGGACGCCGACTTGTTTGTTGTCCTTGACGACGTCGAATTCCGCCCTGCTGTCTCTGAGCGCCATAAATTCCTTCAGCTTTCCGATCGAGCTCGTAATATCGATGTCCTCGTACTCGATCCCCTCCTCGCGCAGTCGCTTCTTCGCGGCGACGCAATCCGGGCACAGTTCCGTTTCATACATTCGAATCATCGCATCTTCTCCTTATAAAAAGAGCCGGCGCAGGCCGGCTCCTGAGCTTCTATTTATTCCTGTTTTCCAATAGGCGTATTCTCTCTTCGAGCGCGTGAACGCGTCTTTCAAGAGCCGCGTAACGCGGATCGTCGACCGGTCGATTCTCGTAGCGATCGGGCTCGGGATATCCTGCATTATACGGATGTTGCTCGTTCCAATCCCCAGCGTACACGTCGGCCTCCTCTTCCATGTCGTCTCTCAAATCTTCCGCTTTGTCATACCACTCGGCCGCTTTTTGCTTCGCGCCTTCCTTGTAGGCCCTTCCGCGGCGTCTGGCTTCTTCCTCGAAGTCGTCGATCGCCTCGTCCGCTTTATGACCCCATTCGTAGGCCTTTTGTCGCATATCGGCCCTGTAGGCATTTCCGCGGCGCTTCGCCTCTTCGCCGAAGTCTTCGAGCGTCTCATCCGCCCGGTCGCGCCACTCGGAGGCCTTTTCTCTGTACAGGTCGCCGCGACGTCTCGCTTCCTCTTCGAAGTCGTCGATCGCCTCGTCCGCTTTATGGCCCCATTCGTAGGCCTTTTGTCGCGCGTCTTCTTTATAAGCTCTGCCGCGACGTTTGGTCTCTTCTTGGAAGTCTTCGATTTTTTCCTTCGTCTGTTCGGCGAGGCGCTCTTTCAGCGTCGTAAGCGCGCGACGATGCGCGGCTTTATTTTCCTCGCGGCGTCGCTCTCTGATGTCCTCGACGTCGCCTTTTTTGCCGTCGTCGGTCAGATTTTCGCGCGCCATCGCAACTTCTACAATCTTTCGAATAAACTCGTCATAACTCAATCCCGCCGCTTCGGCACCTTTTATGATGTCCGAGGTCTTCGGATCGAGTCCCGCGAGCGCGTTTACTTCGAGGACATAGGCCGTGCCGTCTTTTACGCGCATATCGATGCGCGCGTAATCTCTCAATTGCAGGAGATCGTATACGCGACGCGCCGTATCTTCCACCGCCTTTTTCTCGGCCTCGGTGAGGCGCGCCGGAACGTGGTAGTCGACGAGATCTTTGTGCTTCACGTCGAATGTAAAAATCTTGGGGTGATGGCCTACATTCGAAAAGTCGACTTCGACGGGGGGCAGGATCTCCTTGTCCTCGCCGTTTCCGATGACGCCGACGGTTATTTCCTTTCCGTCGATGTACTCGCTCAATACGATTTCGTCGGTGTAGGCGAAGAGATCTCTCGATGCCTTAAACAAGTCTTCGGCGTCGCGCACGAAACACACATCCGTGATGCCTCTGCTCGAGCCGTCGCAGTTGGGCTTGACGACGACGGGATAGGTCACGTCGATCTTCGCCAAGGACACCGGAGAGTCGGCGACGTCGGTCTTCGGATGAGCGATGTCGTTTCGCTCCAAGACCGCCGCCGTCAACGCCTTGTCGTCGCTTATGCCGTGTCCGATCGCGTTGGAACCCGTATAGGGAATGCCCGCCGCATTCAACAGCGTCGGCAACTCCGTGCGATCCTCGATGTCGTCCTTGCCGTTGGCGAGATTGAAGACCAAGTCGATCCCGTCTTCTTCCAGCTTCTTCACGATGTCGTCGTCGAAGACGTATTCGATAACGTCGTATTGCTCATCGAGCGCTTTCTCGATATGTTTTACGACTCCGTTTTGGTAGTCGGCCTCCGCCTTGGCGGCAGCCGGCGTCTTTCTGTCGATCTGTGAAATATCTCTGATAATACCGATTCGCATAATTCACGCTCCCTTTTGTCCATGATCTCTTGGATATTGTCTACCCGAATAAGGGAGGCGTGAATCACCGATCACTCGCTATAATCTCCGATTTCGTAGATTTCCACGTCGTCTGCGACCGGATTATTTTTCAACATGTCGACGTAAACTTTCGCCTTGTCCAGGTTCGTAAACAGCTCGACGTCGCATTCGATCGCGTTTCTTCGAATTAAGAATCCGTCGCGCTTCGAGTCGTTTCCCTTGGTCGGCGTATTGAAGACGATGTCGATCTTGCCCTCTTGAATTAAGTCGATCATCGTCGGGGCGCTCTCGCCGATGCGGCGAACTTCCTCGGCCTCGATGCCGTTTTCTTCGAGGAAGGCGCGCGTCCCCTTCGTCGCGTAGAAGTGAACGCCCAGCTCCTTGAGTTCCTCGGCGATCGGCAAAAATTCCTCTTTGTCGCGGTCGCGCAGCGTGCACAGGACGTTTCTCTCTCTGTTTGAGATATCCATGCCGGCCGCTAAAAAGCCCTTCGCCATGGCCTCTTCTTCGGTTCTGCCGACGCCCAGCACCTCGCCTGTTGAGCGCATTTCGGGCCCGAGAGAGGCCTCGACGCGGTGCAGCTTTTCGGTGGAAAATACGGGGATTTTTACACAAGTCAGATTCGAGCGATCCCCGATGCCGGTGGAAAAGCCCAGGGATTTAAGGGAATAGCCCAACATCACTTTCGTCGCAAGTTCGGTGATATTGGTACCCGTCACCTTCGAGAGATAGGGGACGGTCCTCGAACTTCTCGGATTGACCTCGATCATATAGAGCGTCTCGTCCTTGATGATAAATTGAATATTGATCATGCCGATGACGTCGAGCTCCAAGGCAACTTTTCGCGTCGCATCCAGGATTTCCGCTTCCATCTTCTCCGAGATGTTGCGGCTCGGGTAGATGCTGATCGAGTCGCCGCTGTGAATGCCCGCGCGCTCCAAGTGTTCCATAATGCCCGGAAGATAGACGTCGGTTCCGTCGCAGATCGCGTCGACTTCACATTCCATCCCCTCGATGTACTGGTCGATCAGGACCGTACGATTCGGCTCCATCTCGAAGGATTCCTCGAGGTAATAGCGGAGGTCGTCGTCGTTCATGCAGATCTCCATGCCCTGGCCGCCGAGGACATAGGAGGGTCGGACGAGGACGGGATAGCCGATGGACTTCGCGCCCTCCATCCCCTCTTCGACACCGTGAACACCGAGTCCCTTCGGGCGTCTGAGGTCCAAGGCCTCGAGCATCGCGTCGAATTTTTCCCTGTCTTCGGCGCGGTCGATCGCCGTGGGGTCGGTCCCGAGGATCGGAACGCCCTTTTCCTTAAAGACGCCGGCGAGTTTGATCGCGGTCTGACCGCCGAATTGCAGGATGACGCCGTCCGGATCCTCCTTTTCGATAATGTTTAGGGTATCTTCCGCCGTCAACGGTTCGAAGTATAGTTTATCGGAAATGTCGAAGTCGGTGGAGACGGTCTCGGGGTTGTTGTTGATGATGATGGTCTCGTAGCCTTCCCGGCGAAGCGTCTTGACGCAGTGGACCGAGGCGTAGTCGAATTCGACGCCCTGTCCGATTCGGATGGGCCCGCTGCCGATGACGACGATGCGCTTCGCATCCTCTGTGACCGGCGACTCGTCCTCGCCTTCGTAGATCGAGTACAGGTAGTTTACCTCGGCATCGGCGAGACCGCCTTGGGTGTCGACCTTGCGGTAGGTCGCATCGATCCCGAAGAGCTTTCTGAGCTCTCTTACGAAGTTTTCGCTCACGTCCAGGCGCGATGCGATGATTTCGTCGCTGAATCCCAGGCGCTTCATCTCGCGCAACTTGTCCTCGCTCAGGTCTTCCTTCTTCATGCGCTCGAGCTCGGACTCGACGTCGACGATGTGTTTGATGATGCGCAAAAAGTACGCGTCCATACCCGTTTCGCGCGAGAGGCGTTGGATGTCGTAGCCCGTATTTAAGAGCGCCGCGAGGTAGAAGAGTCGCTCGTCGTTCGGGCGCTTGACGTTTTCTTTAAGCGTCGCGATATCCATCTCCTTAAAGCGCGGGTGGAGCAGGCTGAATGCGCCTATTTCGAGCGAGCGCAGCCCCTTCAGGAGCGTCGCCTCGAAGGTCGACCCGATCGCCATCACTTCGCCCGTCGCCATCATCTTCGTCCCGAGGTTGCGGTCGGCGTTGAAAAATTTATCGAACGGCCACTTCGGCAGCTTGACGACGACGTAGTCGATCGAGGGTTCGAAAGCCATCGATCGCGTTCCCGTGATCTTGTTTTCGATCTCATCCAGCCCGATTCCGAGCGCGATCTTCGCCGAGACGCGCGCAATCGGGTAGCCCGTCGCCTTCGAAGCGAGCGCCGACGACCGGCTGACGCGCGGGTTGATCTCGATGACGGCGTATTGCAAACTGTTCGGTTCGACGGCGAATTGCACGTTGCACCCGCCCTCGATGCCGACTTCTTCGATGATCTTAAACGCCGATTTGCGCAACATGTCGTGCTCGATGTCGGTGAGCGTCTGCGTCGGTGCGACGACGATGCTGTCGCCGGTGTGGACGCCGACGGGGTCGATGTTTTCCATATTGCAGACGCAGATCGACGTCCCGTTGGCGTCGCGGATGACTTCGTATTCGATCTCTTTCCAGCCCGTGATGCATCGTTCGATCAGGACCTGTCCGACGCGGGATAGGTGGATGCCGGCGTGTGCGATCGTCCGAAGTTCCTCCTCGTCTTCGCAGATACCGCCGCCGGTTCCGCCCAAGGTAAAGGCCGGGCGCACGACGACGGGGTAGCCGATCGTATTCGCGTAGTCGACGGCGTCGTCGACGGATTCGACGGTCTTCGATTCGATGATGGGCTCGCCGATTTTCTCCATCAGCTGGCGAAATTCCTCGCGGTCTTCCCC
>JAQYDN010000008.1 GCA_028724185.1 Bacillota bacterium
TAACGCGAAAGACAAATATTGCAAAAATAACAACAGAAATAAAAATATATTTTTTATATCCGCGAAGTAATCGCTTTATTTTTTGTCCCAATCGCGCATTCGTCGAATAAGTTCGCGATAGACGGGGAGCATATGTTCCTCGGTAACGAAGGCGTCGAGTTCTTCGAGCGGGACCCACATGCGGTTTTCGTCCGGATCCAGGAGCGTGTCGCGGTCGTCTCCCCAAAAGCCGAAGCAAAAGTTGATGTGGAAGTGGCTGTCGACGAATTCTCCCTTGCGTTCGTGTGCCGAGACGGGCATAAGTTCCATGCCGATCGGCGATTCGGACAGGGGACGGACGTTTCGAATTTTCGTCTCTTCGTAGAGTTCGCGAAGTGCCGAGTAGAAGAGATCCTCGCCGCCCTCGACGTGGCCGCCCGGCCAAGACCAGGAGCGGTAGATTTTATGGTAAATCATTAACAAAGAGTTTTTCTCGGGGTCGATCACGAGCGACGACGTCGTATAGTGATACGGCGCCTTCCGATCGACGGCGATCAGCCGCTCGTTTAATCGGAGCAGGTGGTCTTTATCTTCTTCTTCGCGAGTTGTCTTCGGTTCGTAATCTTCAATCCAATGCATCGATAACCTCCAGTGCGGGTTGAAAGGCGGAAGGAATGGCGTAGACGTCTTCAAGTGCCGCTCGGTTCGCCCAAGTATATCGGTCCTCGGCACATACCATCGTCTTCAATTTCACGTAGACGACGGAAACATTCCAAATCTTATGGCTGAAGACGTGCCGATAGTCTCTCATCTCTCGCATATCCTCGATCATGAAGTCGCGTTCCGAGAGATATTTTTGAATATCTTCTTTTTTTAAATGCCCCGATAGGAGGGGAAAGCCCCACATCGCCTGCAGCAATCCCTCGGTGCGCTTCTCGACGAGGTAGTCGCCGTCTAAATCCAAGAGGAGGAGGGTATAGTTCTCCCGAGCCTGCTTTTTCTTGGGCGTCTTGTGCGGCAGCTCGTCGGCGACGCCTTCTTTAAACGCGCGGCATTCTTCTCTGAGCGGACAGAGGAGACAGAGCGGGCGGGTCGGGGTACAAATCTTGTTGCCGAGATCCATCATCGCCTGGTTAAAATCGCCGGGGCGCGTCCTCGAGATGTCGTCGTTTGCGCGTTCGAAAATTCGCCTTTTGGTCTTCGAGCGGTCCACCGGCTCGGTGATACAGTAGAGCCTGCTGTAGATGCGCAGGAGGTTGCCGTCGATCGCCGCGACGGGTTCGTGGAAGGCGATGGAGGCGATGGCGGCGGCGGTGTAGTCGCCGATCCCCGGAAGTTGTTTAAGCGTCTTAAAATCCGACGGCATCCCCTCGTCTTTGACGATGCGGGCGGCCTCGAGGAGGTGTCTCGCGCGGCGGTAGTAACCGAGGCCCTGCCACATCTTCAAGACGTCTTCTTCGTCGGCATCGGCGAGCGCCTCCGCGGTCGGGAACTTCGCCATAAAGCGTTCGTAGTAGGGAATAACGGTTTGTGCCTGGGTTTGTTGTAACATGATTTCGGATACCCAGATATGGTAAGCATCCTCGGTCCGGCGCCACGGAAGGTCGCGATCCTCGGGACGATACCACGCTAAAATTTTATTGGAAATACACATAAAACGATTATAACAAAAGAGCTCGAATACTGGCAATTGACGCTGTTTATAGGACATGGTATAGTTATATCATACAAGATTAATAGGATATGTAGGAGGAATTACGATAGATGGATGCATTATTAAAGGTTGAGGGCGTTCGCGCTTCCGTAGGAGAGAAGGAAATCTTAAAGGGCATGGATCTCGAGATCAACAAGGGCGAGGTTCACGTTATCATGGGGCCGAACGGCAGCGGGAAGTCGACTTTGGCCAATGTCATCATGGCCAATCCGGCCTACACGATGACCGAGGGAAGTATCTTCTTTGAAGGCAAGGACATCAGCGACGAGACGACCGATAAGCGCGCGTTGGAGGGACTTTACTTAAGTTTCCAGACGCCTTATGAGATTCCGGGGATCAGCGTCGAAAACTTTATTCGTCAGGCGCTCCTCGCCCGCGGTCAAAAGACCTCGATCGTCAAGTTTAAGAGACAGCTCAAGAAAAAAATGGAACTCCTGGATATGAAACCGGAGTACGCCGAGCGTTATTTAAACGTCGGGTTTTCGGGCGGCGAGCGTAAAAAGACGGAAATTTTGCAACTCTTAATGCTCGACCCGAAACTCGCCATCTTGGACGAAACCGACTCGGGTCTCGACGTCGACGCCGTCGCGACGGTCAGCCGCGGATTAAAGGAATATTTGGACGGCGAAAAATCGGCGATCATCATCACACACCATAGAGAAATTTTAAAGGAAATTCACCCCGACTTCGTCCACGTCATCAACGACGGCAGAATCGTCAAAGAGGGCGGCGACGAAATCATCGATCGCATCGAATCGAAAGGTTTCGGTTGGATTAAGGATGAGCAACATGCCTAAGAACAACAAGAATAAAAAGAAGACGCACATCGAAGAGATGGACCGCGGGATTTACGACGAGAGAAATCCCTTTACCTACCGGAAAAAGACCGAGCAGGGCCTAAATGAGTCCATCGTAAGACAGATATCCGAAGAGAAAAACGAACCGGCGTGGATGCTGGAAAAGCGCCTGGAAGCGCTTGAGATCTTCAATAAAAAAGAAAACCCCGAGTGGGGTCCGGACCTCTCCGAGGTCGATATGAATAAGGTCATCACCTATATTCGACCCGACGCCGACCTGGCGGGCGATTGGAACGACGTACCCGAGGAAATTCGAAACACCTTCGATCAACTCGGCATCCCCGAAGCCGAGAAAGAGGCGATGCTTTCGGGCGTCGGCGCACAATACGACTCGGAGGTCGTCTACCACAGCATTCAACAACATTTGCTCGATCAGGGCGTCATCTATACTGACTTCGAGACGGGGCTTCGCGAATACGAAGACATCGTCAAGGAATATTTCGGCAAGTGCATTACGCCGAATCTCCACAAATACGCGGCCCTTCACTACGCCGTATGGAGCGGGGGAAGTTTCGTCTACGTCCCGGAAGGCGTCGACGTCGACGTGCCG
The DNA here is from genome assembly GCA_028724185.1 of Bacillota bacterium. GTDB lineage: Bacteria > Bacillota > Clostridia > Tissierellales > Peptoniphilaceae > Aedoeadaptatus. The sequence goes on from JAQYDN010000008.1 coordinate 3,101, forward strand.
CTGCAGTCGTACTTCCGCTTAAACGCGCCGGGGGCCGGTCAATTCGAACACACGCTGATCATCATCGAAAAGGGCGCGAAGTGTCACTTTATCGAGGGATGTTCCGCGCCGAAATACAACGCTTTAAACTTGCACGCCGGCGCGGTCGAACTCTTCGTCAAAGACGACGCGACCTTGCGCTACTCGACCATCGAAAACTGGTCCAGAAATATGTATAATTTAAATACCAAGCGCGCCATCGTCGGTGCGCGCGGAAAGATTCAATGGGTCTCCGGATCCTTCGGTTCGAAGGTCAGTATGCTCTATCCGATGTCGATCCTCGCCGGGGACGGCGCGCAGAACGAATACACCGGCATCAGCTTTGCAGGCGCCGGGCAGAACATCGATACCGGCGCACAGGTTATCCACGCGGCCAACCACACGAGCAGTTCGATCCAATCGAAGTCCATCTCCAAGGGCGGAGGTATCGGCGTCTACCGCGGACTCGTCAAGGTCAATGAAGATGCCGAGGACACGAAGTCGACGGTCTCCTGTGAGTCGTTGATGCTCGATAACGAATCGAGGCAGGATACGATTCCCGCCATCGACATACGAAATCGCGACGTCGATTTCGGCCACGAAGCGAAGATCGGTCGCATCTCCGATGAGGTTATCTTCTACCTCATGACGAGAGGCATCCCCGAGGAAGAAGCGCGCGCGACGGTCGTGCGCGGGTTTGCCGATCCGATCGCCAAGGAGCTGCCGTTGGAATACGCGGTCGAAATGAATAACCTCATCTCCTTGGAATTAGAAGGGAGCATCGGCTAATGAAGGCACACACAGGTAATATACTCGATTATAAAACTTATTCATATTTAAAAGTTAACGAGACGGAGGTCGAGGAGACGCAGGCGAAGGGGACGAAAAAGGCGCCCGCCGCAGCCGTCTTTAAGGACTACGCGTACGGCGTCAGCCCCGAACTCGTCGCACGGCACGAGGAGGCCTCGACCGATTACAAGCGCTACGATATCGAAGGTACTAAAGACTTAGGCATCAATGAACTCAAGGGCGAGGGCGACGACATCGTCACGCTCGACTTCAATCTCGAGGAGAAGAGCCACCTGACGGGTTACTTCTCGACCGAAAAGACCGCCGGCTATCGTTCCGTCTTGGCGCGCATCCACGTCAAGCGCGGTGCGGTCGCGAGACTCTACTTCGTCAATATGGACGAGAGCGACGTCGCCAACCACCTTGCCATCGCTGCCGTCCTGGAGGAAGGCGCGAAACTCGACTGCTACGTCTTCCACATGGGCGACAGCGACGAGATCAGCAACGTCAAGTGCTACCTGAAGGGCGACGAGAGTCTCGGCAACATTCAGTCCATTTACCTGGGCAAGGGCGATCAGCGCTACGACTTCGTCTACGACCTTATTCACGAAGGCCGCGACACGACGTCGAACCTTCTCGTCGACGGCGCGCTTATGGAGAACAGCTACAAAGTCTTTAAGAGCCGCATCGACTTTTTGGAAGGCTCGGGCGAGAGCCGGGGCAACGAAGAGGAATTTGCGATTTTGCTGGATTCCTCGGCGAGAAGCGTATCGGTACCGGCCTTGTTGAGTCATGAAGACGACGTCGAGGGCAACCACGCGGCGAGTGCCGGCAGGATCGATCAGGAGATGCTCTTTTACTTCCTGACTCGCGGATTCGACGAAAAGACGGCGGAACGCATGATCGTCGACGCGAAGTTTGCGCCGGTCATCGACGCGGTCGTCTACGAAGATAAGAGAGAAACGATTTACGGAGAGCTTAAAAAAATCATGGGGAGGCGCGACAATGTTACAAAATAGCGAGATCATGGAAATCCGCAAAGATTTCCCCTATTTAGAGTTATCCACGAAGGAAAGTCCCCTCGTCTATCTGGATTCGGCGGCGACGACGCAAAAGCCGAAACAAGTGATCGAGGCGATGGATAAATATTACAGCTATCAAAACGGTGGACCCCACCGCGGCGCCCACCGCCTTTCGATGGCGGCAACCGAGGTCTACGAGGGCGCGCGCGAATCCGTTCGCCGATTTATCGGCGCCGAAGACGTCTCGGAGATCGTCTTTACGCGCAACGCGACCGAGGGCTTAAACCTTATCGCTTACAGCTGGGCCCTTGAAAATATCAAAGAAAGCGACGAGATCGTCCTCTCCATCATGGAACACCACGCGAACCTCGTAACCTGGCAATACGTCGCCGAGAAGACGGGCGCGACCCTAACTTATCTCTACATCGACGAGGACAGGGAAATTCCTTGGTCGGAAGTGGAGGAGAAGATCACCTCGAAGACGAAACTCCTCGCCATCACGCAAAGCTCGAACGTGCTCGGCACGATGCCCGACGTCAAAAAAATGATCGCGCATCTGCGCAAAGTCAGCCCGGATGCCGTCGCCGTCGTCGACGGAGCCCAGGCGGCACCGCATATGCCGGTCGACGTCGTGGACTTGGATTGCGACTTTTATGTTTTCAGCGGCCATAAAATGCTTGCGGCCATGGGCGCCGGGGTATTATATGGAAAGAAGAAGATTTTAAGCGATATGAAGCCCTATATGTACGGCGGCGACATGATCGAATACGTCTACGAAGATCACGCGAGCTTCCAGGACACTCCCGCGCGCTTTGAAGCGGGTACGCAGGATGTCGGGGCGGCCTCGTCATTGCCGGTCGCGATTCAATATTTAGAAGATATCGGACTCGACAATATTCACGAATACGAAAGCTACTTGGCGGACTACGCGTACGATCAAATGTCTCAGATGGAAGATATCACCATCCTCTCCCGTCCGAAGAACCCGCGCGGCGGACTGATCACCTTTAACTTTAAAGATGCACACCCCCACGACGTGGCGTCGATCCTCGACTCGAAGGGAATCGCCATTCGAAGCGGTCACCACTGCGCGCAACCGCTGCATCGAAGCTTCGGCATTCACTTCTCCTGCCGTGCATCCTTCGCGGTGTACAACACCATCGACGAAGTGGAGTACTTCATAAAGAATCTCGACGAAGTAAGGAGGTTAATGGGTCTTGGCACTCGATGATATCTATACGACGCTGATCATGGAAGAGTCCAGGAGTGAACACAACAAAGGCGACCTGGACGATCCGGACTATAAGGAGCTCGGACACAATCCGAGTTGCGGCGATGAGATCACGCTGCAGATCAAAATGGACGGCGATACGCTGAAGGACTTGTCGTATACCGGCGTCGGCTGCGCTATCTCGCAGGCGTCGACGTCCATCATGATCGATACGGTTCGCGGCAAGACGCGCGAGGAGGCGATACATCTCGCCGACACCTTTATCGGCATGATCAAGGGCGTCTCCCTCACCGAAGAGGAGGAAGACGCGCTCGAAGATGCGATGGCGTTCGAGGGAATTTCGAAATTGCCCGCGAGAGTGAAATGCGCCGTCTTACCATGGTATACATTGAAAAACATACTGGAAAAATAGGGCTCGAGCACAGCCCTATTTTTACCCCATACATATACATAAATAAAGGACATAGGATTTAAACATATAAAGTCTCGCTTGACAAGAACATGCGCGATAAAGAGATAAACATATACCGAGTTTCTGTAAACGTATGCTCACAGAGGAGGGCTGTTATGGAAGCAAGAGAATTTTTATGGACGTATTGGAATTTATTAAAGGACGCATGTGACACGAAAAACGCGCTGTTTGAATATTTCTCCCGTCACTACGGGTTGACGCAGTTGCAGTTTCTCGTATTGGGCCAAATAGAGGCCCTCGAAGATACTTCGATTCGCGCGATCGCACACTCCCTGCACCGCGATCACGGCAATATATCGAAAATATGCACGGTACTCGAAAACAAGGGCTTCGTCTATCGGAAGCGATCCGAGAAAGATTCCAGAATTGTCAATATGTACTTAACGGAAAAGGGCAAGGACTACGTCGAAGACTTCAGCAACATCGTCGCGCCCTTGTACGATAAACTCGGCGATTACTTGACCGACGGGGATCTGCGGTTTTTTCTGTGGTCGCTTAAGACGGTCGATTCCCTGTTTAACGAGTCGGAAAAGCTCCAAGAGTTTTGGGAGCAACAGCGAAAACTGAAGAAAAAAGAGTGCTGATATCTCCCGAGATATCTTCTCCCCGGGATGTCGAATTATGTCAACTGTGAGTCATCGATATCGACGGGGGGATTTTTTCGGTCGTTATCTTTATAATAGAGAGAGAAAGGAGCGAAGATGAAGAAGACAAGCACACTATGGATTCTGCTCGTCGCCTTTTGTGTCCTCTTGGTCCCGACGGGGATCGAGGCCAAGACGGCGGAGGGCGTTCGGAGTCCCCAGGCGCTCAGAATCGACGGCGAGATGACTAACGTCAGGGGATACAATATAGGCGGTTATAACTACTATCGCCTTAGAGATTTGGCACGCGTTTTAAGGGGAAAGGTCGACTTTTCACTGGAAGGCGATAACCGAGAAATCAGGATCGACCGAAGCGGGCACTACACCACGTTTCAAGGCGACGTCGCGGGGAAAGAACGAGAGACGGCGCACTTACAGCAGATGCATATCAAGGCGAACGGCGAGATGCCCGTCGACGTCGTCCAGGATGCGTACAATATCGCGGGATTTAACTACTTCCGCCTGCGGAATATGGAAGATATCTTGGGCATTACCGTGACCTACGACGAGGCGAAAAACGAGGCGGTCGTACATACGAGTGACGCGCCAAACGCTCCCGGAGAGGAAACGCCGCCCGAACAACCGCAGGAGGGGCGAGTGATCCTGGGAAACGAACGCCTCTTCAGCGAATACGCACAACTGATCGACGGCAAGCGCGTCGGACTGATCACGAATCAAACCGGCGTCGATGCAAACGGCGTGCCGGTCGCGAAAAAGCTAAAGGATGATCCGAATACGACGCTCGTCGCCCTCTACAGTCCCGAACACGGGCTCGACGGAAAACAGACGGCGGGAAAATACGTCGAAAGTTACTACGATAAAAACATGGGCCTTCCCGTCTATAGCCTCTATGGACCGACGCGCAAGCCCTCGAAGGCGATGTTAAAAGGTGTCGACGTGTTGCTTTACGACATGCAGGATATCGGCGCGAGAACTTACACGTATATTTCGACGCTGCAAAACGCGATGCTCGCGGCGAAGGAAAATAACATCCCCATCGTCGTCTTAGACAGGCCGAATCCCCTGGGCGGCGAGATCGTCGAGGGTTTCTTGAGAGAGACGCGCTTTAAGAGCTTTGTGGGGATCGACAAGATGCCCATGGCACACGGGATGACGGCGGGCGAACTGGGCCGCTTTTTCAACCGTGAAATCGGCGCCGACCTCACGGTCGTGCCGCTCAAAAACTGGACGAGGGACATGGTATGGCAGGACACGGGCCTTCCCTTTGCACAGACCAGCCCTAACATCCCCGACCTTTCGAGCGCATTTTTATACATGGCGACCGGAAGCGGCGAGGAGACCGGCATCGGTCAGGACGAGTACTTCCACTGGGTCGGCGGGAAAAATTTAAATTCCGCGGAATACGCGAGACGGTTGAACGCATCGAATCTGCCGGGCGTTCGATTTGTCCCCGCGCCGAAGGGATCCCGCGGCGGCGTGCGGTTGGAAATTACCGATTGGAAGAGCTTTAACCCCGCGCGGACCGGCGTCTACACGCTCGCGGTGGCCAATCAGATGCGTCCGATCAACGTGCCGCCCCTCAAAAAGCCCTACAGCATGTTCTATCTCGTGCAGGGTTCCGAGCAGATCGCGCAGATGTTTAAGGCAAGGCGTTCGCCCGAGGATATCGTGAAGGCCTATCAGGCCGACGTCCAAGCGTTTAAGGCGCAGCGCGAGCCCTATCTGCTCTATAAATAAGGCAAATAAAAAAGACAAGCTTCTCGAAAGGCTTGTCTTTTTGTATGCTCAACATTTGCGCCTCGATCGGTCGCGGATCAAGACGCGCTTTTACTGCCGCTGAAAGTATTCTCCCACCCCTTGGACGATGCCGTCGGCGAGGCGATTTAAGTAGTTCTCGTCGTTTAGGAGGGCGTCTTCTTCGGGATTGGACATGTACCCGCATTCGATCAACGAACTCGGCATCGTGGCGAAGTTTGTGCCGGTGAGGTCGTCGCGGGCGAAGGCGCCGCGTGCCCGGGAGCCCGTCGCATGCGCCATATCCTCTAAAATAAGCGTCGAAAGCAACTTCGACGGCGCAGACAAGCGGCCGATATCCGGATTCTGGGGCGAGGGATAGTAGGTTTCGATGCCCCTTACGGAAGAATCCGACGAGCCGTTTCCGTGAATGCGGAGGTAGATGTCCGCGCCCATGGCGTTTGCGATTTCGGCGCGCTCTCGATTCGAAATATCCACGTCGTGGCGGTCTCTCACGAGTCCGACGCGGTAGCCTGCGGCCTCGAATTTGCTCTTTAAGAGCATCGTAAAGCGCAGAGTAAAGACGTACTCGTCGATTCCCGTTTGGACGCCGCGCGTCCCCGATGCGACCTTGGCCTTGGTCTCGGTCGAGGAGGGCGCGATAATCTCGGGCTCGGGATTAGCCTGCGCCTGGTGACCCGCGTCGATGCAGATGAGCGGTCCCGTATTTTCGACGGGTTCGGGCCGGGCGCGTTTCTCGCTCGACGCCTCGTCGTTTGCGACAGCCTTGGGAGGCGGCGAGTCTTTTTGCGGCTCTCGATTAGGAGGCGCCGTCTCTTCCGGTGCATCTTCGGGTGCCGAGCGATCTTCTTGTTTTATCCCCTGTGCCATCGCCTCGTCGAGGGCGCGTTCGGTGCGGGATGCGTAGACTTTTAATAAAATCGCGGTCGCCGCGAGAAGGGCGAGGGCGAGCGGGATCCAACGTTTCACGAAATTCCTCCAATCGCTTGTATTTTACCACAGATCTTTAGCGAAATATTGAAATCCTTCGGTTTCTATTTGGTATAATGTAGGTTTGTAAGGAGGCACTATGAAGAAGACATCTATCGCCAAGTCGACGGTACTCATCGTCTTATTTTCGCTCATAGGCAAGATGATGGGTTTTGTTCGAGAATCCATGGTGGCTGCTATTTTCGGAGCGGGGTTTGAAAAAGACGCATTCGTCGCCGCGCAATCCGCGACATCCACGGTCAGTATGTACATCGTCATGGGAATCAGCACGGTGTTTATACCGGGATTGCAGTCGGTATTTTCAAGGTACGGCGAAAAGGGAAAACACAAATTTACAAACAATATATTCGTTATCGTTTCACTACTTACGATACTCATCATGTTTTTGGGTATCGTCGGCGCGCCGCTTTTGACGATGCTCGTCGGACCTCGGTTCGATCCGAAGACCAAGGAGCTCACGGTTCGTTTGATTCAACTCGGGATGCCCGTCATCGTATTTTCCGCGTATGAAGGGATTTTTACGGGTTATCTGCACTTCCACAACCGCTTCGGCATCGCCGCATCGGTTCCGATTTGGCTCAACTTGGTCTATCTCGTCTATCTCGCGATATTTTCGACGGACTTCGGTATTTACGGACTGACCATCGTCTCGGTTCTCGCCGTCGTCGCCGAATTTTTTGCGGTCGTGTACGGGTCGTATCGAATAGGTTATCGATTCGAGCCGATTTTGGATTTGAAGGATCAGCACACGAGGCAGACGCTCTTGCTCGCGATTCCCGCGATCATCACCGTCAGCGTCAACAACATCAACACCTTGGTCAATCGCGCACTGGCTTCGGGGCTCGCCTCCGGCTCCATGAGCCGTTTGGATTACGCCAATAAGCTGAACGTACTCGTCATCGGGATCTTTATCACTGCGATCACCTCGGTCATCTATCCCGCGATGAGCAAGGCCTTCGACGAGGGCGATATGGAAAAGGGCAAGCGCATTATGAACGGGTCGGTGCGCTCGGTATTTTTGATCACGATTCCCGCGATGGTGGGCTTGATCGTCCTCGCCCAGCCCATCGTCGAACTCGCCTTTATGCGCGGCGCCTTTACACAGGCCGATGCCGACGCGACGGCGGTGTGCCTGAGGTTTTACACTTTGGCGCTCGTGTCGATCTCGGTCAATAACGTCCAAAACCGCGTCTTCTATAGCTTGGAAGACACGAAGACGCCGTTTTACCTCGGCGTCGTCAACGTACTCTTTAACGTCGGGTGTAACCTCGTGTTGGTCCGCTATATGGGCATCAACGGTTTGGCGCTTTCGGTGTCGATCGCACAGACGGTCGTCACGCTCGTCTCCTTCCGCTTGCTTAGAAAGAAAATCGGACACATCGGGATGCGCTCCTACATTAAGATTACGATCAAGACCCTGATCGCCTCGATTATTATGGGCGCATTCGCCTACTACGCGTATAACATCGGCATGGGCTTCCTCGGCGGCGGAAAGGTCGTTCAACTGATCTACTTCCTCGTCATCGTAGGTATCTCGGCGCTGCTTTACTTCGTCGTCTTGGACTTCTTGGGTCTGAAAGAGGCGAAAGATATTAAAAAAATCGTCAAAATACGTATGAATATGCGAAAACTCGCGAAGGGCCGGTAAACCCGCGCGAGACTGAAAGAAGGGTTGTGTATGCAAGCGACGACGGTCGCGCTTTCCGAAAAGGCGCTCCGGTACCTGAAAAAGAAACGGATCAACGCCATCTCCGTCGATCCCCTCGAGAGCCCATGTTGCGGCGTGTCCGAGGTGAAAAACGACTCGGTCTCGAAGGGGAAACCGAAGAAGGATCTCTCCGCGTACAACGTGGCGACCTACCGGGGGATCGACGTCTACTACCCCTATTACACCAACGTCGATAGCGACGTCCTTCGAATCGACGCCGAGCGCATCTTGGGCTACACGAGGTTGTATGTCGCCAATGCGAAGATCGACTATTAAAAAAGCGACTCTCCCGGGAGAGTCGCTTTTTTGGTGAAAAGAAAAAATCCGCGCAGATGCGCGGATCTTTCAGTGAACCGAATTAATTGTGCGAATAATTGTCGAAGTAGCCCTGAATCATGACGACCGGCGTGCCCTTGTCTCCGCTGCCCGAGGTCAAGTCGGCGAGGGAGCCCAAGAGGTCGGTGATCCGTCTCGGAGTCGTACCCAAGGTTTCGTCTTTTCCGAGGAGATCTTCGTCCTTTTCCTGGATGCGGTTGATCAGAACTTTTTGCATTTCGTCGGGCTCCAAGCCCTTCAATTCCGTATCGGCGAGGTATTTCATCTTCAGCTCGCTGGGCGTACCCTCGAGACCGCTCGTATAGGCGGGGGAGACGACGGGGTCTGCGAGTTCCCAAATTTTTCCGATGGGGTCCTTGAAGGCGCCGTCGCCGTAGATCATGACTTCGATATGTTTGCCGAAGTGTTCGTTCAGACGCTTTTGAAGTTCATCGACAAAAGCTTGTCCGTCCCTCGGGAAGAGCTTCATGCTTTCGGGGCCGGCCAGGTTGCTTCCGAGGACGCCGTATTCGCGGTTGTAGCCGTGTTCGTCGGAAGGTTCGGACAAGATATCGTCCAGACCGTAGACCAGGTTCGCGCCGTTATCCTTTAAGCGGCGCTTGATGAGTTCCCGCGTGTGGATGCTTGCGACGAGAACGTCTTTTGTGTAGGAGAGGATCGAACAGGGATCGTTCGAGAAGTAGATTTCACTGTTCGGCGCGAGTTCCTTGTAAAGATTAACATAGTCGATGCCGGTGAACTCGTGTTTGACCTCTTCGCCGAAGAGTTTACGATATTCCGTTTCCGTGAGGATATCGCGGTAGGGGTTGATTCCGGTACCGTAGAGTTGGTGGACATCCATTAAGTGGTTTCCGACCTCGTCGGAGGGGAAGCTTAAGAGAATATGGAGCTTTCTTCCACTCTTCGCGAGACCCTTCAAAATAGGGGAGAAGCGGTTGCGAGAGAGGATCGGGAAAACAACGCCGAAGGAGTCCTCAAATTTTTCGGCGACATCTTTTGCAATATCGTCACAAGTGGCATAATTGCCTTGGCTCCGTGCGACCAGGGACTCCGTCACACAGATTACATCTTTGTCCCTTACTTGAATATTTTCGGATTCGACGGCATCTTTAACCGATTGAAAGACGACGTCGACGAGATCGTCACCCTTTTTTACGATAGGGAGTCGAATTCCTCGGACCGTCGTTCCAACATTACGCTTCATTGTCAGTATCGCCTCTTTCATTTCGTAATTAAAACTACCTTCCTATTCTATCATATTTCCAAACATGGTGGTATGATAAGTAGCATAGAATGGCGGAAAAATGTGCCGATGGAGGGAAGATGATGAAGGGAATATTTTTGCGCAGACGAGGCCATTTTTTAAGAGATCATTGGTTCGCCCTTATCCTCGTATGGCTGCTGTTTTTCGAAAGATTGCTGATGTTATCCCGCTTGGGTGCCGAGTATACCTTGGGAAGCGACGATCTCAGCTATGTCAAGGCGGGGATTACCTTTTATCGGACGAATACGATCACGATGCACGGCGTCGTCAGTGCACAGATTATGCCGGGGCTTCCGGTGTTGATTTCACTATTCGTCGCCCTGTTCGGGACGGGTCACCGCCTCTGGCTCGCGCTCAAGATGTTTTGGTGTCTGTTGGGGACGTTAGCGGCGTGGTTTACCTACCTCGCGATCGACGAAAAAGCGCCGAAGGTCGCCGCGATCCTGCCGATCTTTTTATACTTTACGCCGGACTTCGCGTGGCAGGACAACCTGATCCTCACGGAGACGCCCTTTATGTTCTTAACCTGCTTATACATATACGGACTCTTTCGGTCGGGCAATCGACAGGACTCGGGGAGTTTTTTCATCGTGTTCGGTTCGGCATTTTTGGCCTTTATGCTCAAGGCGCAGGCGAGCATCTTTCTGCTTCTCCCCATCCTCTACCTTTGGATTAAAAAATATCCGAGCGGCCGGCTCTATCTGCAGTGCTTTATCGGGTTTTGTCTTCTCGTGGCGTTTATCGTGCCGTGGAGCGTGCGCAACTACTACCACTTCGGCGACTTTATCCCCGCGACCTACGGCATCGGAAATCCGCTGTTGCTCGGAACGTACCAGGGGGAAGGTTATCCGAGCGATGAGGAGGTCTTTACGCAGGAGGAGATCGACAAAGAGCTCCTGCAGACCTATCGCAGATTCGGGGACGATTTCGATCAGTATGCCCCCAAACATCTGCGCTATGTTTATATGAAAGGCGATGAGCTTAAGGCGAGGGTGCGCATGCGCTATTGGTGGCGCCACGACCGGGAATCGATGCTTAAGAGTTATCTCTACCTGAAGCCGAAAAAAATGCTCTTTGAGACCTTCTATTGGGACGAGGTCGTCCCCGGCACCAAGGCCTATATCGAGTTTTCGCGCAGAATCGACTTTACCCTCGCCATGCTCGCCGTCCCCGCCGCCATCGCCGCGAAACGCTATATTGCCGAGGTATGTTTCGTCGTGATCGCCTATTGGATCCAGGTGTATATGTACGCCTACGCCTACGTGTTCGACCGCTACGCGCAGACACTTTTGCCGTTTCGCTACATCGCCATCGGATTTTTAATCGCGTCCTGTTGCCTCCTCTTTGAGCGCTTTTCGCGGCGCGTGCGGCATAAGCGGGCGATGCGTGTAGAATAAAAAACAACAAGCAGTCCGCATTTTGCGGGCTGCTTGTTGTTATGATAGGTCTTACTCTCGGTTATTTTCTCCGCCGTCCTTGACGATGGGGAAGGGCAGGCTCTTAAAACTGAAGAATATAATTGGCCGTGACGTTTAAAAATTCCGTATCGTGGGAGACGATAAAGATGATGTTGTCGTCTCGTCGGCACGCCTTGATCAAGCGGGAGATCCTCGCCATATTGGTATAGTCCATGCCGCTGGTCGGCTCGTCGAAAAAGAGTAGATGCGAGTTATCGGCGAGGACCGAGGCGATGGCGACGCGCTGCTTTTGTCCACCGGAAAGGCTCATCGGATGCCGATTCCTCGCGCCGTCGAGGTCGAGCGTCTCGAGGATCTCGTCGACTTTCCCGGGATCCGCTTGTCTATTCCCGAGACATATCTCGTGCTCGACCGAATCGGTGAAGAGCTGGTGGTTGACGTCCTGCATGACGAGGGAAGACATGCGGAGTCGATCTTTTTTCGAGAGTCGTCTACCGTGAAAGTAGATGGACTCTTTCGAATGTTTCTCGACGCCGATCAAACACCGAACAAAGGTCGACTTGCCGCGACCGTTTGCGCCGACGATGCCGTAGATGTGTCCCGTTTCAAACGCCGCGTCCTCGACGACGAGGCGGCCGTTCCCCTGAGGGAAGGGGTATTCGAGTTTTTTTATTTCGAGCGAGCCCTTATCGGGAAGCGAGGGGACGGCGAGCGGTGTCTTTTCTCTGCTCCTCAGACCGAGCGCGCGTAAATTTTCTTCGGAGAGTGCAGCGAATTCTCGCGCCGCGTATTCGCATTTGACGCGGCCGTCGTCGATGAGGACGATTCGATCGGCGAGGTCCAGGAGATAATAGAGGCGGTGCTCCGCGAGGATAAGGGTCTTACCCTTTTTCTTTAAAATGGCGAGCATTTGTTTGACGATGTCGATGCTCTCTTCGTCGAGGTTGGACGAGGGCTCGTCCAAGAGGACGACGTCCGTTCCCGCGATGTAGCTCGAGGCGAGAGAGAGGATTTGTTTTTCTCCGCCGGAGAGTTTGAAGATGTCCCGGTTCAACAGATGCTCGATCGGAAAGACGCGGAGCATATCCTCTAAGCGCAGATCCATGTCCTCTCTCGACAGGCCGATGTTTTCTAAATAAAAGAGTAGCTCCAAGGTGGTATTGACGTTGAAGAAATGGGTCTTCGGGTTCTGAAACACGCTGGAGACGAGCATCGAAATTTCATACAGTTCCATCTCTCGACTGTCCCGTCCGTCGATGACGATCTTCCCCGTCACGTCCGCGCGGTCGTATCGCGTCGCGAGTCCGTTGATCGCGTGGATAAGCGACGACTTTCCGCTGCCGCTCTCGCCCGTAAAGAGGACGCACTCATCGCTTTGAATCTCGAGTGAGATATCCGTGAGCACGGTTTTTTCGCGATACGATAAGGTTAAGTGTTCGATCGTTACCATAGCCATCCTCCTATCACGAATCCGAACAGGATCAGCAAGAACGCCAAGTCGACGGGCCGGAATGTCACGGGCGTGTACCTCGTCTTCGCCGCGGGGTTTTCGATCGCCTTGGTCTCGGCCGCCTTGGAGATGTCCTCGGAGATAGTGGAGGAGACGATGAGGAGCGGAACCGCGACGTATTCGACGTAGGCGAGGGGATTTTTGCGCGAAATTCCCCGTATTTTCATCGCCGTCTTGATGTGCTTTCGCTCCTCCCGAAAGGAGGGAAAGAAGCGAAACATCACGGCGATCGGAATCGACAGATTTTTCGGAAGTTTCAACTTGTCCATGGACGTGACGATGCTTCCGACATCGGAGGTCTTGATCATCAAATTGCCGGCGAGAAAGGGCAGGATAAACATGCGGACGACGGCGAGAAGTGAAATCACCATTTTTAAGAGGACGGGGTAGCGGCCGATCATGTTTAGATTCGGGAGCAGAAAGAGAAGGCCGAACAAGACGAGGGAGCGGGCGGCATCTCTCTTCCATCCGTTTCGATAAAACAGAAAGGAGAGGATGAAGACGATCGCCCACTCCGAGATCGGGTGAATCGGATGGACGACGGTGAGTCCGAGCAAAAACGTCGCGACGAGCTTCACGACGGGGTTGGGATTTAAGCGGCTGTTTAAGGCGACGGGCATTATACGATCCCCGCTTTGTTAAAGTGTTTCTTTAACAAAGCTTTGCCGATGTAGGCGCCGATCACGTCGCCGATGAATGCGCCGACATAGACGAGCGCCATATGGGGGTAGGTGATGAGACGTTCGAGCGTGCGGGCATATTCCTCTCCCATCATCGGCACCGTCATCGCGATATAGCGATCCTTCGCGAGGAGCATCTGCATGAGCGAGCCGCAGATCCAAGTGTTAAAGACGGCGAAGGAGAGCATATTGTACTTAAACGAGCGGTAGCGTCCCTTCCGTCGGATGAGCTCGGCGATGAACATGACGACGAGTCCGTGAACGAACACGACGTAGGTGTGGCCCATGACAAACATCACGAGCGGCGAGAGGATCCCCAATATAAACAGCGCCCACGGTTTTTGGACTTTTGCCATAAACAACATGACGACGACGCCCGTCACGATACCTAAAATGGTCGGATAGATCAGAAACAGGATCGGGACCATCCCGATCATGCCGACGGTAAACATCAGCACGAAGTAGATGACCGCGAAGACGCCGATGGTGACGAGGTCTTTTACTTTTAATGGATTCGTATTCATAATTCCTCCTCGGTGATTAATAGACGAACGCTTCCGCCATCTTCGTCTTTTCGATCAGATTTCGATAGGTGGCGGAGTGTTCCAAGAGATCCCGATGGCTTCCCAAGCTTTCGACCTTCCCGTCGTTTAAGACGACGATCTTGTCGACGTTTTCGATGGATTTCAGCCTGTGCGAGATGATGATGACGGTCTTGTCTTTAATTAATCGGTTGAGACTCGCTTGGATCTTCTTTTCGTTGTCGACATCCAGGCTCGCCGCGATCTCATCCAAAATCAGGATCGGCGCGTCCTTTAAAAAAGCGCGGGCGATGGAGAGTCTCTGCCGTTCTCCGCCGGACAGTTCCGCGCCGTTTTCTCCGACGACGGTGTCGTATCCGCGGTCCAATTTTTCGATGAAGTCCGTGCAGTGGGCGAGTTCGGCGGCCCGCTTGACCTCTTCGTCGCTCGCGTCTTTTCGGCCGATGCGAATGTTTTCGAGAATACTCGTATTAAATAAGGTAACATCTTGGAAGACGATGGAGGTCTTTTCGAACAGGGATTTGGTCGAGATGCCCTTCATGTCTTTTCCGTCGATCAAAATGTGACCGCCGTCGTAATCGTAAAGTCTCGAGATTAACCGGAGGATACTGGTTTTTCCGCTTCCGCTGGCCCCGACGAGCGCCGTGACCTCTCCCTGGTTGGCGGTAAAGCTGACCCCGTTTAAGATCGGGCGGTCGCCGTCGTAGGCGAAGCGGACGTCTTTCAACTCGATATCGACGTGTTTCAACTCGATGTCGTCGCCCTCCTGCAACGGTTGTTCCTTAAATTCGTTCAGGCGGTTGATCTTCGGCGTGAGGTAAAAGATCTCCATCATCGATTCCTTCGAACTGTCGATGACGTCTTTTATTTTAATCGCCGCGAGCAGGTAGCCGATGAGGTAAAGTGTGTTGATTTCCCCGATCGCGATGAGTTTAATGCCCGAGATGATGACGACGGCGAGGCCGACGAAGGAAAAGAGCATCGAGATGGACATCACCCAAAGGGTGAGACTTTCCGATTTAAGGTGCACTTTTTCGCTTTCGTCCATCTTTCGATAGAGGTGACTTCTCATATCGTCGGCGAGATTAAAACTCTTGATCTCTTGTTGCATCTCGATGGTTTCCTGGAAGAGTTCGGAGTTTTTCCTTAAAATGTCGTAATATTTTGTGTGTTCCCGCTCCTGAACGCGCTTGGAGATCGGGATAAATAGAAAACTGAGAAGTGAGGGGACGATGACGGCGAGCCCCATCTTGACATTACCTGCGAGCATCATCGCGGAGATCAGGGGAAAGAACAGCGCCATGCCGCCTATTTTCGGAATGGAGTGGCTCATCGCGTGCTCGATTCCCTCGATGTCGGACATAATCGTCTGTGAGATATCGGAGAGATTATGTTTTGAGAAGTAAGACAGCGGAAGCTTTGAAATATCTTCGGCCGTTCGAATGCGAAGATTCGCGCTCTCTTCATACGTTGTGCTGTAGAGTTTGTCGTATTCCACGCTCAAAGAAGCGTAGAGTGCGATTAGTGTGGCGACGCAAAAGCCGATGTAGAATCCGGTGCTTCGCGTATGATTTAAGAGAACGTCATCGGCTAAAAACATGAGGATTAAGACGGGGAGCATGCCGGCGCAGTAGACGAGAAAAGAAGCCCACGTGGCCTTGACTAAATTGCCCGCGCCCTCATCTGTCAGAGCAAATCTCTTTTTATAAAACGCCTTCATATCCGACCCTCCAATCGTTCGCGCGGTTGTATTGGTTCATGAGGTATTTGTACTTGGAATCCCGGCACATGAGTTCCGCGTCCGTTCCCCGTTCGATGATTTTTCCCTTATCCAAGACTAAGATCTCGTCGACCGCGCGTATGCTCGAGAGCCGGTGGGCGATCATGATGACGGTCTTTTTGCGGATTAAGTTTTTAAACGCCTTTTGCAATTCGTGTTCGTTGTCCGGGTCGATCGCGGCGGACGCCTCGTCCATAATAATGATGTCGGAGTCTTTTAACATCGCCCGGGCGATCGCGACGCGTTGTTTTTCGCCGCCGGATAAGTAGACGCCCTCGGAGCCGATGACGGTGCGCTCCCGTTCGGGGAATTTTTCCAAAATCGCGTCACATCCCGCGAGGTGAAGTGCCCGCAAGACCTCTTTTCGCGAGGCACCTTTCTTCGCCAAGGCGACGTTGTCGTAGATGCTCGTCTTAAAGAGTTTGGGATCTTGAAATACGAAGGAGATGGCTCCGATGATGGCCTTTCGCGAGTAACGCTCGAGCGGCTTGCCGCCGATTTTAATGGCGCCCTGATCGACCTTGTAAAATCCCGAGATAAGTTTTGCGATGGTCGACTTGCCCGATCCGGAACTTCCGACGAGCGCGTAGGACTTTCCCTCCTCCAACGTAAAGGACAAATCCTCCAAGACGGGCGTCTCGTTATAGCTGAAGGTGACGTGTTCAAACGCGATGTCGTGGTTTTTAAAGACGTCCTCGTCTCCGAAGGTCAAGTTATCGGCCTGCATATCGGCATACAGCGCTTCCAACGTGTCGACCGCGTAATTTCCCTGGAAGATGTACATGCCGACCCACATAATGCGCATATACGAGACGAACAGGACGCCGCTTAAAAGAAAGATCATGACGAGGTCGGTGACCAAGACGGCGGGATCTCCCAGTCGATCCGTCCACAAGGCGACGGGAATCATAAGTATGGCGATTAAGCCGAACAGGAGCCATTGAAACGAGACGTAGGGTTTTTTACAACTCAATGCGTACTCGTAGGCGTATTTCGAATAATCTCTGATGGCCTTATAGAGCGCCTTAAACGATTGGACGTCGGCGCCGAAAATTTTAACGACCTGCATCCCCCGGACATATTCGACGGTTTCGGCGCTCAATGTCGCGAGCGCGTCTTGGTAGATCTTCATAAAGCCGTCTTCGCCGCCCATCATGTGTGCGATGATGAGGCCGCTTACGATCGTGAGGGCGAGCAGCGTGAGTCCGACCCGAAGGTCGATGATAAAACCTAACATAATTGCAAAAGCGGGCACCAGAAATGCCTGCGCGCTGTCGGGAATGAGGTGGGCGACGACTTGGTGTGTCTGCGCCGCATTGTCGTCGATAATTTTTCGGATTTTTCCGGTCGGATTCAAGTCGAAAAATCGGAAGCTCGCCCCTTCCAGACCGTCGATGCCCCGTTTTCTCAGGTTGGTTTCCAATCGGAACCCCAAGATATGAGAAAAATAGCCGGATGCGATGTAGAGCACCGCGCCCGATGTCAGGACGATCGCCGCCTTGGCCGCCAAGCCGTCGGCAGAGGCCACGTTGCCCTCTACGACGAGATCGCGTAAAAATCGATAGATATAAAAATATCCAAAGACCGTGACAAACGCCGAGACGGCGGAGAGAAGCCCGGCGAGGTAGCCGAAGTACTTTTCTCTGTCGACGTAGGCGAAGAGTTTTTTATATATATTCATAAGTCCTCCTTCTTATAGACGATGCCGCGCGATCGCGCGGTGAAAGAATTATCCCTTTTAGACGGAAATAGAGATTGATCAATCATATCTTTCCTCTTGATTATATAGTTCGCATGGTATATGCTACAATCATTTCGAAGGAAATGAGTCTCATAGGGATAATGTCTAATAGGGATAAGGAGAGAAAATGAGTCGGTATTACGAGTTTGTCAAAGAGTTTATGGCGTGCGAGGAGTGTCGGCACGACCCGAAGTATTCGAGCGCGGGACATACGTTTTGTATCCACGCGGACGATCGGGAGGGCATTTATTGGTTTTACGAATCGGATAATTTCATCATCGACATCCACGACTTTTTTATTAAGAAAGAAATTGTGGATGAGGATGCGACGATCATGAGCGATTATATGTCCGTCTACTCGTCCTACATCGTGAGCGCCAACGGCGAGACGTTTAACCCCTACCGAACCCTCGAGCCGCACTCGCTCTACGTCCTGGACTTTTACGACATCGGCGACAATTATCGTTTTTTATTGCACGGCAACTCGACTTATCTGGGGGTGGCCGTCGCCTTTAAGAAGGAATTTTTAGAGGCGCACTTAAAGACCCTCGGCGTGGCGCCGGAGCCGTTTTTCTCGGACGTGTTTTCGAATAACCGGTCCATTTTAACGAAGTCGCTCGAGCCGATCGCGATGGATATATTAAATTGCAAGATGGAGGCGCCCGCCGCGAATATCTTCTTCGAGGCCAAGGCGAAGGAGTGGATGAGTCGGATGATCGACGCCTACTTAAACAGAAAAGAGGTCTCGATCTCGCCGGACGACGAGGAGGCGCTCGAAAATGTAGCCAACTACCTCGACGATCACTACGCGCTCAATGTCCATCAACAGACATTGGAAAAAATTTCGACGATGAGCGGCACCAAGTTGAAGAAATTATTTAAGGAAAAGTATCAGCTGAGCATCACGGAGTACACGCAGAGGCGGCGGATGAATATGGCGGAAGTATTGCTGCTCAACACGCCGCTCAGCATCAAGGAAATCGCGGAATCGGTCGGGTATTCGTCGCATAGTAAATTCAGCGCCTACTTTAAAAAGTACAAGGGGATGTATCCGCGCGAAGTGCGCAAGCTCTCCAAGGAAGGGCGGGAGGTCGCGACCTGCGAGCAATGCGACAAGTAAGTTATATAAGAAGGAACGCCGCACGATGAAAGGCGAGCTTTTAGGGGTTCGTCTTTGCGTCGATATCTGCAGGTTCCGTTCGATCGCACCATCGATCCGAAGGCGGATTAAAAGATGCGGGCCTCGAAACAATATGGACCATGTGAATAAAGCCATTAAAAAAAGCCTCTCGAGATGCCGAGAGGCTTTTTGATTGAAGTCATTAATAAGATTTTGCGTAGTAGACCATGTGTTTTGCGGGTTTTCCGCAGTGGACGCAGACGTCGGAGAGGTGTTCCTGTTCCTCGTCGAAGGGGATGCAGCGAATGGTCGCGGTCGTTTCATCTTTGATTTCGGCTTCGCAATCTTCGTCGCCGCACCACATGCCCTTAATAAAGGGGTTGCCGTTTGCCATGCGTTCTTTAAATTCGTCGTAGTCGGTGACGGCAAAGGTATTTTCTTCCATCCGTTTTTTCGCGGCGATAAACATGTCTTTTTGAATGGTATCGAGTAACGCTTCGACGGTATCGCCGAGATTATCCATAGGTACGGCTTCTTTAACGTTGGTGTCGCGGCGAACCAAGACGACTTGGTTCTTTTCGATGTCCTTCGGTCCGATTTCGATGCGGAGGGGCACGCCCTTAAGCTCCCATTGGTTGAACTTCCAGCCGGGGCTGTACTGTTCGCGGTCATCGAATTCGACGGTGAAGCGACCTTTCAAGGATTCGTATAGCGCTTCGGCCTTTTCCCTGACGCCTTCTTTGTGGAGGGCGATCGGGACGATGACGACTTGTGTCGGGGCGATGCGGGGCGGCATCACCATGCCGCGGTCGTCGCCGTGAACCATGATCAATCCGCCGATAACACGGGTAGACATGCCCCAGCTCGTCGTCCAGGCGGTGGCGAGTTTGCCTTCGCGGTCTTGGAACTTGATGTCGAACATGGTAGCGAAGTTTTGTCCGAGGTTGTGGCTGGTCGCCGATTGAAGCGCCTTGCCGTCGTGCATCATCGCCTCCAAGGTGTAGGTCGCATCGGCGCCGGCGAAGCGTTCACTTTCGCTCTTCTTACCCAAGATGACGGGGATGGCCATTTCGTCTTCGATGACTTGACGGTAATATTCGTGGATCATCAGCGTTTCACGCTGTGCGTCGTCGTAGGTTTCGTGGACGGTGTGGCCTTCTTGCCATAGGAACTCGACGGTTCTCAAAAACGGACGCGTCGTCTTTTCCCAGCGGAAGACCGAGCACCATTGGTTGATTAAGACGGGCAGGTCGCGGTAGGTTTGAACCCACTTCGAGTACATCGAGTTGATGATCGTCTCCGACGTCGGACGAACGATTAAGCGTTCGGCGAGTTCTTCGTCGCCGCCTTGGGTGACCCAGAGAACTTCCGGCGCGAATCCCTCGAAGTGATCGACTTCTTTTTGAAGCAGGTGCTCGGGGATGAGCATCGGGAAGTACGCGTTTTTGTGGCCGCTCTCTTTAAAGCGACGATCCGCCTCTTCTTTGATGCGCTCCCAAACGGCAAAACCGTAGGGACGGATGATCATGCAGCCGCGTACGGGTGCGTAGTCCGCCATTTCCGCCTTTAGAACGATGTCTGTATACCATTGTGCAAAGTCCTCATCTCTAGGGGTGATTTCTCGTACAAATTTTTCTTCAGCCATAAGTTTCCTCCTCAATATTCAAAAAAAACCGCGGTTTTCTGGGACGAAAACCGCGGTACCACCCAATTTTAATATCCGAACAATCTGAACAGATATCCTTGACATCTTAACGCGATGAACGGCTCAGTTTGTGAGCAACTCCGGAGCGGGATTCCATGTGCTTTGATCGCCGAATCTTCCAATCAGTGAATTCGGCTCCCTGTCACCTCGACACATGTACTGTTCTCCATCGACGTGATGAATAATATAGATCTATTATATCGGGAGAATAAGACTTGTCAAGTCTCATCGAAAATTTTTCACATTCTTTACAGGGAATTATAAATGAGTCGGTCTCTATTCTTGACATCAAAAAAAGTATTGACTATTATAAAAGAAAACACCCCTCGCGACGAGGGCTTATATGTTTTTTATATTGGTGATCTTTCGGGAGAACCAATTTTTTATTTTTAGGAGGAAACATGGATCACGACATCAAGTTTGGCGAAATGGCCTTCAACAAGCAAATGATGCGACAACGCCTGCCCCACGCTATCTACTATCGGTGGAAGAATGCTATTCGAAACGAGGCGCCGCTCGATCGGGAGACCGCCGATGCGATCGCTCACGCGATGAAGGAGTGGGCGATCGAAAAGGGCGCCACGCACTACTGTCACTGGTTTCAGCCGTTAAACGGGCTCACGGCGAAAAAGCACGATGCGTTTTTGGACAGAACCGAAAAGTATGACGCGATTTACCGTTTTTCGGGCAAGGAGCTGATTCGGGGCGAAAGCGACGGCAGCAGTTTCCCGACAGGCGGCATGCGCTCGACCTTCGAGGCGCGGGGGTATACGTATTGGGATGCGACGGCGAACTCGTTTATCATCGACCGTATCCTCTATATTCCGACGATTTTCGTCTCCTTTAACGGCGACAAGCTCGATAAAAAGGGACCGCTGCTCGAGTCGATGAAGCTTTTGAGCGACTCCGGCTCCCGGGTCGTCAATCTCTTCGAAAAAGACGAGTATACGTATCGGATGAAGCCGAAGGTGGGGCTCGAGCAAGAGTTTTTCCTCGTCGATAAGACCCAATACGACGCGCGCAGCGACTTAAAGAGCGTCGGCAGGACGCTGATCGGTGCCGGCGCGCCGAAGGGGCAGGAACTGGGCGACCACTACTTGGGCGGCATCCCCGCGCGCGTCATGGACTTTTACGAGGACGTGAACCAGACGCTTTGGGAACTCGGCATCTTTGCAAAGACCGAGCATAACGAGGTGGCGCCGGGACAGTTTGAGATCGTCGCGCTGTACGAAAATGCCAACATCGCCGTCGACTATAATCAGCTCATCATGAGCATCTTAAAGGAGACGGCGAGACGCCACGACATGGTCTGTCTCTTGCACGAAAAGCCGTTTGCGGGCGTCAACGGCAGCGGAAAGCACAGTAATTTTTCGCTCACGACGAATTACGGGAAAAACGTCTTCGATCCGGGAGACGATCCGAAGGAAAACATCACGTTCCTCCTGTTTTTAGCCGCCACGATCGAAGCCGTCGACGACTATGCGCCGCTTTTGCGTATCGCCTCGGGCGGGCCGTCGAACGACGATCGCTTAGGCGGCCTCGAAGCACCGCCGGTCATTATCTCCATGTTCCTCGGCGAGGACTTGGAAGAAATTTTAAAGGACATCGCCTACGAGGAGTACCATGCGAAGGTTAAAAAGCCGCGCGAGATTAAAATCAACTCGCTGGGTTATACGCCGACGGATTCGAGCGACCGCAACCGCACGAGCCCGTTCGCCTTTACCGGCAACAAGTTCGAATTTCGCATGGTCGGCTCGTCGATGACCGGGGCCGATGCGAATACCGTGATCAACACCGCCCTCGGCCACAGCTTGAGAAAGATAGCCGATCGCCTCGAACCGCTCGGAGACGACGAGGAGGCGCTTAGACAAGAAGCTTATCGCATCGTCTCGGAGATCGTCGTGGAACACGAACGCATCCTCTACAGCAAGGACAACTACTCGCGCGAGTGGCTTGAAGAGGCGAAGAAGCGCGGACTCCCGTACTATCCGACGTTTTTTGAGTCGCTCGAGGCGCTGAAGGACAAGGAGCTCATGCGTATCTTCGACGAATACGGCGTCTTGAGCGAAAACGAGGTCGAAGCGATCTATGAAATCGGCATGGAGTCGGTGTCGGTGTACCACTTCCTGGAGGCGCGGACGCTTATGACGATGCTCTCCAAGGACGTCGAGCCTGCGGTCGTCGCGGAGTTAAACGACATCTTAAATGTGACGGAGAGACTCGAAAATCCGGCCCTCGTCGACCGCTTGGAGACGCTGAACGTCCTGATGACGGAGCTGTTGATGCGCCACAAGCGCTTGAAGGCGGCGTATGCGAAGGGAAAGACCCTATCGGGTTACGAGCGGGCGCGTTACTTCCAAGAGGAGATCACGACGCAATTTCCCCACATCCGTAAAATTTGCGACGAGTTGGAATCCAGGGTGTCGAGAAAACACTGGACCATCCCGACGTATGAAGACATATTTACACGATTAATTTAGGAGGCATCATGACAAAATATATTTTTGTAACCGGCGGCGTTGTGTCCGGCATCGGGAAAGGGATCAGCGCGGCGAGCATCGGACGGTTATTGAAGAACAGGGGATTTAAGGTCTTTATGCAGAAGTTCGACCCCTACTTAAACGTCGACCCGGGAACGATGAGTCCGTATCAACACGGCGAAGTCTTCGTCACGGCCGACGGCGCCGAAACCGACCTGGACCTCGGGCACTACGAGCGCTTTATCGACGAGGAACTCACGAAATCCGCCTCCATTACGACGGGAAAGATCTACTCGCGCGTCATCAGAAAAGAGCGCCGCGGCGACTACGACGGCGCGACCGTGCAGGTCATTCCGCACATCACCGACGAAATTAAGCGCGCCGTCTACAAGGCCGGCACCGAGACCGACGCCGACGTCGTCATCACCGAAATCGGCGGTACCGTCGGCGATATCGAGGGCCTTCCCTTTATCGAGGCCATTCGCCAAATTCACTCGGAAAGCCCCGCCGAGGACGTCCTCTACGTTCACACCGTCCTCATCCCCTCGATTCCGGGAAGCGACGAGTTAAAGACCAAGCCGACGCAACACAGCTTTAAACAATTAATGAGCCAAGGGATCAAGGCCGACATCATCATCACGCGAAGCGACGGACCCATCGACGAATCCATCCGCAACAAGATTTCCCTCTTCTGCGACGTGCCGAAGGAAAATGTCATCGAGTCGCGCCACGTGGACTTGATCTACGAATTGCCGAACGTGTTTAGAGAACAAAAACTCGACGAGATCATCATGCACCACTTAAAGCTCGAGCGAAAGGAAAATAACTCCGACGACTGGCAAAAGATGGTCGAACACTTTAAAGAGGCGAAGGGATGCGTCGACGTGGCGATCGTCGGTAAGTACATTCAACTGCACGACGCCTACCTCTCCGTCTCTCAAGCTCTTTTAGACGCGGGCTACGACCTCGGCCGGCTCGTCAACATCCACTACGTCGATGCCGAGGAACTCGTCGACGACGCGGCGGCGGATGAGGCGCTCAAGGACGTGGACGGCATCCTCGTCCCCGGCGGCTTCGGCGAACGCGGCGTCGAGGGGATGGTGCGCGCATCGAAGTATGCGAGAGAGCACAACATTCCCTACTTCGGCATCTGCCTCGGCATGCAAATCGCCGTGATCGACATCGCGAGAAACTTGGCGGGGCTGCGAGATGCGCACTCGACGGAATTCGACGTCGACACGCCCTATCCCGTCATCGACCTCATGGACTCGCAAGTCGGCGTGGAAAGCCTGGGCGGAACGCAGCGCCTCGGGAACTACCCGTGCCACCTGGTCGAGGGCAGCCGCGCGTTTGCACTCTACGGCGAAAAAAACATCTTGGAACGCCACCGCCACCGCTACGAGTTTAACAACGAGTACCGCGGAACCCTGCGAAAGGCGGGGCTGAAGATCGTCGGCATCAATGAAGATTTGGACCTCGTCGAGATGATCGAACTCGACGAACCGGATTACTTTATCGCCTGCCAGTTCCACCCCGAATTTAAGTCGCGTCCCAACCGCATCCATCCCCTGTTCCACGGTTTTATCGAAGCGGCGATTAAGCGAGCAGACCGTTGAGCGAACTCTGGGATCTCTACGACAAAGACAACGAGCCTACGGGCGAAGTGCTCTATCGGGGAGAGCGCATCCCGAAGGGCTCTTACCACCGCGTCGTCGAGGCGTGGGTGCGCACTCCGGACGGGCGCTATATCCTGCAGCAGCGTTCCGCCAAGAAAAAGAATTACCCGGGCTTTTGGTCCTGCACCGCCTGCGGCAGCGTCCTCAGCGGCGAGGAGCCGGAACATGCGATGATTCGGGAGATGTATGAGGAAATGGGGATATGTCTCGAGGCATCGGACCTGTATCTCGAGCGGATTATTACGGAATTTCCCGCACATTACTATATTTACCGGATCGAAAAAGACGTCTCCGAGGACGACATCGTCTTGGATCCCGAGGAAGTCGAGGACTTTGTCTTCCTGGACCGGGACGAACTCGAGTATTGGATGGCCGAAAAACACATGACGAAATTGTCGTATTACCACGATTTCTTTGAAAAATGGACGTAAAAAAAGAACCTCGCGCCCCAAAAGGGCCGAGGTTTTTTTATGTTGACAGTTATTTTTGAGCCGCGACGGGCGCGTCTTTTTCAAAATCCCAAGCATCCTTCGGGTTGCCGAAGCGGAAGAAGATCGATGCGAGGGCAAAGAGCAGAAGGAACCCTTGATACCATAGGAAGGGAATCAGCTGCACCGGGGCGATGGCCTGGGCGCCGAGTTCCTTGGTGAGGCCGGCGGCGATGAGGATTTGCGCGCCGTAGGGAATAAAGCCCTGCATGACGCAGGAGAACGTGTCCAAGAGCGAAGCCGAGCGTCTGGGGTCTACGCGGAAATCCTTGGAGATTTCCTTGGCGACGGGGCCGGCGATGATGATAGCGACGGTGTTGTTGGCCGTGGCGGCGTCGGTCAAAAGCGTCAAGAGCGCGATGGAAAGCTCGGCGGAACGCGTGTTCTTGGCCAGCTTTCGAATTTTTTGAACCAACCACTCGATCCCTCCCTCGTGCGTGACCATATAGGAGAGGCCGCCGGTCAAGAGAGAGCAAAAAGATTTCAAACATCCCGCTGAAGCCTTCGTAAATATTTTGAGCGAAGGTCAAAAACGTCAGACCGCCTGTGCCGATGCCGATAATCCCGGAAAAGACGATGCCTCCCGTGAGGACGAGAAAGACATTGAGCCCGCAGAGGGCGGAGATGAGGACGAAGAGGTAGGGCAGAACCAACACAAAATTATAATCCAACGCCTCCAAATTGACGACACCGTCGGGTTTTCCCACAAAGAGAAAGAGGACGAAGGTGATGATGGCCGCCGGGAGCGTAATTTTAAAATTCGCCTTAAACTTGTCGCGCATCTCGACGTGTTGTGTGCGCGTGGCGGCGATGGTGGTGTCGGAGATGATCGAGAGATTATCCCCGAACATGGCCCCTCCGACCAACGCGCCGATGACCATGGCGACGGGAAGATTTCCCTTTTGCGCGATGGCTACGGCGATGGGGCCTACCGCGGAGATCGTCCCGACGGATGTTCCCGTAGACAGCGAAATAAAGCAGGCGATTAAAAAGACGCCCGCGGTGACAAACTGAACGGGAATAAAGGAGAGCGCGAAGTTGACGACGGAGTCCACCCCGCCCGAAGCGGAAGAAACCGTGGCAAATGCGCCCGCCAAAATATAGACCAGGCACATAATGATGATATTCTCATCGCCGCAGCCTTTGACGAACTGCTCAAACTTGTCGTTGATGCTGCCCTCGAACATGATAAAAGCGAGGACAATGGCGGGGAGAATACAGACGGGAGCGGCGACTTGGTAAAAAGCCATCTCTACGCCCTGCTGGTTTAAGATAATGCCGCTAAGTAAGTAGACGAGCACGAAGACAATAAACGGCAAAAGAGCCGCGCCCCGTGCCTTGGGCCGACGATCGAGTTGATCCATAAGATACCTCCTTTTGAGAACGTTATAAGTTCAATGGAATAAATAGGGAAAATCCCGAATTATGTATAATTGTCTCCATTATATCCTTAAAATTTGTTCTTGAAAAGGAGAGAATCTGAAAAGCGCAAAGAGGTCGGGAAAACCGTAAAGAGCGCACGCTCCGATATTCGGGGAACCGCTCTTTTCTCGGCGAAGGATCGAATGATCTGCCCCGAGGTATAACGTGCCGAAGACCGCGACGTGTACCCTTCGAGAAGGCGCTTTTAGTAAACGGGCGCCGTGTACACCCAAATAGAGAGACACGGATCCTTGGAATAGTTTATGTATGTATGAGGGGATGTGGAATCGAAGGCGATGCTGTCGCCCGATTCGACGCGGTATGCGATCTCGTCGATGACGACCGTCAAGTTCCCCGCCAAGATAAAGCCGAACTCTTCGCCTTCGTGACTCGCGGGCGGGGGTCCCTTCGGATCCTCCATCGGTTCGAAGCGCATTTCGACGACCTGATAATTCTTATGTTCTGGCGGCGAGAGAATGCGAATGCGCCGCTTAATGTCGTCGCGATCGACCATCGTATGTGCGCCTCCGCGGATGATCAGCGGCTTTTTCCGAGAGGGGACGTCGTCGAAAAACTCGCCCATCGTCGTATGGAGTGCATCGACGATGCGGAGCATCGCGTTGACCGAAGGCGATACGAGGTCTCGCTCGATTTGACTGATCAGTCCCGTGGAAAGATTCGACGCCTCGGCCAAATCCTTAATACTCATCCCGAGCTCCTTGCGCATGACGCGAATTTTGTGACCGGAAAATTTTCCAGACATATGCTACCTCCTACTGGAAAATTATAATATAGTGAAGATAGTATATCACAAAAATGACGGCGAAACTTTTGGAATACGACATATAATGAAACAAATACTCGCCGAGTTCGGTGTGGTATAATAAACAGTATATAGGAGGTTGATCCATGGATAGAGAAAAAATACTGGTCGTCGATTTCGGCGGTCAATACAACCAACTCATTACCAGACGTGTTCGCGAAAAAAACGTCTACGCAGAAGTCGTCCCCTATCGAAAGGCATGGGAGGCGATTAAAAAAGAACGTCCGATCGGGCTTATCTTCACCGGAGGTCCGAACAGTGTATACGACGAAAAGAGCCCCGATGTCGATCCCGAAATTTTAGAACTCGGCATCCCCATCCTGGGCATTTGCTACGGCATGCAGCTGATCGCCAAAAACCTGGGGGGCGTCGTCGAGAAATCCGACAAGCGCGAATTCGGAAAGACCAAGACCATGGTCGACCCCGCGTCTAAACTCTTCGACGGTTTAAACGTCGAGCAGACCACGTGGATGAGTCACATCGACTACGTCAAGGAACTTCCCGAGGGATTCCGCACCGTCGCCTCGACCGACAGCTGTCCCGTTGCGGCCATGGAAAATCGGGAAAAGAACATATACGCCATCCAATTTCACGCCGAAGTGAACCACACCGAAAACGGTCACCTGGTCATCGACAACTTTTTAAAGAAAATTTGCGGTGCCAAGGGCGATTGGAACATGAAAGACTACGCGAAGGAAGCTAAGGAGCAAATTCGCAAGAAAGTCGGCGATCAAAAGGTCGTCCTCGCCCTCTCCGGCGGCGTCGATTCGTCGGTCTGCGCGAAACTCCTCGCCGATGCCATCGGCGACCAACTGACGTGTATCTTCGTCGACCACGGCCTGATGCGCAAAGACGAGGGAAAAGAAGTCGAGGCGGCCTTTAAAGACAGCGATATGCACTTTATTCACGTCGATGCGAAGGAGCGCTTCCTCACAAAACTCGCGGGCGTCACCGACCCCGAGCGAAAGCGCAAGATCATCGGCGAAGAATTTATCCGCGTCTTCGAAGACGAGGGACGAAAGATCGGCGCCGTAGACTTTTTGGCACAGGGAACGATCTACCCCGACGTCATCGAAAGCGGTCTGGGCGATGCCGCCGTCATCAAGAGCCACCACAAC
Source organism: Bacillota bacterium (assembly GCA_028724185.1). Lineage (GTDB taxonomy): Bacteria > Bacillota > Clostridia > Tissierellales > Peptoniphilaceae > Aedoeadaptatus. The sequence goes on from JAQYDN010000008.1 coordinate 31,794, forward strand.
GTGGGCGGACTCCCCGCGGTCGTCGACTTTAAGGACTTGATCGAACCGCTTCGAAGCCTCTTTAAAGACGAGGTCAGAGAACTCGGAGAGACCATCGGCCTCGACCCGAAACTCGTGTGGCGCCAACCCTTCCCGGGACCGGGTCTCGCCATCCGCGTGATGGGTGAGATCACCGAGGAAAAACTCGACATCCTCCGCGAAGCCGACTACATCTTCCGCGACGAAATCGCCAAAGCCGGTCTCGATCGCGACATCAACCAATACTTCGCGGTGCTCACCAACAATCGGAGCGTCGGCGTCATGGGCGATTTCAGGACTTACGACTATACCTTGGCTTTGCGCGCCGTCACCACCACCGACTTTATGACCGCCGACTGGGCGAGAATCCCCTACGACGTCCTGGATAAGGCGAGCGTACGCATCGTCAACGAGGTCGATCACATCAACCGCATCGTCTACGATATTACCTCGAAGCCCCCGGCAACGATCGA
>JAQYDN010000009.1 GCA_028724185.1 Bacillota bacterium
CACGGGCGATTTTACAAAGAAGATCGCCGAACATTACGGCGTAGCCGCATTTGATGCCTTGACGGGCTTTAAAAATATCTGTGCGCCGGCCAACGAATGGGACGAGACGGGAAAATACGAGTTTTTATTCGGTTTCGAAGAGAGCATCGGCTACGTGTACGGCGATCACGTCAGAGATAAGGATGCGGTCGTGACGACGATGATGATCGCCGAGATGGCGGCTTATTATCTAAAGCGCGGAAAGACGCTGCCGGATGTTTTGCGCGAGATGTACGCATTCTACGGATACCACGGCGAAAAATTGATGTCGTTTGTACGCGAAGGTCAGGAAGGCCAGGAAGAGATTGCGCACATGATGGAAAACTTGAGAGAAAATCCGATTCAATCGGTACGCGACCTCGAGGTCGCACGCATCGTCGACTATCTCGAGGGAGTCGAGGGGATCGGAACGAGCAATGTCTTGGAGTACCATTTAGACGACGGGAGCAGATTTTCGATTCGTCCGTCGGGGACCGAGCCGAAGATTAAACTCTATATTTATACGGAAGATAAAGACGAACGACGAGCAAAGGAGAAAATCGATTGGATCGAACGTAAGGTGATCGATCGGTTGAAATTATCATGATTTTATTTGTCGATACCAACCCAATATTAGAACGCCGGTTGATCGGCGACAGTTTTCCGAAAGGAGGCACCGGCCGCGCATCGTCCAGTGAGACGATTGCCGCAGGTTACGGCGCCGATATGGCTATTCTTGCAAATAATATGAACGAAGAGTCGAGATTGCTCACGTTCTTAGGCGGGCTCGCCGGCGAACGCTATGAGAGAATTCTTCGCCAGTCGGGAAATGTCGTGGAAGTTCAGCGATTAAAAGATGAGACGCAGGAGCGTTTCGTCATGGAAGAAAAGTACAAGACTTCGCGCATCTACACCGAGGAGCCGCGCTTGACGCGTGAGGATATCCTCGATTTTTACGAGCGTTTCGTGATCGAGACGGCGTCGTCGGATGCCGTCGTCCTCGCGAAGGGGACGCGCTCGGACAATCCCGAGGAGATGAAGCTTCCGATGGTCCGTTACGCGCGAAAAAAGTCCAAACCCGTGATGATGTTTTCCGACGAAAACGACGCCGTCGACGCCGTAAGAGAGGCGAAGCCCTTCGGGATAATCATCGACCGCGACGCGCTCGGCCGCATCGCGGGGAAAAAGCTTCAATTCTTAAGCGACGTCACCTCGGCGCTCAAGGCGCTTTACGGCGGCGACATCCCGCTTATCCTCGTGACCGGCGGAGTCAAGGGATCGATCCTGTATTTCAGAGGTGAGTGCTACTACGCCAAAAATGACGAGGAGAGCGATTCGTTTAATCCGCACTTTGCCGGCGTCGCGATGGCGGCGGGGATCGTCAGAAATTACGACGCGCCGATGCTTTTAAAGCTCGCGGCCGCCGCGGCGCAAAGCGAACGGGACGCCGATTTTGCCAAGATCAAGTCCGACATGAATCGTATTCACGTACAAAAAATGGAGGTATAATATGGATTTTAATTTAGACCGTCATAAAACATGGTTTCTCTTTGTCGATATTCAGGATTCTCTCGCAGACGCTATCTATGAAAAAGAACGGCTGATGAAGAATGCCGGAATTTTAGCGGATGCAGCGGAAATCATGGGGATTCCGACCGTCTTTACGACGCAGTATAAGAAGGGGCTCGGCGAGTTTAATAAAGAGATTCGCTCAAAGGTAACAAGCGGCGAGGACTTCGATAAAAAAGCATTCTCCTGTTTGTTGGACGATGAGATCGCCCGGTTTATAGAAGAAAATCGCCCCGAACAAGTCGTCGTATGCGGCATGGAGGCTCATATTTGCGTCCTCATGACTGTGCGCGACCTCATTGCATCGGGAATCGACGTCTACGTCGCCGAAGATGCCGTAAGTTCGAGGAATCCCAACTCGGCGCTCTACGCACTCGAGGAGATGCGACAAATGGGCGCGTCGATTCGCCCGACCGAGACGATTTTATTCGATTTAAACAGCGTTTCGGGTACCGACGAGTTTAAAGCCATTCAAAAGTTGATTAAGTAATGCGGTTTTTGCATACGGCGGACTTACACTTGGGGCGCAGTTTTCCCTATGTGCGGGATGCCGATCGCGAGACGGGGAGGAAGGATCGCTTTTTGACTTTTCGGCGCATCCTGTCACTTGGAAAGAGGCGCGAGATCGACTACCTGTTTCTCGTCGGCGATATTTTCGAGCAGGATATGATTAGGCGCGAGGAGGTCGACTACGTCCTCTCTACCCTCGGAGAGATGCCTTTTGTGACGCTATTGCTGTTGGGAAATCACGACTACAAGCTCTACGAGTATGTCGAGAACCGCTTAAACGACCGCGTGCAGCTCTTCAGTCGCGACGAATTGACGACGTTTTACGACGACGAACGGAAGGTCGCGTTTCATGGAATTAGTTGGAATAGAGAGAGTTACCATCGGATTTTACAGTACGAGGGCGCGGATATGTCGGACGGTTACCGCCACGTCCTCCTGCACCACGGCAATTGGACGGGCGGCGACGGCTATTTTCCCGTCGATGCCAATATTTTGCCGTATTTCGACTATATCGCGTTGGGACACGTACACAAGCCGATTCTCTACGAAAATAAACTTCAGATGTGTGGGACGCCGGAACCGCTCGACCACACGGACCGAGGCAGGTTGGGCGTCGTCTTCGGCGAACTCGGCGAGACCTTGTCGACGGAATATATTCCCTTGGCGAGGCGTTCGCTGCGCCATAAGACACTGCACATCGACGATGGACGCAGCGAGGATGTTCTCGCATCGATCCGCGAAACCCTGGACGACGCGTCGTCGATCTACAGCTTTTATGTGACCGGAACGTATAGCGGCATCCTCGATGCCGAGATGCGACGGTTTTTGGACGCGCAGGATGTGCTCTACCGATTGGAGTGGGCACAGGACTTGCCCAAGATGATCGAAAAAGTCGAGCGAGCGCATGCGGACGACGCCCTCGGGGCGTTTATCAGGCGCGCGCGATCGTACGATGTCGACGAGGAGACGCGTCTGAAGATCTGTGACTTGGGAATACGCGCACTGTTGGGAGAAGATTATGATTCATAAATTGGAGTTGATAAACTTCGGCGCGTTTCACGATACGCACGTCACCTTCGAAGAGGGGTACCAGTGTCTTCGCGGCCCCAATGAATCCGGGAAATCGACGACGGTGATGTGTATACGCGCACTGCTGTATGGCTTTTCGAGAGACAGTCTAAACAGAAAGTTGTATTCGCGAGCATACGACGACTATTTTCCGTTGAATGGCGGCGATTTTTCCGCGGCGATGGAGGTCGAGACGTCGAAGGGAATGTATCGGATCGAGCGGAATTTTCGCAAGGAAAATGAGCAGCTCACCGTGATCGACCTCGACGCCAATCGGATCGTCGAGGACGAGACGCTCTATACCTTTTCGGGGATTGCCCAGCCGGGCAGTCTGTTTTGGGGCTTGAGCCAAGACGACTTTCTGCGGTTTTTTTGCATGAGTGATCTACAGAGTATCGACGCGCTTTCGATTTTAAAGCGGATCGAGAAGTCGAAAAATTACCTGATGCGCGGCCACAGCGACCTTCGCTTTCAAGACGCCTACGATTATCTCGAGAAGGAGAGAAAAAAGATCGGGACGACGCGCGCGAAGAAGTCGCCGCTCGGACGAGGCGAAGAGAATATCGCAGACCTCGAAGGACGCATCGCCGAGGCGAGGGGACAACTTCGACGTCTTAAAAAAAATACCGATGCGAAACAGGATATCGCCGGCGACTTGAGAGAGTTAAAGCGGCGACAGACGCTTCAGATGGAAAAGACGCACCTCCTGCCCGAGCTTCACGCGCGAATCGAGGAGGTCGATCACATTGACCGCGCTCTCGACGAAAATGAAGAGGCCATCGACCGCTTCGAATCGAAAAAACAAAAGGGATTTACCGCGTCGAAGGGAACGCACAAGGTGACGGCGCTAATAGCCAGCTTATTTGCGGTATTTACCGCCTTTCTCATTGCCGCGTCCAACACGGAGTTTGCGATGATAAGCGCCCTCGCGACCTTTGTTTTTATCGTCATCAGTGTCGTCTTTTTTATATCGAGCCTTCGCACGAAACGGGCGATGCGCCAATACCACCAACGGTATACGGAGCGCGATGAATTGCTCGCCCGTAAACACGCTCTCTACCGGTGGTTCGATCCCTACATCGACGAAGATTTCGATATGTCACAGCTACAGAATATGATGCGTCGTCACGCGACGGTGCTCACGCAGCTCCCCGAGGAGACGGATTCGCTCGACGATGCCGTCGAACGGGCGCAGAGGCGTCTCGGGTTTATCGACGGAGAGGAGCGGGAAGTTCGACGACTCACAGCCACGCTGGACGAACTGGAGAGTGCCTACGCGAAGGAAAAGGCAAAAAAAGAAGAACTGAACCGAGAACGACAGGTTATCGACATGACCGAGTCGATCCTGAGAGAGGTCGACGCCGTGGGAAGAGACGATTTTCAGAGGGAAATTCTCTCCGATGCCGAGGCGTACTTGTCCTCGCTCAGCGGAGGCCGCTACGATTGGATCGCGCTCGCGGACGATTACTTGAGCATAATCGGACCGGGACGTCCGAGTTTAAAGGATACGCAACTTAGCCAATCCACCGCGGATCTCCTGGTATTGTCTTTGCGACTCGCGGTCGTCGAGCGGATGGATCCGTCGATTCCGATGATTTTTGACGACGGTTTCGCCTTTATGGACGGCGACAGACGGTCCCGTCTCGTCGAGATCTTAAAACATCTCGATCGACAGGTTCTCGATTTTACGACGCCGGAAATGAAAGGAGAGTAGATTGATCTGGGCGATAGGAGATTTGCATTTAGATCATAAAAAAGAAAAGCCCATGAGTGTTTTCGGAAAGGCATGGGAAGATCACGAAAATAAAATTTTCGATGCGTGGAACCGACGCGTCAAAGCCGACGATCACGTACTAGTCGTCGGCGATATTTCGTGGGCGCTGAAGCTCGAGGAGGGGGTCGAGGATCTCAAGCGGCTGGACGACCTTCCCGGTCGAAAGATATTGATTAAGGGCAACCACGATTACTGGTGGTCGTCTTTGAATAAACTCAATCAGCTGGGCCTTCGGTCGATCGACTTTTTGCACAATACGGGCATCGTCCTCGACGATATCGCCGTGTGCGGCAGCCGCGGTTGGACGGACATCGACAGCAACGGGTTCGATGAAAAGGACGAGAAGATCTACAAACGGGAATTAAACCGTCTGCAGCTCAGCATCGACGACATGAACGCGAAGTGCGAGGGAAAAGATATCCGCGCGCGCATCGCGATGCTCCACTATCCGCCCTTCTCCTCGAAGGGAGAGCCGAACGATTTCGCCGATATTTTAAGAGATGCGAAAATCGACTATTGCGTCTACGGCCATTTGCACAGTTACGGCCATAAATTTATCGTCGAGGGAGATTACGGAGGCGTGGAATACCGATGTGTGTCTTCAGATTACGTCAATTTTACGCCGCAAGAGATCGAGGTGTAGTATGGAGAGAGAAATAGAAGTCAAGGTATTGAACGTGGATCTTTCCGCCATGGAGAAGACATTGATCGAAAAAGGCGGGGTAAAGATCAGCGACGAACAACAGGAGACGATCGTGATTAACTCGTCGAAACACCCGATCGACGACGCATCGGGCTATTTGCGCATAAGGCGTACGCGCTCGCCGCGCGGAGATAAGACAGTGTGTACGTTTAAAGAAAAGAAGGCGAACGACGCCGTACGCATCTACGACGAGCATACCGTCGAGATCGACGACGTCGAAGAAATGCTACGCATTTTCGAGTTATTGGGTTATAACTTGAGGGACGAAGGTCATAAACATCGCATCAGCTACGCGTATCGGGGATGCCGGCTAGATTTGGATCGTTGGGAAGAAGAGACGTATCCCGCGCCCTATATGGAAATCGAAGGCGGAAGCCGCGAGGCGATTCAAGATGTCATCGACGATTTAGGGATCGATCGACGGTGCGTAAGCACGAAATCGATCGCGGAATTAAGAAAATGGCAAAATAAAAAATAAATAGTACAACACATATCCGCATTGTGTTATAATACATCCGAGGAGGAATGATATGACAGGTTTTAAGTATATTCGCTTTTTCCACGAAATTCGCAAAGACAACGTGGATATCGTCGGTGGCAAAGGTGCCAATCTCGGTGAAATGACTAATTTCGGACTCGATGTACCGCCGGGATTTTGTGTTACATCGGAAGGTTACAACGCATTTATTGATTATGCGGGATTAGATGAAAAAGTTCGCTTCGTTATGAAAGACTTGGACGTCGAAGATGTCGATATGTTGACGGCAGCTTCAAATGACATTCGTCGAAGTATTGAAGAAGGCGACATCGACCCGAAACTCGAAGAAGAAATCATCGGTGCTTATAGAGATTTTAGTCGTTCCATCGACTTGAGGGATCCGCAAGTAGCGGTTCGTTCTTCGGCGACAGCGGAAGACTTACCCGACGCTTCATTCGCAGGACAACAAGATACTTATTTACACATCGCAGGGGAAGAAGAACTCGTTCAACACGTTCGCAAATGTTGGGCTTCTCTTTGGACTCCGCGTGCTATTTATTACAGAGCCAAACAAAATTACGACCACTTTGCCGTCGCACTGGCGGTCGTCGTCCAAAAGATGGTCAACTCCGAAAAATCGGGTGTCATGTTTACGGCAAACCCGATCAACAGCAGTCGCGACGAAATGATGATCAACGCGAGCTACGGCTTGGGCGAAGCCGTCGTCAGCGGGACCGTTACCCCGGACGAATACGTCATTCGCAAGAAAGATAAGACGGTCTTAGAACGAGTTATCGCGGACAAGAAGAAAATGGTCGTACAAAACGACTCCGGAATCGGAACGCACGAAGCGGACGTCGAAGACATCTTGGGCGCCGGCGCCGTAAAAGAAGAATGCCTCACCAAGGAAGAATTGACGACCTTGATCGAAGCCGGTCTTAAGATTGAAAGTCTCTACGGCAGCGTTCAAGATATCGAATGGGGCATGGACAGAGATACCAAGGGTCTCTATATTCTCCAATCGAGACCGATTACGACCTTAGAAAATGCAGAAGAACCCAGTGAAGAGGATGGAGATATGAATCAAGAACCCGAAAAGTTGAATCCACTCGTACGCGGTCTCGCCGCATCGCCCGGAATCGGACGCGGGAAAGTTAAGAAGATTAAAGACGTCAGCGAAATCAACCTCGTCAAAGACGGCGACATCCTGGTTACGGCCATGACCAACCCCGACATGGTCCCCGCTATGCGTAAGGCGGCGGCAGTCGTCACCGACGAAGGCGGAAGAACCTGTCACGCAGCCATCGTCAGCCGCGAGCTCGGCATTCCCTGTGTCGTCGGAAGTAACACCGCGACGAGCGTGTTAAAGGAAGGCATGGAAATTACCGTCGATGCGACGCGCGGCGTCGTCTACGAAGGCAGCGTGCTCCACGATCGCGACAAGAAGAAAGAATCGTCCGAAGGTACTGCGGCAGGCGTCGGTATCAACCTCGACGAGTTAAAGAGTTTGGTCGCGCCGACCACGGCGACGAAGATTTATATGAATCTCGGCGAACCGTCTTTAATCGAAAAATATAAGGACTTGCCCTTCGACGGAATCGGCTTGATGCGTACCGAATTTATCTTTACCAATAAAATCGGCGCTCACCCGATGTACCTCGCAAAGACCGGACAAGGCGACCTCCTGATCGACCAGTTGGCGGAAGGCATTGCCGAAGTAGCGGGTGCGATCTATCCGAAACAAATCGTCGTTCGCATGAGCGACTTCCGTACCAACGAGTTCCGCGGCCTAAAGGGCGGCGACGAAGTCGAACCTCACGAAGAAAACCCGATGATCGGATGGCGTGGCGTCAGCCGTTACATTTCTCCCGAATACGAAAAAGGATTCAGATTGGAATGTCAAGCGATGCGCAAAGTTCGAGAAGACTTCGGTCTCGACAACGTCGTCGCGATGCTTCCGTTCGTCCGCACGCCCGAAGAATTGGTAACCGTTAAGGAAATCATGGCGGAAGAAGGCTTAAAACAATCCAAGAACTTTAAGATTTGGATCATGGCCGAAGTTCCCTCCGTCGTATTCCAAGCTGAAGAGTTTGCGGAACTCGTCGACGGTTTCTCGATCGGCTCCAACGACCTCACGCAACTTACGATGGGTGCCGACAGAGACAGCGGTATCTTAAACCGCATGGGCTACTTCGACGAACGAAATGATGCCGTTAAACGCGCGATCAAAATCCTGGTAGATGCGGCTAACAAAAAAGGCATCACCTGCTCCATCTGCGGACAGGGACCGAGTCAATACCCGGAATTTGCGGAATTCTTGGTAGAATGCGGAATCACGTCGATGTCGGTCAACCCCGATACCGTCGACTATACGCGCAGACTCGTCGCAGGCGTCGAACAAAAAATGATCCTTCGCAAGTTGAGAGAAGAAAGATAAATTAAATAATCGTCCCATAAAAAAGTTCGAGATACTATCTCGAACTTTTTTTACGTCTCGATTCCACGGCACGACGTACAAAAAGCCACCCTCGCTCGGGCGAAGGGTGGCTTTTTACAATTAGATGTCGATGTGAAAGAGCTTGGCATAGTCGTTTAATCCGGTTTGAATTTCCTTGATGGAAAATTCGCCCGCCTTGAGCTCTTTTTCGGGGATCGCGAGCAGTTTATCGTAAAACAGCACGCCGGTTTGAAGATCGGCTTCTCCGCGATCGAACGCGTCGAATAAGTAGTCTTCGGCTTGATTGTAGAGCCCTTTGTCGATCAACTCTTCAAGTTTTTTAAAGAGCGCAGAGCGGGTCGTCTTGTCTTTCTCCTCGTCGATATGACCGCCGGGGTAGACGAGTGTCAGGAGGAAGTGGATCAGCTCCTCGATCTGTTTGAGCAGAAAGTCGTTTTTAATCAAAGCGGTGTTCCTTTAACGCCTTGGCAACCGTCTTGGCGTGGTAGGTAATGATCATCGAGGCGCCGGCGCGCTTCATGGCGATCATGTTTTCATAGACGATGCTCTCATCGAAGATGCCGCATTCGATCGCCTTCATCGTCATGGCGTATTCGCCGCTGACATTATAGGTGATGAAGTTCGTGTTAAAGCGTTCCGCGGCGCGAGCGAGCACGTCGAGATAGGCGAGGCCGGGTTTGACGATGATAAAGTCCGCGTCCTCTTTTAAATCCTGCTCGATTTCGCGAAGAGCTTCGTTCCCGTTGTGAAAGTCCATCTGATACCCCTTGCGGTCGCCGAAGGAGGGGCTGCTTCCCGCGGCGTCGCGGAAGGGACCGTAGTATTTCGATGCGAATTTTGCGGCGTAGGACATAATCGGAATATTTGTAAAGCCGTTTTCGTCGAGCGCGCGTCGAATTCTGGCGACGCGGAAGTCCATCATGTCCGACGGGGCGATGACATCGCTGCCCGCGCTTGCTTGAGATACGGCGATTTTCGCGAGGTACTCGAGCGTCACGTCGTTGTCGACCACGTGGTGTTCGTCCAAGATGCCGCAGTGACCGTGGTCGGTGTATTCACACATACAGAGGTCGGTGATGACGACTAAATCCTCGGTGATCGACTTTATTTTGCGGCACGCGCGTTGGATGATTCCGTCTTCCGCGTAGGCGCCGGAGCCGTGTGCATCCTTATGATCGACGACGCCGAATAAAATGACGGCGGGGATCCCCAGTTCGACGATCTCCTCAATTTCCTCGTCCAGGCGATCGATGGAGAAGTGGTAGACTCCCGGAAGGGAGGGGATTTCCTTCTTTATGTTTTCGCCTTCGATGACGAACAGAGGATAGATCAGGTCGCTGACATCGAGGCTCGTCTCCGATGTCATTTTTCGAAGGATGGGGTTGTTTCGAATTCTTCTCATTCTCATAATCTTGAAAACTCCTTTACAATTTTATGGTAGAGAGCATCCATAGTAGCTTTCTCTCCCAAGGAGATATTGTCCTCCTTTACGCCGAACTTGACAAGGGTGCGTTTTGTCGAGGGCCCGATCGCAAAAAAGGTCGCATCGGCAAAAGATTCAAATCCGTAATGGCTTGAAAAATTTTTGACGGCCGAAGACGAGGTAAAGACGATCGCGTCGCAGCGCGCGGGCATCGGTCTTGCCGTGGCGGGGCAAGTCGTGTCGTAGATGGCGATGTCCCGGAGCCGACCCATCGAGTGCAGGGCGTCGCCGAGAACGGGATCGCTCAGTTTCGAGTGAGGGTAGTAGAAGGTGCGCTGTTTTTCCGAGGATTCTTTTTTTAGATAATCGATGAGGTGTTCCTTGTCGTAGATATCGGGGTGACCTTCGGAGCGAATACCGTAGCGGGCGAGCGCCTCGTCGGTCTTTTCGCCGAGCGCGTAGACGTCGACGCCGTCGAGCGTGCGGATATCCCGAACGTGCAGAAATGCGTCGAAGAAGAAGCGTACGGCGTTTTTGGAAGTGAAGACCAGGGTATTTGCCTCAAACCTTTTGCAATCTCTTTCAAGAACGTCCCGATTGATCGGCCGAATGTCGATCATGGGGCGCCGGAGGATATGAAAGCCCATATGGCGGAGTTTTTGGGCGAGGGCGTCCTGTCCCCGGTCGCCCGTTAAAACGATCGTCCGGCCGGATACGGGGTTGTTGAACGCGGGATCCAGGATGTCGCGTCGACCGACCACTTCGCCCACGACGATAAGGGCGGGACTCGCCAAGTTCTCGGGGATTCCCTGCAAAGAAACCTCCTCGAGTGTCGCGACGCAGGTTTCCATATCCGGGTCTCCGCCCTTTGAGATCACGGCGACGGGGGTGCGGGAATCCTTTCCGCCTTCGATCAAATCCGCCGCGATGTCTTTTGCCCGACTCAGCCCCATGTAGATCACGAGCGTCGAGGGAAGGGCGGCGTAGGGAGAAAAGTCTGCGGGACCGTCTTTCGTATAGGCGGTGACGAAGGTGACCGCGCGCGACATGTCGCGAAAGGTGACGGGAATCCCCGCCATCGCGGGCACCGCCACTCCCGATGTAATGCCGGGGTAGGTCGTAAAGGGCACGCCGTGTGCGCGGAGGTACTCCGCCTCCTCGCCACCTCGCCCGAAGACGAAGGGGTCGCCACCCTTTAGACGGAGGACTTTTTTCCCCGCTCGGTACTTCTCCACGAGGAGGGCATTGATCGCATTCTGTTTCAGGGTGTGACGGTCTTTGGATTTTCCGGCACTGATTTTTTCGGCTCCGGGTGCGAGGTCCAATAATTCGGCGTCCAATAAGCGGTCGTAGACGATGCAGTCCGCCTCCTGCAGTTCGCGGAGGACGCCTAAACTTAATTGATCGATGTCGCCGATGCCGGCGCCGGCGATGACGACGGGATGATTAATCATGATGTTTCACCTTCTTTGCGAGCGCGACCACATCGGCGGTCGCGGTATGAAATGTCGAGGGAACGGTCGCGTAAGTAAGAGCTTCGCCGGGCGTCGAGGCGAAACATCCGTGCAACAGGAGCGCGTCTTTTTCCGCGCGTTCGATATAGATGCCGATGGGGGAACGACAGGAGGCATCGAGCGTCTTTTGATACGCTCGCTCGATGCGAAGGCGAAAGGCGTCGAAGGGGTCGGAGGCCTCTTCGAAGATCTTGAGAAGGTCGCTTCGCGCTTCGGAGAGTTCGATTCCGAGCAGTCCCTGAGAGGGAGAGGGGATAAAGCGCGTGGGGTCCAATATGCCCGAGATGACGGATGTCAGCGAGGCTCTCGAAAGGCCCGCATAGGCTAAGATCGTCCCGTCGACTTCCGATGCGCGCATTTTTTCGATACGCGTCTGAATACTGCCGCGGATGGGTGTCGTGAGGATGTTCGGATAGAAGTGATGCAGCTCCGCCCTTCGGCGCTGACTACCCGTTGCAATCGTCATCTGTGCGAGTTCTTCTTCTCTTTTGAGCGGCGCCTTTCCGACGAAGACGTCCCATACGGGCGGTGCGGCGGGCGGTGCGGCGAGTGTAAAGCCCTCGGGAAGTACCGAGGACATGTCTTTGAGGGAGTGCACGGCGATGTCGATCGCGCCGTTTACGAGCACCGATTCCAACTCGCCGACGAAGACGCCGTTTTTGCCGATCTTGTCGATCGGAAGCTTTTGATTGCGATCGCCCTTGGTCGTCACGACGACCAGTTCCGTCTCGATGCCCGCCTCCTCTAAAATATCAGTCACTTGTTTCGCTTGAATCCTCGCCAGTTGGCTTCCTCTCGTTCCTACCCGAATCTTCAATTCGATCCTCCCAATCGTCCTTACGAATGCGTTCTTCTGTCCAAAGTTGTCTCATGACGGCGGCGATGTTCGGACTGTGCTTGTCGACCATGTGCCGTCGAATGGCGTTCATCTGTTCCATTTTTTGAATATTGTATCGTTCACTCCATGCCCTTAAGTCGTCCTTAATGTAGCGCGTCATCGTCGGATTACCCGTACTCACGGAGAGAACGAGGGGACCTCGTTCGATGTGAGAAGCCAGGTGAAAGTCCGAGGCGTCCTTGAGCGTCGTCGAAAGGACGGGAATTGACGACAATTTTGCGCGCCGAATGAGCGTCTCTTCGAGCGCCTTGTCGCCGGTGGCTAAGACGAGAAAATCGTAGGCGAAAAATCGAAAGGATTCGTCGACCGATCGCACTTTAAGAAAAAGTCGATCGGGGTATGTATCCGCGAGTGCCTCGATTTCCGAGCAGAACGTTTCCGCCATACAGTATAACAGACATTCCGAATCAAGTAAGTTCACAATCTTTATTCGCGCGGAATGTCCGCCCCCTATGACGAGCCCTTTTTTGTCCGTTGTATCGACCATGACGGGATAATATCGCATAATTCCTCCGCATATTTAAACAATAACTATCTATTTATTATAGCAAAGATAAGAAGGTTTTCCGTTTCATATGACACGAAAACGTAATAGGTGAATGTGTTTACCATGTTATAATAAAGGTAGAAATTGGTCTAAGAAGGGGGATTTTTATGAAGAAGAATAATCTGAAGATGGCGACCGCCCTCGCACTCGCCGGTGTTTTAGCTGTCGCGCCGATGACGGCGGAGGCTGCGACGTACAAAGATGTCGGGCCAAACCATTGGGCATACAGTTATATTTCGAACCTTAGCGATTTAAACATCGTACGAGGTTATACCGACGGATCGTTTAAGCCGCAACGTTCGGTCACGTATTTGGAAATATTACAGCTTTTAAAGGGTATTCAAAACCCGACGGCTCAGGAAGTGACCGCGGCAATCGTCAACAACGGTCATATCGCCGATATGTACAAAGTACCGAGTTGGGCCAGAAGCGCCGTGTGTGTAGCGCTTGAAAACGGAGTCATTGACGAGACGAATTTGAAGGCCGCTTATAACAGAGGTTATATCACCGGTACGGTGGAGGAAGAACAATATCCCACTCGCGAAACCATTTTAATATACTACGCGAAGGCATTGGGCGTAACGCCTAAGGCCGATACGTCGAATATTAAGGTAAACGATATAGACCTCATCGGCAAGACACCAAAAGATTTAATCGGCGATGTCGACGTCAAGGGAATTTACGCCGCAATGATCGACACAAAGATTTTCCACGAAATGGGCAGCGACGGAAACTTTAATCCGCAAAAACCCTTAAAACGCGAGCAAATGGCGAAGATTACCGATCTGAGCTACGATTATAAGAACAACGTCAAACAAACCGAAGAATACGAGGGGGAAATTTATCTTTCCGAAACCGTCAACGGCGTGCCGACGGTCGCGATTAAAGATAAAGACGGTAAACCGATCGCCTTTGTCCTCTCGGGGGACACGAAGATTACGATCAACGGTAAAGCGGCCGAACAAAAGGACCTCACCGAGGGAAGCAAGGTCAAGGTAACCGCTTATTCGGATACGACCGGCGTTACCTCGCTCCACGCGGTTTCCATCGACGTGACCGCCCAAGATTTGGAGGGAACGGGGATTGTTAAGTCGATCGACGACAAAGAAATCACGATCGACTATACGACCGAGAAAGATGCAACGGTCGACGCGTCCTCGAAATTAGAAAAAAAACTGACATTAAAATTAGATAAAAACATCAATTTTTATATGTTTGGCAAGAAAGTAAATGCTGAAGATATTTCTCCTTACGATATGGTTACATTTACATCTAAAAATGATGTGATTAAAGAGGTTCATGTGTTCCCACAAAAAGGAACGTTCACGACAGAATTCTTAAATTACAATTACGGTTCACGCTTCGGAGATAAAGAAACGATTGAATTAAAATTTCAAGATGGAAGTACGTATACGTTTACTATTGACAAGAAAGAACTTTCTGATAAGCTCCGTTCTTTAGTAGGAGAATTAGATAAAGGGAACAAACTGACAATAGAAACAAACTATCAGAATCTTGTAAATGCAAAAGAAGTAGAAGAGAATGTTCAGGGGTATCTTGAAAGTATTACGTCTGATATCGAAGGTTATAAAATGACTATTCATACACCTTCCGGGAAACAAACGTATCTTTTAAATGATTCAATAACTTATAAAACATATAAAGGTGTAGAAAAAGAGTCCATCAAATCTCAAACGCTTTATAATGAATTTCAATTGAACATTCCTCAGAAATATTATATAAACTTGCATTTAAAAGGAAACAGAGTAAATATCGTCGAATGGATAGGTGAATTGAAAGAGCCCAATTATAAGGTTAAAATTACTAATGTTCGGCCGGGAAGCACAGACAGTTGGTGGAATAACAAGGAAGATTCATCGGGCAAGTATGTAAGATTTATATATGATGTCGATGAAAACTCTTCAAAACTCGAGAATTTTCCGGCGGAATTTTTCGTGAAAGAAAGTTTCGAAAAAGAGATATTGAAAAATAGCCGAAAACCGATGATCTTAACGATTGATATCTACGAAGACGAAAAAGGTTATCATTACGCCAATCCGAAAATTAGCGGAGAGTACGGTTTGAAGGACTTGTCTATATCTCTAGGATCGGTACACGGTTATCGATAGACTATAGACGTTTAAGAGAATACGCGTACTTTTCTCAAAGACTCAAAGACCCTATGAATTGTAAACATAGGGTCTTTTTTGGTATAATTATTGTTTAGTATGACAGTAGGAGGTAAGTATGGATCCTTTTCTCAGGACGCGATGGCTGATCGGCTCCGATGCGCTCGGTCGCTTAAGGGAAAAACGCGTCGCCGTCTTCGGCATCGGAGGTGTCGGCGGACACTGCGCCGAGGCGCTCGTCCGCGCGGGCATCGGTGAGATTGATGTCGTGGACTTTGACGAGGTCGACATCACCAACATCAATCGTCAATTGATTGCGACGCGTGAGACCGTCGGACGGATGAAGGTCGAGGTGATGGAAGAGAGGTTGCTTTCGATCGATCCGTCGGCGCGCGTTCGGACCTATGCCGTTCGCGTCGACGAGGACACCGCGGGGATGTTCGATTTTACGGCTTACGATTACGTGGTCGATGCGCTCGATCAGGTGAGCGCGAAACTCTTGCTCGCAAAATCCGCCGAGGAAGCGTCCGTTCCCTTTATATCGGCGATGGGCGCGGGAAACAAGTTA
Source organism: Bacillota bacterium (assembly GCA_028724185.1). Classification (GTDB taxonomy): domain Bacteria; phylum Bacillota; class Clostridia; order Tissierellales; family Peptoniphilaceae; genus Aedoeadaptatus. Next base: position 15,658 of record JAQYDN010000009.1, read on the forward strand.
CACCCCGAAGCGCTCGAGATCGCGATGCTCTCCGAGACGTCGGTGTGTCCTTTGGCGAAAGTGATGAGAAGGGAGACAAAGCGGCGCGGAATTTCCGATTATCCCGTCGTCTATTCGAAGGAAGTGCCCCACAAGGCGGAAGCGCGTGATGTGCGAACACCTGCGAGTATATCGTTCGTTCCGCCGGCGTCGGGGCTTTTGATTGCGTCAAAAGTGGTGCGAGATTTTATTGAGGAGAGGTCATGAAAAACGAGTCCATGTTGTCAAATTATAACGATCGACAGAGAGAGGCGATTCTCACGACGAAGGGGTCTCTCCTCGTTCTGGCGGGCGCCGGAAGCGGGAAGACGCGTGTCGTCACGGGGAAGATCGCCTATCTGATCGAATCGGAAAACGTGTCGCCGTTCAGCATCCTGGCGATTACCTTTACCAATAAGGCGGCGAAGGAGATGCAGGAGCGCGTCGCGGACTTGTTGACCTACCCGGTCGAGGGAATGTGGATCAGCACCTTCCACGCGATGTGCGTGCGCATCTTAAGGCGCCATATCGAAGCGATCGGCTACGATCAAAATTTCGCCATCTACGATGCTTCGGACCAAAAGACGCTGATCAAGACGTGTATGAACGAACTGAATTTAAGCAAGGAAATCTACAAGCCCTATGGGCTCTTAAGCAAGATTTCGGCGTGGAAGACCGAGGGTATCTCGCCGGAGGAGGCGGTAAAAAATCACTTCGGCGAATTTCACGAGCGCCAAATCGCGGAGGCGTATCGGCTCTACGAGAAAAAGAAGCGGGAGAATAACGCCTTGGACTTCGATGATCTGCTCGTAAAGACCGTGGAGCTTTTTCAAGAACATCCCGACGTCTTAAGCTACTATCAACAGCGCTTCGCCTATATTTTCGTCGACGAGTACCAGGACACCAACCATATTCAATACTTACTCGTCAAGATGCTCGCCGAAAAGGCGATTAACCTGACGGTGGTCGGCGACAACGACCAATCGATCTACAGCTGGCGCGGCGCCGACATTGAAAATATTTTGTCGTTTGAACGGGATTTTCCCGACGCCAAGACGATTATGCTCGAGCAAAATTATCGATCGACGACGCCTATTTTGAAGAGCGCGAACCGGCTCATCGCCAATAACCCGACGCTTAAAAAGAAGAACTTGTGGACGGAGCGCGAGGGCGGCGATCCCGTCGTTTATCGCGAGTTCTATCACAGCAGCGAAGAGGAAATGGCGGTCGTGCGCAAGATGGAGCACTTAAACTACAAGGGCACCCGATTCGGCGATATGGCGATTCTCTACAGAACCAACGCGCAATCCCGGGGGTTTGAAGAGGCGCTGATGCGCGAAGGGATCCCCTACCGCGTCGTAGGCGGCCTCCGCTTTTATGACCGAAGGGAAATTAAGGACGCAATCAGTTACCTTCAGGTCATCGACAATCCGAAGGACGACGTCAGCCTGCGCCGCATCGTCAACGTTCCGAAGCGGGGCATCGGAGAGACGACGATCGAGCAGTTGCAGGATTACGCCGATGAAAAGGGACAGGATCTCTTTGCGGTGATGGAAGAACTGGAGGACAACGACGAGATCAAGGTGCGCGCCCATAAAAATATCAAAGAGTTCGTCAATCTGATCCACCTCTTGACGCATAAACGGGAAGAGCTGTCTCTCGGCGAGCTCGTGGAAGCGATTTTATTCGAGAGTCACTATGTCGAAGAGCTGCGGAAAGAAGACACGGTGACCTCGAGGACGCGTATCGAGAATCTGGACGAGTTTATTTCTGCGGCATCGGAATTCGAGCACGACAATCCGGATTTGACGCTCACTGATTTTTTAGGGAGCTTAAGTTTAATCTCGGATAAAAACGAACTGGTCGACGAGGACGCGTCGGTGCAACTGATGACGATTCACGGCGCCAAGGGGTTGGAATTTCCCGTCGTCTTTGTCGTCGGCTTGGAAGAAGGGCTCTTTCCGACCTCGCGGTCCCTCGACGATGAGAAAGACATGGAAGAAGAGCGCAGGCTTATGTACGTCGCGATGACGCGCGCAAAGGAAAAACTCTTCCTTTCTTCGGCGAAGTCGCGGACGCTCTACGGCAAGCGCAAGCCCGCCGTGCGGAGCCGCTTTATCCGGGAAGTGGAAGATGTGATCGACGTGGTCGAGGAAGAATCGGTGAAAAAAGACGGGCGGTCTCGTCACCAAATCTTTACGGGCACGAAGACGGCGAGTGCGCCGCTTAAGCCGAAACAGAGAACGCAGGTGCCCGAGGAAGATTTTTCGGTGGGCGATACCGTCATTCACAAGAAATGGGGCGAGGGGATGATCGTTCAGCTCAAAGGGGACGAAGGGGTCGTCGCCTTTTCGGGCAAGGGGCTGAAGACGCTCAATCTCAAGATCGCTCCCGTAAGAAAGAAGGATTAAGATGGACATGCGCGACATAATCGACCGGCTGAACCGTTGGGCGCACGCCTATTACACATTGGACGATCCCGTCGTCTCCGACGAAGAGTACGACGCGCTGTACGACGAACTGAGGCGGATCGAGGAGGAGACGGGACGTGTCGAATTTGACTCCCCGACGCGACGCGTCGGCGGCGATCTGCTCGAAGGTTTTGAAAAATTTACGCACGAGACGCCGCTTTATTCGCTCGACAAGGCGCAAAATTTCGAGACGTTGAACAACTGGTATATGCGCATGGAAAACGCGGGCGTCGGCGATAAGGGCTATATGGCGGAGTTGAAGTTCGACGGTTTGACGATTTCTTTGACTTATGACGACGGAAAACTCACCCGGGCGGTCACGCGGGGAAACGGGACCGTCGGCGAGGTCATCACCGAACAGGTCGTGACGATTTCATCGGTACCCCTCTCGATCCCCTTTAAGGGACACTTGGTCGTACAGGGAGAGGGACTGATGCCTTTTAAGTCGCTCGAAGCGTATAATCGCCATGCCGACGAACCCCTTAAAAATGCGAGAAACGGGGCGGCGGGTGCGCTGAGGAATCTCGATCCAAAAGAGACTCGGCGCCGCAAGCTCAGAGCGTATCTCTACAATTTGACCGAGGCGGAGGGTATGACCTTCGAGACGGACGAAGCCGTCAAGGCGTTTTTAGGGGAACAGAATTTTCTCGTCCATCCGATGACCAGACGATGCGACAGCTTCGATGCGATGCTCGATTTTATCAGAGAAGTCGAGCAGACGCGCGCCGACCTCGACGTCATGATCGACGGGGTCGTCTTTAAGATCAACGACATAAAAGGCAGGGACGCGCTCGGATACACCGTGAAGTTTCCGAGGTGGGCCATCGCCTATAAATTTGAGGCGGAGGAGGTCCAAACGACGCTTCGGGAAGTCGTTTGGAACGTCGGACGAACGGGAAAAGTGACGCCGACGGCGGTCTTCGATCCCGTAGACATCGACGGGGTGACGATCGCCCGCGCGACGCTCAACAACTACGACGACATCGAGCGCAAGCGCGTCCGCATAGGCGGCGATATTTTAATACGGAGAAGTAATGACGTTATTCCGGAAATTATTGCGGGAATCGGCGAGAAAGGTGATAAAATAGAAATAATCACCACCTGTCCCGCTTGCGGCACGGCGCTCGTACAAAACGGCGTACACAGCTTTTGTCCGAACACGATCGGGTGCGAACCGCAACTGATTCGGCGGATCGATCACTTCGCCTCGCGCGATGCGATGGACATCCGCGGGCTCAGCGAAAAGACGGCGGCATTGTTGTTGAGAGCGGACCTCGTTCACGAAATCTCCGACCTTTACCATGTAAAGCGCGAAGATCTCTTGGAACTGGAGGGTTTCGGTGAAAAGAAAGCCGCGAATCTCCTGGAGGCTATCGACGATTCGAAAAACGTCCCCTTTCACCGCTTTATTTACGCGTTGGGGATCGGACAGGTAGGTATAAAGACGGCGAGAGATCTGGCCGTCCACTTTAAGAGTTTCGACGCATTAAAAGAGACGGATGAAGACGATCTTCAAGCGATCGACGACATCGGCCCCGAGACGGCTCGCGAGATCAGGACCTTTTTTACAGATCCCGTGATCGGGGGCTATGTGGAGGACTTGTTTTCGGCGGGTGTAAACATTATCTACGAACAACTGGAGCAGGCGAAGACCTTTGAGGGACTGACGATTGTTCTCACGGGCACGCTTTCAAAGCCGAGAAGCCGAGTGAAGGAGTACTTGGAGAAAAACGGCGCGAAGGTGACCGGTTCGGTGTCTTCCAAGACCGACATGGTCTTGGCGGGCGACGACCCGGGTTCGAAGGTCGATAAAGCGAGACATTTGGGAATTGACGTCCTTTCCGAAGGCGAATTTATAGAGAAGTGGGGAGATCTATCATGAAAAAAGAGGAAATCAGACATATCGCGGAAATTTCGAAATTATACTTTACCGACGAGGAACTCGACGGTATCGTCAAGGATTTTTCCGATACCATGGATTTAATCGACAAGATCAAAGAGTCTAAAATTCAGTGCGATCCGACGTTCCATACGAACAAACTACCGAATCGCCTAAGAGACGACGAGGTTCGCCCCTCGTTAGACCGAGACGATGCGACGAGAAATGCCGATTCCGTGAAGTACGGCTATTTCGAAATCATTAAGTTTGTGGAATAAGGAGGTATCATGAATTTAACTCAAAAAACCGGACTCGAGACGAGGGAGCTGTTTTTAAACGGCGAGATCACGTGCACCGAATTGGTCGAAGCGTATTTAGAAAATATAAAGAGAGATGACGAGGACCTTAATGTCTTTGTCACCGTCATGGAAAAAGAAGCGCTTGAAAAGGCGAAGGAACTCGATGAAAAGCGCGAACGGGGCGAGGCGCTCGGCAAGATGGCCGGTATCGTCGTATCGATTAAAGATAATATCGCCGTCAAAGATGTTCTCATGACCTGTTCGTCGAAGATGCTCGCAAACTTCGTCTCGCCGTACGACGCCGTCGTCACGCGCAAGTTAAAAGACGCGGATGCGATCATTATCGGCAAGGTCAATATGGACGAATTCGCCATGGGCTCGTCGACGAAGACCTCTTACTTCGGCGTGACGAAAAACCCGGTCGACCCGACGCGCGTATCGGGCGGAAGTTCCGGCGGGAGCGCGGCCTCGGTCGCGGCGGATTTTTGTGCGGTCAGTCTCGGGACGGATACGGGCGGATCGGTTCGTCAACCGGCGGCCTTCTGCGGCCTCGTCGGGATGAAGCCCTCCCACGGAAGCATTTCCCGCTACGGGGTCGCCTCGATGGCGAATACCTTCGACCAAGTGGGGGTTCTCGCAAAGTCGGTTGACGACGTACACTACGTCCTTTCGATCCTGGAAGGTTCCGACGTGCGCGATGCGACCTGCATCGGAAACGAGTCCCTCCAATTAGATAAGATCGACGAAGCGAAGCCGCTCGGCGAGTTGAAAGTCGCGATTCCCGACATCTTTAAGACCTTCGACGTACAGGACGAAGTGCGCGGAGCGCTCGAAAATACGATGGCATACATGAAGTCGCAGGGCGCTGAAGTCGAATTTGTTAACATCGAAAGTTTGGATCTCGCGATCGCGATCTACCACATCCTGGTCAACGGCGAGATCGCGCCGAACATGAGCCGCTATGACGGCATTAACTACGGCTACATCGCCGAGGACTACAGCAATATCGAGGAGCTCTACGTGCGCACGCGAAGCGAGGGATTCGGCACCGAGGTCAAGCGCCGCATCATGATCGGTTCCTATATCATGAGCATGGACCACTCGAAGGAGTACTTCGACCAGTCCTTGAAGATGCGTCACTGTATGATCGAAGAATTTAACAATGTCTTTGAGACGCACGATATCATTCTCTGCCCGACGTCGCCGACCGTGGCGGTTCCGATCGCAAGGGATATGACGCCGGTTCAAACGTATATGCTCGACCTCTTTACCGTGCCCGTAAACTTAATCGGTACGGGGGGCATCAGCGTGCCGGTTCGCTTTGAGGACAGTCTTCCCGTCGGCGTTCAAATCATTCCGAAGAAGAGCAACGACCATCAAGCACTCAGAACGGCCAAAGAATTGGAGGGAAATATCTAATGAGTTACAAAACGATTGTCGGATTGGAAATTCACGTGGAACTGTCCACGAAGACCAAGGCCTTTTGCGGTTGTGAAAACGCCTACGGCAGAGAACCCAACACCTGCACCTGTCCCGTATGCCTCGGACTGCCGGGGGCGACGCCGGTTTTAAATAAAGGCGCCGTGGAACGCGCCATCGAAATTGCGACGGCGTTTCATATGACGATTAATCACAAGAGTACGTTTTCGAGGAAAAACTACTTCTATCCGGACCTCACTAAGGGCTATCAAATCACCCAAACCGACGAGGCCATCGCCAACGACGGTTACATCGAGATCGATTCGGAGAGTGGCGAGCCTAAAAAGATCGGCATCCACCAAATTCAATTGGAAGAAGATACCGGCAAGAGCCTTCACACCGACCAGGGGACGACGCTCATGGACTACAACCGATGCGGCGTACCGCTCGTTGAGATCGTCACCGATCCCGATATGTCCTCGGGACTCGAGGCGCGTCTGTTCCTCGAGAAGTTGAGAAACACGCTTCGCTATCTGGGCGTCAGCGACGTCAAGATGGAGGAGGGTTCGCTGCGCTGCGACGTCAACGTCAACATAAAGGATACCGAGAGCGGCGAAAGGAGCGCGATCTCCGAGGTGAAGAACTTAAACTCCTTCCGCGCCGTCGAAAAGGCGATCGACTACGAAGTCAATCGCCAAATCGAGCTGATGGAAAAAGGCGAGACGGAGCTTAGGGCCACGAGACGTTGGGACGATGCGAAAAACGAAACCGTCGTTATGCGCGTTAAACACACGGCCAACGACTACCGCTTCGCGCCCGAAGGCGACCTCGGTCCCTTGTTTATTGACGATGCGTGGATCGAAGAGGTGCAAAGTCGCATGGCGGAACTCCCCGATGCCAAGGTCGAGCGCTTTATCGATCAATACGGCTTAAAGGAATACGACGCGAAGGTTATCTGCGGATCCAAGACCGTCGCCGACTTCTACGAAGAAGTGGCGCGACACTTCGACGACTACGAGATGCTCTCGAACTGGTTTATGACGGAATTTTTACGTCGTATCGAAGTGACCGACGACGGCGAGATGGACGTGCCCTTCGAGGCCGAAGACTTCGCCTACCTGCTCGAACAAATTAAGTCGTCGAAGATCAACAACAACGCGGGTAAAAAAGTATTCCGCAAGATGTGCGAAGAAGGCAAAAAGCCGAAAGCTATCATCGACGAGGAAGGACTCGCGCAAATCGGCGACGTCGCGGAAATCGAGGCCTTTGTCAAAGAAGTCCTCGACGAAAATCCCGAATCGGTGGAGCAATACCGAAATGGAAAGGACCGCGTCGTCGGCTTCCTCGTCGGACAGGTTATGAAGAAGAGCCGCGGTAAGGCCAATCCTCAAATGGCCAACGAGCTGCTCACGAAGTTTTTGAAACAATAATTAGAAGAGGTATTATCTGTGGAAGCGACTATCGTTGCGGCGATCGAATCGTACGGATATTTTGCCGTATTCGCCCTTATTTTTGTGGAAAATGTCTTTCCCCCCATCCCCTCGGAAGTGATTCTGCTTCTGGGCGGTTTCTTCGTGGGGAGGGGAAGCTTGAGCTACATGCCGACCGTCCTTTCGGCGACATTGGGTTCGCTTATCGGCGCGTACGTGCTGTACGGAATCGGACGATTGATTCCGAAGGAGAAGATCTATAACTCCGCGGAACGCGGCGTCATGAAGAAATTAGGTTTCAAGAAAAAAGAAATCGTCACCGTCGTCGATCGTTTCGAGGACAGGGGCAAGCTGTTTGTACTGTTCGGACGGTGCGTGCCCGTTATTCGGAGTCTGATCTCCATCCCCGCCGGCATGGTCAAGATGCCGCTTCCTCTCTTTTCCGTGTTGACGGCCCTGGGATCTTTTGCGTGGAACTGTATCCTCACGTACCTGGGTTATAAGACGGGGGAAAACTGGCACATGATCCTGCCCTATTTGGATTACTACAAATATGTCATCGTAGCGATTCTCGCGGTATTAGCGGTCGTCTATCTGATTTGGCATTTTAAGAAAAAGGATGAATAAACAGTCATCGATACCAGGAGCGATTTTCTCGGCGAGAAAGTCGCTTTATTTACATGATCGAAGAGACTATCGCTTGATGGCGACGGAGTGCGAGGAGGCATCATGAATCGAGGGGAGATAAAGGAGGCGTATTTGACGATGCGCACGGCAAATTTAGGCGACGCGCCGTCGATTATCCGGATGATCGACGAGGCGAGGGCGCGTCTTAAAAAAGACGGAGTTGACCAGTGGCAGGGCGCCGATCCGACGGAGGAGGAAATCCTCGTGGATATTCGCGGGAAGAACACTTATCTCTTTGAAAGAGAAGGCATCGTCGCGACGGCCGTCCTCGCGGAGGGCGATGAGCCGACGTACCGGTACATCGACGGCAGCTGGCCGGATGACGAGCCGTATATGACCGTACACCGCTTCGTCGTCGCGAAGAACTGTCTCGGACGGGGAATGGGCCGGCGCGTTATGCGTCAAATTAAGGATTTTGCTGTCTCTCGCGCCGTGGATGTACGGATCGACACGCACGCCGACAATGCCCGCATGCGGCATGTGATCGAGACCTCGGGATTTGAGTATTGCGGCGTCATTACCGTCGCAGACGGCACGGAGCGGATCGCATACCAATGGAGGCGGATATGACGAAGCGCATAATCCTATCGGCCGGACAGTCCTCCGCGGGAAAGACGACGCTCACCATGGGACTGATACGCGCCCTCTCGCGGCGCGGTCTTCGCGTCGCATCGGCGAAGATCGGACCCGACTATATCGACCCGATGTATCACAGGATGTTGGGGACGCGCGGGTACAACCTCGATCATTTTTTAATGGAGGACGATTATATTCATCGCCTCTTACACGAGATGGAACGAGAGGATATCGTCGTCATGGAAGGCGCCATGGGATACTACGACGGCATCGGCGCGACGTCCGAATCGTCCTGCGCGGAGATGAGCGTCTTTACGGATACGCCGAGCATCTTGATCTTTAGCGGAAAGGGGAGGGGATTGAGCCTCGCCGCCGAGATTCAAGGGTTCTTAAATTTTAAAGAAAACCGCATCGCCGGGATCATCCTAAACGAGACGAAGCCGTCGATGTATGCCTACTATAAAAAAATCGTCGAAGAAGAGACGGATCTCGCCCTGTTGGGATGTGTTCCGAAGATAGACGTCGCGCTCCCCTCCAGATACCTCGGTCTCTATCTGCCGTCCGAGATCGACGCCTTTATGGATTACGCGGAGCAGATGGCGGATGCGGTCGATCGATACGTCGACGTGGACAATCTCTTAGAAATCGCCGAGGTCGACGCGACGCCCTCGCGGGAAACCGCCCCCCGGACGATCGCAAAGACGAGGGTCGCCATCGCGATGGACGACGCATTTCAATTTTACTACCGAGACGTCCTCGAGGATTTCGAGCGCGCGGGTGTCGTATGGGTCCCGTTTTCTCCGCTTTCGGAGAGTCTGCCGAGGGGGATTTCGGGGATCTACTTGGGCGGAGGTTATCCCGAGCGCTACGGCGAGCCATTATCAAACAATAAAGCGCTGCGAGCAGATTTGACGGACTTTACGGAAAAAGGCGGCGTCCTCATCGCCGAGGGCGGCGGATGGTTGAGCTTATTGGAATCGATCGACGGGACGTCCGGCTGGGGTCTGTTTCCGGGACGCGCCGAGATGACGGATCGCTTGGTACATTTCGGCTATCACGAGATGACGGCGAAAGAGGACGGGTTGTTACTTAAGAAAGGGGAGAGCGTGCCGGTGCACGAATTTCACTACGCGAAAGCCTCCGAGGAAGGCGACGGATTTAGATTGATAAAGCCGCACGGGGCGCGCGAGCGCGTATCCGGCTACCATACGCCTTCGATCTATGCCGGATTCCAACACATCCACTTGAGCGGCAATGAAAAGATGAGGACGCGCGTATTGTGCGCGCTGGAGGAGGCGGAAGTATGGCGGGGTTGATCGTACTGGGGACGGCGTCGAATGCCGGAAAGAGCGCGATGGTCGCGGCGCTATTGAGAATCTATGCGGACAGGGGTCTTGCGGTCTGTCCGTTTAAGGCGCAAAATATGGCGTTAAACAGCGGCGTTACGCGCGACGGTTCGGAGATCGGACGCGCGCAGCTTATGCAGGCGGAGGCGGCGCGCATCGAGGCCGACGCGCGGATGAACCCCGTACTCCTCAAGCCGACGGGAAACGGCGTGAGCCAGGTGATCGTAAACGGGCGCGTGTATAAGAATATGAAGACGCGGGAGTATTACCGCGAGAAGGAAGACTTCTTGAGAAAAGCTATCGCTGCGTACCGCTCGCTCGAATCGGAATACGACCTCGTCATCGCGGAGGGCGCGGGGAGTGCGTCGGAAATCAACTTAAAGGACGTCGACATCGTCAACATGGGCTTTGCCAAGGCGGTAAATATTCCCGCGGTTCTCGTCGCAGACATCGACCGCGGCGGAATGTTCGGCTCCGTCGTCGGCACGTACGAATTGTTCGACGCGAGGGAACGCGAACTCTTTCGGGGGACGATCGTCAACAAATTTCGGGGAGATGTCTCCATATTGGAATCGGGCCTTCGCTTTCTCGAAGAGAGGACGAAGACGCCGGTTTTGGGCGTCGTGCCCCATGCCGACGTGCAGCTCGATGCGGAAGATTCGCTGTCAAATCCCGTCGGGACGACGGATAGGGGTGCGATCGATATCGCCGTCGTTCGCCTGCCCTATATGTCGAATGTGACGGATGTGGCGCCTTTTTACAGGTACCCGGACGTCTCGATTCGTTTTATCGAGCGCGTGGAATCTTTCGGCGATCCCGACCTCCTCGTCATCCCGGGAACCAAGAACACGATGACGGATTTAACGTGGCTCAAGGAATCGGGTATCTACGCGCGCATATTACGCCACGCCGCCTCGGGAAAGTATGTATTCGGGATATGCGGTGGCTTTCAAATGCTCGGCGACGTGTTGAAAGACCCCGAGGGGATCGAGTGCGCGGGCGAGGCGGACGGGCTGCGGCTCATTCCGATGGTTACGGAACTGTGCAGCGAAAAAGAGCAGCACCGCGTCGAAACCACCCTGGCCTGCGGCGGCGATCTCTTGAAGGGAGCCGAGGGATTGAAAGTCGAGGGATACGAGATTCACATGGGTCGAAGCGTGATTTCGGGAACCGTCGATGCCTTGACCGAAAACGGCGGCGTCGTAAGAGACGGGCGTATCTACGGGACTTATATCCACGGATTTTTCGACGCGCCCGAAGTGGCCGATGTCCTCGTCGATCGCTTGCGGACGAGTAAGGGGATGTCGGGAGACAACCCCTTGCCTTACGACGTGTTTAAAGAAGGGGAGTACGATCGCTTGGCACACGTCGTGCGCGAGTCGATCGATATGCGCGCACTCGATGAGATAATCGGACTTTAAGTATACGATGAGACGCTGACGCCTCGATCCGGAAATAGACGGTTCGGGCGTTTTTTCTTGAATACATTGAAAAGGAGAAAAGGGGACAAAAAAGACCGAAGACGAAAGTCTTCGGCGGAGCTGTATGGTATTAGACGAGTTTGGGAAGTAGGAGCGATGCAAGTCCCAGGAAAATAAAAAAGCCGCAGATGTCGGTGCACGTCGTCAGGAAGATGGGCGAGGAGATGGCCGGGTCGATCTTCGCCTTGTCGAAGAGCAGGGGAAGGAGAAATCCGACGATGCCTGCGATCATCATATTGAGGATCATGGCCGCAAAGATGATCAATCCCAGATAGGCGTTGTGATATTTCAAGTAGAGAACCACGCCCGCGAACAGGCCGATGACCGCGCCGTTAAACAAGCCGAGGCAGATCTCTTTGACGATGAGCGGCAGGTCGTCTTCCAAGGTGATCTCGCCTCGCACCAAACTGGTCAACACGATGGAGAGCGTTTGGTTTCCGGCATTGCCGCCCATCCCCGTGACGATCGGCATGGCGGCGGCGAGGGCGACGACCTGGCTGATCGTCGATTCGAACATACTGACGACGGCGGAGGCTAAAAAGGCGGTAAAGAGGTTGATCACGAGCCACGGCAGGCGACTCTTGATCGAGTGGAAAAAATGTGAGTCGTATTCCTCGTCCTTCGAAACCCCGCCGACGGCGAGCATATCTTCGTTATGTTCTTCTTCCATGACGTCGATGATGTCGTCGCTCGTGATGACACCTAAGATCGCCAAGTTTTTGTTGACGACGGGGAGATATTTCAAGTCGTATTTATAGATGAGATTCGAGGCCTCCTCCTGGTCCTCGTCGGCGTAGACGTAGAAGGGGCTGTCGTCGATCAGGTCGGCGAGTGGCTTGAAACCGGGTGCGACGAGGATATCCCGAAGATCGACGATTCCCTGAATGCGGTGAAGGTCGTCTGTGATAAAGATCGATTCGATGATTTCGGTCGTCGGCGCGATCTCCTTAATTTTAAGAAGTGCCTCTTTGACGGTGAGCGACTGTTTGAGCGAGAGAAACTCCGTCGTCATAATCCTCGCGGCGCTGTCCTCGTCGTAGGAAAGGATCATCGTCAAAATATCCGAATCGCTTTTCTTCATATAATTAAGGACGTCTTTGCGCCGTTGCGTTCCTAAGAGACCCAGCAGGTCGGCCGCATCGGCGTTGACCATAAAACTGAAGATGTCGATGAGTTCCTTGGTCGAGTAGAAACGCATCATCTGACGTTGCAGTTCCTCTTCCGCATTTTCCATAAGTTCGGCGACGCGCTCCGCATCGAGCATAAACAAAAAGTATTGGAGATCGGGCGCGTCCATATCTTCCAACACCCGATCGATGTCCACGGCGTGAAATTCGTCGATAAGGGATTTGGCGTCTTCGACGGTCCCGCCGCGTATGACGGTATCGAGCTGTTCTTTTAACAAATTGTAATCAAATTCATATTCCATGAGTATCATCTCCTGTCGAGGGTTCCTTTATATTATAGCATTGAACGGAGTCCGGCGTCGAAAGATGAGCAAAGTAGCGATGTCAAGTAAATGGGCCGTAAAGTCATATAACTGTAACAAACAAGTAACATAAATGACTTTTGAAATAGTTACATTCTGTAACTAACTGTGGTATAATTTCCAAAGATCATTAAGAAAAGTCTAATTTTCCAAAAGTATTCATCTTGTGAGTTTGGACATGGAACGAATGAGATCTATAATTAAGGAGTGGAACATTCAATGAATCATAAAATCAAGCTTACCATCGGAACGGCTGCTTTAGCCCTCATTTCGGTCGTAGGTTTAAGAGATACAGGCGTATTCGTACAAGACCACAATACGACGTTATATAGCGGCAAGAAGTTGAGCTTCGCTATCGAAGAAAAGGCAAACATCGTCGACTCTACGGATAATGGTTACATAATCCAAAAGGGAAATGCCAAGGTAACCGTCCCCAAACAAAAGGTTCTCGTTACCGAGGGAAAACCCCAACACTATGTCGTTAAGAAAAATGCCATTTTGAGACGTAACGGAAAAGTTGTCAGAAACCTCTTCGTCGGTGAGACGCTCGATTCGGTCAAGCACTATAAAAACGGCGTCGCCGTCAATACGGCGGACGGTCTCTACGGATCGGTAGAATATGGTTACATTGAAGCGGTCCCCGGTCCTTACGTCACATCGGCTAAAGTCAAACAAGACTTAAAACTTGAAAACGCAAACGGCGTCTACAATCTTAAAAAAGACCAACCCGTCAAGGTCGTCAGCTATCAAGGCGGTCTCTTTATCATCGTCGACGACAACGGCAAGGATTTCCAAATCGATCCAAATTACCTCGATTTCGGGGAAGGCGGCGTACAAGCTGCTAAGCGCGAAGTCGTTCAACAACAAGCGCCCCAGGCCAACAACAAACCGGCAGCCGCACCGAGCACCGATGCCGCCGCCCCCAAGGTAGACGGCGCAAAGGCGCAACGCGTCATCAACTCCGCTTACAATAAGCTCGGCACCCCCTACGTATGGGGCGGTACCAGTGCCAAGGGATACGATTGTTCGGGTCTCGTGTATGCCGTTTATGTCAACGAACTCGGTATTTCCCTTCCCAGAACGTCTTCGGCACAGTCCAAGGTAGGGACGCAAGTTTCCAGATCGAATTTGCAACCGGGCGACCTTCTCTTCTTTAACACTGTCGGAAGCGGCGTAAGCCACGTCGGTATTTACATCGGCAACGACGTCTTTATCCACGCTTCCAGCGGAAGTGCAAAAGTAAGAGAAAGCAAGTTGTCGGAAAAATACTACAGCACGCGCTTTGTCAATGCGACGAGAGTCCTGTAATTAAAAATGAAAAAGAGCGGTAGCCCCGCTCTTTTTTTAGTAGGAGGAATTATGAAATATGATCTGTCTCATCTGCGAGACGACTTACTGATGCAATTACAAGAAAAAGTGGCACGGGCGAGAGAACGCCAAGTCGGCTATAAATTGCTCGTCCTGCGCGTCGGCGACAAGAAGTCGGACATCAGCTACGAAAATGCCATTAAAAAATCGGCGGAGCGCGTCGGCGTCGAGGTAGAGGCATCCGACTTTGCCGAGCTCGCCACGGAGAGCGAGATCGTCTCTGAAATTAAGCGGGGGAATTTAGATAACACGATCGGAGGCATCCTCTTATTACAACCCCTCCCGGAACACTTGGACGCATATACGTTAAACAGCCTCATCGATCACGACAAGGACGTCGATTGCCTGACGCCCGCGAACCAATGGAAAATTTTTACGGGAAAGGGGACGATCTTTCCGGCGACTGCCAAAAGCGCCCTGCTCATCGCAAAGGACATGATGTCGCTCGAGGGGAAGAAGGTCCTCATCGTCAACCGATCCATGGTGATCGGAAAGCCCCTCGCGATGATGTTGCTCGACGAGAATGCGACGGTGACGATCGCACACTCGAAGACCGAAAATATATCCGCGCTCGCAAGGGACTACGATATCGTCGTGTACGGAACGGGGCAACCCGAATGGGTCGACGCCTCGTTCGTCTCCGAAGATCAATCGATTATCGACTGCGGAATCGCCTTTAACGACGATGGCAAGATGGTCGGAGATGTCGATTTCGAAGCGGTGAAGGATCGCGTAAAACACGTCACCTCCGTGCCGGGCGGCGTCGGAAGTTTAACGAATTTGCTGCTGCTGGACAACATGTTTAAGGGATAGGCGAACGACTCTCGATACGATCGGGGGTCTTTTTCGCGATGTCGAGGTGTTTGATGAGATGCGCCGTTCGCCGTGCGGGGCGGCGCGTATTTAAATTTATTCATATAAAAATCCCGACCTCTGTCGGGATTTTTGCGTATAGATGTAAGGGCCGTTTATTTTATCTTCTTCGATAGAGCTTCCAAGCCAAATAGCGTTTAAGCAGTCCGCCGGATGCTTTGCGTACGGGTTTGCGCGTTAAAAGTTTAAGACCTTGAGTAAAAGCTGCCAGTTTAATCAGATTTTTGGTAAATTTGGATAATTTCATAGGTACCTCCTTCGCACTTATATGATAAGTACCCAGTCGCGCGTCGATTACTCAAGGGATGGTGCAGATCTTAACGATATCGGCTGCCCGATGTGTTTGTTCCGGAGTGATCCGTCTGATCGTTGTTGCCTTGATCGTTCGCATTCTCGTCTTCCTGCTCTTCTTCCTGTTGTCTTTCGAGTTCCTCCTGCATGCGTATCATATCTTCGTACCATTCTTTGGTGTGGATATGGCAATGCCTGTAGGGCACGGTGTTGTAATCTTTCGGTAGGATGCCGTCGAAGTCGTCGGGATTGTAGCCCTTGGGTCTCACGAAGTAGTAACCGTAGGTAATGGTTTCGTCGGGACAATACGTCGAAGCCAATTCGCCGGAAACCGAACAGATGAGTTTGCGCGTGTAATTTTCGGTGACTTCGGTGGGCGCCGTATTCGGCAGGAAGGGCAGCGTGATGGTAGAGCGCGCTCGCTTCGCGTAGGAGGAAGCGAGGAGGCCGGTCTTTCGACTGACTTCTTTCATCTCGAAGGATTCGGGCAGACTCCACGCATCCCGGTCGTCGGTCACGGCATACATCGACGCGTAGAAATCTTCAGCTAAGGATTGATTCGGACTGAGGGCCAATTTTTGTATCTCGTTGCCCATCCAGAGGCCGTAGGTAAACCGGGGGGTCGAACCTACGACGAAGTAGTCGGAGTTGTATTTGTTGGTTCCAAAGACGGCGAAGGCGTCGTAGCCGTTCTCCTTCAGTTTAAGGGAAAGCGGCGAACCGGAGAGACCGTAGCGTAAGAGGGCGTCGGAATGGTTGGGGAACTTCATTGCCTTATTCTTATGGCGATAGAGTATGCGCCCGTCGCGGTCTTTAATTTCTGAAATGGAATAATTGCGGTCTTCGCGAGGCGAGGCGATCTTCGAGTAGCTGTTTACGAGATCGTCTAAGTTCAGGCCGTCGATTAAATTGCCCGAAGCCAGCGCGTCGTAGGTTAAGTCATGGCGTCCCGCGTCTTCGTCGGAAGTGCGGATGGCATCGTCTGCCTGCTTGCCTCCGTAGAGACCCAGGAGCTCGAGATTTTTTAAGACGGCCTCGAAGCCGTAGTGTTCCAGTATCTTTCCGCTGACCGCTTCGCGCGTGTTGGCCAAGGCATCGGCGAGGACGTCATAACCGTAGAAGGTACGCGCGTTCGGCCAGATGTCGCCGTCGACTCTCATCGGCGTATCGTCGTAACACGACGCGAGGGTGTCTCCTTCCGAAAGAGCTGTGAAGTAGGTCGTCAGGGGAATAAGAGCGGTTCCCGGCTGGCGTTTGCTGTATAAGTGATTAAATCTCTGACGCGCGGGATCTCTCAGATCGTTTCCGCCGGCGAGTGCGACGATACCTCCGGTCGCGTTGTCGGTAATCAGCGCGGCGGATTGGGGTTGCAGGCTGCTTCTGCTCGGCATGACGAACAGGTCGGAGGCGAGGACGAGCTCGTCGTCCCCCGTCGAGATGGAGGTGCCATATTTAGAAAGTGCCTCCTTCGTTATTTTGAGGGGAGACTCGCCCACGACGTCGCCGGGTTCGAAGACGGTGCTGCCGCCCGAGAGGGTGTGCAAATTGTTTTCACTATCCAAGTAATAGAAGCTTTGAAGTTGAACGGCTTCGCCTTGGCGGATAAAACAGGGGGCGTCGATCGCAATGCCGTCTTTTTGGACCGTAAAGGCGTCGTGCGACAGGTGTAAATTACCGCGGTCGTCGAAATAGTTATTGTAATTGAAGTATAAGACGTGCCCGTCTCCGTCGACGATGTTGGCGTATGCGTCGGTATCGAAGTCGACGAAGTTTGCGCCCCGATCGATGCCGCGGGAGAGCAACTGTCCGTAGCGGTCGTAGAGTTCTTCGATGCCCTTTTGATATGCGGGTACGATAGTGGATTGGATCGTGAGCCCGCCCTCCTGTACGAGTTTTTTAGCCGAGATCTCGTCCAGTCTCCGCGTCCTCATTAAGATGCGAACGGCTTCATCCGAGATATAGTCCGCGACGTAGGATGAATAGGGCGCGGGTTTTTCGTCTTTCGGTCGATAGGTAATGGTTTTATTTGAGGCGGCACGCGCCTCGTCCTTGGTGATGTATCCGGATGAGGCCATCGCGGAGAGGACGGTATTCTTGCGCTTGAGGGCGCGCTCGTTTTTTTCGAGATTATATGTGACATCGCCGATTTGTTGGGTGCCGATCACCTCGCCCGATGTTTCTCCGTCGGCCGGGACGCGCTTGAGCGGTTGATAGGTCGCGGGGGATTTTACGACGGCGGCGAGGAGAGCCCCCTCTTCCAATGTCAACTCCTCGACGTGTTTGGAAAAATAAGCTTGGCTCGCCGCTTCGATCCCTTGGCTGCCGAGCCCGAGGTCGATGCGGTTGAGGTACGCTTCGAAGATATCGTCCTTGGAGAGGGTGTCTTCGAGCGCCAACGTGATGTAGGCTTCTTTTACCTTTCGATCGATGGATTGGTCGGAGTTTAAATAGACGTTTTTGACCAGCTGTTGTGTAATGGTCGAACCGCCGCGTTCAATCTGTCCGCTTTTAAGATTGGATCGAAGGCTCGCTAAAATCTGCCTTAAATCCAGGCCGTGGTGATCGTAAAAGCTGCGGTCTTCGATCGCCAAAAAGGCTTCTTTGACGTGGTCGGGGACTTGGTCCAGGGACACGTTTTCGCTAAATACCGAAGGATCTACCTCGTCGATCATATTGCCCTTGGCATCCAAGATGGTCGACGTTTCCGCAATGGAAACTTTTAAATCGCTCAGGTCGTTTTCGGGAATGGAACTTAAAATGGACAATATCCACGCACCGAAGAGACCGGCTAAAAGCACGAGTATAAACATGATAACGGTGATGGCAAGTTTTAACTTATTTGAACTGCCTTTCGTGTGATTATCGGACATAGAGACCTCCTTGAAATAATTATATCATAGGGCGATTGTTGCGTAGTAGGGTGCGATTGTGTATATTAAAAAAAGGAGGTATCTGTGGAAAGACACGTGGAAGAACGAGAAAAAGTTATAACGGCAGCCGTTTGGGACGGAGATCATAAATATAATGAAGAGAGTTTAAAAGAATTAAACGATCTCGTCGAGGTCGCGGGCGGCATCGTCGTCGGGACGGTCACGCAGCGCGTGCGCAGCTACCATCCGGCGACGCTGATGGGCAAGGGAAAGCTGGAAGAGTTGAGACGCGAAGCCGATCGCAAAGATGTCGATCTCATCATCTTCGATCAGGAACTTACCGGCATTCAAATGCGAGAAATCGAAAAGCAGCTCGAGCGAAACGTCCTCGACCGCACGGCACTTATCTTAGATATATTCGCCTCGCGCGCGAGGACCGACGTCGGAAAGCTCCAGGTGTATCTGGCTCAGCTCGAATACGGCAAGTCACATTTAATAGGTAGAAAAAATTATTCGCGCTTAGGCGGCGGCATCGGCACGCGGGGGCCGGGCGAGCAGAAACTCGAGATCGATCGACGCCGCATTCGCGAGGATATTACGCGGATCAAGAAGAAACTCGAACGCGTCAAGGCGACTCGCTCGACGGGAAGAAGACAGAGGGAGCGATCCGGGATGCCGACGATCGCCCTCGTCGGCTACACGAATGCGGGAAAGTCGTCGATGATGAACAGGCTTCTTAGAGAGAGTGAGTCCAAGGGAAGGGAAGTCTTTGTCAGGGACATGCCCTTTGCCTCGCTGGATCCCGACACGCGACGCATCGTCCTGCCGGACGGTCTCGCGGTGTATGTGACCGACACAGTCGGATTTATTTCGAATTTGCCGACGACGCTGATCGAGGCGTTTCGTACGACGCTCGAAGAGTTGAAGGACGCGGATTTAATCATCCACGTGATCGACGGTTCGGGGGACGATGCCGAGCTTCGGTACGAGACGACGAGGAAACTGTTGGTGGATCTCGAGGTGCGCGATGCGCGGGAGATTTTGTTTGTCAACAAACGCGACTTGATGACCGAAAAGAAGCTCCCCTTTATGCCCGTAGAGGATACCGTCTTATACGGGTCGATCAAGCACGACGCGTCGATCGATTACTTTTACGAGGCGGTGGAACGCGAAATCGAGTCGCTCTACGTCAAGGTTGGCATGAGTTTTTCTTATAACGACATGCACGTCGTCGAAGACATCACGAATCACTTTCCCGTGGAAGATTTTGAGTACGAAAACCGGGGTGTGACCTTGACCGCGACACTTCCGAAGACGTATCTTCGTCGCTACGAAAAGCAGATAAGGAGACGCTATGTATAAGACCGTATACCGAAGAGGCGAGAGTCGATTCGTCGAGAAAAAGTCCGAATTTATAACGTATGTCGACTTCGTCAGGACCAAGGCGGCCGCCGAGGCGTTTATTGCCGATGTCAAAGAACGCTATCCCGATGCGACACACCATTGTTCGGCCTATATCGTTCACAAGGATCGATCGGTTCAAAAATACGACGACGACGGGGAGCCCCAAAAGACGGCGGGTCCCCCTATTTTAGAGGTATTAAAGCGTAACGACCTGACGAACGTCGTCTGCGTCGTCACGCGTTATTTCGGGGGGACGTTGCTCGGTGCGGGAGGATTGATTCGCGCGTACTCGACGGGCGCGGCCGAGGCGGTAAACGATGCCGTCGTCGTAACGATGTATCCCGCGGTGGACATAACCTTTCGATACGACTACACCGACCACGGCAGCATCGAAAATTATATGATGCAGAACGGCTTTCCCATCCTCGATACGGTTTACACGGATCGGGTAGAAGTTACGACGACCGTGTATCAAAACGGTCGGGATGCATGGATTCACTACTTAAACGACGCGACGTCGGGAGAGGTCGTTATCGTCGAGGAAAATGAGACGGAACGCGCAGTGTATCGGGGCGAATTGCTGTATAATGGCAAGGGATATCGACAAAAAAATTATGAAGGGGAAATAGAATGAAACAGACAATAGATGAAATTTGCGAATGGATGAAAGACGTCGTGAAGGAGGCCCATGCCGAAGGGGTGGTTTTCGGATTGAGCGGCGGCATCGACTCCGCCGTCGTCGCGGGCCTTTCAAAGCGGGCTTTCGGCGAGAATGCACTCGGAGTGATCATGCCGATCGACTCCAATCCGAAGGATGAGGAGGACGCGAGACTCGTCGCGGAGGCCATCGATCTCGAGGTAAAAAAAGTGGACTTGACGGCGAGTTACCGCGCGCTGATCGACGCGTCGATGGATAGCGAAAATCGCATGGCCAAGGCGAATATCAAGCCGAGGTTGCGCTCGACGACGCTCTATTATTATGCGCAGGATCGAAATTACCTCGTCTGCGGCTGCTCGAACGCCAGCGAATACTACATCGGTTACTTTACGAAGTACGGCGACTCCGCGTGCGACCTCATGCCCATCGTAAGTTTTGTAAAGGAAGAAGTGGTCGAGATGGCAAAGGCGTTGAACCTTCCGAACGAAGTCATCGAAAAGAAACCGTCGGCCGGCTTATACGAGGGTCAAACAGATGAAGACGACCTGGGCTTTACCTACCGCGAACTCGACGAGGTCATCTTAAACGACGCGGACGGAGAACATCGCGCGGAGATCGACCGCAAACACAGAGCGAGCGAACATAAGCGAAACCTGCCTCCGAAATTTGAAAGATAATCGACGTTCGTGATAAAATTAATAGGTTATAAAAAATAAGGAGGTCACTATGTCAGGACATTCAAAATGGCACAATATAAAGAATAAAAAGGGGAAGGCCGACGCGAAGCGAGGCAAGATCTTTACGAAGATGGCTCGAAAAATCAGCGTGGCCGTCAAAGAAGGCGGCGATGATCCGGATTATAATCCGGCTCTGAAGGCGGCGATCGACAGTGCGAAGGCCGAAAATATGCCGAACGACAATATCGAGCGCGCGATTAAAAAAGCGGCCGGCGGCGACGACAACGCCAATTACGAATCGGTTACCTACGAAGGGTACGGCCCGTCGGGGGTCGCCGTCATGGTGCAATGTTTGACCGACAACCGCAACCGCACGGCGCCCGATGTGCGACACGCCTTCGATAAACACGGAGGAAATTTGGGAACCGACGGATCCGTCGCGTTTTTATTTGAAAAGAAGGGGCAACTCGGCATCGCCCTGGACGATTCCGCCGATCCCGAGGCGGTTGAGATGGATGCGATCGAGGCCGGAGCCGAAGATATTCGACGGGAAGACGGAGGAATCGAAGTTCTCACGGAACCGGACGATTACGGCGCCGTACGCAAGGCGCTCGAAGAAAAGGGTTACGATTTCGTCATTTCCGAGATCACCTTTATTCCCCAAACGACGACGGTCTTGGAC
The DNA here is from genome assembly GCA_028724185.1 of Bacillota bacterium. Lineage (GTDB taxonomy): Bacteria > Bacillota > Clostridia > Tissierellales > Peptoniphilaceae > Aedoeadaptatus. The sequence goes on from JAQYDN010000009.1 coordinate 37,576, forward strand.
GATTTCGAAGATCGCGAGAAGATGAGAAAATTGATCGATCAACTGGAGGAAAATGACGACGTTCAGGAAGTTTACCACAATTGGGAAAACGACGACGAAGACGACGAGTAAGTGTCGATGAACAGACTTCTTTCTATTATCGTCGTCCTGTGCGGTATCTTTTTGCTATTCAGTTTTTCGACGGAGTCTATCAGCCAAAGCCGGTCGTATTACCATAAGCAGATGATAGAAAACGGCATCGAGGAAATAACGGGAAAAGACATCTCGCAATTGGATGAGATTTCGGATGCGTTGAGGGCGTATCTGCGCGAGGGGAGAGGGGAAATCTTAAGTCCTTATTTTTCAGCGGATGAAATCGAGCATATGGTCGACGTCTACGCGCTGTTCGACCTGATGCGCGATGTGAGCATTTGGGCGATTACACTTCTCTTTTTGTGTTTTTACGGTCTGTCTCTTCGCGTGGGTATAACAAAAGGCTTGGCATATATCGGGCAAAGCGCCGTCGTCTTGACGGTCTTGCTCGTCGCGTTTTCGGCGATCGTCGCGTTAAATTTCCACACCGCGTGGTATACATTCCACGAGATCTTTTTTTCGAACGATCTGTGGTTAATGGATCCTAAAACGGATTTGATGATCCAGATGCTGCCGGAATCTTTTTTCTTCGGCATGGCGAAGCGGATCGGCATCACCGTGATCGCGGGTTTGTTGGCCATGTGTGGATTGAGTTTTTTGAAGGGAGAAAAACATGGAGTTAAATAAATACATCGATCATACGATTCTTCAGCCGGAGGCGACCGAAGAGATGGTCGTCGAAGTGATCGACGAGGCAAAAACATACGGTTTCGCCTCGGTATGTTTGGAGCCGTCGTGGGTCAGCCTGGCGGCCGAGCGTTTGAAGGACTCCGATGTCAAAGTTTGTACCGTTATCGGGTTTCCCTTGGGTGCTACGACCTCGGCGACCAAGGCGTTTGAAGCGGAAGAAGCCGTTAAAAACGGCGCCGACGAGGTGGACATGGTTCTAAACATCGGCGCGTTAAAGGGCGGAGACGACGAAAAAGTCCTAAACGACATGAAGGCCGTCCGCGAAGCGGCGCCGAATGCCGTCGTAAAAGTTATTTTAGAGACCTGCCTGTTGACGGATGAGGAAAAGAAAAAAGCGTGTGCTCTCGCTCAACAAGCGTCCTTGGACTTCGTCAAGACCTCGACCGGCTTCAGTACGGGCGGCGCGACGGTAGAGGACGTCAAACTTATGCGCGAAGCTGTGGGCGATACCATGGGCGTTAAGGCGAGCGGCGGCATTCGCGACCGCGAGACGGCGGAAGCCATGATCAAGGCGGGCGCAAGCCGCATCGGCGCATCCCGTTCGGTCGCTATCGTAGGCGAGTAATATGAATCCGGTCGCATTTACAATTTTCGGATTGGAGGTTCGTTGGTACGGTATTCTGATCGCCCTGGGCGCCGTACTCGCGATACTTTTCGCAGAGGAGCTGATTAAGCGCAACCCGCGCCTACCGGACGAGGCGGTCATCGACATGAGCATCGCCGTCCTTCCGATCGGCATCATCGGCGCGCGGCTCTATTACGTTTTATTCGAGTGGGAGTACTACAGCCAAAACACTTCCGAGATATTCGCCATTCGAAATGGCGGTCTCGCCATTCACGGCGGGATTATTGCGGGGATCATTGTCATCGCGATTTTTTGCAAGGTGCGCAAGTGGAATCTTTTAGATGTCCTGGACATGGTCGCCTGTGGCGTGCCCTTGGCTCAGGGAATCGGACGCTGGGGCAACTTTATGAACGGAGAAGCACACGGCGGTCCGACGGATCTTCCGTGGGCGATTCCCGTAGGTGGCGAAATGGTCCACCCGACGTTTCTGTATGAGTCCATTCTCGACGTCGGTATTTTCCTGTTTATTTACTTCTATCTGTCGAAAAAGAGAGAGTTCCCCGGCGAATTGACGGCGTTTTACTTTATCGTCTACAGCATCGGGCGCTTTTTTATCGAAGGACTGCGTACAGACAGTCTCTACATCGGTCCGCTCAGGATTGCGCAAGTCGTGAGTTTGATCGGTATTTTCGTCGGTGTCATGATCCTAATTTTCGGAAAGAAACAAAAAAACGGCGCGGACTATCGCCTCTTGCCGCGACAGAAATAAGACAAATAAATCATTTTCTGATAAACCATCCTTTCGGGGATGGTTTTTTGCTTTTCGTCTTGAATACCCGTTTAAATGGTGTAAAATATAGTTAAGTGGGAGAAAGTGGTAGAAAAAGGTGCATTTGGGGTGCGGTATGTTTTACGGCGAAAACAGACATACAATCGATTCAAAGGGACGTCTGGTCATGCCGGCCAAATTTCGAGACGGCCTGCAGGATGGGTACGTGATGACGAAGGGTCTCGACCGTTGTATTTTTCTGTTTCCCCTCGACGAATGGAAGCGGATGGAAGAAAAACTAAAGGCGCTCCCCCTGACCCACAAAGACGCGCGAGCGTTTGTCCGCTACTTTTTCTCCGGAGCGTGCGATGGAACGCTCGATAAACAAGGGCGTATCAAAGTCCCGCAAAACTTGATGAGTTACGCGGAGTTGACGTCTAAAAGTGTGATTATCGGCGTCGGCACGCGCATGGAAATATGGTCGGAAGCACTATGGGACGACTATACCGACGACGAATCTCTTTCCTACGATCAAATTGCACAACAATTGGCCGATCTCGGCATTTAGGAGTAACGATGGCTTTTCAACATATCCCGGTTTTAAAGGACGAGGTAATCGACGGATTAAAAATTAAATCAGACGGCATCTACGTCGACGGGACCATCGGGGGAGGCGGTCACGGCGGCGAGATTTTAAAGCGCATTCCGGACGGCTTGTTGATCGGCATCGATCAGGACGATCGGGCTTTGGAGGCGGCCGAAGAACATTTATCGCAAATCGGGACGAATTATCTCTTAAAAAAGGGCAACTTTGCAGATATAACCCGTATTCTGGAGACCTTACATATCGATCAAGTCGACGGCATTCTTTTGGATATCGGCGTAAGCTCGTATCAGTTCGACACGCCCGAGCGCGGGTTCAGCTACCGCTTCGACGGACCGCTCGACATGCGGATGAACGAGAGTGCCGCGTTGAGCGCGAGGGACATCGTCAACACCTATGGAGCCGAGGAGATCAGCGACATCTTATGGGAATATGGCGAAGAGCGATGGGCAAAGCGCATCGGCGAATTTATCGTCGAGGAACGGAAGGTGAAGCCGATCGAAACGACGTATGAACTCGTCGATGTGATTAAAAAAGCCATCCCGAGCGGCGCGCGACGAGACGGCGGCCATCCCGCAAAGAAGACCTTCCAGGCCCTAAGGATCGCCGTAAACCGCGAGCTCGACGTCTTAGACGAGGTGATTCCCGCCGCGGTATCGCTCCTTAAACCCGGAGGAAGGCTCGCCATCATTACGTTCCATTCCCTGGAAGACCGGATCGTGAAAAACGAATTTAAGTATCTGTATAAAGATTGTATCTGTCCGCCCAGACAGCCTATCTGTACATGTGATAAGAAACGTGAAATTAAGATCATTACGAAAAAGCCGATTACGGCCTCGAAAGAAGAACTGGAAGGGAATAACCGATCACACTCGGCGAAGCTTCGGATTGCTGAAAAAATATAGGGGGAGTGATATAATGAAACAGGTTCAAAAGCGACATTCCCGCGGGCGGCAAAATTCACGGAAAAAGAAAAGATACATGTCTTCGGGCGCTCTCGCGTTCGTCGTCGTGTTGCTTATCGGTTTGACTGCGTGTATCCAACTTCGCACACATACGCATATTGCGGTGTTGAATACGGCGATCGAGCGGCAAAACAAGGCCTTGGATGAGATGGACAAGACGTATAAGGACATGAGTGCCAGTCTCGATGAGATTAAAAATTCCGATGAAATTATGAAAAAGGCGAAATTTCAATTAGGCATGGTTTATCCGGACGACGGTCAGGTAAAATACATTGACGTTACGGTTCGCGACGAGGAAAATGACGTCAATGAAAATGTTTATTTGAATCCCGTCATCTCCGTGCTGCATATTTTCAACGGAAAGTAGGAGACGTTTGTGCGAGAGCAGAAATTAAATCGAGTAAAGAGAGTGAGAAAGAGAAAGAAGAGTCGCAGTTTTTCTGCTTTTCATTTACAAAAGATGGACAGAAAAGTGGCTATTCTTTATGCATTTCTTTTCTTACTCTTTTTTATTTTATTTTTGAGGGCGGCCTACCTTCAAACGATTCATTCCGATCAATTGACGCGGGACGCCTTGGCGCTGGAAACGATGCGTCAAATAAAACCCGATCGGGGCATGATCTACGACGCCGACCAACGAAAGCTGGTGACCAATATCTCCAAATCCGATATCTATCTCGACACGGAGACCTTGGAGGGCGCGAGCGACAGCGCCAAACAGCGCGAACGGCTCGAGACGATTGCGCAAAAAGATCTCGAGATGTCGCCGCAGGACATACAGCAGCGACTCGAAAAAAAGGGACACGTCCTGATCAAGGGGAACGTCGATCGATCGGTCGCGATACGCATTCGCGATACCGATATTCCGGGCGTGTCGATCGAGGACTTCGAATCGCGGTCTTACCCCTATAACAACATGGCGTCATTGGTCCTGGGCTTTACCGGCAAGGACGGCGTGGGACGATACGGGATCGAGCGTTATTACGACGATTTGTTGAGCGGATCGGCCGATGCCAAAGCCATGGCGGCGACTTCGAGCGACTACGCGAATGCGGGACATGCCGGGGCGAGTTTGAAATTGACTCTGTCCGAATCGCTTCAGAGGAAGACGGAAGACATTCTCGAGACGCATCGCGAAAAAAATCATGCGAAGCGCGTGACGGCGATCGTCCAGGAGACGCAGACCGGAGCCGTCGTCTCGATGGCATCCACCGACGATTACAACCTGAACAATCCGTACGGCCCCGCGAACAAAGAACAGCGTGCCGTTTGGTCGGATTTGACCGAAGAACAAAAATCGGATATATGGTTTGACAACTGGCGCAATTTTTCGGTAAGCGACACCTACGAGCCCGGATCGACGTTTAAGACGATTACGGCGGCCGCGGCGCTCGAGGAGAATACGACGAATCCTAAGAAGCACTACTACTGCACGGGTTACATCAGAGATATACCGGGGATTACAATCACCTGTACCTCGCTTCCGAATCCGCACGGCGACATAACGATGGACGACGCGTTCGCGCAGTCTTGTAACGTCAGCTTCGTCAATATAGCGCGGGAACTTTCAAAAGAGGGGATGCTAAAATACATCCGTGCATTCGGTTTTGGAGAAAAGACCGGAATCGACCTCCCCGCCGAACAAAAGGGCCTCGTTCCGAAGGACGTCGGAGACATAAACGACGCGCGCCTCGCGACGATGAGTTACGGACACGGCATCTCCGTCACGCCGATTCAAATGGTGACGGCGGTCTCGGCCGTCGCCAACGGCGGCTATCTGGTCGAGCCCTATGTGGTCGATGAGATCAAGGACGCCGATGGAAAGATGATAAAAAAACATAAGACCACCGTCAAACGGCAAGTTATTTCGAATTCGACGAGCGAGACGATGCGCACACTCTTAACTCACGTCGTTGAGAGAGGGACGGGCACGCTCGGTGCCGTCGATCACTACGCAATCGGCGGAAAGACCGGTACGGCGGGTAAAGTATCGGAATCCGGCGGATACGAAAAAGATAAATATATCAGTTCCTTCGTTTCGGTCGGCCCGGTGGACGATCCGAAGTATACGGTGCTCGTCATCGTCGAGGAACCCGAAGGCGATTACTTCGGCGGCACGGTCGCAGCGCCCATCGCCTCGGAAATTATGGGCGAGGCTTTAAGGGAAGCGGGCATTCCCGAATCGACGACGGTCGGGAAGAAAAAGACGAAGAAAATTATCGTCCCCGACGTGGAAAACATGCTCTTGGAAGATGCGGGAAAGGCGCTCACCGACGTGGGGCTCCGATTTAACATGGCTTCGGAGAACGTGGGAGATTTCGGCATCGTGAAGGAACAACGCCCGAAGGCGGGAACCGAGGTCGACGACGATGCGATCATCGACTTAAAGATCGACCCCAACGACAAGGATGCGCAGAGCGTCCCGAACTTCCTCGGGAAGTCGAAGCAGGAAGTCGCCTCGATTTTAGAGAATTCGGGCATCCGCTACGAAATGGAAGGCGAGGGCACAGTCGTCTCTCAAGAACCGCTCGCGGGGAAAAAACTCGAAAAGGGTCAAAAATTGCTCCTTCGCTTTGAAAAAGCGCCGGTCGACGGCGCTTCGGATGGAGGCGACGATGGAGAAACACGAAACGAGTCGTCGACGTCGAGTCGTACGGAAGATACATCCGGCGAAAACGGGGAGACGGCGAAAAACGCGTCAAACGACGGCGCCGAGAATCAATAAAACCAGAAAAAAGGAGTTACAAAGATGAATGCTACAACGGGGTTTATGGCCCTTTTCGCGGGGCTTATTCTCAGTTTAATCGGGGGAAAAATATTTATCCCCATGTTGCATAGACTAAACGCCGGTCAATCTATTCGCGAAGAGGGACCGCAGTCTCACCTTTCCAAGGCGGGGACGCCGACGATCGGCGGGGTTATTTTTCTGGCGGCGCTTCTCATCGGCACGCTTCTTACAAAAAACATGACCTATGAAATCTTGATCCTCTTTGTTTCGACATTCGGCTTCGGACTCGTCGGATTTATCGACGACTATCTGAAGGTCGTCCACAAGCGAAACCTGGGTTTTACGGCGATGCAAAAACTTATCGCGCAGATCATCATCGCGATCTTGCTCTACGTGCTCGTTCGACAATCGGATCAGCTGACGACAAAACTCCTCGTACCGGGCACGGGCAATATATGGGATTTCGGCGTGTTCTTTATCCCGTTTATCATATTCGTCGTCGTGGGGACCGTAAACTCCGTCAACTTAACCGACGGCTTGGACGGATTGTCTTCGTCGGTAACGGTGATCGTCATGTTGTTTTTCGCGCTCGTCAGCTACAAACTCGAGCGCTTTTCGATCACCTTATTCTGTCTCGTCCTCACAGGCGGGCTCCTCGGGTTTTTACATTATAATAAATATCCCGCAAAGGTGTTTATGGGCGATACGGGATCGCTCGCACTCGGCGGCGCAGTGGTGGGTGTCGCGATACTTTTGAACTTGCCGATCCTGCTTCCGATATGCTGCGGTATTTATTTTATCGAGGCACTGTCGGTTATCATACAGGTAACCTCGTTTAAATTGACGGGCAAACGCGTCTTTTTAATGAGTCCGATTCACCATCACTTTGAACAAAAGGGGATGAATGAAGTTCAAATCGTCGGCCTGTTTTCCGGCATCGAACTTGTTCTTTGTATCATCAGTTATTTCCTGATTTTTTAGGAGTGTTGTATGAAAAATAAGAGAATTTTAGTTTATGGCATGGGGAAAACAGGCTTGAGTGTCGTCGATGCCATGAATGACGATAATACGCTATATATTTACGACGACGATCCGTCGCACTTAAGCCTGGTTTCCGAGGACATTCCGGTGTACGAAGGACAGGAGGTCGACTTCGTCGTGAAGAGCCCGAGCATTCCCATGGACAGCGGATTGTTGCCAGAGCTCCTCGAAAAAGATATCCCGATCATTTCGGATATCGAGCTCGCCTATCATATTTCCGAATGCGAAAATTTCATCGCCATTTCGGGGACAAACGGCAAGACGACGGTCACAGATCTTCTCTATCACTTGTTGATCGACGGGGGAAAAGTCGCCTACGTGGGCGGAAACATCGGCATCGGCATCTTGCCGATCGCCAAGCGCGCGGCAAAAGACGACTGTCTCGTGATCGAGTGCTCGAGTTTTCAATTGGAGACGGTCGTCGACTTCAAACCGAAGTTTGCGATTTTAACCAACATCACCGAAGATCACCTGGATCATCACAAGTCCATCGAGGCATATCGAGAAAGCAAGAAAAATGTTTATAAGAATCAAGACGACGACGACTTTTTGATCTTAAACATCGACGACCCGTACCTGGCGTTGATCGGCGAGGGACTCGAACGCGCGCTCGTCGTCAGTACGACGCCGATCCAGCAGGACGGGGCGTTTAAAGACCAAGACAAGTTATACTTGGCCTATAACGGCGAAGTCATCTATCTGATGGATCGGGACGACATGCTCCTCGTCGGCGAACACAATGTGAGAAACGCCCTCGAGGCATCGCTGTGTGCCTACCTCCTGGGAGTCGAGATCGCCTCCATTCGAAAGACGCTCACGACCTACCGAGGGAAGCGACATCGCATGGAATTTGTCATATCTCGCGACGGCATCGACGTCTACAACGATTCGAAGGGGACCAATCCCGGATCGACGGAGGTTGCACTCTCGAGTTTTTCGCGTCCGGTTCGCCTGATTGCGGGCGGATACGATAAGGGAAGTGATTTTTCAGAGTTGTTTAAAAAACACAAAGACGGCATAAAAGGTTTGTATGTCTACGGACAGACCGAGGCGTTGATGGAAAAAGAGGCGAGCGAGGCGGGCATCGAGGATATCGAGGCCTTTACGACGCTCGAAGAGGCGACGTCTCGGGCCATGGACGATGCGGTGGCGGGCGATGTGATCTTGTTCTCGCCGGCGTGTGCGTCGTGGGATCAATTTAAGAATTACGAAGAGCGCGGCGATCGGTTCAAGGCGATCGTTACGCAAAAGTGGAGTTGATAAAGACATGGCTCGAATCAGACGATATGTCGATCCCGTCTTGTTCGTGACGATTCTGTTGCTCTTGACCGTCGGCGTCTTTATGGTGGCGTCGAGTTCGTGGACGAGCGGTCTCGCCGACCACGGTGACGGCAGTTTTTACTTAAAGCGCCACATCTTGTTTTTGGCGTTCGGCTTCGCCGCGATGGCGGCGGGTTATCTCGTACCGCTCGATGCCCTTAGGAAAGCGGCCTTTCCCTTGTGGCTGCTAAGCATGGGGTTGTGCCTGCTTCTATATACGCGATTCGGCGTAACCGTCAAGGGAGCGACGCGTTGGCTTGCGATCCCGGGGACGTCGTTTCAGTTTATGCCGTCCGACTTACTGAAGTATACGTCTATTTTTTACGTAGCGCATCTGTGTGCGGTCCATAGAAACGGGCGTAGACGACGAGGATTTTTACCGATTGTCGCGGTGATCGGCCTTTCGGTCGTCGTCGTCATGAAAGAAGACTTTTCGACGGCGAGTGTCATCACCATCAGTCTGATGGGGATGTTTTTTATCTCCGGCATGACGCTTGCGGAATTTTTGTCGATCGTGGGGCTCGGCGTCGCGACGATGTACGGATTCGTACTTCGCGTGCCCTACCGCTTAAAGCGCTTGACCTCGTTTGTCGACCCCTTCGACGACATCGCCAATACGGACTGGCAGCTGGCCAATTCACTCTATTCCATCGGCATCGGATCGGTGACGGGCGTCGGATATTTTAATTTTCACCAATCGTTTAACCGGCTACCGGAGGCATACAACGACTTTATCTTCGCCGTCATCGGCCAGGAGCTGGGGTTGATCGGGACGACATTTGTCATCGTACTCTTTGCGATCTTTATATTTCGCGGATTTCAGACGGCGATTATGCAGGAGAAGTTGTACGAAAAGTTGGTCGCGACGGGCATTTTCTTATCGATCGGATTTCAAGCATTTTTTAACATGGGCGTCGCCACCGGCCTCTTGCCGGTAACAGGCATCACCCTACCTTTTATATCGTACGGCGGAACGGCCCTCGTGCTCGCGATGGGCATGAGCGGTATCTTATTGAGATTATCGGGGAAAGGAGTATCGCGTTGAAAGTTATTCTCTCCGGCGGCGGAACGGGCGGCCATATCTACCCGGCGCTCGCCATCGGCGAAGCGTTGAAAAAACGTGTGCCGGACGTCGACATTCTTTATGTCGGAAAAAAAGACAGCATGGAAGAAGAGCTCACGGAAAAATACGGCATCCGATTTGCACCGGTGCACATTCAGGGATTTCCGAGAAAGAAGTTAAACAAAGAGTCCGTCGTGACGATGATGGAATTGTTTCGCGGCCTACACGACGCGGGGAACATATTGAAGGATTTCCGCGCCGACGTGGTGATCGGGACCGGCGGGTATGTGTGCGCGCCGATCGTGTTAAAGGCACAGAGAAAGGGAATCAAGACGGTGATTCAGGAGCAAAACGCCTATCCGGGTAAGACCAACCGCCTGCTCGCCAAGCACGTGGACCTCATCGCCTACAGTTTCGAGGAAGCGAAAAAGTATTTTCCGAACCACGTGTCGATGCTTTACACGGGAAACCCCATCCGCTCGTCGTTTAAAAAAGTCCATCGAGAAGAGGCGAAAGAGAGATTGGGCTATGCGTCGGAAAAGCCTCTGGTCCTCTCGTTCGGAGGAAGCGGCGGACAGGAATCGACCAACGACGCGGTCATCGAGATCATGAACTCACACGAGACGTTGCCGTTTCACCTGGTGCACATCACGGGAAAGGAGCACTACGAGGGATTTTTAAAGCGCATGCCCGACGTCGACAAAGACAGCTATACCGTCCTCGACTATTCGCATCAAATTCCCGAGTACCTGGCCGTGGCCGAACTCGTCGTCGCGTCGTCCTCGGCGATGACGCTCGCGGAGATCAGTGCCATGCACTTGCCGTCCATCCTCATACCGAAGGCCTATACGGCGGGAAATCACCAATATCACAACGCCATGAGCTATCAGAGGGCGCATGCGGCGGAAGTGATCGAAGAGAGCGAGTTGAACGGCGCGTTGCTCCTCGAGACGATGGAATCTCTCTTAAATGATGAGAAACGGTCGAAGGCGATGGGCAAGGCCGCCTACAGCCTGATCAATCCGAGGGGAACCGAGGAGATCGTCGAGTCGATTTTAAGGATTGTCGAATCATGACGGATGTAAGAAAAAAGAAAAATCGGCGAAAGCTGAAGAGAAAATATAGAAATCGCCGGATACTGTTGGTCGTCGTCCTCGCTCTCTTGATTACCTCGGGCGTCGCCTTCTTTTCCTCGGCGACGGCGATGACCGATGTCGCCATTACAGGCACCAAGACCGTTTCGAAGACGGAGGTGCGCCAAATCGCGGAAGGATATTTGAATAAGAGTTATCTGAGGATGGATAAAAAGAGCCTCGCCAATCGCCTGGAACAGCTGCCGTATGTCAAGCGGGCCGATCTCGGCCTGTCGTTTCCGCACACCTTGAAGATTACGATCGAAGAGGAGAAGCCGGCGGCTCAAATCTATAGCGGCGACGGCTATATTTTGGTGAATGAAGATTTTCGCGCACTCGAAAAGACGCGTTCCTACCACACGAACCTGGTAAAAATTACGGGGATCCCGACTGAGGGCGTGCGGCCGGGGCAAGTCGCCTTCCACGAGACGGATAACGAGAAGAAGACACATATGATCGAAACGCTCTTTAAATCCGAATTGAAAGAGGACATGAACACACTCTCCATCTTGGATCAGGGCGTGAAGCTTTCCTTCTCGGACGGGACGATCGTCCACATTCGGAGTCTTAACGATGCGGAGTATAAAGTGAAGCAATTGGAGGAAATTCGCAAAGAGATGAAGTTGAAGAACGAGGACTACCGCGAGATCTTCTTAGATCAGGGCGACCATCCCATCGCGGTAAGACCGTCTTCGATCGATGACGAAGAGGAGGATACCTCGAACGAGGCGACGTCCGGAGATATTCGGGAAGAAGAATCGCTTGAAAAGTCTTCGAACGACCGGAAATCTCCGGAGGAAAAACAGGAGAAGCGCCCGTCGGAGGATGTGTCGGAGGTGTCGCCGCAAGATGAAGAGAATCAATCGAAGGAGTCGGCGGGAGAGACGGCGTCGAACTGATTGCTATTTCTTGACTTGTACTGATTTTCTCTATAAAATATAATCAATTGATTTGATTTCAGTGGCCATATGTGCGCGACTAGGAGGAATTTATATGTTGGATTTTGATATGGATCATGAAGAATTTGCAAAAATAAAGGTAGCAGGTGTCGGCGGCGGCGGAAATAACGCGGTAAACCGCATGATTAACGCCGGCGTCCGGGGTGTCGAATTCCTCGCGATTAATACGGACAGACAAGCTCTTAAAAATTCGTTGGCCGAAACGAAGATTCAAATCGGCGAAAAAGTAACTAAGGGCTTGGGCGCCGGAGCCAATCCGGATATCGGCGAGCAATCCGCGGAAGAAAGCCTCGATGAAATTCGAGAAGCTTTGGAAGGCGCGGACATGGTGTTTATCACGGCCGGCATGGGCGGCGGAACCGGAACCGGTGCCGCGCCGATTATCGCCGATGTCGCAAAGGACTTGGGCGCATTGACCGTCGGCGTCGTGACGAAACCGTTCTCGTTTGAAGGCGCTCGCCGCGCGAAACAAGCGGCAAAGGGGATCGACGCGCTCAAGGGTAAAGTCGATACATTGGTAATTATCCCCAACGACAGACTCTTTAATATCTCGGATAAAAAGACCACGTTCTCGGAAGCGTTCATTATGGCCGATGAGATCTTAAAACAAGGTATCCAAGGTATTTCGGAACTGATCAGTGTACCGAATGTCATCAACCTGGACTTCGCAGACGTCAAGACCGTTATGCACGACAAGGGCATCGCTCACATGGGTATCGGCTACGCATCCGGCGACGACAGAGCGACGGAAGCTGCGAAGAACGCCGTCCAAAGTCCGCTCCTCGAGACGTCGATTCAAGGCGCGAAGTCGGTGCTTTTAAACATCACCGCCGGAAACGACCTCGGCATGTTCGAAATGAACGAAGCGGCCGATCTCATTCGCTCGACCGTCGACGAAGAGGCGAACATCATCTTCGGCGCGGGTATCGACGAATCGCTTAAGGATCAAGTAAAGATCACCGTCATCGCGACCGAATTCGATCAAGATGACGACGACAAGCCGAAAAAACAGGTGAAAGATTTCGCGGCGTCGAAGGACGACTCGAAAGAAACCGGGAACGGATCCGGCAAGAAAGATGACGAGTTGAATATTCCGGATTTTCTCCGCAGAATGAGATAAGGAAGTTTTGACGTATCCTGCGGGATACGTCTTTTATTTTAGGAGGCGAATCATGCGTTGTCCCTATTGTCAACACGGAGATTCCAAAGTCGTCGATTCTCGCCCGGCGGAAGAAGGCACGTCGATCAGACGCAGGAGAGAATGTACGGCTTGCGGCAGGCGCTTTACGACTTACGAACAGGTCGAAGTGGTGCCGATGACGGTCAAAAAGAAGGGTGGCGGGATCGAGGTATTCGACCGCAACAAAATTCTGAACGGCCTGATCAAGTCGTGTGAGAAGAGACCGGTGTCGCTCGAGGCGATGGAAGCTGTCGCCGACGACATCGAGGCGACGCTGCAGAGTAAGATGGTCAAACAGATCACGAGCGAGGAGATAGGCGAGATGATCCTGGATCGCTTAAAAGACTTGGACGAAGTTGCCTACGTGCGTTTTGCATCGGTCTATCGACGCTTTCAAGACATCGACAGCTTTATGAGCGAGTTGGAAGCACTGCAAAAGCAAAAACATTGAGCGGTGAATGAGCATGGATTTATTTGAATACCAAATGAACAATCACCTGCGCGATATGGCGCCTCTCGCGCAGCGCATGCGTCCGAGAACGCTCGACGAGTACGTAGGACAGGAACATATTACGGCGAAGGGAAAGTATATCGACCGCATCCTGCGCTCGGGATTTTTGCCGTCTCTTTTGTTTTACGGGCCGCCCGGGATCGGGAAGACGACGCTTGCGGAGCTTCTCGCGAAGAGTTCGAACCGCGCCTTCGTCAGCTTAAGTGCGGTGACGAGCAATGTCAAAGAATTACGGGGCGTTCTTTCGGACGCCGAGGATCGCCTGGGCGGGCGCGGCGTTGAGACGGTGTTGTTTTTAGACGAGATTCATCGGTTCAATAAGTCGCAACAGGACGTGCTCTTGCCCTTTGTAGAAAAAGGCAAGATTATACTTATGGGTGCGACGACGGAAAACCCCTATTTTTACGTCAATTCGGCCTTGCTTTCCCGTCTGCAGGTGGTCCAGCTGTACCCGCTGAACGACGCGAATATCAAAGAGCTGCTTACGCGCGCGCTCCGCGATGAGGAGAGGGGCTATGGCAAGGAGACCGTCGAGTTCGAAGGGCACGCCTTCGAAAATTTGATCGACATGGCTTCGGGTGACGGACGCTACGCTCTCAATTTATTGGAGATATGCGTGCTCAGCACGCCGCGCGCCGAGGACGGCACCGTCCACATCACGACGAAAGATCTCGAGGATTCGTCGCTGCGCGCTCAGACGCAATACGATCGCGACGGGAATAATCACTACGACACCATCTCCGCATTTATCAAGTCGATTCGAGGGTCCGATCCCGACGCGGCGGTCTATTATTTGGCGCGCATGCTCGATGCGGGAGAGGAAGCGGAATACATCGCCAGGCGCATGATTATATCGGCCTCGGAGGATATCGGAAACGCCGATCCCCACGCTCTGCCGCTCGCCGTGAGCGGCTTTCAGGCGTTGCGCGTCATCGGCATGCCCGAAGGGCGCATTACCTTGGCACAGGTGGCGACCTACCTCGCCTCGGCGCCGAAGAGCAACCGAAGTTATATGGCGCTCAATCGCGCGCAGGCCGATGTGAAGCGAGGGATAGGGAGAAAAATTCCCGCCTACCTCAAGGATCAGCATCAGCCGATGGAAGAACACGCCGGGTACCTGTATCCCCACAACTACGAGGGAGCTTACGTCGAGCAGCGTTATCTTCCGACCGACATGGAAGAAAAGACATATTATGAACCGTCCGATCGAGGCTATGAAGAGACGATCGCGCGTTATTTAAACCAGTTAAAGTAGGAGGAAGAAAGTGGAAATTCGTGAAGTATTAGAAGATTATAAAGATCATTTAGGTGAGACTCTAACCCTCGACGGTTGGATTAAGACGTCGAGAGATTCGAAGAACTTCGGTTTCATTCAATTGACCGACGGTAGCGGTTTCGACGGCATTCAAGTCGTCTACGAGAGCAATCTCGACAATTTTAAAGAAATTTCCAAGTTCCCCATTTACAGTTCGATTCGCGTCGAAGGCGAACTCGTCGAAAGCCCGGGTGCCAAACAGCCCATCGAGATTCACGCAAATAAGATCGAGGCACTTCACCTGGCGGAGGCCGACTACCCGCTCCAAAAGAAGCGACATACATTTGAATATCTGCGCACGAAGGCACATCTTCGCCCGAGGACGAATACATTTCAAGCCGTCTTTCGCGTAAGAAGCTTAATCGCCTTTGCGGTTCACGAATTTTTCCAACAACGCAATTTTATCTACGTTCATACGCCCATTATTACCTCCTCCGACGCGGAAGGTGCGGGTGAAATGTTTCAAGTTACGACGCTCGATTTGAACGATCTGCCGAAAAAAGACGGAAAAGTCGATTTTAGCGAAGACTTCTTCGGAAAACACACGAATTTAACGGTAAGCGGTCAACTGCAGGCCGAAGCCTTTGCAACCGCCTTTAGAAATGTCTACACGTTCGGCCCGACGTTCCGCGCGGAAAACTCCAATACACAACGCCACGCCGCCGAGTTTTGGATGATCGAACCCGAAATGGCCTTCGCCGACATCGAGACGAATATGGACGTGGCGGAGGCGATGCTTAAATACATTATTCGCTACGTCTTCGAACACGCGCCCAGAGAGATGGAATTCTTCAACTCCTTTATCGACAAGGGATTGATCGACCGCCTAAAGAACGTCGTCGAATCGGAATTTGTGCGCATCACCTACACCGAAGCCATCGACATCTTGGAAAAGAGCGGCCACGCATTTAAATATCCGGTATCGTGGGGGATCGATCTGCAAACCGAACACGAGCGCTACATTACCGAAGAAGTGTATAAAAAGCCCGTCTTCATTAGAGATTATCCGAAGGAAATTAAGGCCTTTTATATGCGGGAAAACGACGATAAGAAGACCGTCGCGGCGATGGATCTCCTGGTCCCGGGAATTGGCGAGATTATCGGCGGCTCCCAGAGAGAGGAACGGATGGATGTCCTCGTCGAAAAAATGAAGGAATTTAACCTCAGCGCTGAAGACTACGAATGGTATCTGGATTTACGTCGCTACGGCAGCATTGTCCACTCCGGCTACGGATTGGGATTTGAACGCGCCGTCATGTACATCACCGGAATGAAAAATATTCGCGACGTCATCCCGTTCCCGAGAACGGTCGGAAACGCAGAATTTTAGAAAGGTAGTCTTATGAAAGCATACGATCCGAAACAGATTGAAAAAAAATGGCAAGACTTTTGGGATGAGCACGAGACGTACAAGACGGTGATCGAGCCGGATAAGAAAAAATTCTATCCCCTCGTCGAATTTCCGTATCCGTCCGGCCAAGGCTTGCACGTCGGCCACCCGAGGCCGTACACCGCGCTCGACATCGTGGCGAGAAAGCGTCGCTACGAGGGCGAGAATGTTATCTTTGCGATGGGTTGGGACGCTTTCGGCCTGCCGACTGAAAACTACGCGATCAAAAATAAAATTCACCCCCGCATCGTCACCGAGAGAAATATCGCGAATTTTAAAAAGCAATTAAAGAGCTTGGGCTTCAGTTTCGATTGGAGCCGCGAGATCAACACGACCGACCCGAAGTATTATAAGTGGACGCAGTGGATTTTCCTTCAAATGTTTAAACACGGCCTCGCTTATAAAGAGGAGATGCCCATCAACTGGTGTCCGTCCTGTAAAATAGGCCTCGCGAACGAAGAGGTCGTCGGGGGAAAGTGCGAACGCTGCGGAAGCGACGTTCAACACCGCAGACGCAGCCAATGGATGCTCCGCATTACGAAGTATGCCGAGCGCCTGCTCGAAGGACTCAACCACGTGGACTTTATCGAACCGGTCAAGATCCAACAGCGAAACTGGATCGGTAAGAGCGTGGGTGCGGAAATCGACTTTAAAGTTAAAGATACCGAGACGGTTTTGCACGTCTTTACGACTCGCCCCGACACCCTCTTCGGCGCGACGTATATGGTCCTCGCCCCCGAACACCCCGTCGTAGAAGGCTATCGCGACAGTATCCGAAACATGGACGAAGTCGACGCCTACTTAAAAGAGGTCGAGAAGAAGTCCGACTTTGAACGCGCAGAACTTTTGAAAGAAAAGACGGGCGTCGAGTTAAAGGGTCTGAAGGGAATCAACCCGGCGACCGGCGAGGAGATACCGATCTGGATTTCGGACTACGTCTTAATGAGTTACGGCACCGGCGCGATTATGTCCGTACCGGGACACGACCAGCGGGACTGGGAATTCGCGAAGAAGTTCGACCTCCCGATCGTTCCCGTCATTGAAGGCGGCGACGTCGAAAAAGAGGCCTACACCGACGTGGCGACCGGCACGATGATCAACTCCGACTTCTTAAACGGCATGTCCGTTCAGGAGGCGACCAAGACGATGATCGAGTGGCTCGGCGAAAGAGGGCTGGGCCATGAGAAGACGAATTATAAGTTGAGAGATTGGGTCTTCTCGAGACAGCGCTACTGGGGCGAGCCGATTCCCTTGGTCCATTGTGATCACTGCGGTTGGGTTCCCGTTCCCGAAGAGGAACTTCCGTTGGAACTCCCCGACGTCGAAAATTACGAGCCGACCGACGACGGCAAGAGTCCGCTTTCAAACGTCGAGGATTGGGTCAACACGACTTGTCCCGAATGTGGAAGGCCCGCAAAGCGCGAGACCGATACGATGCCTCAGTGGGCGGGAAGTAGCTGGTATTATCTGCGCTATATCGATCCCGACAACGACGAGGCACTCGCATCGAAGGAAGCGCTCGAGTACTTTATGCCCGTCGATTGGTACAACGGCGGCATGGAACACACGACATTGCACCTGTTGTATTCCCGTTTTTGGCATAAATTCCTCTACGACATCGGCGTCGTCAACACCGACGAACCCTATCAAAAGCGTACGAGCCACGGGATGATTCTCGGCGAAAACGGCGCGAAGATGAGCAAGAGTCGCGGAAACGTCATCAACCCCGACGACATCGTCGATCAGTACGGAGCCGACACGCTCAGGACCTATGAAATGTTTATCGGCGACTTTGAAAAATCGGCGCCGTGGTCCGACAACGGCGTCAAGGGCTGTAGGCGGTTTTTGGAGCGCGTATGGAATTTAGCGGAAAATCTGAAAGACGGCGACAACTACCGCGAAGAATCCGAAATTCTCATGCATCAAACGATTAAAAAAGTCAGCTACGACTACGAGCACTTGAAGGCGAATACGGCGATCGCGCAGCTTATGACGGCGGTCAACCACTTTCAAAAAGTGGGCGTCAACAAGGCGGAATTTAAATCTTTCTTGATCCTCTTAAATCCCGTCGCGCCGCATATCACCGAGGAGCTTTGGGAAATGTGCGATCTCGGCGGCTATCTGAACGAGCAAACCTGGCCTGACTACGACGAAGAGAAGACGGTCGAAGACGTCGTGGAACTTCCGGTTCAATTTAACGGCAAGGTGCGCTTTAAAGTCGTCATTCCGCGAGACGCCTCTCGAGACGAAGCCATTCGTGCCATGCACGAACACGAGGATTTCGAGCGACAAATCGATGGGAAAAATGTCGTGAAAGAAATCTACGTCCCCGGCAAGATCTTAAACGTCGTGATCAAATAATTGACAGCAGACTTTCTTTAGAGTATCTTATTCATAGAAGATTACTCGGAATTAAGGAGGTGAAGACATGAAGTTGTCGACGAGAGGCCGATACGGTCTTATGGCGATGTATCACTTGGCCGAAAATTACGGCGAGGGACCGCTTTCGGTCAATTACATCGCGGAAACCGAAGGTTTAAGCGTCGCCTACTTGGAACAATTGTTTTCACGGTTAAAGAAAAGGAATCTCGTAAAGAGCATTCGCGGTGCTCAGGGCGGCTATGTCTTAGCGGCGCCGCCGGAAGAGATTACCATCGGCGACGTCATTTCTGCATTGGAAGGCGAGATGACTTTCTCTTGTTGCAATACGGAAGAGGAAGAAAATTGCGAACGGGGAGGAACTTGCTCGGCGAAGTCTATTTTAAATCGTATTCAAGAGCAAGTTGACGATGTACTCGACTCCATGTCGCTCGCGGATATGAGGTAGAGCATGGGCCAAACAGGATCATTTCTCGACGTCGTGACGCCGAATTTTCTGGTGGTTATTCGCGGCCTGTTACTCATTCTCCTGATCGGTCTGAGCGTCTACTATCTCATCAATATAGGCAATCAGTACATCGATAAAAGTCAGCGCATACAAGTCAATTTAAAACGCGTCGGCTTCATTCTCTTAGGGATTTTGAT